>NZ_JBVKAI010000031.1:0-84611 GCF_055639495.1 Streptomyces sp. NPDC039424
CGCTGCGCTCACTGCCCAGTTCGCCTGCTCCGCAGGCGAACTGACACTCCCTCCGCTGCGCTCCGGGAGTGAGTCGGACTGCATTGCAGTCCGATGCTGGCCTCCGTCCGGCCAGAGGCTTCCGCTGCGCTCCAGCCTTCACCGCGCTGCGCGCGGCAAACGGGCCTCCGGCCCTTGCGGCAGCAAGGGGGGAGGGGTCGTGGGTTGGGGGAGGGAAGGAACGTGACGATGAGTCGGAAGGCGGCTTCGGAGGGAAGAAGCCCTGGGGTGCTCCCGTCCCGGTACTGTGGAGACCTGGGTTGGGTGCTCAGATTTGTGCTTCAAAATAGAATCCGGATCGAATCTGGATCACGTTTCCCCTGCCGCCCCGCCTCGCACGGCTCCCGCCGACCACTGAAACTGCGCAGTAACCAATAACCCTGCACAGCCCATCAGCCCGTTGCGGCTGAGCGCTCGCCGCCCGGGGCGGAGTGTCGGTCATGCTCCGTGCGCGCTGCCTCCAGAAGGCTGCGCCAGGAGCTTACCGTGGGCCGGCGCCGCAACAGTGCGCGCCGTTCCCGTTCGGTCATGCCGCCCCAGACTCCGTGTTCGATCCGGTTATCGAGGGCGTAGGCCAGGCACTCGGTCCGCACCACGCAACCAGTGCAGACGGCTTTCGCTCTGCTCTGCGCGACGCCTTCGACGAACAGCTCATCGGGGTCGGCTGCACGGCATGCCGCGTGCTCGCTCCACTCCTGATCCGTGCCCACCCCTGATGCCGTCCTCTCCCCGAACCGGCCTGCCACCGTTCCCATTTGCGGGACATGCATTCGAGACCGTACGCCAACCACCCGCGCGCAGGGAACATCGTTCCCGGGCGGCCATCCCATCGGGTGACGCGCGCCTCGGTCCCGCGGATGTGGCGGGACCTAGCCGACAGCCACGAGGCCACCGACATCTCCTGCTGCGCTACTGCGCAGAGCAGACGCCGAAGTGCGAGCGCCGGATCAGCGAGTAGCCCGACACCCGGATTCGCGACGACGAGGACTGACCGTGGCGACGGTCGACGCCCGTCTCGGGTCAGGCGCCGCCCAGGGCCCAGCCGCCGTCCTGCGGCACCGCGAAAGCGAGCTTCCAGAGCTTATGGCCCGGAGCGGTGCACTCCGCCCAAAGCCGGATGGGGGCGGCGCGGTACTCGTCGCGCCAGCGCTCGTCGCTCTGGTACCAGGAGGGTCTCAGGGAAGGGTCGACGGCGAGCCGGTGACGGTCACCGGCGAGAAGCGGGAAGGCCGGGACCGAGCGGCCCAGCTCGTCCGCGTCATCGACTCGGGGCCGGAACCGGTACGGGCCCCAGATCACTTCCGATCGCTCCTCGGGCGTCGGAGTACCCGCCAGGTGAGGAAGCCGAGAGCGGTCGAAGTCATCCCGGATGGTCAACTGGACGGCGAGTTCGCCGAGCGTCGCCGGGCCGTCGAAACGGACGTACAGCACCTCTTGGGGATCCGTCTGGAGCTTGATCCGCAGCTGGGGCGTCAGTTCCCTGTGCCAGCGGTCCCGTTCGATCTGTGCGACGGCGGCCGCCGTCTCATTTGCGTTCCAGGCCGCCCTGTTCGCCTCGCGGGCGGCCTTCCATGCACCGTAGGCCGCAGCACCGCTGAGCGCTGCTGAGGCCGCGGCTATGGACGTGTCGACGATGCTCATGCCGGACTGTATAACTCAGCCACTCCCTGACCGAAGAGGCTTTCACTGCCGAGCAGCGCAGGCGCGTCCTGGACCTGGTCGCGGCGCAAACGCCCGTTGCCGAGGCGGCGAGGGAGGCCGGGGTCACGCTGCACCAGGTCTACGGGCGGGCGAAAGAGCCCGAGTTGACCGCGACCGGCTTTACCGGCCGACGGCCATCTTGGGGCGGTCAGGTAGATGCCCGAGGGAGTTCTCCAGCGCTGGGGCCGCAGGATTTTGTGTCCGGGAACGGGCTTCACCGTGCCGGTGAGACGGATGATGTTGCTTTCGACGAGCGCGGCGAGCGCGGTGGGCGTGGTGGTGTCCGCGTCGAAGGTTTCGGTCCAGCCGTTCGGCATGACGTCGCGGCTGAGGTAGGGGGTGTGGCCGGCTTCGCGCAGGTGCTGAAGGCAAGCCTGTTCAACGGCGTGGGCTTCGGCGCCTGTGGCGAAGTGCCAGTCCTGGACGAGTGTCCATCAGTGGTGCCAGCCTGTCCTGGATGGCGCGTGCGTGGGAGTCTTCCGGTGCCGTGTGCGGGTGCGTTTGGTCTGTGGCCGTGCCGGCTTGCGAGTCCTGTGCCGTGCCGGTGTGCTCGGCCCCGGGGAGGGCAACGAGAAACTGCCGTTTGGCTTCCAGGCCTACCCAGGGGTCCGAGATCCCTGCCGATCCGTCCTGGGTCACCCAGAAGACTCCGTCGGAGTCCGGCGGGAAGGAGACGGGGCCGGAATCCGGCACGTCCGGCTGCGTCCCGCGCAGCTGCCTCCATGCCGCCTGGTAGGACCGCCCGCGGTCAAGCGCCTCTTCGCTGAGAGCTGTTGGCTCGGCCGGAGTTGTGGTAGGGGTGAGCGACTCCCCCGCAGCCCATTCTTGCGCGAGGGCTTCTGCCCGGTGGTCCGTCTCGCGCGGGATCCAGGCCGGCTCCCAGATCTGCTGGGCCTGCCAGGACGGGGATTGCACCCGCCTGGCGATCGGCCCCGGCGTGTCCGGTCCGTTGTTATCCATCGCCGCGGGCGCCGGCATGAAGCCCGCTGCCGTGATCTTGCGGAACCGGGTGGTGTAGGTGTCGAGGCTGTCGCTGCCGTAGGGGTGGCGGGCGACGACGAGATGCCCGTGGAGGCTGGCGTCCCGGGCCGCGGCGCGCAGCGGCTCCACCATGTCCTGGCTGCGCAGGACGTCCCCGTAGACGGCCAGCACTCCGTCCGGGTCGAATCCTGTCGGCCAGCTCGCGGCCTGCGCGGGAGACAGGAAGGTGTGCTCGGCCAGACCAAGCTGCCCGGCCAGGCGGGCGGTTGCCTCCCTGAGGAATTCGGCGTCGACGATCGTCAGGGTCTTGCCGGTGGTCGCCGCGATCCCCACGGCAGCCGCCACGAGCGTCTCCCGGCCCCCCAAGCCCTGCCCGTAGACGACCAGTCCGCCCCGGCCGTCGACGAGCGCATCGACACAGCCGCGGATCACGGGGTGCTTCAACAGGTCGGCGTCCAGCATCTGCCTCTCCCCCTCTTTGTGGCTGCGTTGTGCCGGTGGGCTGTGCGGCTGCCAGCATTGCAGGTCATCGGGCGTGCGGATGCCGGGCCGGTGAGTTGTCCCCTGGTACGGACTGGGATCGCCCACCAGGGTCCGCGCCTTGGGAGGCTGGACAGGGCTTTCAAGGCGGCGTCTGCTGTGGGTACGCGGGCGGCAGGGGACCTCATTGGTCGGCCAGGTGCGGTGGTGCCGCTGGGCGTGGTGGCCGGGGGCATCGCTCATGGTCACCCGCTGGACGCAAGTGCCGGCCGACACGGTGGAGCGGCGGATCAGCAGCGTGCCCACCACTGGCGCCGCCGCCATCACCGGAGTCGAGCAGAAAACATGGAGCGCCTACGTCGCGCGCGGCCAGGCACCACCGACGATTACGTAGGCCGTGAGCCGGTCTGGCACCTCTCGACCGTGCTACGCCACATTGACACCCGTCCCGGCCGCCCCGGTCGCCCGTCCAAGCACGTCTGACACGTTGGCCCCGGATCCCCCGGCCGCTGCCACGCCACCTATCCCAGAGCGGCCACAACGGGGGGTATCAGCGGGCCGACCACGGCTGAACCGTGGGGTGGCCTGCACAGGGGACGCTCCTGGTCGCCCAAGGCGTGCCGTCTCGTTCGTCAGGTACCAGCGCATGGCCACGACCGGATCGTTGATCAGCAGCCCGGGTCCGTCGGGGCCGGACAACCAGGGGTGCTTGTACGTGCTGGACAGGGCGTAGAGGCGGTCGGTGTCGGGCACGCGGCGTCTCCCTGGTCCTGGTGGTGTGCCGTCTGGCTGGGCTGTCGGTTCAGGCTGCCGCGCGCCGTGCCGCGCCGGGCTGTCGCGGGCGGCCGTTCCCGTGGTGCGGGAGCGCGGCACGCGCGGCTGCCTGCGGCGATCCGCCAGGCGGTCCGCAGGCGGCGTTCACCGCTGTGGCGGCCCGGGGGCGAGGCTGGACGCAGTGGCCGGGGAGGGAGCCGCGTGGGGCCCCGGACGCGTCGGCGCCCGCCCGGGATGTGTTGAGGGCCCGGGCGGGCGCGTGGACTGGAGGGGCGTCGTCTTACGGGCGCGCCGCGGACGAGGTGAACGGGCGCGCGGCGAGGTCCTCGGTGGGGCGGGCACACGGCTGGGCGGACTCGGCGGGGCGGATGACGGAGAGCGGGCGGGAGGTGGACGGGCGGCGCTGGTTCATCGAAGGCTCCTCGAGAGGGTGACGCATCGGTCGGACAGAGGTGATCTCAGCAGCAGCGGCCCCGGATCGCCAGGGACAGAAGCGGGCAAAATTCGCTTATCCCTGGGGGTGGGAAAAGAGTTGGTGCAGCGGTCTGGGATGCGGGACAGATCCGCGCTCACGCTCCCGGCCGGTCCGTACGGCGAACCTTCCGACAGGCCCGCCGCTCCCGGTGTGTTACCGCCGGGGTGCCGCCGTTGGCCATCTCGGGCATGCCTGCTTCCGGCGGAACTCGGGCGGGCGGCCGTCAGCCGCCGCGGGCACTGCGCGTGGGCGGTTCGCGGGGGCACGGCGCGCAGGCGGCAACGCAAGGGCCCGCGCCTCGGCACCCGGAGAGGGTGTGCCAAGGCGCGGGCCCCGTGCCGGCGGACGGTGTCAGTCGGTCTGCATCGGCACGTCGATGTAGTCGCGGCTCACCCAGCCCCACTGGCCCTTGTGCGCGCCGTAGTACGGCTTCAGGTAGCCCCAGCCGCCCTTGTAGCAGGCCCAGTAGACGCCCTGACCCTTGTTGAGCAGTCCCAGGCTGGTGTAGCCCTTGCCCGGCCCGGAGCGGAAGTTGACGGTGGCGGTGACCCGGGTGTCGAGCTTGACCTGATGGGTGCACGCCTTGGAGCCCGTCGCCGCGCTCGCCGGCGCGGCCGCGGCGAGCGACAGTCCGAGAACCGAGGATGCGGCCACGGCAGAGGCCACTGCCATGGTCCGGACACGGTGCGCGGGTGCGGTGCGGCGGAGGACGGACGGAAACGGCACGGCAATCTCCCCTTGCTCGGTGGTGGTACAGGGAGCCTCCAGCCGGGCAGCGGTCCACAACCGGTGCGGCGCCCAGACGTGCCAGGGCCCGGCATGGCGATCGGGGACGCCGTTGCGCGAGGTGGGACCACTCCCCCGGCAATGCGCCCCAACTCAGGCGGCGGCCGGTGCAGCCGCAGCAGGGGGGCCGAGAGCAGGAGCGCGCACAGGGCGGCGGCCACCAGCGGGACGGCGAAGTGCCCGCCGAGCGGACCGGCCAGAGCAGTGCCGCCGGCCACGCCCAGGCGGAGTGCGCTGGACATCCAGCCGACCGCCTCCGTCGAGGTGCCCGGCGGCGCGAGCGCGGTGACGGTCAGACTGGCCACGGTCAGCAGCGGGACGAACAAGGCACCCGGCGCCGCCGACAGGACGAGCACGGCCGGGGCCGGGAGCGGGGCGAGCAAAGGGAGCCACCCGGCCGCGAACAGGGCCGCCAGCACCAGCAGGTGCCGTGACTGAGGAGCGGTCGCGCTCTGGAGGCGGGCGAACAGCACGCCGCCGAGCAGTCCGGCCGCGGAGAACGTCGCCGGCAGCGCGCCTGCCAGCCATGCCGCGTCCTGCCGCCCGGCCACGGCGATCGAGGCGATGTCGAGGGCCCCGACCGTGCCGCCGAGAAAGACCAGCGCGCACAACAGCAGGCGCATGGCGGGCGGGCGCAGCACGCCCAGCGGGTCTGGGCGGCGGCTCACCGCGCGCCAGGCCCGGGCGGGGCGTGCGGTGGCGAAGACGAGGGAGCCGGCCCAGGTGGCGGCGGCCGCCAGGGCGAGGGCCGCCGCCGGGGTGAGCCAGGTGGCCGTGACGACGGCGAGGGCGGGGCCTGCGACGTAGACGATCTCCTGGGTGGAGGAGTCCAGGGTGTAGGCGGTGCGCACGTGGGCGGCATCGGGCAGCACCGCCGGGTACAGCGATCTCAGACCGCCTTCGAGGGGCGGGCATCCGGCTCCGGCCATGGCGACGCACACGGCCGTGAAGGGGAGGCTGGTGGTGCCCACGAGGGCCAGGGCGCTCAGCGCTGCCGCGACCAGTACGGCTCCCAGGTGGCAGGGCAGTGGCAGGCCGCGCCGCTCGGCCAGCCGCCCCAGCAGGGGCAGCCCGAGCGCCGGACAGACGCCGTACAGCGCGGCCAGCAGGCCTGCGGTCGCCAGGGAGTGGCCGTCGGCCTGCGCCTGGAGGATCAGCGCGACGGGCACGATACCCAGAGCCAGGCGTCCGGTCACCGAGGCGATCAGCAGGCGGCCGCAGTATCGGTGGCGCAGCACGGCGCGGAAGGTCGGCCCCTTGCCCGGTGCGGTCGCGGGGCGGGCCGGAACCTGGTGGGTGGGCGGCTGGGGTGCGAGGTCCGCCACTTCGGCGGTGCGGGGGACGTCGCGGACCTGCACCTGGGCCATGCCTGCCTGCCTCTGCAAGAAAAGTCGGGGTGTTAGGCGGAGGGCCCGCCCGCACGGCGGCCTTGTCAGGGGTGCACGCCGTGCGGGCGGTGGGATGCAGCCCGGGGAAGAGCTGCTGGTGGCACAGCCCAACAGGCCCACGGGCACCGCCTCAACGCCGCGTCCCCGACAGCGGTCGGTGCCTGGTGCCAAGTCCCAGCATCTGGTGCGGCGTTCCCTCTCGCCGGTCCGCCTCGCGGCCCCGCAAGGGTGGCAACGCCGGTGGGCGGCCTCCGCGAGGGGCGCCAGTGTCGGGGCTGCTCGCCCACAGCAGCGGCCGGTGGCCAACCGGCCGGCACGGGCTCACCGCGGCGTGCGCCCCGGGCATGGCACACGGCGGCACCCCCCGAGTGGGGTGCCGCCGCGGTGATGGCGCACGGTCGCGCTGCTGCGACGAGCAGGATCAGCCGGCCAGCTCCAGCAGCCCGTCCTGACGCACCCAGCCCTTGGCGCCCTTGGGCAGGCCGGACACCGAGCGGCGCGAAAGCTGGGTGTACACCCAGTCGTTGCGGCTGCAGAGCACCGTCAGCTTGTCGCTGCGGTAGAGCAGCCCGCGGCTGGCGTAGCCGGTGCCCGGGCCGCTGCGGTAGTTCCAGCCGTTGTCCAGCTTAGGGAGTGCGGAAACGTCGGTGTTGGCGCTGAACTGCGGTGACACGTCGCGTATGTGTCCGTGACGTTGGAGGGTGCTGGTGTTCAAGACTGCAACCGTGAACGCCGCACACCCGCTCCCGCGCCGCAAGCGACCCGAGGCTGGCTCTCTGCCACCTCGCCGACATCGAGGCGGCGGAGGACTCGCTGCGGGCGGCCGACCATGCCTTGACGGTCACGCTGTCCGTACTGACTGATCCCGCCCATACCTCAGTTTGGGACGGTGGCGGCTGGGCCGGCAATTGCCAGCGTCGGGACGGGAGCGAGACCGGCCTCGGGACTGGCAGAGTCGCGTATTAAACCGTCGCGCATACCCCTCCTCTGCTCGAACCCCTGTTACAGGCCGTGATCCGTCCCTCGGCAGCGTGGAATCCACGACGTTCGAATACGCGACTCTGCCAGGCCCGAAGCCGTCCACGCGTCGTCCACCGGCTAAAGGTTGGAAAGGACTGTGGGATGGGGTGGGTGGGGGCCATCATCAGGTTCATGAACATCGGGGGGCGCCGGGACCGGCTGGTGTGGCGAGCGGTGAGTTGGCTGGGCGGGGCCGCAGTGGCGACGAGCGTGCTGTACACCCTGGTGCAACTGTCCCGGGGCGGCTTCCAGCCGCAGGACGCCGCGAGCCTGCTGGGCTTGCCGATCGGTACTGCCGCCCTGCTCCTGTCGGGCCTGGCTCTGCGCAAACCACCAGACGGCAACTCTGCCAACCTGGTCCGCGGCTGGGCCGAGACCCTAGCCGACCAAGTGAAAACCGGTGAAGGCCGTGTTCACGGCCAGCTCCTCGGCGATGACCATGTGCCCATCAGCCTCACATTCACCCTTCATCCGGCCCCCGGCCGCAACGCCACCGCACCCCCGCGGGGCCGCCTCCAGCCCACTCCGACGGCAGCGGGTGTACCGCACGTGGCCGCGTACTGGCGGGACACCCGACCCCGCCGACTGGTGATCACTGGCCCACCCGGGGCAGGCAAGACCGTCACTGCCCTCACGCTCATGCTCGCGCTCCTCAAAGACCGTGCCGCCGATGACCCGGTGCCGGTCCGCATCCCCGTCTCGTTGTGGGACACCAGGGACTCCCTGGACGCCTTCCTCACCCAGCATCTGGCCCGGGCCTACGGCTGGCCCAAGGCGTACGCGGCCGCCCTGGTCGGGCACGGCATGGTCCTGCCGGTGCTGGACGGGCTGGACGAGATGGACCCGACCCTGCCTGACGGTGCCCCAGACCCGGCCGCGCCGCGGGCCCGGGCGGCGCTGGAGCATTTGGACGGCTATCGAGTCCAAGGTGCGCCAGGGCAGGTGGTACTGACCTGCCGCACCACTCACCTGGAGGCGCTGGATGGCCGCGGCGGCCTGCGGGATTCCGCCCAGGTCACCATCGCCCCCGTCACCCGGTCTGATGCCGTGGCGTACCTGTCCGCACGGGCTAATAACCTGGCCCGCTGGCAGCCGCTGATCCACCACCTGATGGCGCATCCGGCCAGCGCCTTGGCGACGTGGCTTTCGACACCGTGGCGGTTGTGCCTGGTCGCCACCGTGTATCACCTGGTCGGCGACCCCCACGAACTCACCGGCCACACCACGGCGCAGGCCCTGGACGAACATCTGTTGGCCCGCTTCATCCCCGCCGCCAGCCGCCTTCATCCCCACCCCCGCTCCAACGGCAGATTCCGCCGTCAACGGACCTACCATCCCGGCCAGGTCCACCAGTGGCTGCACCACCTCGCCCACGCCCTCACCCCCACAACCGGCACCAGCCCAGCCCCCGGCACGCCCGGCTTGGCCCGTGCGGGCACGGACCTAGTCCTCCACGAACTGTGGCCGCTGGCCGGCCGCACCCGCGTCCTCATCGTCGACGCCACCCTGACCGCCGCAGCCGTTCTCCTCACCCTGCCCCTGGCCTGGAGCACCGGGGACCCCGCGCTCCCGGCAGGCGTGGTCGGTGTGACTGCCGTCATGGCCGCGCTTCTAGTGTTGGAGCAGCCAGAGCCAAACCGGCTGGGGCTCTCCGGGCATGCCAACCCGAGCGAGGCACTGGTGTACGGGTTGGTGTTCGCGCTGCCGGTTGGGTTGGTGTTCGGGCTGATGGTCGGGATGGTGTCCGGGCTCAGCATCGGACTAGTGACAGGGCTGGCGGCCGCCAGCGCGACCGGGCTGGTGGGCGTGCTGGGGACCGGGCTGGAATCTCCGCCCTCCAAGGAGGCGCGTCCCTGGGAACTTCTGCGAGACGATCTTCCGGTCGCCGTGGTGTACACGCTGCCTGTTGGGTTGGTGTTCGGGCTGATGGTCGGGTTGGTGTCCGGACTGAGCGTCGGGCTAGTGGCCGGGTCGGCGTTCGGGCTGATGTTCGGGCTGGCGTCTGCCGTGGTGCGTCGATATGTAGTGTTCCTGTTGTGCTCCACGGGACGGCTGCCGTTCCGTTTAGTGGTGTTTTTGGAATGGGCGTGCGAGGCCGGGCTGCTGCGCTACGCAGGCTCTGCCTATCAGTTCCGCCACCGTGAGCTCCAGCAATGGCTGACCGCACATCCTGAGCACGTAAGAGCACCGTCCGCGCTCTGACCAGGCGCTTGGAACATCCGCCCGGAAACCGGCGCTAAGCCGTCCGCCACTCAAGCCAGATCGTTCTCAGCGCCAACCACGGTTCCGTTGATCCCCGGGGCCGCCATGGCGCCACACTTGAACCGCCCGGGTGCGGGTGGCCAGAGCTGTGTGTGGCGCCTGGCAGTGAAGATCCCCCTACGACATCGTGTGCCTCGGAGAGTAGCGGGGAGCTTGCAATGTCGCGTTCCTACTGGGACTTCGTCTTGGCCATGGCGTATGGCACGAGCACATTGGGCCCAGCGATCGACGTATGGCAAACGGTGCGTGGCCGGACGCCTCAGCGGCTCGTCGCCGCGCACACGTCGCTTTCTGAGCTGGCCGGGGAGACCGGAGGCCTGACACTGGCCGGCCTTGGATTCGCGGTAACGGGCTGGATTTGGATCCCGACTGACGACGCCGTTGAGGATTGGGCTGCGTTGGGTGGCACCTTCGGCCTTCTCGCAGGCTTGTGGGTGTGGAGCGTACGGCGGCTTGCCCCGGACCCATGGGCACCGGGTTTCGAGGAGGGCCTAACCAAGCTCAGTGTCCTGCTGCGACGTGGCTTCGTGTTCGCCGCCTCTGCTGCGTTCATCCTTGGCCTGAGCTGGCTGCAGATGTGGGCCTCCCGCTTTGTTTGGTGGCTCTTTGGCTGATGAGGCACCCAGCTCCATCCGCCGCCTATGGCGCAGAAGAGGCCAGCTGGCTACTGCGTGGCCTGCCGAGGGCGACCTCCAGCAATCGCGGCTTCAAGATCATTTAACTTAGTGCTAATGGCTGTTCCGTTGTTCTGGGTATGGGTGAAGGCCCCGGAGAAGCCGGAGTTGCCGTGGAGCTTCGTGATATCACGCTACTTGCCCAGCCGCCAGCTCGTCCCGATCGACGGCGCGCTGCTGATTGGGCGCTGCGCAGCGGCTGCCCCGCGCGGATCGGGACTGCAGAGCCCCTGCTGCAGTTGTTGGGCGTCTATCTCATGGCGCACAGCGATCCGTCTTCAGGCGACGGGCTGCGCGAAATCGACCGGGTCATTCGCGAATGCAGCATTCCTGAGCAACTGCTCGCCGACGGTCTGGACAATCTGAGGGATAGCGGTGTGCTGGAACGGTGGCGGATCTGTCCGGATTCGGAGGACGTGCACTGGACTCTTGTGCCGGGGCGCCGATGAGCGTCCGGCGACCTTGACGATGGGGCCCTGCATCGTGGAGGCAAGGGTATCGCCGGAGGCCAAGGGGCCGGGCCTCTTGGCGGCACGACGCTTGGCGCGGCCCTCCCTGCCAGGTCTCGCACTTCAGCTGACGACGCCGAGGACGTCGAGGCATCCCGACCATGATCGCGCAGTACAGTCGGAGGGGCGGACGGAGCGAGCTGCAATGGCTCTCCTCCAGCGTGGGCGTGGGTGCAGGATCCTCGGTCAACGACTGGGAGTTCTCGCCCGTTCCCTGGCCCGCTACCGCTTGATGCGGCCCCGGATGGCAAGGACGGCGAGACCGAGCAGGACCGGTTCGCTAATGCGGGAGGCCATTTCGGTGTAGGTGCCGATCGTCGTAAGGTCTTGCCCGCTGCTGCGGAAGACCACAGAGTTGATGACGACACGCAGCGACTTCTCGAAGCGTTCGGTCGTCAGGCGCTGGTGCAGGGGGCCGTCTGGGTTGACAGGGTCGGGGGTCTTGGTTGTGAGGGAGATCTCGGTGCCCCTGAGCGTTCCTCTGCTCTGCGGTTCCGGATTGTCCCTGGCCAGGCCCCAGAGCATCATGGCCAGGGTGGTGGCGATCATGGCCAGCAGTAGCCAGGCCAGGGCCCGTGAGGCGCGCAGTCCATACCCGGACAGGGCCCAGTAGCAGGCCAGCAGCCACCGCTCCGCCCGTGGCGTCTCACTATCGGCGCGGCGCATCTCCATTTCTCCGTAGTAGAAGTCCGCCGCCCCCGGCTCGTTCTTCCCGTCCTCGAAAGCCTTGCGCAACGATCTGTACAGACTTGCCAACGCGGTCGGCCCCACCGGGTCGGCTCCTTCCAGTGCCACTCCCCAACCAGGGACCCCTGTCGGCTGGGCGGCGCGCCAGTGCTGTTCTTCAGCAAGGATTCGCCGCTGGGTGAACCGCACCGGCAGCCATCGGTGCCAGTGGAGCCCATTCGGTACCTGGGCGAACGTCGTGCGTCCCTCCAGACGCAGTTGGTCCAGGTGGACCGCACCCGCGAATCGGCAGCTGCTCATGTCGAGGTCAGTGAGGACCATGTGGGCTGCGTCCACTCCCTGAAGGGACAGCATGCGTGCAGTCGCGGGTACTCCGGAAAAGGAGGTTTCCTGCAACACCCCGCCGCCCTCGGGCAGGGCGAAGCGGCGGGGGTGAGTGGCGATGCTCAGCGGATACTCGAAGACTGCATCGGTGAAGTCGACCTCGGCGTACCGCAGCCTCAGGCTGGCCGATGACGACCAGCGTGTGCGATGGCACACCACTAGCCGTGCAGCCGCCTCGACCGTGACCGGGCCCCCGAACGACGCGGACGACAGATCGAGCTCGCCGCATGCCAGCGGGCCTATTTGCGGGGACCGCTCAAACACGGCCGACTCGAACCAGGCCCTGTCGGTGAAGGTGGTGGAGTCGAAATGGGCCTTGCGGGTGAAGGTGGTTCCTCTGAATATGGCGCTGCCAGCGAATTTTGCCGAGTCGAACCTGGCGTCGTCGGCGAAGGTGGCAACGGTGAACTCGGTGTAGCCGCTGAAGGTGGCCGATGGGAACCCGGTATAGCCAGTGAAGGTTGCCAAAACGAACGAGGCGCCGCCAGCGAAGGTGGTGTATCCGAACGAGGCGTCGCTGTGGAACGTTGCCGAGTGGAACGTGGCCTTGCCGGTGAAGGTTGCCAAATAGAACGAGGCGTCGCCAGCGAAGATGGTGCAGGGGAACGAGGCATCACCGAGGAAGGTTGCCGAGTTGAACTGGGCGTCGCCAGTGAACGTGGCCCAGCCGAATGAGGCGTTGCCGATCCTCGGACTTCGGGTATCGGAATCGAATACAGCGTCGAGGAGTCGTTGGAGGAGGGGCTCCGCGAGTTCTGTGCCGCGGTGATCGAGGTCGCTGCCGGGGGCGAGAGTAGCGAGATAGGTGTCTCGCTGGTTGGCAGCGAGGTGAGCCAGGCACGCGGCGTAGGGCTCCACGCGACGGCCGCGGCAGCCGACCGGATCGCCAGCGGTCAGGTCGGCTCCATCGCCGCAGTGCGGCCAGTCCGGCGGATCGGCAGCTGAGGTCATGAACTGAGGGACACGCGGCAGACGTGGGTGGTTGCATGTCTGTCCTCGGGACTTCTCCCCGGCGACCTGCGTCCGCTGCTGTTCTTCAATCGACCGATTGATGAGCAAGATCGATAAGCGGCGGCGCGCGGCCAGATCGGCGTCGGGTCATGCCCATAAAACGGTGTCAGAAAGCCGGTGTGCTCAAGAACTTGAGTAGCACCCTTTTCTGTACGATCTGGCAGGTGCAGCAGCCTCCGGACGACGACACCGCCGATCTCCTCGCCCCCGTTCCGGCCGTACGGACCGGCGGCCTCGTGGGATACGCCCGCGTGTCCACCAAGGGGCAACTGCTCGACCGGCAGATCCACGCACTCACCGAAGCAGGGTGCATCCGGATCTTCTCCGACAAGAAGTCCGGCAAGAACGCCGAACGCGAGGAGCTATGAAAGGCCCTCGACTACCTGCGCGAGGGTGACACTCTCGTCGTTCCGTCGCTGGACCGGCTCGGACGTTCCATCCAGGACCTCATCGCCATCGTGTCCGGCCTGCGCAAGCGCGGTATCACCTTCACCTCACTGCACGAGGCGCTCGACACCTCCACGCCCGGCGGGCGCCTGGTCTTCCACGTCTTCGCGGCCCTGGCGGAGTTCATCCGAGAACTCATCGTCCAGGGCACGAACGAGGGCCTCGACGCCGCCCGCGCCCGCGGTGCCCGACTCGGCCGCCCGCCGGCGATGACCGAGGAGCAGGTACGTCACGCCCGCGACCTACTCGCCCGCCCGGAGAACACCGTCACCTCGATCGCGAAGCTCCTCGGCGTCTCCAGGAACACGATCTACAACTACGTGCCCGAGCTGAAGGGCGGTCGCCTCGCACTCGCCGAGACGACCAATACGCCGGAACTGCCCCGACCTGCCAGGGCCAAGGACTGATCACCGCCGCTTGCGGCTGGTGACAGCGTTCTTACCGGCACCCCAGCTCGTGACCTCAGCCGCTCACGGACTCGACCGCCTCTCCCACCTTGAAGGGAAGAAGCCGGCACGGTCGCCTTCTTGCAGGCCGAACCGGTGGGTGCGGGCTTGGGCGATGACGTCGTGGGGCGGGTCACCGTTCTCGAAGATGATCACCTGTCCTGGGAAGGTGAGCATGTTCCGGTAGAAGTGATCGACGACGGTCGATGTCATCGGTACGTCGTCACCTGGGGCGTCGCCCTGGGGGTCGCTGTGGGGCCCGCGGTAGGTGACGACGGGCGAGTCGAGGACGACAAGCCCGGGGTGCGGCCGGTCGTGCTCGCGGCAGTAGTGGGCCAGGGCCGTGGTGAATGCGGAGTGCAGCACGGAGCGGACGCCCTTGCCCCGAGAGGCCCGCAGTCGGTTACCTGCCCTGATCTCCATCTGGTACTGGTCGTACTCCGCGTACTCGACGGAGGGCACCTTCCACGCCTCCAGCGTGTGCTGGAGGACCTGGTCAAAGGCGGAGAGTGCCCGGTTCGGAATGTAGTCGGTGGGCCGGTGGGCGGGGGTTGCAGCTTCACCGTCCAGCTGCGACCGGCGTTCTTCCAGTTCCTCGATGCGCTGGTGAAGGTCCAGGTCGCGTTCGATGGCCGAGCGGACCTCAAGATGCTGGTCCATGTCCTCGCGCAGCGGGGCGAGCCGTTCCCGGGTGACGGAGATGTCCGCGTCGAGGCGAGCAGCGGATGCCTTCAGCTCCTCCCTGCGGCTGCTGAGTTCTTCGAGCTGACTGCGCAGGTCGCGCATGGTCGGCCGAAGGTCATCGAGGAGGGAGGTGGTCTTGGCCATCTCGGTCTCCACTGCGAGATGCAGCTGGGTCGTCTCGCGTTCGCTGTGGTCGGGGTGCTGGTGTTCGGGTTCGGCGCCGCAGAAGACGCAGGTGCCGACCTTGAAGAACCCCAGGAGGTTGCCGGCCTCGGTGACCATGACGAGCCGGTCGATGTCGGAGCGGTACTGCCTTTCCAGCAGGGTGAACCGGGACATGAGGTCGCCGACCTCGGCCAGGCGCGCTTCTATCCCGGCCAGCTCCTCCGTGACCGACATACGTTCGGCCACGGAGTTCAGGTGCTGTTGGGTGATGGTCTCGACTGCGCGGGAGTAGCCGTCGATGGTTGTCTGCAGGCGACGGTGCCGGTCACGGAGTTCCTGGACGTTCTCGGAGGTGCTGAGCTTGTTCTGCAGGTCGACGATGATCCGGTCGAGGAGGCTGACCTGCCCCTTGTTGACGCGGCGCTGGCCGGCGTTCATGCCGGTGGTGACCTCGGCGTCGCCTTCTCCGGTCAGACCTTTCAGGCGGGAAGGACACGGAGCACGGTGGTGCCCGGGGTTCGGGCGGGGCGTAGCCGATGCTGAGTGCTGGCGTACTGCCGCTGCCGGGCCCGGGCCGCGCCCTCCCGAGGGCCGGGTCAGCAACCCGGCGGCCCGTCCCGCCGGGCGGAAGAAGCAGGGGGCAGGTGCCCGGATCCCCGCCGCGGGTGCAGTTGGCCGACAGCAGGTACGGGGGTGCGCGCAGAGGCACAGCAGGGACCGGCGGAAGGGTCACGGGGCCGCTCTGCCGAGGATCCGGTCCTCGTGGCCGGGGCGGCTCGCCGAGCGCCTCGCCTGCATCGCGCAGTCCGTCCGGCGGGAGGCTCAGCACGGTTGTACGCCTCGATCCTCCCGCCAGACGGCGTCCTTGCGGCCGGATCGCCCGCGCGGCCCGCAGGCGCGCGTAGATGGGTGCACATCTGCTGCCGACCGACCCGTACGGAGCCGACGACGTGAGTTCTCTCCACGATGCGACCTCGCCCGCTGCGACACGGGCCACCAGGTATCAGCTGTCCGGCGCCGCGCCTGTGCAGTTCGCGCGCTGCCAGGACGTGTGTGAGGCCTTCGCGTGATCCGGGCCGTGCCCCTGCGCCGCTCGCTGCTCACCGAGTCTGCCGAAGTCGGTGACCTGATGGACCACACCCCGCAGTCCGCCTACGCGCATCTGCGCGACACCCAGCCGCGGTGGTTCCTCACCCCGCAGGGCGACAGCGCGATCGGCATCATGCGCTGGCCGATGGTCGAGGGGCAGGTCCTGCACCGTGACGAGGAGCGGGTGGTCCTCGAGGACCCGGTGGTTCTGCCGGACGGGCAGCACGCGCGCCGGCTGCGTCTGCTCTCCGCTCGGCCGGAGCATCAGGTGGCCGTGCTCCCGTTGCTGGCGGACAGCGTGGTTCTCACCGAGCGGTTCCAGCACGCTACCCGCACCTGGCACTGGGAGATCCTGCGCGCGCCCGGTGTGGAGGGCCTGGCCGATACCGACAACGCGGCCGGGCAGTTGCAGGATGAGCTCAGCGCTTCGGCCTCGGAGCTGATCGGCCTGGGCCAGGTCCACCCGGACCCTAACGTCCTGGCAGATCCGGTGCTGTTGTACGCCGGGCGGATCGACACGGTGGGCGAGGTCGCTGCGGCAGGCGGCATCCGCCGGGCCTGCACCGTGCCCTTCGCCGAGGCGGAAGAGATGGCCCTGACCGGCCTGATCACCGATGCCGTGACCATCAGCGCACTGTTCAGAGCGCGCCAGACCGGCATCACCGGCTGACGCATTGGCGCCATGGCTTCCTGCCGGCAGCCCACGGGAGGCGCGCTGCTTGCCCCCCTTCACGTTCAGCGCAGGTCACGGCTGCACCCCGTGGACCGTGGCACCGGCTGCCAGAGCCTGGGTGTGAGCCTGGTCGTGGTCGTGGTCGCGGGCCGCGCGGCCGAAGGAGACGGCGGAGCGGGCCATGGCCTGCTGCGTGCGGGCGCGGATGGCCTCTGCGTCAAGGGGCGCACCCGGGTCGGTGAGCTGGTTCAGCGCGCCACGTACCCGGGTCAGCAGGTCGGCCTCGGCGCTGGCGGCGGCGCGCAGGCGCGCCGGAACCGGCCTGCTCAGCTGGTAGCTGATCTGTCCGTCCAGCACGTGTCGGGCGCGGTCGGTGGTGCCGAAGGCCTCGATGACGCGGCGCTGCGTCTGGCCGGTTGCCACCGCGGCGAGCTCGGCGGGCAGCTCGCGGGGGGCCGGTACGGGATGGGCGAGACGCCCGAGCGCGTCATGCATGAGGTGCAGCTGGCTCTCCCGCGCGGCCAGGTAGGAGTTCTTGGCGTGCAGCAGTTCCGGGTCGGCGAAGTAGACGGTGCTGTCCTGCGCCGTGGCCGTCGCCCGCTGCGCTTGCAGGGCGCCGACGGCATCCTGCGCGGTGCCCGAGTCTTGGCGCCAGGCGGTGGCCGGACCGCTGGCCTGTACGCAACGGCCCGGGACCGGGAAGGCGTCCAGAAGCCGCTGGGCCTCCGTCTCCCGCCCCGAGTAGGCCGCGGCGGTGTACGCCCGCACCGTGTCGCGGGCCTGGGCCAGGTGCGCGGTGCGGGCCTCATCCAGCGCGGGCGCAGCGATCCCCGGCTGGTGTCCGTCGCCGCGCCGGTCAAGGAGGTAGTCGGTGATGTCCGGCTCGAGGACGGCTCGCAGTTGCTGGGCGTTGGCGTCGCGCAGGGCGACCTGGTCGAGCAGCCAGTCGGCCAGTTCCCGTAGCGCCGGGACGTCGGCGGCCAGGGATTCCACCGCGTGCCAGTCGTCGACGAGCTCGGTGCGAGGACGGTGCGCGTGCTCCAGCCGGTCCAGGAGGTCGGCCATCTTCAGCCCGGTGCTGACCACCAGGTCCTCGATGGCCTCGTCGACTTCGTCGGCGCGCTCCAGGCTCGCACGCAGGACAGAGGGCGGCGGGTAGCCGGTGAGGGCGCGCATGTGACAGGTCCAGGCGGCGGCCGCGGCGATCCATCCGAGTTCGAGTCCCTGGGGTGCGTCGGCGTAGCGGCGGTACAACCAGCCGGCCAGTTCGCCGGTGAGACGGGCATCGTCGGTGCCCGGATCCTGCCTGAGCTGTGCCGCCAGTTCCCCGGGCGGGTGTTCACGCAGGACGCCGGAAGAGGCGCTGACGATGGCCAGCTGCCGTTGCCCGTCGTCCAGTTGAAGCCACCGATGCAGGGTCTCGCGCAGGCCGTGAGCGACCTCGTGCAGCGTGAGGCGGGTCAGATCGGCGCCGGGACCGGCGATCCCGCTCTCCCCCACCGTGGGCGCCGGGGCAGCGTCCACACTGACGGCGCCCGTCCCTTCGCTCACCCAGGCCAGCGCGTACGCATCCGCTCCTCGCTCGCTCAGCCACGTACGGAAGTCGTCGGCGGCGGGGGTGGGTTCGTCGCTCATGGGGGCCTTCTGCTCGGCGGCGGGCGGTGGCCGGGCGCCGATGGCGGCGGCTGGCGGAAGCTTGCCTGCCACCCTGGGGCCGGTGAAGCGACCGGCCAGGCCCGTTCCGTCACGAGGGAGCACGAAGGCGGACATGGAACACGGCATCCCGCCGGGCGGGCTGTTCAGGATGGCCGAGGTTCATGAAGTGCTGTCCATGCAGGCAGTGCAGGGGTCTGCCCTATTTCGGCGGACACCGCCGTCGCTCGTCATCTGCGGCCCTAGGGTGGATCAGTGAAGAACACTTCAGGCCAGATCGGGAGGGTCGCTCCCAGGTGGGTCCTGTTCGACACCGAGGACCTCTCGTACGGCGCTGAGGTATGCCCTCCATGCTGCGGATTGCCTCTCGCGGTGCGCCGCGCCCCGGCCAACGGCCGTAACGCAGTCGCCCACCTCTTTGGCAGCCAGGGCCACGGGCCATGGTCCTTCAAGGACCAGCTCTACCAAGGCTTGCCCCAGAGCTGTCGCTCTGGAAGGTCTAGGGTCACGCTCTACCTCTCTTGCGAGCTTCCAAAACGCGACGTACACCTGTCGGCGTCGGTCCTCGATGCGAGTGCGCCTTTGGTCATCCAGGGTGGCCTGAACCGTGTGCAGCAACGCGTCCGCCTGTCTGTCTCCCGCATGCTTCGCGGCCTCGGCCTGACGCAGGCCGGCGGAACGCGTGTACCAACCCGTGACGATGCTCCCCGCCACCGCTGAACCGGCCGCGATCAGCGCGACCCCCCACTCACTCATGGCGGGCATTGTGCCCTCTCCGGCGTCGTGGGGGTCGCCGTGTGCGTATACAGCCGTCAGGCGGCCCGTACTGCGTCCTCGTTCTTGCGTCGGGCCCACTCGGCCTTCATGAACTCGGAGAGCCGGGCCCGCACTTCCGGTGTCTTCGCTGCGGACATCCGAGCCTGGGTCTCGGCGTCCGGGGTGATGCTGGCTTCGTTCACGAGAATGGGCAGCAGATGTTCACCACTTCGGGAGGCGCCACAGTACACCGGGAATTCGGACACTGAGTGAGTCGCTTGCCGCAGTCAGAGGCGGCGGCTGGCACTTACCCGCACTGCGTTGATACTCCACGACGGGGGCAGGTGACGTTCCCGCAACGGATGAGAAAACATGTTGGCCGGCTGCCGGCGAGCTGCGAAGATGCGTCTGTTTCCCAGGCGGAGGACATTTGTTCGTTTTCGTATGTGCGGGATGCGGCGCCGAGTTGACCACCCCGCTGTCCCAGGTCTCACTGCCGGTCCACGCCCGTCAGCAGTACGGGAACGGGACCCAGCTTCCGGTGCTCATGCAGTCAGGGACGTTTGCCGTGGACCCGGACCCCTGGGGAGGGCCGTGGCGGATGTGGGACGAGATCGATCCGGGCGAGGCGGAGGCACGCGGCATCTACGCGCCGGTCTACGCCCTTTCCGACAGCACGCCCGGGGCGAGTGTCATCGCGCCAGGTGATATCCGTGGAACCCGGCTGATTCCTGAGAAGCGCGGCGGTGCCTGCTGTGGCCTCGACGGAGCCGACGGGCCCAACATGGCCTGCGAGGCATGCGACCTCCCCGTGGCGACCAGGGTCGACGACTGCTCGCTCTGGCAGGCAGTGCGGCTCAGCTCAGACGCCGTGTACCGCGTCCCCGTTGCCGGTATCCACGCTGCGCCCCCCTCCTGGGCTGAGCTGGCAGAGAAGGGGGAGAAAACGCCCCCGTTCGAGCCGATTGCCACGTGGGGAGGACGGTTGGGGCCGAACCACTACTGGTCGTGGAGTCCGCAGTGGGAGGCGGCAGCCGGCCACGCGCTCGCCCACCTGCTGGTTGCCTCCGAAGGGCAGCCGGTGAAGGTCCCGGGCGGTCTGACCGCGGACGTCTTCCAACGCGCGCTCGACGCCCTGCTGCCCGCGGGCCCCCCGAAGCGGCGCGCCGTCCTGGCTGGACCGGGACAGCCCTCCCCGGACGCGGGCGTCGACATCCTCCTCGTTCCGGTCCATCCCCAGACGGGTCAGACCTGGACCCCCGCAAGCCCGACTGCGCCGGCATACCTGGTACCACTGCCGCTGGGGGTATGGCTGTGGCTGGTCTCTCCCCAGCCCTACTTGCCGGTTCCCGCGTCGGGCCGCATACCCCAAGACGTCCTCCGCGACGACCCGCTCCCGCTGCTCCCCAACTACGTGTTCCGGGCCGACCGGGGAACGTTCCAGCACACCTTGGTCCGGCTACCAGCCGTGCGCAGCCCGTGGCTGCGCACGATCCTCGAGAACCTCACGCAGGGCACCTCGGCCAACCTCTTCTAGCCGCCCGGCAATCGAACAGCGCCAGACTCTCGTACCTCCCAAAGCGGTCGACATCTGCTGTCCAATCTCGGGCTCTGGCTCACTTGTTGTGGCCGCGTACGCTGAGTGCCTATTCATCTTCTCGTGATGGTGGCTGAGGTCGCCTGAAAATCGCCCGGCCGGTGGACAGCGTGGCCGACAGTGCTGCGCCGTGAACGAAGTACGGCCGCAACTCGCAGAGTTGCTGTTCTCCTCGGTGGAGGACGTGTTGGTGGAGTCGGTCAAGGTGACCGACACGGTCGTCCGGGTCGAGGCCCGGAGCGCGGTCCGGCAGGCGGCCTGCCCAGGGTGCGGGTGTCGGTCAGGGCGAGTACACGGTTCCTACCTGCGGTTTCCCCGTGATCTGCCAGCGGCAGACAAGTTCGTCGTGGTGGCGTTGAGAGTGCGGCGGTTCGTCTGCACGGAAGAGTCCTGTCCGCGCAAGACCTTCGTTGAGCAGGTGCCGGGGCTCACCCGCCGGTTCGGCCGGCGAACGGAACGGCTACGATCGACACTCTTCTCGGCCGGTCTCGCGCTCGCGGGCCGAGCTGGGGCCCGAATCGCGGACGCCTTCGGAACACCGGTCAGCCGGAACACCCTGCTGAGACTGATCACTTCGCTCCCGGAGCCACCCGCCGTCACGCCCCGCGTGGTCGGCGTGGACGAGTACGCCCAGCGCAAAGGCCGAATCTACGGAACCGTGCTCGTCGACGTCGAAACACGTCGCCCCATCGACCTCTTGCCAGACCGGGAGGCGGACACACTCGCGGCCTGGCTGGCCGAGCGACCCGGCATCGAGATCATTTGCCGCGACCGGGCACCCTTCTTCGCGGACGGGGCCACCCGTGGTGCCCCGCAAGCACTCCAAGTGGCCGACCGGCGGCACCTCTGGCACAACCTGGGCGAAGCCGCCGAGAAGTGCGTCTACCGGCACCGCGGCTGCCTGCGCCCCATGCCTGCACCGCCGGACGAACCGCACGAGAAAGCGGAGACGACGGCGTCGTCGCCCTGGCCGACGGGCCACCGGTTCGCCGAACGAACCCGTGCCAAGCACGCGACCGTCCACGCGCTCCTGGCCGCCGGACACAGCAAGCGGTCCGTGGCCCGACAGCTCGGTATGGGCCTCAACACCATCATGCGATTCTCCCGCGCCGCCACCCCGGAGGAACTGTTCACCGGCCAGTGGCAGAACCGCGCAACCAGGCTCGATGCCTTCAAGCCCTACCTCGACCAACGCTGGCAGGACGGTTGTACCAACGCCTGGAAGCTCTGGGGGGAGATCAGCGAACAGAGGGCTACCCGGACGGCTACAGCAGCGTCCGCGACTACGTCAGGAGGACCCTGCGGGGCAGGCCGCAGCCCATCGGGCCCCGGCCACCCTCAGCCCGCGCCGTCGCCCGGTGGATCCTCACCCATCCCGACGCCCTGGCCGAACACGACCGGCTCCAGCTCAAGGTTGTCCTGGCCAACTGCCCTGAGCTGACGACACTCGCCGAGCACGTGCGCTCCTTCGCCTGCATGGTCACCGAGCTGGAGGGCGACCGGCTGCCGGAGTGGATCGAGTCCGCCCGAGCGACCACCGACCTGCCCAGCCTCAGTCGGTTCGCCCAGCACCTCGAACGCGACCTCGACGCGGTCATCGCCGGCCTCACGCAACCGTGGAACTCGGGGGTCGTCGAAAGCCATGTCAACCGGATCAAGATGCTCAAACGACAGATGTTCGGCCGCGCAGGATTCGAACTCCTACGCAAGCGGGTCCTGTTGGCGTGACCGAGCGTTACGACACCACAACAAGTGGGCCAGAGCCCATTCTCGTGGACAAAGCCAGCCGTGGGGTTTGACGCGGAAGCGGTCGACGACCTTGGGGGCGAAGCCGTGCATCTGTAAGAGGTCGTTTTCATCTATGGTGCCCTCTTATCGGGCGATTCTTCGGATGGGGCGGAAGAGGCCGTAATCCTGTCTCATCCCAGGATGCCCGTCTTCGAGGCTGTGTGCTTCGGCCGCCGTTGGCGTGCGACTGGGCGCACTGGGGTCGCGGCAGTACGCCGGAAGCATGTCGAAGCGACGCCCGTATCCGAGTGATCTGTCCGATGCCCGCTGGGAGTTGATCGAGCCGGTCCTGGCGGCTTGGCGTTTCGAGCGCCGCGGCCGAGCCCTGGACTTCGGCCGGCCGCCGGAACACGACCTGCGCGACATCATGGACGCGATCTTGTACGTGGACCGTACCGGGGTTCAGTGGCGCTACCTTCCGCACGACTTCCCCCACTGGAACACGGTCTACGGCTACTTCGCCAGGTGGCAGCAGGAAGGCGTGTTCGCCCAGCTCAACGGCCTGCTCAGGCAACTCTTGCGGCGGAAGGAAGGACGGGAGGCCGAACCGTCGGCCTGCATGATTGACGCGCAGAGCGTGAAAACCTCCACCAGCGTGCTCGCCTCCGGCCAGGGCATCGACGCCGGGAAGAAGATCGTCGGGCGGGAGCGGAGCATCGTCACCGACACGATGGGCCTTCTCCTTGCCGTGCTGGTCACCGCGGCGAGCGTGCAGGACTCCATCGCTGGCACCCAGCTCCTGGACCAAGTCGCCACCGAACATCCCCGCATCCGCAAGGTATGGGTCGACGGCGGCTACCGCCAGCACCTCGTCGAGCACGCCGCCGGCCTCGGCATCGATATGGAAATCACTCAACGCAAGCCCGGGATCAGGGGGTTCACCCCGATCCCGAAGCGGTGGGCGGTCGAGCGGACCTACGGCTGGCTCATGCTCCACCGCCGCCTGGCCCGCGACTACGAAACCCGACCCGCCCGCTCCGAAGCCATGATCCATATCGCGATGGCAGACCTCATGGCCCGCCGCCTCACCAGCGAGAACACCATCTCCTGGCGCGACCCGGCACCGCAGACCAAACAGCAGATTCCGGGATGAAACAACGGGAGAAAACGACCTCTAAGTTGCGCGGCTGCAGGTCACAGTAGTCCGTCGGTACCTCCCCTTCCGGTGAGGCAGCGGCAGGAGAGGTGGATGCGAGGTGCTCACTGTCCGGCCGGGGTTGCCGTGCGGCGGAGTCGGCCTGGGCTAGTGCCGTGACGGCGGCGGAGCAGGGTGGTCAGCGTGGTGGCGTTTTGGTAGCCGACGCGGCGTGCCACGACCTCGGTGGGCAGTTCGGTGGTGCGCAGCAGGTGGATGGCTTGCTCGAGACGGAGTTCCTGGGCGAACTGCAGGGGGGAGATGCCGAGGACTCGGTCGCAGGCGCGTTGCAGTGTGCGTTCGCTGCTGCCCAGGGCGCGTGCGGTGTCGGCGACGCTCAGTGGCTGGTCGAGGTGGGTGCGCAGCCAGCGTTCGAAGGCTTCGATGAGTGGGTCCGTGCGCGCGAGGTGGCTGGGGATGGCGTAGGTGGACTGGGTGGGCCGGGCGTCGATGACCAGGTAGCGGGCGGTTAGCTCGGCCAGGGTTGGGCTGCGCTGCCGGATCAGGGCGAGGGCGAGGTCGAGGTGGGCGAAGGCTGCGCCGGCGGTGGTGACGCCGTCGGAATGGGTGAGCATGTGTGTCTCATCCAGGTGCACCTGCGGGTAGCGGCGGCGGAAGTGGGGGGCGAGCCACCAACTGGTCGTTGCTTTCAGGCCGTTGAGGATGCCGCTTTCGGCGAGGAGGAAGGTCGCGGTGCATGCCGCGGCCAGGGGCACGTCTTGGGCGCGGTAGCGGCACAGTAGGTCACGCGCGGGCTGTTGGGACTTGGCCTGCGTCCACTTCATCAGTGGCTCCGGCTGCTTGTGGGTGATGCCGGGCACCACCAGCACATCCGGCATTTGGGACGCGCCGAACAGATCGGCTGGGGTCGTCTTTACGACGAGTCCTGCGCCGGTGCGTACCGGGGCGCCACGGACGCCGACGAGGTTCACCTCCCACGGCGGCGGAGGCTGCAGCAACTCTGCGCGCAGTTCGTTGGCCGTATGCAGCACATCGAGTACGGACGTCAGCCCCGAGTCGAACACGTCATCCAAGACCAACACGGCAACCTTCATGACGGAAACGCTAACCGATCTGTCGGATCCGCCACTAGGGAGCCCTACTGAAGATCCCTAGTTTGGGAGCACATCCCAACGAGAGCCAAGGAGTTCGTTCCTCATGCACCCCACCCTCGGCCTGCTGGCCCGCATCGAAGCAAAGCCCGGCCACGCCCAGGACGTCCACGACCTCCTCACCGGGGCGCTGGCCCTGGCGGAAGCGGAGGAAGGCACCCTGACTTGGTTCGCCTTCCGCCTCGGCCCCACCACGTTCGGCATCTTCGACGCCTTCGGCACCGACGAGGCCCGGCAGGCTCACCTGGAAGGCGAGATCGCCCAAGCGCTGCTCGGCCAGGGGGCGCGCCTGCTCGCACAGGCACCGGACATCCAGCCGGTGGACGTCCTCGCCGCCAAGCTCCCGACAGCCACTCGCGTCTGACGGCAGCACCTCAGTCCGGGCACGGTGCGGCCGCTTCTCCGCACCGTGCCCGCGTCTCGCGTGGGCACGCCAGCACACAGCATGGTGGACGTCGGCGGAATGCAGTCCCTCTTGATGCTGTTCGTCCCCTCGCGATGGTCCGCCTTCGGCAACTCACGCGCCCTCAGCGCCCGATCAGGCTGGGCGGCCCACACTTTGGGCAAGTTAGCCGAGCACCCAGCCGCCTGCCTCCGACCAGCGAGCGCACACGTCTGTGGCGCGCATGTACGGCTGAGTGGTGCGCTGAGCCAGTCCTCCGCCCTGCCGTTCCGGTCTTGTCCATGTCTCCTAGCAGATGAATCACCCGACAAGGAGTGATCCACCCATGGCAGCAAACAGGCGCCGACCTGCCAAGGGCGTCCAGCCCTCCCCGATCGGCCCTGCGGGCGCGCGTCTCGCGGCGATCCCGTTACTCGCGCTGGCCGCGCTCGGCTGCCGGCGTCGACAGGCCGCGTTCCGTCATCTCGCACTCTTCCAGGCCAAACCATTCGGTGGGCCGTGCGAACGCCTCCGTGCCGATCGTCACCCGGCGAGCGGTGCCCTCACTGTCGAGTCGGATGCGGTGCACGTACCAGCGGCTGATCAGAATGTCCCGATCCACCGGCACCGACACCCCCAGCACCGGCTCCCTCTCGCCGTCCCACACCAGGGCGACGGCCTGGTCCAGGTGCATGCGCAACCCGCGGTCCTTGAACTGGATGTCCACGACGGAGCCCACCGGGACACCGCCGGGCTGGGTGAAGTGCTGGCGCCGACACCACCAAGCCGTTGCCCGACGATGCCACTACCGAAGAGGGACCAGCTCAAGACACGAAATCTGACTGGAGTATTAAAGATCTCTAGTCAGAATGCAGTGGGGATCGTCGTTGTCTTCGTCGCCCACGCGGGTCCAGAGCATCAGAGTCTTTCCTTGCCGCAGAGCGCTAAGGACGTCTCCCACGTCATCACCCTTGGGGCCTTTTGCGTCGAACGACCGCCAGACGGCGGTCCCTGTCTTATCGGAGTCGTCTTTCCAAGTGCCCGATCCTGACCGGGGTCCTGTCCAGTTCCAGTCCGAGGCGCCCATCCAGTCGCCGCATACGTTGTTGGCCGTGAAAGTTCCATCTGATTCAGCGTTAGGGTGCCGCCGTTGGCGTCGGTCCATGTGGCCGTGAGCTCGGCTGGCTTCAGCACGACGGATTCGCCCTCGGGCGGCGGCCGGTTCCAGATCCTGCCGCAGGCCGTGAGTGCGAGAGCCATGGCAAGGAGGACCAGCGCGGTCCGGCAGGAACGCAACACACTCCACCTCCGGCGGTTTCTACAGGTCGCGTGCGCGACCGGGGAGATCAAGGACGTGTTCCGCAGCCTGGGATAGTATTTGAACACGTTCAAGTCTGAGTTGGCGGAGACGGAGCCCACGCTCATGGAGTCCCAGATCGGCCTCTACAAGGCGGAGTTGATCAAGCCCCGTCGACCCTGGCATGGCCTGGCCGACGTCGAACTCGCCACCGCGGAATGGGTCGACTGGTTCAACAACCAGCGCCTCCACAGCACCATCGGAGACGTCCCGCCCCACGAATACGAGACCAACCACTACGCTCAACACCAGCCCCAACTGGCAGCTGGATCAACGTATAGAGCCTCCACCGATCCCGGAGCGGTTCATGCGGTGCTGACGCCGGTCTTGACGCCGTAGTCGTACTGGCCCTTCTCCGGGAAATGCGGGTCTGGGGCGAGGTTTCCTGCCATGCGTTCCTCAATTCCTTGCGAAACGTCTCGGAATCAAGGGTGAGTGGCATTTTGGAAATGTGTTATGGGTAGCGGCAGGCCCCGCTCATCTGCCACGGGGGGCGGACGAGCGGGGCCTGCCTCCGGGTCTACCAACTGATGGTCTGGCCGTGCGGGGTGACGGTGATGGTGAACTCCGTCAGCGCTGGGCTGGCAGCTGCGTACCAGCGGCCGACATGCTCCTCGACAGCGTCCCAGAGTGCTTCGGATCCTTCCTGCCGCACGACCCAGCGGTCGTTCTCCTTATAGAGTGCGGCCCAGGAGCCGGAGTCGACGTCGATCAGGATGTCCTCGACATGTCCGTCTCGCTCCAAGGTCAGGCGCTGGGCGCGAGGCCCGGCGGACTGATCCTGACGACCATCGGTGGCTGGCTCTACTCCTCGGAACTCGCACACCTGACGGGCGGTGCGGCGCTCTGTACCACGAAGCGGGTCGTCCAGTCGTTCAGGACGTCGGCACCGTTGATGGCCTAAGTTGACCTGCCCGCCCAGCAGAGGCCCTGATGCCGTGCCGTCGTCGTGAACTGCAACGAGCACTCCGACGGCATCTTCGCCCCCATCGCCGCCCGCTTCGATCACGCGGCTGGGGACAAGAGGACCAAGACCAGCCGCTGGCAGCACGCCCGGTTCGCCAGGACCAGGGCGAACGCGGCCAGGCAGTGCTCGACGAGGCTGCCGGTGTAGCCGCCGTCCGCCCAGGTGAGGGCCAACCGGTGGTGCGCGCCTGCCACTTGCCCAAGCAGCACCCGGGCGGCGGTGCGGTCGCCGACATCCGCGGCGGTGACCATCACGCCCAGCAGCAGACCGAGCGTGTCGACCACGACGTGCCGCTTGCGGCCGTTGATCAGCTTGCCGCCGTCGAAGCCGCGGCTGTCCGATCCGACGACGGCATCCGCCTTGACCGACTGCGAGTCGATCACCGCGGCCGTCGGCTCCGCATCCCGGCCCAGCTCCTCGCGGACCTGTCCACGCAGCCGGTCGTGGAACTCCCTGACCAGACCATGGTCAC
Source organism: Streptomyces sp. NPDC039424 (assembly GCF_055639495.1). NCBI lineage: Bacteria > Bacillati > Actinomycetota > Actinomycetes > Kitasatosporales > Streptomycetaceae > Streptomyces > Streptomyces sp. NPDC039424. Next base: position 27,895 of record NZ_JBVKAI010000031.1, read on the forward strand.
GCCAGCGGCGGAAGAATGCGTAGACCCGCTCCCACGGCGGGAAGTCGGCGGGCATCGCCCGCCACTTGATCCCGTTGTCCACGAGATACCGGATCGCATCGAGTATTGCCCGGTGGCAGTACCCCTCCGGGCGGCCACCCCGGCCACGCAGCCAGCCCGGCACCGGCAGCAGCGGCCGGGCCACGGCCCACTCCGCGTCCGTCGTGTCCGAGGGATACCGCCGAACACGTTCCGGATGATCGGCAGCGTTCCCGAACCGGTGAGCAACACAATCACACGTCGGTGCAGCCGAGTTGAACTCCACCGGCGCGAGCACATACAACTGCGGCAACAGGGTCTCCGGGATCTCGGTTGGCTCCGCAACCCCGAGCTACCAAGAGGCCCTGTTCTCATACCCGCGGCCAGCTGCGATCACCCGATCGAGACTCCCGTTCGACGCGCACCCCTCAAGACCGGAACGTTGGAAGGTGGTTGGCGCGCTGCGGAGTGAGCGGGGGCCCTGCCCCAGCCGGTATGTCGCCGTTACGGGCTCCTCATCCGGCGGAGGCCGAGCGTCTCAACGCGTCGGCGAGGTTCAGGAAGACCAGTAGGTTCGGGAAGCCGGGCGCCGGTACCTTGAGCCAGGCCGTGAGCTGGCCCCGGCGGTGGATCCGCACGTCGCCGTGCTTGACGTCGATCCGCTCCACCTCGTCCCAGCCGATGCGCTTGTCCTCCTGCCCCACACCGCCCAGCGTCATGTCCAGGACGCCGAACCACAGGCATTCGCCGGCCTCCAGACGGGCAGCGTCCTCCGCCACCCGGGCACGGCTGAACGTTTCCGTCAGGCCCTCGGCGAAGGGCACCATCCCGGCGTATTCGTCGTCGCTCACGGTGAACGACAGGCCATCGGTCGCCCGCACGTGCAGCTTGCGCGTCGTGGCGCTGACGACGCCGTTGGTGACCTTGACATCGTGCCGAGCGAGGGAATCGATCTGCGCCCACGGGTACGCGTGGATCTCGAAGCCCTCTGCGTGGTAGACCACCCCGCCCTCGTACCAGGCGATCCACCTCTGGTGGTCGCGGCCGCGCGACCACGCGACCAGGAGCCACACGAGGACCGCCGGCGGCACCATCGCCAGGATCAGCAGCGGCAGCGAGTAGTACCAGGCACCGTCCGTCCGCTGGTCGTTGACGGCGAAGGTCACCGCCACGGTCAGCAGAAGCACGCTCACCAGCGTCAGCCCGATCAGGGGTGCCCAGGGGAGGGACCTGGGGGAGTTGGCCACCAGCCCTTTGCGGGCGCCGAGGCCGAGTTCCTGCGCCGCGTCGCGCATCGAGCGCGGCGCCTCTCCGACGTCCCTCATGAGAAACCCCCTCCTTGCATACGGTCCGCCCGGACCGGTCCGGTGTGTCGCCGGTATCGGGCGAGGCATCCAAGTATGGGTGAGCGCCCAGGAGTTGAGCGAGAGCGAAGAGGAACGGGAAGGAGTGGTACGTCACGCGAGCGCGATCATCGCAAGATCACCCCCGGGGGAACCCCTTCGTCTTGAAGGTGAGACCCATCACCGTGCCGGGAGGTCGAGGTCGTGGCCGAAGCCGAAGCCCACCTTAGTCCTCGTGACGTAGACGCCGCTCACCTGCACCGAGGACATCCTGCGGCCGGAATCCCGCTGGCACACTGCCGTGGCCAACGTGCCACGGCACCAGTTCGTACCCCGCTGGTGGGAGCCGGACGGCGGCATCTGGACACTGCGCACCGGCCCCGACGACCCCGACGCCTGGCTCAAGGCGGCGTATAGCGATCAGACCCTGGTGACCCGCGTCGACGCCTGTCATGCCGACGACGCGGAGAGCGGCGACGTCGTCGATGGCGTGCCTACCTCCTCGTCGACGCTGCCCAGCCTCGTCGTAGGGATGTACCGGCACGCCATGATCGGCGACGACAACGAGGTCCTGGTCACCACGGGCACGGGCTACGGCACTGCCCTGATGTGCGCGCGGCTCGGCAGTGACCGGGTCACGAGCGTCGATGTCGATGAGCACCTGGTGAAGCGCGCCACGGACCGGCTCGCCCTGATCGGCGAGAGCCCGCGGATGGAGGTCTGTGACATCACGGGCCCCCTGCCCGACGGCGAATACGACAGGATCGTCTCCACAGTGTCCGTACGGCCCGTTCCCGTCTCCTGGCTCCGGTCGCTGCGTACAGGCGGACGGTTCGTGACGACGATCGCCGGCACGGGCCTGATCCTCACCGCGGACAAGACCGCGGACGGCGGCGCTGTGGGGGTCATCGAATGGGACCGGGCCGGGTTCATGCGTACCCGCCACGGCGACGACTACGACCACCCATCGGAAACCGTCTGGGAGGGGTCTGCCAGGGACGAGGGAGAGGAGGTCTCCACCAGCCGGTACCCGCTGCTGTACCCGCCGGATGCCTGGGACGTGATGTCGATGCTTGAGCTGAAGCTCCCCGGCATCGAGTACCGGCACACCACGGACGGCGACACCCGCACGGTGTGGCTGCTGTACCCCGACGGCTCATGGGCCCGCGCCACGGCGACCGGGTTCCTCGACTCGCCAGTCGTCCACGAGAGCGGCCCCCGCAGACTGTGGGCTGAACTGGACCGCATCCGCAACCGCCTCAACCGTGACGGCGCTCTCCCCGTCTATGGCGCGAAGGTCGCCATCTCCCCGGACGGAACGACCACCCTCACCCGCGGGTCCTGGCAGGCCGTCCTGTAGCCACCTGACCCGCCCTCCGCTGCGCCCCGAGCTTCCCCCGCTCTGAGTCGGCACGGAGGCAAGTGCGGCGCTGGGGTAACGCCCCCTGTCGTGCCCCAGCTCCGGCACAAACCACAGCGCGGCAAGGACCACTGCGACTTGTGCGCGCTCGAACTGCATACCTCACCACTGTATGGAGGCCACTGTGCACGACACCCAATTACAGAAACTCACAGGCCAGACCGTACTGGTCACCGGCGGGGCAGGACTGATCGGCAGCCGGATCACCGGCTACCTGCGTCAGCTCGGGGCCCGCCCGATTGCCCTGTGCACGAGGGACGCCTACCCGCGGCGCACCTACCGGGACCTGTTCGGTGTCGACCCGGCCGACCCGGACGTCATCATCGGGGACATCCAGGATCCGGGCCTGGTCAAGAAGGTGGTGGCCGAGTCCGATTACGTGATCCACGCTGCCGCCCTCGCCGACGTCGCCGCCTGCACCCGCACGCCCATGGCGGCGATCCACACCAACATCACCGGCACACAGGTCCTGCTCGACGCGATAGCAGCCTGCGAGCGGATTCGCCGGCTGGTGTTCGTCTCCTCGGCCAGCGTCTACGGCAACGGCAACCCGGAGGACTGGGCGCGCCCGTGCGAGGAGTACCGATCGGTGCGGAAGCTGCTGGAAGCCGTCTACGGGCGGGTGCCGCCGCAGTTCCACGAGCACGCGCAGCTGCGGCCGATGTCCGTCTATGGCAACAGCAAGGCGTGGGGCGAGACGCAGACCGCTCTCACGCTGGGCTCCGTGGGCACCTCGTACGCGATCGTGCGGTACTTCTCCGTCTACGGTGATCCGCAGGTGGTCAAGGAGAACAGCCACTCGTGGGTGGTGGCCTGGTTCGCCACCCGCGCCGCGCTGGGGCTGCCCCTGCACCTCAATGGAGGCGGCCACCAGATCAGGGACCTGGTCCACGTCGATGACATCGGCCGCCGCTACCGTGCGGGCGCTCCTCGCCCCGCGAGCCCACAACGAGACGGTCAATATCGGCACCGGCACCCCCACCAGCATCCGCAAGGTGGCGGAGCTGGTCACCACGCGATGCCCGGGAAGTCGACTGGTGGAGACGCCGATGCCGCCCGGGGACCCGCTCGGCGGCTACGCGTCCACCCGCCACATGGAATCGGTGCTCGACTGGCGACCGGCGATCACCCTTGAGGAGGGGGTGGCCCGCTACGCGGACTGGCTGAGCCGAACCCCCGCGGCGATCCCCGCGTGGCTGAGGTCCGAGTCCAAAGACGGCGACCGCCTGATCAGATGACCGGCGGCCGGCCCAGCCGGGTCATCCGCCACACCGTGGACCACCGCATCGGCCGGCGGGGCGGGCACGGAGTGCGTAGCCCTTCGGCGAACCCCCCGAACCAGGCCCGCAGCCCCGCCGCCGACCTGGTTCGGGCCACGGTCATCACAGTCCAGACACCCAGGTAGACGGGGACGAGGGGGGCGGGAAGGTGTCTCTTGGCGAGCCAGACCCGGTTACGGGCCACCATGCGGTGGAACACCGCGTGCCGGGTCGGCGACGTCCACGGATGCTGAAGCACCAACTCCGGCTCGTAGAGCACCTTCCAGCCCGCGTCCAGGGCCCGCCAAGCCAGGTCGGTCTCTTCGTGCGCGTAGAAGAACGGCTCCGGCCAACCGCCGATCTGGTCCAGCATCCGCATGGACAGCCCGTGTCCGCCGCCCAGGAACGTCGTCACCGGGCCGCCCCGCATCGGGTCCGATGCGCGCAGGCGGGGGACGTGACGGCGCTGGGTGCGGCCACGTTCGTCGGCGATACGGAAGCTAACGATGCCAGCTGGTCATCCGCCCCGTACAGCTGCGTGAGCCGGGTGAACACGTCCTTGCTGATCAGCAGGCCGTCATCGTCCAGATCCACGACCACATCGACGTCCCCGAACTCCCGCAGCCGGGCCAGAGCGACGTTACGGCCGCCTGAGACCCCGAGGTTCTCCGGCAGTTCGACACCGGTCACCCAGTCCGGGAGGGGCGGCAGCGGCGTGCCGTTGCCGACGACCACCACCCGCACGGCGGACGTGTCCTGCCCGGCGACCGACTCAAGAAGGGCAGCCAGCTCAGCGGGCCGCGTGCCCATGGTCAAGATGGCGACGCCAACGCGCAGGTGACGCACGGATGAACTCCCCGTTCCTCGACTCCGGTGCCGGTGATGCTAGCCGTCCCGGAGCCGGCCACCGACCACCTACCGGAAGGCCCCCTATGCCCACCATCCGCCTCGGCAACTACCTCACCGCCCCCACCAGCGAAATGCTGGCCGGCACCCCCTACCAGCAGATGGAAAAGACGGAGCTCGCCGACTTCCTCGCGCTCCGGGAAGACTGGCACCGCCAGGCCCTGCCCCGGCTCCCCCAGCGCATCCACCCCACCGCGCAGATCCACCCCACCGCGAACATCGGCGATGACGTGATCATCGGACCCCGGGTGCGCGTGTGGGAGTTTTCCACCGTCCGCGCCGGCTCCGTGTTGTGTGCCGATGTCTCGGTCGGCTTCAACTGCGAAGTCACCCGCACGTTCCTCAGTGAACGGGCTACCCTCGGCCACCGTATCGGCGTCAACCGCACCATCGTCGGCGCCGATGCCCACCTGTCCGCCAACCTGACCGTCGCGGCCATCAGCATGTGGAGCCCCCACATGAGCAACCCCGAGCGGGAGATCGTCCTGCGCACACCCGACGGCCTCTACCGCTGCGGCACACCACAGTTCGGCGCCCTGATCGGCGACCGGGTTCAGACCGGCAACAGCATTAGTCTCGGCCCCGGCCTCGCGGTCGGCCGTGACAGCCGGATCGCCAGCGGCGTCACCCTCGCCGCACGCACCATCCCCGACCACAGCGTCATCACCGCACCGCACACCGCCGATGCCCACGTCCGCCAGCATCCCGCCCGACACAGATGAGGGGAAAAGTGCAACAGAACACGGTCGCTGACGTAGGTCCCCCACCACCCTCGCACAGCGCCCGCCTGGCACGGGCCGCGCATCAGGAGGACGCGGCACGCAACCCGATGGTTCACGAAGGTGCGCGGGCACACCGGCTCCTGAGCCAGTCAACTGAGTCAGTGCAGTCAACTGACCAGGCATGGCAGGCTCGCCGACCCAACCCGGCGCCCACCCGACGCGACGGCCGGGCCACCGGCTTGCCGCAATCAAGCTCGAACACTAAACGGTCCGCCGAAGAAACCGACGGACCGTCACGAAAGATCGAGGCTAACGAGTCCTATTAGGTGTCCGGCGAGTCGCAGGAGACACCAATGGCATTGACCTCTTCGGTTTTGCTGCCCGGGTATCCATCGGCAGGAACGGTCGGCGGTATCGGATCAACTGCGCAAGTGTACCCGTGGTAAAAAAGCCCCATATGTAGGGCCGTACAATGGATCGCTGTTTATCATCCAAAACGCATTCGTGACGCCTTCCGTCCCTCCCCAACTGATCGCAGCATCGGTGGTGGGTGCGCAGGCATAGGAGACGACGTGGAATGCCGGGAAACGGTCAGCAGATGGATCCAGGGCGTCAGCCGCAGCCACGGCGGCACGCATCCATGCCGCGCGAGTGTTATCCCGCCACAGACCCATTGCCAGACCAGGGTTGGCGGAGAAAGAGTCTTCACCCACAGGCTGGAAACTCCCGTCGGATTTCCTCAAGAGCATTCCTATGCCGTAATCCGGTTCATCAAGGTGGAGATTCGGACTCAGAAAGTGTTGCGTGACATCGACGCCGGTAGTAGCCCTAAAACGTATAGTCCCTATAGCGTGGTGATACTGGCCGAGGGGTGCCGGTACGAAGTCCTCGACGTTGCCCGTGCAGGTAAATATCTTTCCGGGCTCCAGTATATAGCCCATAGCGCATACCTTGGGTTCCCCGACTCCTGGTTCATACTCGGTATGTAGTGAAACCAAGACGGACCGGATAGGAGGAGAGATTTCTTATCGTCGTCGACGCCTGAAATTTCCAGCCTTCATTGTCAAGACAACTCCTAGCCTGAAGGCCAGACCAGGCATCAGCCAGTTGTGTCCATGTGCCACATTTCGGGTAGTCGCTAATGGCTTGGGCGGGGGGGTGCTAGCATGAACAGAGCGGAGGTAAACGAAAGCAATGCAAGCAGTGCGCTGAGCATTTTCATTCTTAGCATGCGATCTCCTTCATTGAGGGTTCGAACGTTAAGCCGACCGGCGCAGGGGGCGGTTCGTGTAGGCCGTCAACCGCGACCGGTTGAAAGCCGGTTTTGCGGTGTCAACGATTCGGTCGTCGCGTCGGCGCCACCGACCACGCCGCGCTGGCAGCCGGGTGGCCGACTGCCGCCGCACGGTCAACCGGCCGCCCGCATCGGGGCGCATGAGCAGCTTTTACTCACCCGTTTACGGGGTGGAGGAGTCACACCGTTGGGGTGGTCGTCAGGAAGCCGCGTCGATGAGGGCCTGGAGCAGGCGCTGGGGGTCTTCGGCGAGCCTGTTGCAGACGTAGAGCCACCATTCGGTGCCGAAGACAACGTACTCGCGGGTGGGATGGCCTTGCCCGGCCATGGCGTCGAGCCGGTCGGGCCCGAGACCGAGGAGGGTTTCGAATTCCCAGGGCGCGGTCTCGTGACCCGTGCCGCCGAGGTGGCGGTCAATGCGGTGGATCAGCTCCCAGTCGTGGGTGGCGAAGGAGCACAGGTGGCCCGAGTCGGCAAGCTGCTCCGCGTAGGAGAGGTAGGCAGCGGTCAGGGCGGGGGCTTCGCGGGGGTGGGCGATGGTCTCAGGTTCGAGGAAGGCGCCTTTGACCAGGCGGATGCGGCCAGGGAGGGCAAGGAGGTCCGGCAGGTCTTCGACGGTGCGGTGCAGTCTTGCCTGGACGGTGATGCCCACGTGGTCGAACCGTTCACACAGAGCCCGGTGCACAGCCAGCACAGCGTCGGTGCGGTCGGAGCCCTCAGCCGAGACAATCATCTCCCTGCCGGTCTCCGCGGTTGCCCGGGCGATGCGGGAGGCGTTGGCCAGAGCGAGTTCTTCGTCGGCGGCGAGGCCGATGTGGGAAAGGTCCAGGGAGATCGAGCAGCCGGACGGCAGGAGCCGGGCAGCCTCGAGGAACACATCGGTCTCTTCCGTGGCCCGTTGCGGGTCGCGGCAGCTCTCGCCCAGGTACTCGACACTCACGCGGTGGCCGTCGGCAAGGATGCCCTTGGAGCGGTCCAGCGCATCGGTCAGGATTTCGCCCGCGACGAAACGCCGGGCGATCTTGCGGGCCAGGGTGCCCAGGACCGGGTCTTCCGGTACGCGCCACTTCAGCTCCTCGTCGAGTGCGAGCCTCCGCAGGATCTGCGCAGCCTGTGATGACAGGGCGGTGGTGACGTCAGGAAGTTCGGGGGCCATCGGACGCCTCACTGTGGGTGTCGTACGGGGAGCGGCTGCAAGTCTTCCAAGGGCAGGCACACAGCGGGAGTGGCAGAAATGACAGGTAAGCTGGAATTACCGCCATGGTGGTCGCGGTTTGCGAGAGGAGACCGGAACCGATGCTGCGCGACGTCGCCGTTGTCGCTCTCGAAGGCAGCCACGCCTTCGAGCTGGGCGTGTTCTGTGAGGTCTTCGGAATCGACCGCAGCGACGACGCGCTGCCCGCCTACAACTTCGCCCTCGTCTCAGCCAAGGGCGGCCGCGTGCCCACACGGCACGGCTTTGACGTCCAGGCCCCTCATGGCCCGGAGCGGCTCTCCTGCGCAGATCTCATCTGCGTCCCGGCCTATGACACAGGGGTGCGGCAGCCGGACCGCCTGGTCGATGAGCTGTGTGCAGCCGTCGAGCGCGGCGCCCGCGTACTGAGCATCTGCACCGGCGCCTTCCTCCTGGGCCAGGCGGGCCTGCTGGACGGACGCCGCTGCACCACACACTGGCGCTACACCGAGGAACTCGCCCGCCGCCACCCGCTCGCCCGGGTCGAGGTGGACGTGCTCTATGTCGACGAGGACCCGGTCATCACCGGGGCCGGCACCGCCGCCGGTGTCGACACCTGCCTCCACCTGATCCGCAAGGAACACGGCAGCACTGTCGCCAACGCCATCGCCCGCCGCATGGTCGCCCCCCCGCACCGGGAAGGCGGCCAGCGCCAGTACCGAGAACGCCCTCAGCCAAGAGAAGGAATCGGATCCCTCACCACACTCCTGGACTGGATCGAAGCCAACCTCGACCAGAACCTGACCGTCGAGGATCTGGCCCGCCACGCCCACCTGTCCCCGCGGACCTTCGCACGCCGCTTCCAGCAGGAAACCGGAACCACCCCGCTGCAATGGCTGACAGCACAGCGCGTCCTGCTCGCCCAGCACCACCTGGAAACCACCGACGCCCCCATTGCTGCCATCGCCCGACGGACCGGCTTCAACACCGTCGAAAACCTGCGCCACCACTTCGCCCGACGCCTGGGAATCACACCCCAGGGCTACCGACGCACCTTCCGCCCCTCACACCCGGAGCCCTGACACTGCTCGGCACAGCCGGTCCCGGCTTGGGCTGTGCCCGCCGGAATCGACCAGCCGACCCTGTTGTACAACGGGGTGTTCGACCTACCGGAGTTCCTGCGGACCGCCCGCACCGTCGAAGCGGGCATGCCGAACGCGACCAGGGTCGAGCTTGCCGACGCCGGTGGGTTCCCGCTCTGGGAGCGACCGGACGCCGTCGTCCCGCTGGTCATCGACTTCTTGACGAAAGTCTGATCGCGGCAAGGCGCCCGTCGTGCCGTGCGCATGTGTCTCAGGACCCAAGCTTCCAGATCCCCGGCCCACAACCTGACATCAGCAAGGTCCCCTCCCATAACCACACCAACGACTGAACTGCCCAGCAGTCACGGCAAGCACCGTTGCAGTACTACGACGTCGTTTCCTTTGGCATGATCAACTGCAATGACGTCTAACTCGGTTCGTATCCACCGCTGTGCCCGATGCATTGCCGGCTTCTGAAGGCCGCCCGTTGCATCAATGAGGAGGGTCGCCCTCGGGGGCGGCCCCTCCAAGTGGACGCTGACTGGTCGGGATCGGCGATTCGTTGATATTTGCCTCGGGTCTCGTCATAACGTGAACCGAGTAGTTGTAGTTGAACATGGTACAGTTCAGCAAGCCGATTGCTGCATTAAGGACCAGACACAGAGGACTGCCAGCAATGCCGGGGAAGGTCTGTGCTTCCAGGCGTACATTCGCTCCATCGACAGCGAAGATATTCGCTTCGTCTTCGAATGGAGCCAAGGCCCCTAGAGACGCGACAACGGTTCTATCGATGATCCCGCCAGGCTTCGCTGAGTCCTCGGTCGGGTAGAATCTAACCTGGCCTGGCTCGACGGGAAGGAAGCTCTTCATCTCGAAGTGCTGGGTAGTTGAGACAATGGCGACTTCGCACTGAACCCACCCCGTATAAATTTCGATCAGGCGGTCCTCTCCACTGGCAGCGCCTTTGACCACGTAGCGCATGTACCTGACATCATGGACGGATTCCAGGCCTCTTCCGTAGCTGACCATTTGAATATCCCTTCGTTCTGCAGGTGAGCCCGCCAGGCCGAGGGTCTGAGGGGGCGATGCGCACCTACTTGACGTTCAGCGCGACTTTGTCACTTTCGGTGAGGTTGTCCTGTGTGATCGTTCTGGTAAAGGTTTAGGCCTTCTTCCCTAGTGCTTTGCATGTGACGTCGACCGTGAGGGCGAATGACGAGTCCAAAGGCGCGGCGAGGCTGATCGGGCCGAACGTCGCCCTGCGGTTGGTTGGGTTGTTGGTGGGACCCGACGCATCATCCTCACCGCTGTCCAGCGATACCCGGGTGGGGACAGAGTTGTTGAGGGCCGGGAATGCATTCTTGCAGGTCACCTTGCCGCTGAAGGAAACCTGCCCGACTGGAGGCGCCGCCGAAGCAGGAGAGGCCGTCGGAGGAGCTCCGGCTAGCACGATCGGGGCCATGGCCGCGAGAGCTCGAATTTGCGTAGGCACGGGAATCACCTGCTCATTGGTGTATGCGTAGTTCTGAGCGCAGCGACCCGGATGCCGGAATGACAGGCGTGGCTCCGAGAGTGCCAGGTTTCGCGGGGTGGTCCGTGAATGGGCTGGGAGCCGGCCGTCGCGCTTTCACCAGCGATGCGGCAGCCCCAGAAGCCCTTCTCCACCACGCTCCTACAGCGCCTGCGGACCCGCAACTCGAACAGATTCCTGGTGTACCACGCGCCCCCATGACGAAGGGGCGTGCATCTAACACGCTGTCATGAAGAGCGGGCGCTTCTTGCCGCGACGTCGTTCGAGTGTGTCCAATACTCGTCGAGCGGGAGAGCTGGCGCCATAGAGCTCGCCGGAGGCGTCCGTGGCGGGACCTTGAGGATTCCGCAGGCCCACGCCCCGTTCCTGACATCGACAGTTGACATCAACAGTGGCGTACAGCTGCATACGGTGGCACACCGGCCCTCGGCGGTCGCGCCGCCATATCCAGCATGCGATCACGCGGCATGCGCCTACGGATCAGAAGGTTGCAGGTTCGATTCCTGCCGAGTGCACACAGGTGAGAGGCCCCGGAGAGATCCGGGGCCTCTTGCGTTTCCGAGCCGTACAGCAGCGAAGTACAGCAACCGTCTTACAACGCTTAACACAATGAGCCGAGTCGTCGGTGAGTGATGAGGCAGCAGGCGAGTTTGAGGAACGCTTCGTGGGTGTCGGCTCGCCGTTCCCACCGGATGCGCAGGCGTCGGAAGCCGTGCAGCCAAGCGAAGCTCCTCTCCACGACCCAGCGGTAGGTGCCCAGTCCTGTGCTGTGCCGGGTTCCGCGGCGTGCGATGGCCGGCACGATGCCGCGGGCGCGGACCTGGTCGCGGTAGATGTCGTGGTCGTAGCCGCGGTCGGCGAAGAGTGAGTCGGGTCTGCGGCGGGGGTGGCCGACCCGGCCGCGGACCGGTGGGATCGCGTCGAGCAGGGGCAACAGCTGGGTGACGTCGTTGCGGTTGCCGCCGGTCAGCAGGACTGCGAGCGGGGTGCCGTGCCCGTCGGTGATCAGGTGGTGTTTCGAGCCGGCCCGTCCTCGGTCGACCGGCGAGGGACCCGTGTGCTGCCCCCTTTTAAGGCCCTGACATGGGAGGAGTCGACGACGCACCTGGACCAGTCCAGCCGCGAGGCCGCGTTCAGTTCGGCCAGCAGGACCTCGTGCAATCGCTGCCAGACGCCGGCCTCGTTCCAGTCCCGCAGCCGCCGCCAGCACGTCATGCCCGACCCAAAACCGAGATCCTGCGGCAAGTACTCCCACTGGATCCCTGTGTGCAGCACGTACAAGATCCCGCACAGCACCTCCCGGTCCGGCAACGGCTTGCGACCCGGATACCGAAACCGCCGCTCACGCTGCGGCAACAGAGGTTCAAGGCGGTCCCACAGGTCATCCGACACGATCCACGGCGACATCCCCACACCGGAACGAACGCTCAACCACCGTCCTGGACACGGCAACCAGGGCCGATCCACCTCATTGTGTTAGCCGTTGTTAAGACGTCGTTTCTTATGGCGTGATCGTTCGTTGAGCCGTGCATGACGGATCTGGTTGAGCGGTTGGTGCCGGACGAGTTGTGGGTGCTGTTCCGGCGGATTGTGCCGCCGGTTGAGGTGAAGCGTCCGCAGGGAGGGGGCCGGCGGCGGGCGGGCGATCGGGAGACGCTCGCCGCGATCATCTTCGTAGCCACCTCGGGTTGCACCTGGCGGCAACTGCCGCCGGTGTTCGGGCCGGCCTGGCCCACGGTCTATCGGCGCTTCGCCCAGTGGAGCCGGGAACGAGTCTGGGCCAGGCTGCACCGCGTCGTCCTGGACGAACTCGGCAGCCGGGGTGAGCTGGACTGGTCACGGTGCGCGATCGACTCCGTCAGTGTCAGGGCTGCAAAAGGGGGCCACTGACCGGACCCAATCCGACCGACCGCGGAAAGTTGGGGTCGAAGATCCATCTCATCACGGACCGGAATGGACTGCCGCTGTCGTTGGGTATCTCCGGCGCCAATATGCACGACAGCCTCGGTCTGAAGCCGCTCGTGCGCGGGATCCCGCCGATCAGCTCCCGTCGCGGTCCCCGCCGCCGTTCGGCCTGCCAAGCTCCACGCCGACAAAGGCTACGACTATGACCACCTGCGCAAATGGCTTCGTGAACGAGGTATCCGCCACCGCATTGCACGCAAGGGCATCGAATCATCCACGCGGCTCGGCCGACATCGCTGGGTGGTCGAGAGGACAGTGTCGTGGCTGGCGGATGCCGACGCCTGCACCACCGCTACGAACGGAAGCCGGAACACTTCCTCGCCTTCGTCGGCCTGGCGGCGCTTCTAATCGGATACCGCCGTCTGACCAAGACGGTCAGGGCCTGAGCCGATTCTGCTGAGGCTCGAAGCAGACCAGCCCCATGGACTCCGCGAGAGCCGCTGCTCAGCCAGAGACTTCCTCAGCCCTGCTCCAACTCATCGGGAAGTAGACGAGCGGGCCACCAGCCCCGCCGATCAACGGCCCAGCCGCCCAGGGCGAGGCGTCCTCCACGTCCTCAGTCAGGACACCCCATCGCTCCACAAGCGCGGCAACGTAAGCCGCAATGCGCTCAGTCGGGGGATCGCCCACCTCTGTCTCCAGGTAGCGGTCGAAGAGGCCAGTGAAGACACGACAGGCGGTCCTGTCATCCGCCGGCCGCTCTCCTTCCCACACAGCCAAGTCGTAACTCATGCCCGGAGGCTCTCACACCGCAACACAACACTGATGGCCGACAGGCGCCAAAGGAAACGTGGTCTAAGGGGGTTGCGCTTTACGTCAACCCCGCAGTGATCCCGAGGAACGGTGACGACCGCGATAGCTCCTCTTTCGTCCGAGACTGGCGGGTCGCTCCTGCAGGATCCTCTGTTGTCTTGGCTTGCCCCGCGAGACCGCACCACCGGTGACTGAGACCAAGCCCCTTACAGAGTCCGATCCCGACGGCCCTCCATTGCTGCCTCCCATGGAAGAGAAGCCGGACCGTGGGTCGTGGCCGCGGAGGTCGAGGCCGTACCGAAGATCGCCAAGGTGGCCGTGCTACCGGGGCAGCTTCAAGGCATCCATAGGGCGGTGCATCGACGCGCTCGAGGTCTACTGCAAAGGATGCCGGGGCCCGTACGACGAGGTCACCGGTCCAGACTGCACAGCAAATCTGGGACCCGGTATCCGCCGAAGCGGCTCATGCTGCATTCGTCGTACGGCATGTCTCTCTTGGTACGGGTCGGCCGTCATGGCCCGGACATGGTTGTCGGTGAAGGCTCGCGGCTTGTTCGGTGCACGGTGCTGGAAGCCGAGTGGATGACGGCCCGGCTGGTTCCCCGTTGGGGCCTGCCGGGCCAAGCATGGGCGGCGCAGTGGTCGCTGATTTCCGGCCTCGCCATGAGGGGCGGGCCCGGAAAGGGCCCCTACAGGTGTTGCTGGAGCCACCAGGACGCCAGGCCCGTGACGCCAGTGCCGATGCCGTAGCACAGTCCGCGCAGCAGATGGGCGGTGGCGGCGCGGCGGCGGCGCCGAATCCAGGTCAGCGTCCGTGCCACGGGGCTATTACGCTGGTCCGAGCTGGTTTTGGTGGCCGGGGCAGGGGTCGGGGCTTACTCTTCATGTGGGAAAGCTCCTTCTGGGGGCTTTGCGGGAGAGCCTGTTGGGCGGTCGGTGGCCTAGGAACCTGTGACCGTTCGGTGGGCTCTTCTCACGTCCAGGGCGGTGTCAGTGCTGGTTGGTGCAGTCTTGTAGGCGGTCGGCGAGTTCGCGTTCGGGGAGCAGCAGGACGTCGCCGGTCTGGCGGGTGGCGAGTCGTTCGACCTCCTCGGTCAGACCGGGTACCGGTGTGGCGGTGCAGTTGCGGCGGACATATCGGCGAACTGTTCAACAATGTCTAGTGACCTGAGTCAGAAGTTCTTCGTCAGATCGACTGCCATCAGCCGATGCCGTACGGCCGCCAGGTCTTGCCTGACCTGCTCGTGTCCGGTCTCAAACACGATGGGCGGATCACGAGAACTACCCGAAAATCTCCGACTCAGGTCACTAGGAGTTCATCGTCGGGGCCGTCGATGTCCTGCTGGAGCTGCTTGCGCCACTGGTGTGCTTCTTTGACTTCGCCGAGTTCCAGATGGTGCAGATACAGTAGGCGGCGGTCCGGTGCCCGGCGCCGGCGGCGAGCTGCCACCAGAAGGAGGCGCTTTCGGGGTGTCCGGCCAGGTAGAGCATGCAGGCGAAGACCTGGGCGCCGTCGACGTCCAGGTCTTCCACCGAAGCTTCGTGTAGTTCGACTGTGTCCTCGTCGCCGATCTCTTCGGCCAGGCGCTGGACATGGTCGGCGGCTTGGGGCTGGTTGAGAACCCATCGGGCGACCACGGACAGTTTGAAGCACCTCCTCGCACCACACCAGCGGACGCAGTCCGGTGCTGCGGTGCAGAGCCACCGGGGCCGTCCATGCGCCCGGCCGGAGGTAACGCGCGCAGCACGGTCACACGTGGACACCGCCTGCTGGAGGAAGCACGGGCGCTGCACCAGCGCCGCCGTGCCGGTTCCTGGGAGGTGTTGTGCTCAGCGGGCTGGTTGCGGAGCTGCGGCCGGGTCCGGGGCTTGGCTCGGGGCAGGGACTTCGCCCCGAGCGGCGATCAGCGGCCCCAGCAGCCGGGTGCCTGGCCCCACCTGGCCGCCCGGGCCGGGCAGTTGGGTCGTGCCGGCCACCGTGAGGGGTTCCCGGCAGGCGTCGCAGCACACGAGTGGGGTGGCGACATGCCCGCAGGCGTCGTGACGGATCCGGGCTGGGGGTCCCTCGGGCCCCGCGTACCACTTGTCGCCCCAGGCCATCAGCGCCAGCAGGACGGGATACAGTTCACGGCCCTTCTCCGTGGCCACGTACTCCTCGCGCGGCGGGCCGGTCTGGTAGCGCTCGCGGGTCAGCACCCCTTCCTCGACCAGCCTGGCCAGCCGAGCGGCAAGGACCTTGCGGGACAGACCGAGATCCTCCGCCAACTCGTCGAAGCGGCGGATGCCGACCAGGACGTCGCGCATGATCAGGGCCGTCCAGGCGTCACCGAACAGGTCGGTCGCCCGGGCGATCGAGCACGCGACGTGAGCAAGGGAGGTGCGGGTCACGCCGCCCACGATACCCCGATGGGTTCCCCGAAGGAACTCGCCGATGCTAGGTTTACTCAGTGAATCCGCCACGAGCGACGACGGAGTCTGTCATGACCGCCGCCCCGCACATCGCCCTCGACACACCCGCGGCCGTCGACGGCCGCCACATCCGGGCCCTGACCTTCCAGTCCGTACGCCTGGACTACCTGCGGCAGGTCAGCGCAGAGCTGGGCATCACTGCGGCCGGCAGCCGGGCACTCGTCGTCGGCAGCGGACGCGGCCTGCTGGCCCGCACTCTCGCCCGGCTCGGCTTCACGGTTGTCGCCGCCGACCCCTCCCCCGCCGCGACGGCCCTCGCCGCGGAAGCCGACGACGGCCTCGGCGTCACCTACCTCACCGCCCCCGCCGAGGAACTGGACCTGCCCGACGCCTCCTTCGACCTGGTCTACGCCGCCGACACCCTCGAGATCACCGAACGGCCGGACGCGGTCCTCGCACACGCGGCACGCCTGCTCCACCCCGGCGGGGCCTTCATCTATGACACGGTCAACCGCACCCCTGTGTCCCGCCTCATCTACCTCGGCGCTTTCCAGGCCTTCCCGGGCACACGGATCATGCCCCGCGGCCGCTACGCCGCACACCGGCTGCGCCGCCCTGCCGAACTCGCCGAGGCCCTCGACCGGGCGGGCCTGTCGGCGAAGGACGTCTGCGGCTTCAAACCGCGCGACGTACGCAGCCTGGTCCGGGCCGTGCGCGGCCGCAGGCGCGGCACACTGACCGACGAACAGCTGCCGGCACTGGTCGACATGGTGCTCGAACCACAGGGCAGCCCCTTGGTGACCTACCTGGGCCACGCGGTGCGCCGGCCATGAGCCACCCGCCCCACCGCGCCCGCTCCAAGCCACCATCACGCACCGGACGGCCCGCCCGGCGGTGCGGCGGCTGCGGCTGACGTGCGGAGCGCGGCGGATGTCCCGCGTGCTCAGACAGGTCGTGCCCGGCCCGCAGGCCGCGTCGCGCACATGCCGCCCGCCAGGTCAGTGCCGGCTCCGGTGGCAGACCGTGTATCCAAGGAGGGGGAATCATGGGCAAGCCGAGCGCTCAAGGGGGAAGCCTTCACGCAGGCCGGGTGTTCACGGTCCAGCGGGCCTTCACCCGGCTCGAAGGGCAGGCACACGGCCCCGGGGAACTCGCCGGGGTGACCGGACTGGACGACTCCGCAGTCCACCGCATTCTGCAGGCCGGTGTCTACGACGGCACGTTCGTCCGCGAGTCACGGGGGCTGTACCGGCTCGGTTCCGGAGCCGCACAACTCGGTCTGAAGGCACTCATGCACGAGCCCAACTCCGCGGTGGCACACGCCGTGCTGGAGAAGCTGCGCGAGCAGACCGACGGGGGCCTGGTCTTCCTCTTTGCCCTGGCCCCGTTCGTAGGCGCCAGGAAACAGTGTCTCGACATGGCCGTGGGTGACTCCGACTTGTCCGAACTGGGCATGCCCCCCCGGCGCGTTCCTGGGCGTGTCCCAGTCGCTGCGCACAGGCGCATCCGGCCGGGCGATCCTCGCCCATCTGCCGGAGGTCATCCAGGAACAGGTGCTGGCTGAGCCACCGCCCGCGGAGGCCGGGCCGGGCGTGCACCGCGACGAAGAGGATCTGCTCATCTCGCTCAAGAACGTCCGGGAGCTGGGGATCGCCATCGAATCGGAGGAGTGCGCGGCCGGCTGGAACGGCTGCGCTGCCCCCGTCCGCTGGGACGGCCTGGTCATGGGATCCGTCCTCGTCCTCAAGCCCAAGGCCGTCACGCCGCGCTGGCCGGTGGCCACCATCGAGGCCGTAAAAGGAGCTGCCGCCAAGTTCACCCAGACCGGCGGCTCCGGTGCCTGGTCGTCCAGGGTCCCCGCGGGCTTCGGCAGTGTTCCTTGGGGTCTGACACAAGTTCCGTGAGCTGGCTGCGTAGCGTCACGCGCAAGAACGCACTTGCGGAGGAGACGGAAGCCGGCGCGGCCGAATATTCACGGTAGCCCTTGGGCAGTGCACACCTCGGGCCGAGCCGCGAGCCTATAGCCGCACAACCTCCGGGGGCAGGCACGATGAACGATCAGGTAGTGACGGCGTTGATCTCTGGCCTGGTAGCGCTGCTGGTGGCTGGCGTCAGTGGGCTGCTGACGCTGCTGCAGATTCGCCGGGAACGCCGGAAGTGGCTGACGGACCTCAAGGCCGCCTGGGCGCTAGAGAACCACAAGACGCGCCTGGCGTCTTACCCTGATGTCTTCGCCATTCTCCGGCGCCTGTCGCATGGCAGTGCCGAGGCTGTGACGGCGCAGGTTGCCGCCAGGGTCGCCGCCGAGCTGAACGACTGGCTGTACTCCACCGGCGGCATGTGTGCTGACGCCGCTACCCGGGGTGCGCTTCTGGGGCTGCGTCATCGCTGCCGCAGGTGGGCCAGGAACGGAGGCCAGCGGCCTGACGACCTCTACACCTGGCGCAATCTGGCGCTCGCGTTCCTCCGGCGCGACCTCGACATTGTGGGGCTCGAGACCTATGAGTCCGACCCAGACGCCACAATGCTGAAAAAGCTGCAGCAGGAGCTGGAAGCCTCATTGGGGTCTGATACACGCTTCGCGAGCCGGCTACGAAGCGTTACGCGAGGAGAACGCGTTTCCGGAGGAGGGGGAATCCGGCGCGGCCGAACATCTGCCGTTTGAGCATTTTGATCCGGTTGACTGCTCCTTCGACCGGGCCGGAGTTCCAGCCGGTGGTCAGCCCTGCGGTCACCGCGTCGAAGTCGTTGTCCAGTCCGGCGGCGAAGCTACTGATGCCTGGCAGGCGGGCCGTGGTGGCCTCGGTGATCCAGTCGGGCAGGCGGTCGCCGGTGAGAGTGGTGAGCATCTCCGCGAACGAGCTGGTCAGTTCTGCGGCCGATGCGAGTTCCGGGCAGCGGTCGAGTACGGCCTTGCGGTGCAGTTTCTCCTCTTCGGTCAGGGTGGCGGGTGAGCCAGCCGGTCACTTGTCGTACCGACGGCGGTGGCGGTGCGGGTGTGAAGCCTTCCCGTTGCGGCAGGTCGCGCCGGATCCAGTCGCGGACGGTGGAGTAGTGACCGCGGAATCCATGTTCGGTGATCTCCCGGTGGAGATCGAGGATGGTCACGTTCCCTTCGGTTTCGGCCCAGCGCCCGGCCAGGTAAGGCTTGAACGCATCGAGTTTGCTGGGGAGTTGACGCTTGCGGTCCTTGACCATGTCCTGCCAGCGGGCGGCCCGGGCGTACCTCTGCACGGTGTGCCGTCCCCAGCCCAGGTGGTGGGCAACGCCCCGCAGACTCATGCCCTGGGCGAGGAGATCGTGGACGAGGGCGTGGTGGGCGCGGGCCCGTTCGGCGAACTTTCCGGTCGGGTCATCCGTCTCGGCGTCCTGTCCGGGTGCCGCCTCGGCGGGTGTCTCCCATGCGGGCTCGTGTTCCGGGCTGGGCGGCGGCAGGTCGCGCAGGCAGGAGCGGTGGTCGGCGACGGTCTCCTCGACCGCGGAGGCAAGGTTCTGCCAGAGGTGGAACCGGTCGGCTACCTGGAGAGCCTGGGGTGCGGCGGTGTCGGCGGCCTCAGTGTAGGCGCCGGCGCGGTCGCGGCAGATGACCTCGATTCCGGGGTGGGCCCCGAGCCACGGGGCGAGGGTGGCGGCGTCGCGTTCGGGCAGCAGGTCGAGGACCCTGTGTGTCTCGGCGTCGATCACGACCGTCCCGTAGACGTGACCGCGTCGGAGCGCGAAGTCGTCCACGCCGACGGCGCGGGGCTGCGTCGCTGCCGGGTCGGGTAGGTCCATTACGCGCCGCAGCAGCGTGGTGCGGCTGGTCGCGATGCCCATGACCCGGGCGAGGCGGGCACCGGCCCGGCCCGCCAGGGCCAGCCCGATCTCGCTCATCGCCCGGCGCAGCCGCTCGGTGACCCGGCCGTGGCGGCGGGTCAGCCCCGTCACCTGCTCCACGAACGTCCGCCGGCCACAAGCCGAGGCCGTGCAGAAGAACCGCCGGACCCGCAACGCGAGCTGTGCTCTGCGCCCGGCAGCGGGCAGATCTGCCGGAAACCGGAGGTACGAGCTGTGGACCCGTTCCGTCCAGTGGTCGCAGTCGGGACAGGCAGCCCCGGCGGGTGTGCACCGGGCCTCGACGCGTATCGTCTGGCCGTGCGCATCTACGGCCACGACGGCGACGCCGGGGACCGACGGGAACAACAACTCCTGGAGCCGGGACAACACCTCGTTCACGGCCACCGAATGTCGGCCGTGCCACCTGCACGAGGAACGTTTTCAAGGCGACTTCCGTACATGCCGCAAGAAGATCAACAACTACAAGGCGTGACCGGCTCACGGAAATTGTGCCAGACCCCAGGGATGGCGCCGGGCTCAGCCCTTACCGGGCTCTGGTGATGCCAGAACTGACCGACATTTCTGCAGCCGAACTCCTTTACCCGTTCCTCGAACTCACCATCACGGGTTGCTGCTTCCCGCAGGCACAATCAAGCTGTTCCTGCAGCAGTGCAGAATCAGCCGTGCTCAGCTGTTCAGGAACCGACACGGTCCGATCGCTGAGAGAGTCTGCCTGGTAAGCCGTCGCACTGAGCGGGGGATGTGTAGCTGTGGCGCAGAATCGCAAGGCGTACTACCGAGCAGGGCATTATGTGAAGCCGTCGTCGGCTTCCAGCGGGTGGAAGAAGCCGTCCACAGGCCTTGTCCTCGTGGCCGCTCTTGTGGCCATAGCCGGATGGAACACCCTGTTCGGAGACGAGTCCGACGACTCGGGGACGACGCCCCCACCACAGCCGTCAAGCTCCTCGGCACCTGCCGTACCTGGTCGCTAACCCCGCTCCCGGCGGAAGACCGAGAAGGTCCGCTGCCACGCCCTTCCCCTGTCGCGCCCGTCACGAGGTGGAGCTGCGGGGCCCATCGCGTCCACTTCCACTGACGCGGCTTCCGCACGCAGATGCTGCCAGACAGCCTGCCACTGCGTGATCTGGTCATCGGGGACACCACAGGCCGAAAGGTAGGCGGCCGTTGTGCCCCAGGTGGTGGGAAGCGTACTGCGGTTGAGCAGACGGCCGATGGTGCCGGCCGATATGCGTCCGGCCGAGCGCTGGCTGACTGCCTGGTGGGTCAGCCCGCTGATCACGCGTACGTCCGCGAGGGCTGTGAAGAACCCCGTGACAGTGCGGATCGAACGCGGATCCGGCCACGGACGCTCACCGCTCTCCGCACCAGGCGAAGTGGTGACCGGTGGGGCGGGGAGATCCGCGTGGTTGCGTCCAAGTGCCACCTGGGCGCCGCTGTTGCGGTCCCTGGCCTGCGGAACGGGACATCCCTGGGCCTCCAGCGTCAGGCGCAGGTGCCGGTAGAGGGCTCCGAGATCGAGCAGGGTGGGACCACCGGGTATGCCGTACCGCAGTGTGTCGAGCAGTGCGCCGGTGAAGGCCGTGTAGGTGTCCCCGACCGGCGCCAGGGCGGTACGGGTCTCGGCGGCGGCAGCCAGGAGGAAAGTGCCCTCCACGGCGGCCTCGTCGGCGAGCCCGGGCGAGGCGCTCATCCTCCCCAGAGCCAGGCCGCTGTAGCAGCAGTCCAGAATCACGACGTGGCGCTCGGCCCGGGAGTCCAGGAGGAGGACCTGGCGCAGACTGATACCCCACGAACCCGCACGCGTATGTCTCACCTGGCAGCCCTCCGGCCCGCTGAGTAGCCGTTGTGACAGCGGATCAGCGGTCCGCGTTGCTTCCGCAGACTGCTCTCGAGCTTGCGCCGGCCGGGAATGGGGGGCGTCAGGAGGTCGGAAGAAGCTGGGAACCGGTCGACACTGCGACGTAGGCCAGTCCGTCGTACTCCTCGGCCAGGGAGACGGAGCTCAGGTTGAAGCGATACGTCCAGCGCGGCACCATGGCGCCGAAACTACGCGTGTGATGCCGGCCGTTGAGCCACGCCCGTACTGCCGTCGGCGCGTTGGCTGCGCTGCTTGCGGCGCCGCCACCGCCGCGTTCGTGAACTCCCCGGGGCGGGGCGGCGATGAGGTTGCGGCTACGTATCGGTGGAAGGGAGTTCCTGCGACGGCTGGGCATCCGTCGGCTGCTCCGGGCCGGAGGCCGCAGAGGTGGCCGGAGGCACGGTGCGGGCCCACTTGGCCCAGTCGGCAAGGGCCTGGTAGAGACGGACACCGGCCTCGACGGCCACGCGCGTGGATCGGGTCTGAGCGCTGTCGCCGAAGTCGCCGCGGTCCTTGGCCGCGGCGTAGGCACGGTACTGCTCTGCCATCGCGGTGAAGAACCGCGCCTCCTGCGCGAGGTGCCGCTGCAGCTCTTCGGGTTCCATCAGCCAGAAGAAGAAGGACCGGAGCAGTGGCTGCAGCCGCACTGTGTGGTCCACTTCCCCCTCGACGAGCCAGGTCCGCACTTCGGTCAGTCCCGCGTCAGTGATGCGGTACGCCTTGCGGCCGCGCGGCCCTTCGCTCTCCACCTCGATCAGGCCGGTGTCGGCCAGGCGACCAAGCTCGGCGTAGATCTGGGGATGCTTGGCCGGCCACACGGCCCCCAGGACCTCTTGGAAACGCTGGGCCAGGTCGTAGCCGCTCGCCGGTCCTTCGGCGAGCAGGCCCAGCACGCCGTGACGCAATGACATGCGGCTCCTTCCTCTCTCCTCGGACAAGCTTGACACGCACTTCCGACCTATGGAGACTGACATGTAAAGTGTTACATGTAGAAAGAGAGGGTTGTGATGCCCGAGAATCGACGCAAGCGCGCGGTATTTCTGACCGGGGCAGCCGGGGGCATCGGTGAAGCCCTGGTCAGAGAGCTGATCGAGAGTGGCTACCTGGTTTTCGCCGGCGTCCGCCACAATCGCGGCTCACTGGACGCGCTGCCGCATGTCGTGACCGTGCCCGTGGACGTCACCGACCCGGACAGCGTGGAAGACGCTGCCAAGGAGGTGAGCGATCACCCCGCCGCGGCGCACGGGCTGCATGCGGTGATCAACAATGCGGGTGTGATCGTGCAGGGCCCGCTCGAGCTGGTGCCGCCTGCCGAGCTGCGGCGCCAGTTCGAGGTGAACACGTTCGGCCCGACGCACGTCATCCGGTCCTTCCTGCCGCTGGTGCGGTCGGGCGGCGGCCGGGTCATCAACGTCAGCGCCCCCACCGCACGCACCCCGCTGCCGATGCTGGCCCCGATCTCCGCGAGCAAGGCAGCCCTGCAGGCGCTGTCCGACGCCCAGCGCCTGGAACTGGCCGCCTGGAACATCCCGGTGATCGTGGTGGAGCCGGGCGCCACCGAGACCCCGATATTCGCCTCGGCCGACGCGGCCGCGAAGGCGGCGACCGGTTCCGCAGACCCTCACCTCCTGGCTCTGTACGCCGGCCACCGGGCCGCGCTCGCCGAAGTGATGGCCCACCAGAAGAACGGTCCCGTCGACCGGGTCGTCAAGACCATCGTCACGGCCGTGGAGGCCCGCCGTCCCAAGCGCCGTTACGTGGCCGGCTCCGATGCCCGGGCCCTGGGAATGCTCTCCCGGCTGCCCGCCGGACTGCGCGAGCGGCTCATCACGAGCAGCTTCAAGCTCAGCAAGGTCTCCGCGGGGGCCGCCTGATGAGCAGCGGCCCGCGCACCATCGTCGTCATCGGCGCGACTTCCGGCCTGGGCCGGCAGGCCGCCCACGCCCTGGCCGCCGACGGCCACCGCCTGATTCTGGTCGGGCGCGGGCCGGACCGCGCCGAGAGCCTCGCCCGTGCACTTCCCACGGCCCATGTGATCAGTGCGGACGTGGCAACGGCGGACGGCGTCGACTCGGTTGCACGCCAGGTGCACGAGGTCACCGACACGGTCGACACCTTGATCAACAACGCAGGTGTCATGCGGCCCCGCCGGGAGACCACAGCAGAGGGCTTCGAACTCAACTTCGCCGTCCACCACCTCGCCCCGTACTCGATGACGAGCCGGTTGCTGCCCCTCCTGCGAAGAGGAGACGGCCGGGTCGTCAACGTCAACTCCGAAGGCCATCGCACCCCCATGCGAGGCGGCGGCACCGTCACCCTCGACTTCGCCGACCTGCAGAGCGAACGGGACTACGACCCCTTCCTGGTCTACAGCCGCACCAAGCTGGCCAACCTGATGTTCACCTACCAACTCCATGCACGCCATCCGGAGCTGACGGTGGCAGCGCTTCATCCAGGCGTCGTACGCACCAGCCTGGGGCGGGAGTTCCCCACCGTCCAGGTACGCCTGGTCCACGCCTTCGCCCTGTCCGCACGCCGCGGCGCCGAGCCGGTGGTGCGCTTGGCGACGGGAAGCGTGGCCGCCGGTAAGTACTACAACCGCTTCACCCCGGTGGCCTCGTCATCCCATTCCTACGACACTGCCGCCGCCCAGGCGTTGTGGTCCGCCACCGAGGACCTGCGCGGCCCGTTCGCCTCCTGAGCCGGACCGCATCGCCTCGCCCGGTGTGCGCGGTGAGCGCGCATCGGGCGAGGTCCTGCCCGTGCCTGCCCTTCGCAGGCACCCGGCCGCGGGCGGCGTCACCGGGGCGCGGTGATCACACGTACTCCGCGGGGGGTTCGCCCACCGGCGCTCGCGCTTCCCGGATCCGCAGCCGCCGCAGCTTCCTGGGCGCCCACCAGTTGGCCCGGCCCGCCAGTCGCATCACCAGCGGCAGCAGCACCAAGCGGATCAGCGTCGCGTCGACGAGGATGGTCAGGGCGGTGCCGAGCCCGAGTTCCTTGAGGAAGACGACACCTGAGCCGACGTACGACAGGAACGACAGGGCCAGGATTCCGGCTGCTCCGGTGATGAGTGGCGCACTGCGCCGTATGCCCTCGCCGACGGCGCGCATGGTGTCGCCGGTGCGGTCGTGCTCCTCCTTGATACGGGCCAGCAGGAACACCTCGTAGTCCATCGACAGCCCGTAGGCGACGCAGAACATCAGCACGGGGATGCTCGGCTCGATCGACCCGGTCGCCGTGAAGCCGAGTGTGCCGGACAGATGGCCGTCCTGGAAGACCCACACCAGGCAGCCGAACATCACCGACAGACTGAGCAGGTTGAGGATGGTGGCCTTGACGGGCAGCAGCACACTGTTCGTCATCAGGAAGAGGATGCCGTAGGTGGCCGCCAGTACGATCCCGATCGCGTACGGCATTCGCTCCAACAGCGTCGAGCGGAAGTCGGTCGTCTCACCGGGATAGCCGCCGACGAGTGCGGGTTCCGGGGACGGGGTCTTCCGGATGCTGTCGACGAAAGCGGGCACGTCGCCGTACATCGCCTGCTGAGTCGGTATGACGGCCAGCCGAACACGTCCTGATGGCGCCGTCAGCCGGTCCTGGCCCGGGGCGGCAGTGCGTTGCCCGTCCCGGTAGGCCCCGCCCGGCGCGTCCACCTGGTACACGCCGGGCAGGAGGGAGAGCGCGGCGGCGTAGGCGCGCGTGTCGGTGGACTTGCCGAGGACGACCTGCACGGTGTCCGTCGGCTCCGCCGCGAACTCGTGGTGGATGATCTCGGTGGTGACGCGCGAGGACGTTCCCTGGGGCAGTGCCCGTTCGTCGGGCAGTCCGAAGCGCAGCCCGAGCAGGGGCAGGGCCGCGACCGTCAACACGGTGAGGACGCCGCCCCCGGCGAGCAGCGGTCGGCGCAGGGCGCGCAGCGCAGTGCGATGCCAGAAGCCCGACGCAGGTGCGGCGGGTCGTTCCACGCGTCGGCCCCAGCGGCCGAGCGCGGCGGGCAGGAAGAGCACCGCTCCCGCGACCGCGGTGAGCACGACCAGCACACCGGCGTACGCGAACGACCTGAGGAAGAAGAACGGGAACACCGCGAGGGAGCACAGCGACACCGCGACCGTGACTCCGCTGAAGACGACCGTGCGGCCAGCGGCCGCGGTCGCCCGCACGACCGCGTCATGGTTCGCGTGCCCGGCGGCGCGCTCCTCGCGGTAGCGGTTGATCACGAAGAGCCCGTAGTCGACGCCGAGGCCGAGCCCCAGGACCAGGGCGAGGTTCGCGGCGAACGTCGACACCTCCGTGAACTGCGCGAGCAGCCGCAGACCGGCCAGTGTGCCGAGCACCGGCAGCAGACCGGCCGCGACGGTCAACAGGGCCGCCACGGTGCGGCGGTACACGAGGACCAGCAGGAGCAGCACGACCGGCAACGCGAATGCCTCGGCGCGCAGAAAGTCGGTACGGGCCTGTTCGCCGACCTGCCGGGAGATCTCCTCCTGACCGCCCACCTGTACGTCGAGGGCGGCAGTGGTCCGCGTCAGCTTCGGAGCGAGCGTGCTCAGCCGCGCGCGCGTGGCGGTGGCGGTGCCCTCCAGGCGGGCGAGTATCAGAGCGCGATGGCCGTCCCTGCCGCGCAGGGCGTCGCTGCGGGTGTCCCAGTACGAGGTGACGTCCGTGACACCGGGTGCCCGCGTCACTTCCGCGGCGAGCGCACGAGCGGCCCGCCGGCTGGCCGGGCTGTCGACGTCGCCGTCGCGGGCGGTCACCAGGACGGCCAGGTTGGGGTTGCCGGTGCGGAAGTCCTCCCGCAGCCGCTCGCCGGCCCGCACCGACTCCGTACCGGGTGCACTCCAGCGGGAGAGATCCAGGTCGTCGGCGGCGCCTGCGCCGTACGCGGCCAGTCCCAGGAAGACGAGCAGGACAGCGACCAGCACGGCGCGACTTCGCCGCACGGCCAGCCGGCCGAGCCGAGTGAGCATAACGGGCCCTTCTGGTGACAACGGGTGTGGCCTCCGCGCGGGTTGCGCGGCGTCAGGTTCGCCACAGCCGCTGACCAACCGCTGGAAGATCCACTGGAAGGCCCGCCGAGGGATATCCTCTGCCCATGGGTGTGCCGACGTCGGGTGAGAGGGCCGTGCACGGT
Organism: Streptomyces sp. NPDC039424; assembly: GCF_055639495.1. Classification (NCBI taxonomy): domain Bacteria; kingdom Bacillati; phylum Actinomycetota; class Actinomycetes; order Kitasatosporales; family Streptomycetaceae; genus Streptomyces; species Streptomyces sp. NPDC039424. Next base: position 54,600 of record NZ_JBVKAI010000031.1, read on the forward strand.
CTGCGCTTTGAACTGCTCGGCCCCCTGCGCGCACTGCGCGACGGCGCCGAGATCCCCCTGGGGCCGCCCAGGCAGCGAGCGGTGCTCGCCGTTCTGCTACTCCAAGAAGGCCGCGCGATGCCCTACAGCAGCCTGGTCGAGGCGGTCTGGGGCGGGGCGCCGCCCGCCCACGTGCGCAATCTCGTGCAGAAGTACGTCTCCGGGTTGCGCCGCGCCCTCGCAGACGACGGCCCAGGGCTGGTGTGGACGGGCAGCGGTTACCGGCTGAGCGGGGCGACCGTCGCCGACTTGCGGGAGCGGCGGCACCTGGTGGACGAAGCGCTCGCGGCTCGGGGTGCCGGCGAGCTGACCCGGGCGAGGGATCTGGCGCGACTGGCCGAGGAACTGTGGCGAGGTGAGTTCGCCGAGGGGCTGCGGGCGCCATATCTGGAAGCTGAGCGGCTGCGCTGGGCGGAGAAGCGGCTCACTGTGCTGGAGGCAAGGCTGGCGGGCGAGATCGAGCTCGGCCACGCTTTCGAGTACGTGCACGAACTGGTGAGACTCGTTGCCGCGCACCCGCTCCGTGAGCGTTTCGTCGAGCTGCTGATGCTTGCCCTGTGCCGCACCGGTCGCCCGGCCGACGCGCTCGCCGCCTATGAAGCGGCGCGGCAGCGGCTGTCCGAGGCGATGGGCGCCGACCCCGGCCCGGCGCTCCGCTCCCTGCACACGCGCATTCTGCGCCAGGACGTGACGCTGCTTCCCGCACCGGCGGCACTGCCGGTGCACTGAGCGGGTCCCGGCGACGCGGCGTTCTTGCATGTCGGTGATCAGCACCAGACGATCACCCGTCTCCGGTCGGAACCCTGAACGTCGTGGGTGACGGGTGCGGGAACGGCCCCCGGACGCCGGTGCGACCACCGGTCCGTACGCCGGCACCACGGACCCGGGCGACCGGCGCCGCATTGCCCGCCTGACAAAAAATACCTACAGTGTCAGAATGTCAGACACGCTGGACGCCAAGCGCGTTCAAATCGTCACGGCAGGCGTCAGCGTCTTCGGCAGGTACGGCTACCGTCGAACCTCCATGGACCTCATCGCCCGGACAGTCGGCATGTCACGACCTGCCGTCTACCAATACTTCAAGAACAAGCAGGAAGTGTTCCGTGCCGTTGCGCAATGCGTCTCCGCCCAGGTGACCACTGCCGCACGTGAGGCGGGCCGGAAGGCACGAGCGCTGCCGGCCGAAGACAGGCTGTACCTCATCCTGGCCGTCAAACTGGACGTGCTCACCGAATCGGTCCGGGCCGAGTCCCATGCCGAACTGTTCCGCGAAGCCGCGGACATCGCCGCGGACACCATCCACGCCTTCGAAGAGAGCTACCGCAACGTCATCGAGGACGTCCTCCATGACTGCGCCGACGAACTCGACCTGCTCGGGTCGGTTCTGTCCCCCCGCGATGCCGCAGCACTTCTCTGTGATGCCCTGGAAGGCATTGCTCAAGCCCGCCAGGTACCGCAGGTCAAGCACGCGCGCCTGCGTCACCTGGCTCAGCTCATTGTCCGTGGCCTCACCCGCACTCCCGAGGATGTGTCTACATGCTGACCATGGTTCTGAGCTTCTTCGCCGGAATCTTCGCCGCCAACGCCACCCCGCACTTCATCAAGGGCATCACCAAGGAACGGTTCCCCACTCCCTTCGGCGATGGTCCCCTGGTCAACCTGATCGCCGGCTGGGCGATGTACGTCATCACCATGCTCCTGGCCGTGGCAGCCCGTGCGACCGAGCACCCGGTTCCCGCCTTCGCCGCTGCCGCCCTAGGCGTTCTCGGCATGGGAATCTTTCACGCAACCATCGGCGCCTTCGGTCGGGGCCGGACCCCTCTTGCTGCCGATGGGGCGAGGCCAGCGGCCCGTTCATGAGCGGGCGACCGCCGGCCGTCAGCGCTCCGGGAAGCCCGGGTCCGCCCGAGTGGACGAGGACCGGCGGCTGACTCGTCCATCGCCGATCCCTAGGAGCCGTAGGCCGGATGATCGATGACCGCTGTTCGCTGTCCATTACTGCCGTAGCCGCCGCCCTGGACGCCGACCGGCGAACCATCTGCCGCTTCGTTGCCGCTGGGAAGCTGCCGGTTGTCGACCTGGCATCAGAACGCGACGGGACCGCCCTATGCCTCCACCGACACCGCCGTCGGCCGCGACGGCGAGCCGACCCCGATGATGCACGCCTGCGGCCACGACCTGCACGTCACCTCCCTGCTCGGCGGCGTCGAGCAGCTGACACGGCACCGGGACGCCTGGCGCGGCACGGTCGCCGCCATCTTCCAGCCGGCCGCGGAGACCGGGAGGGCGCGCAGGCCATGACCGCGGACGGGTTCCTCGACCGGTTCCCGCGTCCGGACGTCTGCCTGGGCCGGCACGTCGGCCCCTTTTCCGTCGGCAGGTCGGTGCCCCGGCCGGGCGTGATCATGTCGGCGTCCAGCAGCCACCGTGTCCGCCTCTTCGGACAAGGCGGACACGGCTCCTCGCTCGAGAGCGCGGTCGACCCCGTCGTGATGGCGGCGGCGACGGTACTGCGCTGAGGGGCGTATTGGGTCACTGCGAGGGCGGTCCGGCTCGGTCTGGGGCGGTTGTCTCCCCGGCGGGCCGGGGTGGGCTCGCTTGCGCCGCTATCCGCCGGCAGGGATACCGCTGGCGGAAGCCACCTGGCTCAGCACTCGTCTCAGGGCGGTTGCCTCCTCGGCCGTGAGTGAGCTCAGAAGTTCCTCGTCGGTCTCTCTCGCCAGGAGCACGGCTTTGCGCCGCAATTTCTGCCCCTCAGCGGTGAGCTTGATGAGCTGGCGGCGTCGGTCGACGGTGTCCCGCACACGCCGCAGGGCGTGGAGTTTCTCCAGCTCGTCGAGCATGTCGACGACAACGCTCGGGGTCACGCCGAGGGCCCTGGCGAGTTCCAGCTGCGCCTTCGGCCCAACGGCCAGGAGTTCCAGCACCGCGCAGTGGCGGGGCCGCAACCCGTGGGACGCCAGCCGGTCTGCGAACCGTCCCGTCGCGACCTGTCCCAGCTTGCCCAGCTGGAACGCAAGCGTGCGTGTCACCGAATCTTCCGCCTTCACGGCACCGATGCTACCGTCCCCGTATGATTCGGCAACCGAATGATATGGGTCCCTCACGAAACTTCAGGCTATTTGCCGGGGGGGTCATCGCTGCTGAGGCAATCGCCTCCGGCTACCTCACCGTGGCCGGACTGCTGGATCCGGGCGGCCTGGTGCCCGGTGGAGACAGTGCCGCCGCGAAGACGTACGCGGCGTACGTCGCGACCCGCAGCCTCGTGCTGCTCGGCGCACTGATCTGGCTGATGGCTGTACGGGCATGGCGACCGCTCGGCCTGGTGTTCACGCTCAATGCCGCCGTGCAGATCGGAGACGCCACGATCGGAGTCGCCCACCACCAACTCGCCCAAACCATAGGCCCCCTCGTCTTCGCAGCCCTGCTGCTCGCGGCAGCCCGTCCACTGGGCGGCCTCACGTGGAAACCCGAAGGACGTTCCGACGGTGACATGCCAGCGATCGCAACCCCGCACGCACCGGCCGGACATCAAGAGGGACTTCACCCTGGACCCACAGCGGACCGGCAAACCAGCCCGGAGGGGTGACAACTCGATGTCCCAACCTCCTATCAGCGCGACCTCTTAGAGGGCATCTGATCAGTGTTCACACGGATGTGAGTGGGATGTCCTAGGTGCGGGGGCGTTCGGCCAGGGCCGTCTTCAGCAGGCGGTCGAATTCGCTGGGGTGGCGCGGTGGTTCCCCGGCCAAGTTAGGGCGGTGAACAGTTCGTAGCGCACCGCGCGGGCGGTGGGCCGGGCCCGGAAGGTGATTTTGCGGACGTCCTCGCCGGGTTCGAGTTCGTGCAGGCAGGTGTTGACGGCGAGGGTCTTGCCGAAGCCGGCGCCGCCGTGGATACACATCATGGCGCGGGCGGCGACGGTGTCGGTGATGTTGTCCCGGGCGGTGAGCACGGCGCGGGTGGTGACCACGGAGGCGTCGGGCAGGTCGACGTACTGGTAGGTGGCCGCGGTCACGAGGGGTCTCCGTCTTCGTCGGTGGTGGGAGGTGCGGCCCGTCTGTCCGGGCTGTCCGGGGCTGTTGCGGTGACGTCACGGCTGGCCGGGGGTGGGGCGGGCCTGCTCGGCGTGGTCAGCGCGACCAGGGAAGCCGGGGTGCGCCAGTCGGCCGGGGGTGCAGCGGGCGGGATGACGTCTGGCAGCGCAAGCTGCGACAGACCGGTGCCGGCACTCTGGGCGAGTTCGGCGTCGGCCTGCGCACCGGTCAGCGCGCCGAGCCGCCGAGGGGGCTCGGCCTGGGTGACGGCGGCGTAGCGCTCCCGCTGGGATGCTTCGAGGTCCTTCTTCAGACGGCGGCTGCGGGCGGCCCGTGCCCGCCGTACGGCTCTGACCTGTTCCTCGGTGGCCTGATCGGCCAGATCCGCCGGCCCCAGGTAACGGCCGGTGACCGCGTGGTAGACCTCGATGCGGTGGTCGTGGTGAGGCATGAACCGGACCCTGACCCGGATCCCGGCCTGACCGGTCATCCACGCACCCACGTAGTCGCGTCTGCGGAAACGGACTCCGCGGGTGGTCAGCGTGCGGGTACCGGCGTCCTCCAGGGTGAACGTCCACAGATCCGCGGCCGGCACGTCCCGCAGCGGAGTGGGATCGTCCTGCCACGCCTGAAGCGGGGTCCTGCCCCGCAGCGGTTCGGGGCGGTGCTCGGTGTTCCACCACCGTGTCCAGTCCAGCAGCCGGGCGGTGAAGTCCTCGAAGCTGAGCAGCACCTCGTCCTTCGGCCGGGAGGGGCGTTTGCCGGGGCGGGGCTGGCGGGCGTAGCCGGGCAGCGCGGCCAGCAGCATCGGCTCGACCGCCCGGTTCAGGCCCTCGACCGTGCCCTTGAGGTGCGGGGTGTAGGCGGGCAGGTCCTCCACGGTGACGTCCAGGAGATCGAGCGCGGCGGTCACCGTCCTGGACAGGAAATCCTTGCCCCGGTCCACCCGCACCTTTTGAGGCAGGCCGCCGAACGGACCGTAAGGGTCCTCGCGCAGCACCGCGGAGCGCAGCACGGCCAGCACCGACTCCCGCGACGGATGCACCGGCGTGACCGCGACGCCGGTGATGCCGTTGGTGGCGCAGTCGGTGAACCACGTGATCCACGGCCTGCGGGGCTTGCCGTCGACATCGACCAGCACCGGAACCTGCATGTGGTCGGTCTCCCATGCCTGGTTGCGCCAGCCCCGCGGTCGGGCCAGGAACACATCATGCTTGCGCGCCGCCCGCTCGCCACCGGCGAGCCCGGCCCGCTCCCCCGGCGTCAGATCACGGCGGATCGCCCGGTGCAGCGTCGTCAGTGACGGTGCGTCTGCAGGCGGGACCTGCCGAGCAGCACACCGGACCAACTCGCGGTGAACTGCCCGCACGTTCCCCTTCCACAGTGCCAGCAGTCCACGGACCTCGGGCGTGACCGTGAACCTTGCATCGACCCGGGAACGTGCGCCGGGGTAGGCGGCTGCGGTCTCATCGCTCTGAGCGGTGGCCAGCCAGCGCCACACCGTGCGCTCCGACACTCCTAGCGCGTCCGCGGCCACCCGTACATGGACTGCTGTCAGCTTCTTCCCTGCCCGCAGTGCGAGCAGCCGCCGCACGGCCGGACCGCGCAGTGCCATCCTCGACGCCGCAGGCAGTCCGCCGTCTGGGCGGATGGCGTCGCCGTCCTTCATGTCAGCTCCCCTCACGCGGGTGGGACGTCGTGTGCTTGCCGGTGGCCAGGAGCATGCGACCGCCCTCCCGCCCCTTGCAGGAGCGCTCCGTTCACAGCGGCGGCGCGACCCGCTGGAACAGCCGCCTCAGCAAGGCCCGGTCGACGGATGCTTCAGCGGCGGTGAGCAGCGCGTTCTGCAGGTGCGCAGTCAAAGCGGCCCATGTGCGGAACGTGCCGTGGGCGCACGACTGGTCGATCCACGTCAGTCCGGGGCCGGGACGGTGCGCCACAGCGGATGGAAGCCGGTCACCACGGTCGCCACTTCCGCTCCGGTCAAGCGTGGAACTTCCTGCCACGCGCCGATCCGTGATGCCAGCTGCGGCAGCCGGGACAGCGCCCGCTCGCTGCCCGCCCCGCACAGCACCAGCGTGATCCGCGTATCGGGGTGGTCCCACAGGCTCTGCAGGTACTCCAGGCACGACACGGGCAGGCGCTGTGCCTCATCGACCACCAGCACCCGCGCCTCACCCAAAGCTTCCGTGACCGCGGCGGCGGCCAGCGCCGACGTGTGCGGGAAACGGCCCGCCAGCGCCAGCGCGTCGAACACCGCCCGCCTCATACCGACCACCGACGGGCGCACCGGCACCGGCACCCACGACACCTTCCACCCCGGAGGCACTTCACGTAGCGCCATCCGCACGGCGGCGGTCTTGCCCCGGCCCGGATTGCCGAACAGACACACCGCGCCCTGGGTCGCCATCGCCTACCCGACCGCCTCGGCCACCGCCCGCACCGACGACGTCCGCACCAGCTGCGCGCCCGCCGGCAACGCCACACCCGTCACCGCGCCGCTCTCCCCCGCCGACGCGCCCGCGACCGCCCCTGGCTCGGAGGGCGGCAGCCGCCGCGCAGCCACTTTCGCCGCGCCGCCCTCACGCGGCCCGGCCAGGGCGAGGTCAGCCAGTGCCTGCCGCGTTTCTGCTCCTCCCGCTCCCGCCGCACCACCGCGCGGTCCGGCAGGACCCTGCCGGCCTGAAGGTCCCGGCGCACCACCCGGTGCAACGACGCCAGCGAGGGCACCTCGCCCCCGGCCTCCCTCAGATGCCGGTGCAGCGCCGCCACGTTCCCGCCCGCCTGCGCCAGTGCCTCCCACGCCTGGTCGGACAACTCCAGCCGGGCCCGCGGCCTGCGCTCCATGCGGCCCTCCGTCCGCGCCGCCCCCAACCAGCGCCACACCGTGCGCACATTCACCCCACCGACCTGGGCGCCCGCACGCACATGCGCCGTCGTCAACGCCCCGGCCGCCTCCAGCTCCAGCAACCGCGCCACCAGCACCGGCCTGGACACCCTCAACCCCGCCGTGACCTCACCCCACGCGCCCGACTCCCCCACCCCACACCCTCCCGCCCGCGCAAAACCGACACCGACCACCGCGCCGCCGCGCAGCCCTCGGAAGGATCAGAAGTGCCGTTCTCAAGACAGTGGAGCGGAGTGGGGTGTACCGCCCCATGACAGCCGCAACGGCAGCACGCACCGTCCCACGGCAGTGACCTCGCCCTTCCTCAACACCCGACCAGCGAAAACACCCCGACCTGACAAGCCGTCACTGACACCCACCCACCGACACCTAACCAGCACATCGCATCATGGGCATGAGCCACCAGGCCGGCCTCGACTGCAAGCGCATCGAAGACGGGCGAGGACGGACCGTACTGGGTCGACGCCGGACACAGCCGAGGAGAAAGCCGCGACGGGCTGCTTCCCGTCGCGGCTGCGTCGTGTCGGCGCACACGGGCGGGCGGCCTCCTGGTGCCGGGGAAGCAAGCGGGAAGCGACGGACGCGGCGGCGGGCAGCCGAAAACGCCGCGTCGGCGGCAGGTGGCCGGACCACGTGCCGCCGTCGGCGGATCATCTTGTGTTCTGTGTCGTACGAAGAGTCAGACGGTGATGGTCTTGTACTCGGTGTAGGAGCCGAGGCCGACCGCACCGTACTCGCGGCCGATGCCGCTGGCCTTGAAGCCGCCGAACGGGCCGTCGAAGGCGACGGAAGCACCGTTGACCGTGATGGTGCCGGTGCGGACGCGGCGGGCGACCGCCAGAGCGTGCTCCTCGTCGGAGGACCAGACACCACCGGAAAGGCCGTACTCGGAGTCGTTGGCGATGCGGACGGCGTCGTCCTCGTCGTCGTAGGCGATGACGACCAGGACCGGGCCGAAGATCTCCTCCTGCGCGATCCGCATGGAGTTGTCGACGTCGGCGAACACGGTGGGCGTCACGTAGTTGCCCTTCTCCAGACCCTCGGGGATCTGCGGGCCGCCGGTGACCAGGCGGGCACCCTCCTCGATGCCGAGCTGGATGTAGTTGCGCACCCGCTCCTGCTGGTCGGGGCGGATCATCGGGCCGATGAAGGTGTCCGGGTCGTTGGGGTCTCCGACCTTCAGCGACTCCACCACCTCCTTCAGCGCCGTCACGACCTCCTCGTACTTCTCCCGCGGAGCCAGGATGCGGGTCTGCGCGATGCTGGCCTCGCCGTTGTTGAGCAGGGAGCCGAACTTCAGGCCCGCGACCGCCTTCTCGATGTCGGCGTCGGGGAGGATGATCGCGGCGGACTTGCCGCCCAGCTCCAGGCTGACCCGCTTGAGCTGCTCGCCCGCGATCGAGGCGATACGGCGGCCTGCCCGCGTCGAGCCGGTGAAGGCGATCTTGTCGACCTCCTTGTGCGACACCAGGTACTCACTGGTCTCCCGGTCCGCGGGCAGAACGCTGATCACGCCCTCGGGCAGGCCCACCTGCTCCAGCAGCTCGGCCAGGAAGCCCATGCTCAGCGAGTTCTCCGGGGACACCTTCAGGACCACGGAGTTGCCGGCGACCAGGGCCGGGATGATCTTCGCGGTGGCCGCGGAGAACGGCGAGTTCCACGGGATCACCGCGGCCACGACGCCGACCGCCTCGCGGCGCACCACGCTGCGCACCGGGGACGCCGGGTCGGAGGGCACGAGCGTCTCCTCCCAGCCGAACTCCTCCGCCGCCTTCAGGTAGGCGTTCGCCTGCCGGGTCAGGCCGGGCTGTCCGGCTCGGGTGAACCAGCCGGCCGAGCCGTTCTCCAACGAGATCAGGTGCGCGATCTTCTCCGCGTTCTCCTCGCGGAGCGTGTTGAAGCGCCGCAGGACCGCGATCCGCTCCGCCGGCGGGGTCAGACGCCACTCACCCGCCTCGAAGGATGCCCGTGCCGCGGCGACCGCGCGGTCGATGTCCGCCGGCTGCGCCTGCGCGGCACGGCCGACCACCGACCGGTCGTGCGGCGAGGCGATGTCGAGCAGTTCCGGGTTGCTCGACTCCACCCAGGAACCACCGATGAAAAGCCGGTCGTAGGTGATCATGTGCTTTCTCTCTTCCGGTGCTGTCGGTTCAGTTCTTCGGACGTGGCACCCAACTGCCACTTCAATGTAGCGCTTCTCATCATTAGCTGCACGCAGAAGTAGCGATAAAGCTCTGATTATTCGCGTCAACGGTACTCTTAAGGGATGAGAGTCGACGCAGCACGCAACCTGGAAGCAGTTCTGACCACCGGAGCACGCATGCTCGCGGCCGACCCCGGCGTGAGCATCGCGAACATCGCCGCCGGGGCGGGTGTGGACCGGCGCACCGTCTACCGGCGCTTCGCCTGCCGCGAGGAACTCCTCGCCGCCATCCACGAGTCCCGGGTCACGGCCATCGAGCGGGCCATCGAGGACGCGCGGTTGCGCGAAGCACCCGTCGCCGTGGCCCTGCACCGCTACGTCGAGAACATCATCACCGTCAACCGCACCTGGCCGGTCGACCTGGCCCGCATGCTCGCCGACGACGCCATCCGGCGGCGCCGGGAGGCCTGTATCGCCGAGGTCGAGCTCTACCTCGCGCGGGCCACCGACGAGGGACTGCTGCGCCGGGACCAGCCGGAGGGATGGGCGGGGCCGCTTCTGCCGGAACTGGTGAACCTCGCCTCGCACCAGCAGGCACACCTGAGTCCCGGACAGGCGGCCGACGTCGTGGTCAACACGTTTCTGCACGGCATCGGCACTCCGCGCCCCCGGTTCCAGGACCCGACGGAGGACGCGCGGCCACCGGACGGACGTGACCGGTTCGCCCCTGGGGATCAAGCATGTCGATGAGGGGCTCCCGTCAGGCCGGAAGCTTCCAGAGCTGGTTGGCGGAGGCCGCGCAGGTCCAGATCTGCAGCTTGGTGCCGTTGGCCGAGCTCGGGCAGGTCGCGTCCAGGGACTTGCCCGACTGCGTCCCGCCCAGTTGCCCCTTGGAGTCGGACGTCCACTTCTGTGACGCCGGACCCGTGCACGTGGACAGCTGCACCTGCTGCCGTCCGCCGTCGCACCACCGGCGACCGTCATGCACTTGCCCAACGCCCGCATCGTGCCGTCAGCGGTGGTCGCCGGTGTCCCGTCGGCGGTTGTAGTGGTCGCGTGCTCCGGGTGAGGCGGTCAGCGCGGCGAATGCCCAGTGTCGGCCGGTCGCGGCCAGTCGGCTGTTCTTGATCCGCCGGTGGGCGACGTGGCGGCTCTTGCCTGAGTGGCGGGTCACGGGTGCGCTTCCGGCATAGGCTTTCAGATTGCCGGCGTGGGCGAACCGGGCGCGGTCATCGCCGATCTCGGAGCTGACGGTGCGGGGCGACTGGCTGAGCCTGTCCACGTGATAGGCGGCGGCCAGCCGAACCACGTCCCGCGGCTCCAGCGAATGCAGGTCGGCGAAGGCCCGCTCCACTCGCTCCCGCACCCCAGCGCCGCGCAGGACCACGTCACCCCCGCGTCCTGGTAGATACGCGAGTGCTCGGGCACCAGGTCGCCCAGGCTGTCCAGCAGCTCGTGGACCCGCAGCCACCATGCCTCGTCACTGCCGTACTGGCTGATGGCCAGCAGCAGGTCGATCAGCCGCGTGAGCACCTCGTCCGGCTCCCGGATCCCGCGGTCGCGCATGCTCTCGATCGCCGCGAACACCTGGTGCTACGAGGACCGGATGTCCCCGTCCTCGAAGAACGCGACATAGCCCGACGCGACCACCGAGGCGGGAGAGCCGTCGGTACCCGCGCCGGCGCCCTCGCGGACCAGCTGCCGTGCCTGGTCCAGCCGGCCCGAGTGCCCGGCGACGTATGCCGCGCTGCCCAGGCGGCGGGACCGGTCCTCGCGGTTCTCGCTCAGTTCGGCGGCGCGGGTCAGCCAGGCGACGGCGGCGACTGCGCCGCCGCGTCGGGTGGCGGACTCGGCGGCTGCTTCCAGGGTGGCGGCGACCTCTTCGTCCGGGTCGATGGTGGAGGCCGCCAGGTGGGTGGCCCGGCACCGTGCCGTCGCCCTCCACGGCGGCTCCGCGCCCGCGCGACGCGGAGGACAAGCGGGAGGCCTCCGACACGGACACGGCCCGGCAGGTCGTGGAATGAGGGGAGCCCCGTGGCGACGGCCCTCGCAGACACCTGGACTCAGGTCTCTGCGAGGGCCGTCGCTATGTCAGGACGCCCCGAGACCGTTCAGGAGGGTGTCGACGACCACGTCGGCTGCCTGTCCCGGGCTCAGCTGGGGCAGCTGCCGGGACACGAGGTGCATCAGCTGCGGCAGCAGCGCGCTAGCCCACCCTTCCGGCAGGCCGATGCGCAGGAGGCCCTCGTCGGTGGCGCGCTGCAGGAAGGTGTCGACTTCGTGGACGGAGGCGTCACGGCGTGCGTGGACGCTGTCGTCGGCGAGCATGCGGGTGAGGTCGACGGGCCAGGTCCGGTTGACGGCGATGATGTTCTCGACGTAGCGGTGCAGGGCGACGGCGACGGGCGCCTCACGCAGGCGGGCGTCCTCGATGGCGTGCTCGATAGCCGTGAGGCGGGCCTCGTAGATGGCCGCGAGAAGGTCGTCGCGGTTGGCGAAACGCCGGTAGACGGTACGCCGGTCGACACCTGCCTCGGCGGCGATGCTCGCGATGCTGGCGCCGGGATCGGCGGCGAGCATACGTGCCCCGGTGGTCAGGACGGCTTCCAGATTGCGTGCTGCGTCGGCTCTCACCGGTCCGAGTCTAGTGCCGGAATGTGATGCCTGAGACATCTAACGCCCCCCGAGAGTAGAAGTATGACTTGCAAGTGCTACAGTATAGTGACAGATAGAGAAGGTTCCGTCATTCACCTGTTCCCTTTACAGAAAGGCAACTTCCATGTCGAAGACATCCGAGTCCTCATCACCCCAGGCGGGAGGCGGGGTTGCCGCCGCGATGAGCGCGCTGATCCTGGCCGTCCTGCTTGCCGCGCTCGACCAGACGATCGTCTCGACCGCGCTGCCCCGGATCGCGCAGGACCTGAACGGGTTCGACGACATCGCGTGGGTCAGCGCCGCATATCTGCTCGCCTCGACCGCGGTCACCCCGCTGTGGGGCAAGCTCGGCGACATGTTCGGCCGTAAGCGGCTGTACCTGGCCTCGACCTCGATCTTCCTGATCGCCTCGGTGGCCTGCGGCCTGGCCCAGAACCTGCCTGAGCTGATCGGCGCCCGTGTCCTCCAGGGCGTCGGAGGCGGCGGCATGATCGTGTTGACCTTCGCCCTCGTCGGCGACATCGTCGCGCCGAGCGAGCGCGGCCGCTATCAGGGCATGTTCGGTTCGGTCTACGGCATCGCCAGCATCGTTGGCCCGCTGCTGGGCGGTGTCTTCACCGACCAGCTCTCCTGGCGGTGGGCGTTCCTGGTCAACCTGCCCGTCGGCATCGTTGCCCTGGCCATCGCCGCCCACGCCCTGCCCGCGGCCACCCGGGGCGCCAAGGCCCGCATCGACTACCTCGGCGCGACCCTGCTGGCCGCCATCGCCACCGGCCTGGTCCTGGTCACCTCCTTCGGTGAGCGCTGGGGCTGGGGTTCGCCGTCTATCGTCGGCCTGATCGTCGCCACCGTCACGCTGGCCGTACTGCTGGTGCCCGTCGAGCGTCGCGTCTCCGCCCCGGTCCTGCCGCCGGCCATACTCGGCTCCCGGACCGTGGTGTTCTCCTCGCTGATCGGCTTCTTGGCCAACGCCGCCATGTTCGCCGTACTGGTCTACCTGCCGACCTACCTCCAGATCGTCCACGGAGTCTCGGCCACCCTGTCCGGCGTCTACATGCTGCCCCTGGTCGCCGGACTGGTCATCAGCCAGTCCCTGGCCGGACGCTGGGCCGCACGCGTCGAGCTGCTGCGGAGGATCCTGCTGGGCGGGCTGGTCGCCAACCTCGCCGGACTGCTTCTGCTCGGCACCATCGGCGGCGCCACCACCACCCTCGTGCTCAGCGTCTACTTCCTGATCACCGGTGTCGGCATCGGCATGGTGCCCATGGTCGTCCTGACCACTGTTCAGAACAGCGTGCCCGCCGCCGACCTCGGCGCCGCCAGCGCTGTGGTCACCTTCGCCCGCTCCATCGGCGCGGCCTTCGGAGTCGCCGTCTTCGGCACCCTCCTCAACACCGGCTTCGCCGACCGCACCCGCGCCCTGCCGACCGCCGACGGCTTCGACGCCGCCCGCCCCGACACCATCGGGCAGTTGCCTGCCGCCCTGCGCGACACCGCCCTGGACGCCTTCGCCCACGCCACCGCCACCGGCTACCTCTGGATCGCCCCCACCCTCGCCGTTGGCATCCTCCTCGCCCTCTTCCTCAAGCCGTCCCGCAAGGGCGGCGACGCGGACCGCACCACCGCCGACTCCGCGGCCGCCGACGCCAAGGACGCCGTCCCCGCTGCCTGACCCGCCCGATCCCACCCTCGCCTCGACCGGCCGACGCCCTCACGGGTGCCGGCCGGCGGCGTTTTCAGGGCGCACTCTCCGAAAGCCTCTTGAGCTGGGCCAGCCACAGGGAGACGCCTCGGGCCCACCCCGTGCCTGGCGAAACTGGAGGGCGTCCAGTCGATGCTGTGGGCGGTCGACCTCATGGAGAAGGGCTACAACCCCGCCCGCCACATCAAGGGCGGCGACGCCGTCCTGGACGAAGGAGAGTAGGCGCTGTGGGAGAGATCGACGACGCCATCGAACGCGCCGACCGGGAGAGCTTCACCCGCCAGCCGCCCAAGAGCCTCCAGGCACGCATCAACTTCCTGATGAAGCAGCTCAAGACGACCAAAGCCGTTGCCCAGGAGATCGGGGTCAGCCAGCGTTCGGTGGAGCGTTACCGCAAGGGCGAGCGCAAGCACCCGACCCAGGGCATCGCCGAACGGATCGACGCGGCCGTACGGGCGCGCTGGCAACCCCAGGTCCGCAGACGTCGCCGGAAACAGGCCGCCACCACCGGCGGGATCACCGTGGAAACCCGGGCCCGCTTCGGCTACACCGCACCCATCGGCACCACCGACGACGGGCGCTTCCGGCGTCTGACCGTGCATCTCCCCCCGGCGTACGCACAACGCCTCTTCAACGGCGCTGTCACGTTGGCTGGCCGGTGGGATGATCTTCGGGTCGATCAGGCTGGGAGGGGGCGTCCGTGGGGAGCGCGTCGCTGTCGTACAAGGGGCACCGGTACCCGGTCGAGGTCATCTCCCACTGCGTGTGGCTGTACGCTTCCCCCTGTCGTTCCGCGAGGTCGAGGAGCTCATGCTCGAGCGCGGGATCGTCGTCTCCTACGAGACGGTCCGCCGCTGGTGTGTGAAGTTCGGCCCGGCCTATGCCCGCGAGTTGCGTCGCCGCTGGCCCCGGCCCGGGGACAAATGGCATCTGGACGAGGTGCTCATCAAGATCAACGGTGAGCAGAAGTACCTGTGGCGGGCTGTCGACCAGGACGGGATGGTGCTCGACATCCTCGCACAGAACCGGCGGGACACCGCCGCGGCCAGGCGATTCTTCCGCCGCCTGCTGAGAAACACGGGTGCGGTACCACGGATGATCGTCACCGACAAGCTCCGCCCCTACGGCGCCGCCCACCGCGAGGCCATGCCCTTTGTCGAGCACCGGCAGTCGAAGTACCTGAACAACCGGGCGGAGAACAGCCACCAGCCAACGAGGCAGCGTGAACGCGCGATGAAGGGCTTCCGCTCGGTGGGCGGGGCCCAGCGGTTCCTGTCCGCGTTCAACGGCATCTCGCCCCACTTCCGGCCCCGCCGCCACCTGATGCCCGCACACGACTACCGAGCCAAGATGACCGTCCGCTTCGCAATCTGGGAACAGATCACCGGCGTCGCCAACCTCGCCATCGCGGCCTGAGCACAGCCCGGAACCGGGCTCCACCACGCCACGACGCACCATCAGACATCTACCCGCCCAACAACGTGACAGCGCCGGCGCTGAGGCTGGCCGGGCTGTCACAGGACCCCGTGGCACTGATGCGAGTGTGGAACTCCACCTCCATCCTTGCGCACCAACTCGGTCACCACGCCGAAGGTGTCGCAGCAGCACAGGCCGCCTGCGCGATCACGCGCCGCGATCCGCTGTTCGGATCCCTCGCGCACGCCCGTGCCGCAATCGGGCACGCCTACCGGGGCGACCGGCAGGCCGCCCTCCGCTCGATCGGATACGCCGAAGAGGCCCTGGTACGAGCCGAGGAACGCCCCCGTCCGTCCTGGATCGCCTTCTACGGGCCCGCAGAACTGCACGCCCTGACCGGGATCGTCCGCAGCCGTCTCGGCCAGCCCGCGGAGGCAGAAGCAGCCTCACACCGCGCCCTGTCCGCGCTCCCGGCTGCCTACCGGGGCAACCGCGCCATGACCACCGTGGACCTCGCCATCGCCCAGCTCCACCAGGGCGACGCCGAACAAGCCTGCGCCACGACCGAGGACGCTTCACCGTGATGTCCGGAAGCCCCCTGCCCGGCCGACTGCGCGTCCTGCTGGGCGACTTCTACCGTGATCTCCTCACGCTCGCGCCCTCCACCACCGTGGCGCGCGAGTGGGCCGACCGTTACCGATCCGAATGGAGCCCCGCGTGACCACGGCACCCGCCATCGACCTGCGCCGCTACGGACACAACGACCTGCCCGACATCCGGCAGACCCTGCTCGACGTCCACGCAGACGCCTACTTCGAGCGGCGGCACGAAGAGTTCGTACAGCGCTTCCCCTGGTTCGTGGACCACTGGGGCGGGCGTGAAGGATTCGCGTGCGTGGTCGCCTACGCGGGCGGTGAACCCATCGGGTTCACCTACGGGGCGCCAGGCGAGCCAGGCCGCGAATGGTGGCGTGAGTACCTGGCCGAAGAGCCGGCCGACCCGTCGACGTTCTCCGTCTCGGAACTAATGCTCAGGCCGAAATGGCGCAAGCAGGGTCTCGGGCAGCGGCTGCACACCGCGCTGCTCGCCGACCGGCCCGAAGCCCTGGCCGTGCTCACGGTGGACACCAAGCGGCCCGGCTCCAGGCGATGTACGAGGGCTGGGGATACAGGAAGGTCGGCGAGCGCCAGCCGTTCCCGGACTCCCCGCTGTATGCCGTGATGCTGCTCGACCGGAAGCACACGGCCTAACCGGTGCCACCAGATTGCGGCCCGCTCCCACCCGGAGCGGGCCGTCGTCGTGTACGAGGCGATCCCCGCTCAACACCACCGCGAGCGCGCTGTACGGGAACTACGCGACGTCGCGGCAGGCTGACAACGACTACGCCCACAAAGGAACGAGAACGCCTGAGGGCTGGCCCGCGGGCCAGGGGGCGGGCCAGCCTTCCCAGGTCAGTTCCTGCTGGCTGGACGGGCGTCCAGTGCTGTGCGCAGGCGTCCCGCGATGGGCTGGTACCGCTGGACGAAGGAGGGGTCCTTCAACTGGTCGGGCTCGGGCAGCTGCTTGTGCGGGGCAGGCAGGCGCCCGGTGATCGTCCAGCCCAGGGGGCGGAGTCCGGCGCGGTTCATGTCCCGGTCGACGCCCGCCAGGTAGTCCGCGTCGACGGGCAGCTCCCCGCTCGACTGCCAGATCACCCCGTCCAGCTGGATGGGCAGATGCGGAAATCCGAAGAGGAAGCCCAGACAGCGCTCGCGCAGAACCGCCGCGCTCTGCTCGGGGCTCAGTGGGACACCCTTCTCTTCGCCCCTGGGGCCGGGGAGCGCGGTCCTGCAGTCGGTGTGCGGGAAGATGTCGATCTCCCCGAGAACGACGTGCGCTGTCGCGGTCTCCCGGTCGGGGTAGGACCAGTGCCTCGGCAGGAGGACGATCACGTCGTAGACGTCGAGGGCGTCGGCCACCGCCGCCGTGAGCGGGCTGCGGTCGGTGCGGGGGAAGCCGCGGTCGCTCTCCTGTGTGGGGTGGCGGGCCTCCCACATGCAGGTATGGCGTGTCAGGAGGCCAGGGCCGTCCGGCGAGGCCCACAGCGTGCTGGTCGTCGGCTCCGGCGGGGTGGCCGGCTCGATCTCCTTCTTGCGGCGGCCCCGGCGGCGACCCACGCCGCTCATGGTCCAGCGCCAGTAGTCCTCGGCTTCCTCGAGGAGCAGGACCCGCTGTCCGCTGTGCGCCCAAGCCGCCGCGATCCCGCCGGCCAGGTGGTAGAGGTTCCCCGAGCGCTCAGCCAGGAACCGCAGGACGTGCGGTGCGTGCGGCGCATCGCCTGTCCTGGCGCGGCGCAGGGCTTCGGTGTACTTGTTCCCGTTCCGGCTCGCCCGGCGGGCGCTCTGCGCGGCGGTGGACTGGTTCTTCGGCATGACGTACTCCTTGGCCGTGCCGGGCCACGCCCCCGACACAGGCTCGTACGACTGCCGTAGACACGACGGAACGCAAGAACGGGAAGGGGCGGGCCCCGCAGGACCTTGACCTCCGCGCCCGGCGGCGTGGCTCCGGACGCGGGCGGTGATCGGCAGTACGCCACTAGCCGGGCAGGATGCTAACCGGCGCGAGCGCAGCGGCCGAAGCCACGAGCCGCCCATTCCCTCGAACGGGCGAGGTCTCCGGTCGGCCGTGCGTGCTGGGCGAGCTGCGCTGCCGTCAGCGCCCTGCCGGTTCGGGGTATCGGGCGCGGCGCCGGTCCGGGTCGTCGACGCCGATCTCGTACCAGGGTTCGCCGCGCTGGAGCCGGGGCAGGGTGTTCACCCACACCGCGACGGCGATGGCCTTCACGTCGTCGGCGAGCGCCTCCAGGCGGTTGTCGAGCAGGTGCTCCTCCTTGCCCGCCAGGACGACATGCAGCCGCGGGAAGGTCTGGGAGCGGGTGTAGCGGTGGCGCTGCCAGAACGGGAACGTGTTGCCGATCGTGCCGCGGGCGGCTTCCCAGACGCGGTGCCCGGCGTAGCGCTCGTAATCCCAGACCTCCTTGGCGAGCCGGGCCTGTGACATGGTGCCGTTGTCGAGCTCGAAGAGGCGCACCTCGCTGGTCTTCGTCGGCAGGGCCAGGACTGCATCGGTGTTGAAGCTCAGGCCGGTCTCCTTGATGGCGTGGTTGACCTCCACCTGCCAGTCGGTCAGGTGCTTGCGGCCGCCGTAGGCGAGGATCATGTCCGTCACCGCGACGCCGTGCGGACCGAACCCGGCCTTCACCGCCTTCGCTCCAGTGCCGGCCTTCGGTCGGGCAGGCAGCTCGTTGCCGTCGGCCAGAGCCTTCTGCCCCGCCGGAGTCAGGTTCCAGATCGAGTGCCCTCCGTCCTTGCCGTTCGTCTCCGCCAGCCCCAGCTCCGCCAGCCTGTTCATCGCCCTACGCACGTACGACCGGCCGTCGGCATCCTCCGCCGTGATCACCTCAGCCATCTGCCGCACCGTGGCTATCCGCACGCACCCCAGCATCCGCAGCGCATCGGCCCGCACCTTCCCGGCCGTGGGAGTGGACTTCTTCCCCTTCGCCGGTGTCAGGGCGCGTCGGGTCGGGTGGGGACGGCGTCGGGGGCGAGCCGCAGCGCGTACACCGGCCGGCCGCCGGGGACAGGCCCGAGGTATTCGTGCCCGGTCATGTGGCACCAGGCCGGGAGATCGAGGGGGGCGGCCGGGTCGGTGGCGAGGACATGGACGACCGTGCCGGGTCCGGCGGTGGCGATGCGGGCGCGGAGGCGGAGCAGGAGTGTCACACGGAGCAGGCCGGTGCCGTCGACGGTGATGTCCGCGGCGGGTATCGGCTTGGGGGTCACCGGGGCAGGGTCTGGGTGACGCGCCACAGGCGGCGGGGCAGGTCGCCCTCCTCGAAGGCGTGGACCTCGTTCAGGGTCCAGCCGTCGGCGAGGGCGTCGACCAGGGCGCGGTCGAAGAAGTGGACGGCGAAGCCGCCGTGCTCGTAGATGTCGTCGCCGTGCGCGGTGCCCGCGCCGTAGTGGGCGTCGCCCGTGTGCCGGACGGTGTAGACGAGCACGCCGCCGGGCCGCAGGACGCGGCGGATCTCGCCCACCGCCGCGTGAATCTCCCGGGTGGACAGCGCCATGCAGAGCAGCATGTGCGCGAACACGGCGTCCACGGAGCCGTCCGGAAGCGGCAGCGCCTCGCGGACGTCATGGACGGCGGTGGTGACTTGCTCCGCGACGCCCTGGGCGTGAGCGGCCTCCCGCAGCTGCTCCAGGCCGACGGGGCTGAAGTCGGTGGCCTGCACGGTGAAGCCTTCGCGAGCGAAGTAGAGGGCGTCCCGGCCATGGCCGGCACCGAGCTCCAGCACCTCACGCGCGCCGGCGGCCCTGAACATCTCCGCAGCATGGACTGCGGGCGCGGAGGGCTGCTCGCCGTACATGCCCGGGTGGGCGGCGTAGGTGCCCTGCCAGTGCTCGCGCTGCGCGCCCGCCAGGTCGTTTTCGGTGTTTGCCACGCCGCAGCGCCTTCCTGTTCCAATCCACGGCCAATGCCCGGGTCAGCTTAGGACCCCGGTCTCCGAGCATCCGATGTCGGTTCGTGCCCGTGCCCCATGGACAGCAGCGGGCCCCGACGGTGTGCTCGCCGGAGCCCGCTGTGTTCGGTGGGCGCGGTTCAGCCGCAGCAGTCGCAGCCGGGGCGGCACCCGCAGGTGTCGCTCTGCTCGGCACCGGCAGGCGGCACCGCCGCGGCCGGGGCCGCGCAGCAGCCCATGCCCTGCCAGGCGTCGCGGCCTTCCTTGACGGCGATGGCGGCGATGACGAGGGCGGCGATGGGATCGGCCCAGGACCAGCCGAGGGTGGCATTGAGGACCAGGCCGACAAGGAGCACGGCGGACAGGTACGTGCACAGCAGGGTCTGCTTGGAGTCGGCGACCGCGCTGGCGGAGCCGAGTTCGCGTCCGGCCCGGCGCTGGGCGGCGGACAGGAACGGCATGACCGCGAGGGAGAGGGCGGCGATGACGATGCCGGGGATGGAGCGTTCGGCCTCGCCGGTGCCGGCCAACGCGCGGACAGCGTCGATGCCGACGAACGCGGCGAGCGCGAAGAACGACACCGCGATGATCCGCAGCGTCCGCTTCTCCCGCGCCTCTCGGGTGGCGTGGTCGGAGGCGGAGAACTGCCAGGCGACCGCGGCGGCGGAGGAAACCTCGATGACGGAGTCGAGCCCGAAGCCGATCAGCGCGGTGGAGGAGGCGATCGTCCCGGCGGTGATCGCGACGACCGCTTCGATGACGTTGTAGGTGATGGTGGCCGCGACCAGCAGCCGTATCCGCCTGGCGAGGACGTCGCGGCGGGCCGGGGAGGGGCCGATGCCGACGGATATCTCCGCGGTCATCAGCAGCAGCCCTTCTGCTCCGCGTCCGCACACGTCTTGTCGGTTTCGACGGCGACCACGGCGGTGCGTAGGTCGTCCAGCGCGTGACCGAGGCGTTCGTCGGCGAGCTCGTAGCGGGTGCGCCGGCCCACCGGCACCGCGACGACAAGGCCGCAGTCGCGCAGACACGCCAGGTGGTTCGACAGCCGGGTCCGGGAGATCTCCAGAGCGTCGGCCAGGTCGGCGGGGTGGGCCGGCGCCTCGCGCAGGGTGAGGAGAATCCGGCAGCGGATCGGGTCGGCGAGGGCGCGGCCGAACCGCGCCAGCACCTCGATGTCAGCAGCGAGAGTCAGCACACCCACGACAGTACACGGATTGCTGAATTCACCAAAGCCTGCACTATCGGAGTCCTCTGCCGCCTGCACAGCGGTCCAACCTCGATGGCAATCGGTCCAGGTTCCGTGTCACAGGACAGCGGTGCAGAGTTCGGAGACGATCGTGAACGAGGTCGTCACCATCGGGATCGCCATGGCCGGTGGCATCACCGCGTGCGTGGTCTGGCCGCGCGCCATGCCGTTGCGGATCTGCCGACCATAGTCGAGGTACTCCGCCTGCCGTGCCGTCAGGATCCCGTCGGCGGCGCCCTGCTTGATGAGCTGGTGCAGCGGCTTCTTGCCCGCGTCCGGGATCCGGTCGCGCAGCACGATCTCCACCGCGATCAGGGAGTGCATGACCGCCACCGTGGAGAACTCGTAGCAGTAGTACGACTGGCGCAGCAGCTCGCGGACCGTACGCAGGACGGTCGCTGCGGCCCCGGGAGCGCCGACGGGCACGACCAGGTCCTCAACGAGGTCGTGCATGTCGGCGTAGCTGTCGACGAAGTAGTGGGCGCGTTCGTCCGGGACCGGGAACGGCAGCCGCTGCGTGGTCATCCCCGCAGTCTCCCAGCGGCACGCCCCGGACGGCAGCGGCTTTTCCCCCGGGGCGTCGCGCAGCGTGCCGGGACGGAGATTTCTCCCCACCGGAATGGGCGGAATGTCGCAGGTAGCGGAACTGGACAAGGGGCAACGCAGGCGCCAGCCAGGCGAGTCCACTCACCGTCGGTGCGCGAAATCTATCCACAGGCGTCTGCTCTGAAGATCGCTTATGAGCCGCCGCGATCGGCGCGGCGCCCCGTACGTGAGGAGCCATCATGCCCACCACCAACATGCCGCTCGCCCCGATGACCCCGGACGCGGCCATCAGCGCGTTCAGCTACCTCCGGGCCGTCCAGGCCGACGACGCCGAAGCCGCCCGCGAGTTCGCCAGCGGCGAGCCGCGGATGCCCGAGCTGCTCGTCGACGTCGTCGAACGGATCGTCGTCCCCGTCACCGCGCTGCCCGGCCCGGAGGCGGGCGAGCCGTGCGCTGACACCTTCGCCCTGGAGGCCCTCGGACGCGTCTTCGTGACCTCGCTGCGGACCTGGGCGCAGGCCGGACCGGACACGGCGGAAGGCATCGCCCGCGCCGTCATCGACTTCGCCGCGCAGTTCCTCACCGAGGACCACGAAGACGTCGCCGACACTCTGCGCCAGCTGGAGGCCGTCGGAGTGGGCCAGGCCCTCGATGCCCACCCCGCACCGGCCGGCTCGCACCCGGTGCGCCTGACCGTCGTGTAGGCGCACCCGATGCGCGCCACCGCCGCGCGCCACACCGCATCGCCCATCGTGGTGCGTTCCATCGGCATCACCGCAGCGCACCTGGCGCGCGCCACGGCCGGGCGGGCTCCCCTATCACGCACCCCCTTGACCACGACCTGATCGCCAGCCGAAACGGGCTGTGTCAAGGAGAAACGTCCTCGGTAGCGGACCTGGTCAAGGGGTCAAGCACGCCACCGGCCGCATCTGGTCAAGGGGTCGGTCGGCGGTGGGCACACCGGTGCGGCGCACCGGGCGCGCGCGAGAGTGCCGGGCATCGTCGGGTGGTGCGCCGCCGGATGCGGTGGCGGACATCGCGGTGCGCACCACGTGGCGTGCATCGTCGTCCGGCGCACGGAGTGGAGTCCACTCGGTGGATCCCATCGGGTGGCGTCCACTGAGTGGATTCCACCCGATGTCGTGCATCGCCACTGGATGCAGAACATCGTGGGCTCCACTCGGTGGACGATGCCCGGCATCGTCACCACAGCCAGGCGGTGGAGTGCCGCACCCGGGACAGGGCACGGGCATCGCGGCGCGCGGCCGCGTTGCCGATCCGGTTCTGCCGGGACCGGGGCCGGCGCGACTGCGCGGCGGCGAGGCGGCGCTTCCCGGCGTCCTGGAGTCGCCGCCGCTGCTTGCGCAGCTCCTGCTTCTTCGCCGCCTTCGACTTCGGCTTCCGGGGGCGCTTCCAGATCGGCTGCCACACCAGGAGCTCATCGGACTCGGGCTCCTGGTCCTCATCGACCGCGGCGGATATGTCCTTGGCGGCTGCGCGGGCGCGGGCGAGGGCGTCATCAAGGCTGGGTTGGTCTTCCGGGGTGCTCACGCGACTCCTCCTGTGGTCCGGCCCGGCGTGTGCTGGGTGCCGGGCTGCTGGGTGTGCGGCGGCGGGGCCGTCGCCGGGGCGGGCTGCGGTCGGGGGCCGTGGGCGACGGCGCGCGCCCGGATGCCGTCCTGGAGCTTGGCGGCGGCGGCCTCAAGGGTCCGGCGGGTCTGCTCCACCGTGTCGACGCCGGTCTCCTGCTCCAGGACGCGGCCGGCCTCCCGGGCGGAGTGGAACGGCCGCGGGTGCGACCTCGAGGCGGCGGGCGCGGCGACGGCGTGCGGCCGGGTGCGGGAGCTCAGGCGCTCCGCACGCCGCGCTGCGCGGACCCGGGTGGCCAGGGCGCCGGCGGCGAGGCGGGCCCGCTCGTACTGGGGCGCGGACCGCTTCCGGGTCAGCGGGCGCAGCACGGCCTGGTCCTCGGTGTCGCGCGGGTACAGGGCGCGCAGGTCGGCGGTCATCTTCAGGCCGCGCCCGACGGGGTGGGTGTAGTCGTCGACGACTGTCTGCACGATCTGTTCGTCCAGCCCCGCCTGGTGGGGCCGGCCGCGCAGGACGTAGGAGAGGTGGCCGCGGGCTTCGGCGAGCAGGTGGTGGCGCTTGAACGCGCCGCGCATCACGTACACCACGGCGACGGTGTCTACGGCGGCCAGGGTGACGTCGACCACCGGCCGCACCCGCGCCCAGACCGCTGCGGCCGCCGCCCGTGCCCGCTCCGCCAGCTTGTAGATGGTGCAGGCGCCGAACGCCCGGATCGCTGAGGCGCGCCATCGCTCGCGTAGCTCGGTCAGCGACAGCAGCTCCGTGCGCTCCGCAGGGCGGGTCTGGTCGGCGGCCTGGCAGCCCAGCGCGTAGGCGGCCTGCTCCCCCTGCGGGCGCCCCTGCCGTTCCTCGTAGTCGGCCGTGAGGACGGACAGCGCGTCCTCGATCTGCTGGCGGCGGGTCGACTGCCAGCCGATGAGCCGCTGGTCGATCCCGGCGATCTCCATGACGGGCCGGCGGCCAGGCGTCACCTCGCGCGGCTCCCAGGCCCACCCGAGCCGGGCGGACACCTCCTCCATGAAGTAGAGGGTGTAGAGGGTGTCGGCCGCGACAATGTGGGCCAGCATCGAGTCCGCCGACAAGTTCTCCCACGTCCCCTTGTCGTCCGGCCGCCGGGCACGGATCGACACCACCGCATGATCGTGAAGCAGCGGCTTCGACTCGGTAGCTCTCGACTCGTAGTGCCGGAACACCGCGACGATCAGCCCATCCCTGATCGGCTTGCGGATCTTGCCGCCGCTCCGCCAGCGGATCTCCGCGACCGAATCCTCAAACCACGCCAGCGCCTTGTCCCTGGCGATGTCCTGGCACAGCTCCAGCACCAGCCGGGTCTCGTCATCCCCGAGCGCCCACGCGATGTGCGCCGTCGACGGCGCCCGGAACACCAAGTCCATAGCCAGCCAGGGCGTCCGCTCCTTGGCCTTCTCGGTCTTCGGCGAGCGGTTGTGCTCGATGGGCCTGCCCAGCACGGTCGCCCGCCGCGCCTTCGCCGGATCGTCGCCCGCCTCCAGGCACTCGCGCTCGATCCGGTCGGCATCCGGGTGCCGGCCTTCCCCCAGGAGCAGTTCCGCCTGCCGCTCGGTCACCACCTCCCCGGCCACCAGGCCGACTGCGGCCAGGCCCCGCCCCTTCCAGACACCGGGTGGGACACCGGCTTCGTCCTGGGCGGCGTACAGGGGCGTGCCCGCAGGGCGGTGGCCGTCGCCGACCATCACGCCGCGGAAGAGGTAGCTCCACCCGTTCCCCGGGCGGACCTCCGCCTTGCTGATCATCGGGCCATAGAACCTTGGCGTTGACCTGCAGAAAAGCGTGATCAAGGTTCCCTCCCGCCGGACGGGAGGCCATCACCAGATCTTTACCGGGAGCGCCCGCCAGGCGGGCCGCCACGGCAGCCCGCGACGGTAAGCCGCCGCACGCACGGAGGGCTCCGTGCTTCCCCGGCGGGGAATCGTGCGCCAACGTATAAGGCCTACCGCTGAAGAAAGGTGTCAGGTGCGCGAGGTGCCTGGACACCCGCAATGGACTGCCACGTCCTGATGACATCCGACACCGCCGTGCTGAGTCTGTCCGTGTCCCAGCCGTACTGGGCGAACAGGCGCTGGAAGACGGCGATCGCAGCCAGCGGGGCTCCCCCGCACCGCAGGGCTGTGTCTTTGGAGCTTGCCTGCATCCGTGCCGCAGCATCGCCGTGCGCGGGGTCGACAAGTTGGTCGGTGCTCTCGAAGAACATAGTGATGCCGTGCTGCTGGCCGTGCGTTACAGCCGAGCCGAGGCGCCAGAAGAGCGGCCCGAGCACCGGAACTTCTGGCGATGATCTGTGCCGCCAGGGAGGTCGTACGGGGCATCCGCTCGCCCAGAAAGGGCGGGTTGTACTTGTCGCGTTCCCCGCGCACCTCGAAGCGGTGTGCGCGGGCAGCTTCCAGGATGAGACGGATGCGGTTCTTGGCGTGGTCACGGATGGCCGTGGTTTCTGCACCGTTCTCAAGCTGCGTCTGTTCTTTGAGGCTCTGAAGTCGGAGGTTCATGTAGCGGCGCACACGTTCCCGTTCGCCGATCTCCGGCTCGAGAAGGAACCACTGGGCGATCGCGATGTCGAGAGTCGCTCGGGCGACGGTGTGCGAGGCCGTGATCCCTCCTGGTGACCTGAACAGGGTCCCAGGCTGTCCAGGTGATCGAGCATGACGAACACGGATGACAGCGGGGTGTGTTGGCATCACGTACTGGGTGCGCTCCCCAGGAGCCTGCCAAGGTGTCTCGCTGGCACTCTTCGCTCGCCGGGAGCCAGGGAGGAATCCGTGGCTCGCCCCGTAGCTGTCGTTGAACGCGGCGCGGAGCCCCTCCAGGGAGCAAGCGAGTTCGGCCCACGGATCTTTACTCATGCTCCATGACGGTAAACACGAGTCGTTTGAGGTGCTGAGATTTTTGACAACCGCCTGCCAGCCGTAGATGCTGCGCAGCTGACTGACCGCGCCGTGCGAATGCTGCGCTGCGGCACACCGGCTGGGCTGTTACCCGAAGTTGGGGACCCAGCCCAGCCGGTCAGATGCGCTTCAGCGCGTCGCGGCAACGAGCTGATCCTTCATCCGTTGATACACCGCGGTGTCACGCACTGGCTCTTTCAGCTTCTGGAGCCAGTATTCGTACATGCCGATGTCCTCGCCGGGCACGGTCAGGCGGTACTCCTTGTCACTGGTCCCTCTGATGCAGCCGTGTGCTTCACCGACGTAGAGGGCGTTTTCGACCGCCGCGTCCGAGAGGCTGGTGGCCGCTGCCAACTCAGTCACTGTGCAGGTCACGCCGCGAGGGTCGATCAGAGTGCCGGTGCCCAGACGGAGAGTGAGGGCATACAGGCAGACCTTTACCAGCTCCGGGAGACATGCCCCCTTCTCTGACAGGTCGAGCAAGTAGATCTCTTGGGTGTCGCGGAGTTCTTCCGGGCTGTGGAAGAGAGCGCGTGCCGTCTCCAGCCACGCAGCGCGTTCGTCGTTCAGAGCCCGGGAGGCCTGGCGGTAGGTCATATCTGCCTCGTCCGCCTGGGCGCGGATGCGGGCCTTGCGGGCGTTGGAGCCGTTCTTCGTCATGGGCTTCTCCAGGGGACCCACGCTCCTCCCAGGTCAGCCGAACGAGTCTGGCGGCGGGAAGTCTGCACGGGCCCTTGCCGACGGATGCCGGGGGAGCCTTGGCCGGGCTGGGTCGCGAGCGGCGTGGGCGCTGCAACAGCGGCGGTAGGCGTTCGTGTCATGCCGGCTCTCGTTCCGGGAACCGACCGGCTTGCTACCGCCGCCCTGCGCCGACGCCGTGCTGCCGGGTGTGCGGCCTTCACTGTCTCCACTCGACGAGTGTCAGATAACGGCACGATAACGGAGCGGGACCGGTAGCCGCGACGGTGCTTCATGGGGTTGAGACACACTCAGCATTCGACTGCAAGGAGCCCCACACCATGCGCCTGTCCAGGCATGCTCTAGCCCTGTCCGCCGCCTGCGCCTCAGCCGCGCTCGCCGCCGGAGTCCCCACGCCTGCCGCCGCGGCCGACGGACCGGATCATCGCCGGCTCCAGGTCGTGATGGTGAACTTCACCGACGGCTCCTTCAAGGATCCGGCGAAGACCAGGGCTGCCCTCCACGACGTCTACTTCGGCAAGAAGCACTCCTTGACCTCCTACTACAACGAGGTCTCCAAGGGCGCCACCACCTTCGAGCCCGGCTCCGGCGACGCGGGCGTGATGGGGCCCATCGACCTCCCGATAGCAGGGGCCGGTTGCGACAACTCGAGGATCTTCGACGAGACCCAGGGCGCTCTTGCGAAGCAAGGGCTCGACTGGGACGACTACGAGCACCTTTCGGTCGTCTTCCCGGGCGATGTGGCCAACTGCGGCTACGGCGGCTTGGGCGCGCTGGGCGGCGGCAAGAGCTGGGTGCCCATATTCAGCGACGGGCGCGGCGCGGATCAGACCGTCCTTGTTCATGAGTTCGGCCACAACTTCGGATTTCAGCACCAGGATCGGGCGAAGTGCACCGGCACCGACCTCGCGACCTGCAAGGACACCCTTGACAACAGCTTCAAGACGCCGATGGGTGGCGGCGGCGTTGGCATGGGTCTCACCGCGCCCGAGCTCATCAAGGCGGGGTGGCTGACCGGGAAGCAGGCGCCGAAGGTCACCAAGTCCGGTACCTACAGGCTGACGCCGCTCCACGCCCACAGCGACGGAGTGCGAGCGCTCGACATCCCGGTTGGCGAGGACCGGCTCGTCGTGGAGCTGCGAAGCCCGTCCGGCAGCCTGGACCAGCAGCTCCAGGGAGTCTTCGCCTACCGGGTGCCGAAGGGTGACTACAGCAACGCCAAGATGGTCGAGCTTGCACCGAAGGCGGATCACCCGGCCGGCTTGGACAAGCCCGCCGGGGATGCGATAGCGGCAGGCCGCTCCCTGACCGATAAGGCCCACAAGGTCGAGGTCAAGGTCCTCGCGTCCGCGAACGGCGAGGCGACGGTGGCCGTCAGCCTGGACGGGGTTCCCGCCCCCGCTGCAGACGCCTCGCGGCCGGGCAGTGGTGCACACCTGGAGGGCCAGACCGGTAGTTCCGGCCACGTTGCGACAGCTGGCCCCGAGCATGACGAGGAGCTTGCCGCGACTGGCAGTGACAACGACACCGCGGTCCAGGTAGCCGGTGGTGCCGCGGTATTCCTGGCCGTGGGAGGCTTCTTCGTAGGCAGGGCCATACGCGTACGGGTACGTCCGGCGTCGCGTCACGCGCGGTGACGGGCCGCCTCGTGGGGGAGCCGCGTTCACCTCGGGACCGCTGATCAGGAAGCGGATGTGCTCGAACATGGCCCGATGGTGACAGGCGATGCGTGACATGTCCTTCGGCTCCGGCGGCCGCGCTCGGAAAGGGGCGTGCCGCCGGATTCGGGACTTGCCGACTGGGAGATCGCCGCATGGGCCGGTCGCGGGGAAGCCCGGGCCGTCGAGCTCATGATGGCCCGGCACTGGGGCGCTGTCGCCGCGTATCTGCGCACCTGCACCGCTATCTGTCGTACGTGGCGGACCTCGCCGAGCGCGTGTTCTCGCAAGCCCGACCGCGGACGAGCAGCGGATCGGTGTGGCGCTCCCGTTGCGGGTCCGGCTGCTGGTCATGGCCGAGGGGTGGCGGTGCAGGTGGGTTTGCCCCCGTTTGCGGACATCTTTTGAAGATCGGATCGTGGGGTCCGAGGAGGAGGTGTCCGGGTGGCTCAATGGCCCAATTCGACGGCCCGCGTGGCGAGTGCGTCCACAGTGGCATCGCGAACTTCTGGGCGTGCGACGGCGAGGCAAAGGGCGCCCGCCACCAACGACATGCCGAGGAAACTTCCTCGCGTGCGCAGGTGTTATGCCACCAGCATGAAAGCCCGGCATTCGTCGGGCCATCCGGCGATCGGCGGGCGGACCCCCGCCGAGCGGCTGGTTCGAACAGTCTGCACACCGGAGTACCCGCAACATGGCCCCACTGCGCCGCATGCTCTCGGACTTCATCGCGATCAGCTCTTCTACCGGCTGCTGCACGCAGCCGCCCGCATGACTCGCGGCGGCCGCCGCCTTCGCCTGCGGATCGCCGCGACCTGGCCCTGGCGGCACGAACTCATCAATGCCTTCGCCCGCCTCGCGGCACTACCGCGACCGGCCACCTAACCTGCGGCACTGTCCCTGCCCGCCCAGCATCGACCAGTACATCGACCGGGTGCTCGCCGGGCCCGGCGGCGCCATGACCGACGAAGTCGGCGTCATCACCGGCGACCTCACCGTCGCCACTACCCTCCAGCCTGACCGCCAGACTGCCCGCGTCAGCATCCAGTACACCGGGGCGGAGGAGTGGTACACCCTCACCGGCAGCCCCGCACCCATCCCGCCCGGTGGCCTCGCCGCCTACCACCGCGACCTCCTCGGACGCATCCGACGCGGCGCCGGCACCCACGCCACCTGATGTTGCCTGACCCGCTCGCCTGGCCTGGCTGATCCGGCAGTTACGGCGACACGGTTGTGCACCGTGCGCGGCTACACCCAGTAGGCCACGCCGCTGCTACGCGGCTTCGACCCCCATCGCCGACTCCTGACGACGGGCCCGCCGCTCGCTCAGCGGGCCGGGCGCGGCGGCCTCGCCGACACGCAGCAACTGTGCGCACTACGGTCCCCGGCTGCGTCCGCGCCACCCATTCCGCTGTTTCCCACTTCTAGACCATGTGTCTGTAAGCAGTTCTTTCCTGATCCTTCTCGTTCACTTGTCGGTTCAGTAACTGAAAACGTTTGATCTGATACTGACCGTAATATTTTTTGTTGGTCGGCCTGCACGTTTCCGGCTCTCCAAACGCTCTATTTACCACTTCCCATGGGGAGGGCACGTGCACGACGCTCCTACGGCGTTGCTGCTGACCACGCTGGCCATCCGGGTCTTCGGCCCCGACGCGCTTCGACTGTCCAAGCGGATCTCACCACCGGCGTCCGCGTAGGCCTCACAGGCCTGCGCCCGTCCGCACCGGACGAGGAGCACACTCCCAGGGGGGAGCTGACCAGGGGGGCCGGTGAGTGAGGGCGGGCCGGAGGAGTCCGGCGGTGCCGTCGGCATCCCGAGCCGACGGCGGAAGACCGTGCCGATGGCACAGTGAGCCTTTTCCATCTCGATCAGGTGGCGAGTTCGAGTGCGACGACGGCACGGACGACGGCGGTGATCCGGGTGGTGCTGCAGCGGAGTTTCCTC
>NZ_JBVKAI010000032.1:0-67463 GCF_055639495.1 Streptomyces sp. NPDC039424
TCCCGGACCCGCTCGACCACCTGCCGCAAGTGCTCCGGAGTCGTACCGCAACAACCACCGATCAGGGACAGACCGTACTCACGGACGAAGGTCTCCTGTGCCTCCGCCAGTCCCTCGGGGCCCAGCGGGAAGTGCGCACCGTCCTTGGTCAGCACCGGCAGGCCCGCGTTCGGCATGCACAGCAGGGGGATGCGGGAGTGCCGGGTGAGGTAGCGCAGGTGCTCGCTCATCTCGGCGGGACCGGTGGAGCAGTTCAGGCCGATCATGTCGATGCCCAGCGGCTCCAGCACGGTCAGCGCCGCGCCGATCTCCGAGCCCAGCAGCATGGTGCCGGTGGTCTCGAACGCCATCGAGCACAGCAGGGGGACCTCGGTGCCGGTGGCCTCCATGGCGCGGCGGGCGGCGACTACGGAGGCCTTGGTCTGCAGCAGGTCCTGTGTGGTCTCCACGATCAGGGCGTCGGCGCCGCCCGCGAGCAGGCCCTCGGCGTTCGCCTGGAAGCCGTCGCGGAGCGTGGTGTACGAGACGTGGCCGAGCGTCGGCAGCTTCGTACCGGGGCCGATCGAGCCCAGCACCCACCGCTGCCGGCCGTCCCCTGCGGCGAACCCGTCCGCCGCCTCCCGTGCGATCCGGGCGCCGGACTCGGAGAGCTCGTACACGCGGTCGGCGATGTCGTACTCCGCCATGGCCGCGTGGTTGGCGCCGAAGGTGTTGGTCTCCACGCAGTCCACGCCCGCCGCGAAGTAGGCCTCGTGGACCGAGCGGACGATGTCCGGACGGGTGACGTTGAGGATCTCGTTGCAGCCCTCGAGGTTCTCGAAGTCCTCCAGCGTCGGCTCCTGGGCCTGGAGCATCGTGCCCATGGCCCCGTCGGCGACCACCACCCGGGTGGCCAGCGCTTCGCGCAGCGCCCGTACGCGCTCCGGGCCGCTCATGTCAGGCTCCTTGGCATGGTGCTCAGGTGCGGGGCGAGCTCCGCGGCCGCGGTCGCGCCGTAGGCGTCGCGGATCCGCGCCGTGAGCCGCTGCGGGGTGAGGGTGTACTCCTGGGTTCCGACCGTCTCCAGGGCACAGGTGGCGACCGCGCTGCCGAGCTGCGCGGCCCGCTCCAGGGGCAGGCCGCGGGCGGTGGCGGCGAGGAATCCTGCGCGGAAGGCGTCACCGGCGCCGGTGGGTTCGACGGGGCCGTGCGCCGGTACGGCACCGATGGTCCGGTCCGGGTCGCCGGTGGTGCGCAGCAGGATCCCGTCGGCACCGCGGGTGGTGATCCAGATGCCGGTCCGGTTCAGGATCTGCTCCTTCGTCCAGCCGGTGCGTTCCTGGATGAGCGCGCTCTCGTACTCGTTGGTGAACAGGTAGCGGGCGCCGGTCAGCAGGGAGCGGACCTCCTCGCGGTCCATGCGCGCCAGCTGCTGCGAGGGGTCCGCCGCGAAGGCGATGCCCAGTTCGTGGCACTGGCGGGTGTGGCGGACCATCGCCACCGGGTCGTTGGGTGCGACGACCACCAGATCGAGGCCGCCGGCGCGGTCGGCGACCGCCGCCAGTTCGATCCGGCGGGCCTCGGTCATGGCTCCGGTGTAGAAGGTGCCGATCTGGTTGTGGTCGGCGTCGGTGGTGCAGACGAAGCGGGCCGTGTGCCGGTCCGCGCTGACCAGCACGGAGTCGGTGTCGACGCCGTGCTGCTTCAGCCACGTCCGGTACGGCTCGAAGTCCGTGCCGACCGCGCCGACCAGCACCGGGCGCAGCCCGAGCAGGCCGAGCCCGAAGGAGATGTTCGCCGCCGCTCCTCCGTGCCGGATCTCCAGGTCGTCGACGGCGAAGGAGAGCGAGACCTTGTCCAGGCGCTCGGCGATCAGCTGCTGTACGAACCGGCCCTGGAAGACCATCAGATGGTCGGTGGCGATGGAACCCGTGACGGCGATCCTCATGTGCTGCCCCTGTCCTCGGCCGCTGCCCGCCCGGTTCAGCCCGTGGCCGCGGCGCGCAGGGCGGTCGCGCGGTCCGTGCG
Source organism: Streptomyces sp. NPDC039424 (assembly GCF_055639495.1). Classification (NCBI taxonomy): domain Bacteria; kingdom Bacillati; phylum Actinomycetota; class Actinomycetes; order Kitasatosporales; family Streptomycetaceae; genus Streptomyces; species Streptomyces sp. NPDC039424. The sequence goes on from NZ_JBVKAI010000032.1 coordinate 2,008, forward strand.
CTCCCAGGTGAAGTCGGGCAGTTCCCGGCCGAAGTGGCCGTAGGCCGCGGTCGCGGCGTAGACGGGGCGCAGCAGGTCCAGGTCCCGGACGATGGCGGCCGGGCGCAGGTCGAAGACCTCGCCGACGGCCTTGCCGATCCGGGCCGGGTCCACGGTGTGGGTGCCGAAGGTCTCGACGAACAGGCCGACCGGCTCCGCCTTGCCGATGGCGTAGGCGACCTGTACCTCGCAGCGGGTGGCGAGGCCGGAGGCGACCACGTTCTTGGCGACCCAGCGCATCGCGTACGCCGCCGAACGGTCCACCTTGGAGGGGTCCTTGCCGGAGAAGGCGCCGCCGCCGTGGCGCGCGTACCCGCCGTAGGTGTCGATTATGATCTTGCGGCCGGTGAGGCCGGCGTCACCCATCGGGCCGCCGATCTCGAACCGGCCGGTGGGGTTGACCAGCAGGCGGTAGCCGTCGGTGTCCAGCTTGACGCCGTCGGCGGCGAGCGCCGCGAGGACCGGTTCCACGACGTGCCGGCGGACGTCCGGGGTGAGCAGCGCGTCCAGGTCGATGTCGGCGGCGTGCTGCGAGGAGACGACGACGGTGTCCAGGCGGACCGGCTTGTCGCCGTCGTACTCGATGGTGACCTGCGTCTTGCCGTCGGGACGCAGGTAGGGGACGGTGCCGTCCTTGCGCACGGCCGACAGGCGCTCGGACAGGTGGTGCGCCACGGAGATCGGCAGCGGCATCAGCGTCGGCGTCTCGTCGCAGGCGAACCCGAACATCAGGCCCTGGTCCCCGGCGCCCTGCCGGCCCAGTTCGTCGGTGGTGCCCTCGACGCGCTGCTCGTAGGCGGCGTCGACGCCCTGCGCGATGTCGGGGGACTGCGCGCCTATGGAGACGGACACACCGCAGGATGCGCCGTCGAAGCCCTTGGCCGAGGAGTCGTAGCCGATGCCGAGGATCGTTTCGCGGACGAGTCCGGGGATGTCGGCGTACGCGGAGGTGGTGACCTCTCCGGCGATGTGCACCTGGCCGGTGGTGATCAGGGTCTCGACCGCCACCCGGGAGGCCGGGTCCTCACGCAGCAGGGCGTCGAGAACGGCGTCGCTGATCTGGTCGGCGATCTTGTCGGGGTGGCCCTCGGTGACGGACTCCGAGGTGAAGAGACGACGATGCACGGCACTCCCTGGGGCGGGTCGGAGTCGGCGGGGGCGGGGCCCGCAGAACGCGGGTGTGTATTCATCCTCCGCACGGCGCTTAAGGGCGGCTTGGGCCGATTCCGGCGGGCCACCAGGCAATCACCGGTATTTCCGCCGGTGTTTCGCCGGGGCCTGTGGCGCATTCCACTGATTCCGCCGATTCCCCGGGCAGGGATGGCAGTCGTATGGCAATCCGTGCGAAAGCCCGTGGCTCCGGCACGGCAATCGGGCGCCGGCGCGGCGCGGACGCAGCAGGATACCGGTGCTTTTTCCGGCTCCGGGGCGCGATCGGCGCGCCTTTTCCGGTGCCGCGTTGACCCTGTTTCGAGGTAGCGGATTTCCTTCCGCTCAGTCGGGTGAGTGCGCCGTCGCGGCGGGGCGCCGATCCCGGCGTGTTCCCGCGTTCCCGTTCCCGCGTTACCTCGTTTCCCTTCTTTCCCTTCGAGTCAGACCTTTCACGCCAATCAGGAGCAGCAGATGGGCAATCAGCGACTGACCATGTGCATCATCGGCACCGGGCCCCGGGGGCTGTCGGTGCTCGAACGCGTCTGCGCCAACGCCGCGCTCGCCCCCGACGTAGCCCTCACCGTGCATGTGGTCGAAGCAGAACGGCCAGGATCGGGCCGGGTCTGGCGCGGCACCCAGTCCCGCCATCTGCTCATGAACACCGTCGCCTCCCAGGTCACCCTCTTCACCGACGAGACGGTGGACATGGAGGGGCCGCTCGCGACCGGCCCGAGCCTGTACGAGTGGGCGCGGCTGATGGCGCCGCTGGAACCCGGGGAGTCGGACCTGGACGAGGAGTCCCTCGCCGAGGCCCGCAGGCTGGGTCCCGACTCCTATCCCACCCGCGCCTTCTACGGCCGCTACCTGGAGTGGGTGTTCCAGCGGGTGGTGGCGCTCGCTCCCGACCACGTCGGCGTCGTCGTCCACCGCACCCGCGCGACGGCCCTGGACGACGTCCCCGGCGATCACGTGGCCCGGCAGACGGTGCGGCTGGCGAACGGACGGGAGCTGACCGGGCTGGACGCCGTGGTGCTCAGCGTGGGCCATGTCGACGCCGAGGACCCCGAGCCGCTCGCCCGGCTGCACCGGGAGGCCGAGCGGCTGGGGCTGACGCATGTGCGGCCCGCCAACCCGGCCGATGTCAACCTCGGCTTCATCGCGGCCGGCGAGCCGGTGCTGCTGCGCGGGCTGGGCCTGAACTTCTTCGACTACATGGCGCTGTTCACGCAGGGCCGCGGCGGCGCCTACGAGCGGGTCGACGGGCGGCTCGTGTACCGGCCCTCCGGCCGGGAGCCCCGCCTGTACGCGGGATCGCGGCGCGGGGTGCCCTATCACGCGCGCGGCGAGAACGAGAAGGGTGCCCACGGCCGGCACATGCCGCTGCTGCTCACCGAGGAGAAGGTGCGGGAGCTGCGGGCGCGGGCCGACCGCGGCGGGGGCCTGGACTTCCGCGAGGACATCTGGCCGCTGGTCGCCAAGGAGGTCGAGACGGTCTACTACACGACGCTGCTGGCCCGCCGGGGCGCGTCCCGGTTCGCCGTCGACCGGTTCCGCGGGCGGCTGCTCGGGGCCGCGTGGGGCGGTGACGAGGAGCGGGAACTGCTGGGGTCGTACGGTATCGAGGCCGCCGACCGCTGGGACTGGCGGCGGATCACCCGCCCCGACCACGACGCCCCCTTCGTCGGCCGCGAGGCGTGGCGCGACTGGCTGCTGCGGCGGCTGCGGCAGGACGTCGACGACGCGCTGGAGGGCAATGTCTCCGGGCCGCTGAAGTCCGCCCTGGACGCGCTGCGCGACCTGCGCAACGAGATACGGATCCTGGTCGACCACAACGGGCTGACCGCCGGCTCGCACCGCGACCACCTCGACCGCTGGTACACCCCGCTCAACGCGTTCCTGTCCATCGGGCCGCCCGCCTCCCGCATCGAGGAGATGATCGCGCTGATCGAGGCCGGTGTGCTGGAGGTGGTCGGCCCGGACGTCCAGGTGACGCTGGACGCGCGGCGGCGGCGGTTCACGGCCGTCTCGCCGCGGGTGCCGGGGTCCGAGGTGCACGCCCGGGTGCTGGTCGAGGCCCGGCTGCCCGACATCGACCTGCGCCGGGCCGCCGATCCGCTGCTGCGCCACCTGAGGGCCTCGGGAAACTGTGCCCAGTACCTGATCAACGGCCCCGGGACGGCGGTGTACGAGACCGGTGGGCTCGCCGTCACCGAGCGGCCGTACCGTCTGGTGAAGGCGGACGGCACCCCGCACCCGCGGCGGTTCGCCTACGGCGTGCCGACGGAGTCCGTGCACTGGGTGACCGCGGCCGGTATACGGCCCGGCGTCAACTCGGTGACCCTCGGTGACTCGGACGCGATCGCCCGCGCGGTGCTCGCCCTCGCCGACTCCCCGGCGTTCCCGCTGCCGGGCGCCACCGCCGGAACGGAGGCCGCGTGATGGCCACGGCCATAGCCGTCGGCGCCGCCGTGACCGCGGTCGTCGAGGAGGACGCCGGTCTGCTCTCCCCGGTCCGTGCCGGCACCCCGGTCGAGGCGCTGGTGTCGGACCGGGCCTGGCTCCAGGCGATGCTGGACGCGGAGACCGCCCTGGCCCGCGCGCAGGCCCGGATGGGACTGGTGCCCGAGGCGGCGGCCGAGCTGATCACCGAGGTGGGGCGGGCGGAGAACTTCGACCTGCGCGCCCTGGCCGAGGCCGCGCGCGGCGCCGCCAACCCGGTGGTCGCCGTGGTGCAGGCGCTGACCTCCGCCGTCGCCGAGCGGGACACGGAGGCCGCGCACTATGTGCACCGCGGCTCCACCAGCCAGGACGTCCTGGACACCGCGACCATGCTGGTGGCCCGCCGTGCCCTCGGTTTCGTCCTGGAGGCGCTGGGGCGCACCGCCCGCGCGCTGGCCGGCCTGGCCGAGGAGCACCGCGACACCCCGGTGGCGGGCCGCACGCTGACCCAGCACGCGGTGCCCACCACGTTCGGGCTGAAGGCGGCCACCTGGCTGCAGGGGGTGCTAGACGCCCAGCAGCGGCTGTCCTCGCTGGTGCTGGGCGGGCTGCCGGTGGAACTGGGCGGTGCGGCCGGGACGCTCGCCGGCTACCTGGAGTACGCGCGGATCGACGCCCCCGGCGGCAGCGCCGCCGAACCCGCCGAGTACGTCGACGAGTTGTTCCACGCCTACGCCGAGGAACTCCAGCTGGCGGTGCCCACCGCGCCCTGGCACACGGTGCGCACCCCGCTCGCCGACCTGGCGGCGGCGCTCACCCACACGGCGGGCGCACTGGGCAAGCTCGCCGCCGACGTGCAGTCGCTCTCCCGTACCGAGGTCGGTGAGGTCTCCGAGCCGGCGGCGCCCGGGCGCGGGGTGTCCTCGGCGATGCCGCAGAAGGTCAACCCGGTGCTGTCCACGCTGATCCGCTCCGCCGCCGCCCAGGTGCCGCTGCTGGCCGCGTCGGTGGCGCAGGGCATGGTGGCCGAGGACGAGCGGCCCGCCGGGGCCTGGCACGCCGAGTGGCAGCCGCTGCGCGAGGCGCTGCGGCTGGTCGGCGGGGCGGCGCACACCGCGGCCGAGCTGACCGCGGGGCTGACCGTGCACGCCGACCGGATGCGGGCCAATCTCGGCCGTACCGGGGCGCTGATCGTCGCCGAGCGGCTCGCGGCGCGGCTGACGCCCGTGCTGGGCAAGGCGGCGGCGAAGGCGGTGGTGGCGCGGACCGCGCTGCGGGCGGCGGCGAGCGGGCAGCCGCTGGCCGAACTGCTCCACGACGTCCCCGAGATCGCCGCCCGCTTCTCCCCCGCCGACCTGGCGGCCCTGACCGACCCCGCCGCCTACACCGGGGCGGCCGGCGCCCTGGTGGACCGGGTCCTCGGCCGCTTCCGCTCCCTGGTGCCGGGCGGCTGACGGACGGCGCGAGGGGCGGCCCGCCGCGTCGTGGCGGGCCGCCCCCTCGGCCGTGCTCCGGGTCAGTGCGCCGGGGCGTCCTCGTCCGCCTGTTCGCGTCCGCCGGTCAGAGCCCTGGGGCCGGGGACCACCTTTCCGTTCACCGCGACCTGCTCGTGGGCGGCGAGGGCGTGCCGGTGGTGCGCCAGGGCCTGCCGGTACTCCTGCGGGGTCGGCGTGGGCACCTGCTGGCCGTACAGCCAGCGGCTGAGCCGGAAGCGCAGCCGGTCGCGGCCGAGGCGCGGGTTGGGTACCCCGTCGGTCTCGGCGGCCGGCTCCGGCAGGGGCTCGAACACCTCGCGGGAGAGGAGGGCGTACTCCTGCCCGCGCTCCAGCCGCTCGTGCACCTCGACGAACTCGCCGTGCGGCAGGCGCTGGATCCGGCCGGTCTCCCGGCCGTGCAGCAGCTTCTCCCGGTCCCGTGCCTGCAGTCCGAGGCAGATCCGCTTGGTGACCTGGTACACCGCGACCGGTATGACGAAGATGCCGATCCGCACCGCCCAGGTGATGGAGTTGAGCGAGAGGTTGAAGTACTGCGCCAGGACGTCGTTGGCACCGCCGAAGAACAGCACCAGGTAGAAGGCGATGAAGGCGCAGCCGAACGCGGTGCGGGTCGGGTGCTCGCGCGGCCGGTCCAGCAGGTGGTGCTCGCGCCGGTCGCCGCTCACCCACGCCTCCAGGAACGGCCAGCCCGCGATGACCGTGGCCATCAGGCCGGGCAGGACGACGGCGGGCAGCAGCACACCCAGGTTGACCGTGTATCCGGCGAGGGTGACCTCCCAGGCCGGGAACGCCCGCAGCGCGCCCTCCAGGAAGCCCATGTACCAGTCCGGCTGAGAGCCCTGGGAGATCTGGTCGGCCCGGTAGGGGCCGTACGTCCAGACCGGGTTGATCTGCGCGACGCCCGCCATCAGCGCCAGGATGCCGAACACCGCGAAGAAGAAGCCGCCGGCCTTGGCCACGTAGTGCGGCAGCAGCGGCTGGCCGATGACCTTCTCCTGGGTGCGGCCCGGGCCGCGGAACTGGGTGTGCTTGTGCACGCCGACGAAGAGGATGTGCACCACGATCAGGGCCAGCATGATCCCGGGGATCAGCAGGATGTGCACGCTGTACAGCCGCGGCACCAGATCGTGGCCCGGGAACTCGCCGCCGAACAGGAAGGTCTGCAGATAGGTGCCGGCCACGGGGATCGCCAGGACGATGCCCTCGGCGATGCGCAGGCCCGTACCCGAGAGCAGGTCGTCGGGGAGCGAGTAGCCGGCGAAGCCCTCCACCACCACCAGGACCAGCAGCACGAAGCCGATCAGCCAGTTCACCTCGCGCGGCTTGCGGAACGAGCCGGTGAAGAAGTGCCGCAGCAGGTGCACGCTGACCGCGGCGATCATGGTCAGTGCCGCCCAGTGGTGCAGCTGCCGGATGAACAGGCCGCCCCGCACGTCGAAGCTGATGCGCAGGGTGGAGGCGTACGCCTCCGACATGCCGATGCCCTTGAGCGGGACGTACGACCCGTTGTAGACGGTCTCGCCCATGCTCGGCTTGAAGAACAGCGTGAGCCAGATGCCGGTGACGACGAGGATCAGGAAGCTGTACAGCGCCATCTCGCCGAACATGAACGACCAGTGTTCGGGGAACGCCTTGCGGACCAGGGCGCGCGCCTTGTAGATGGCGAACCTGCCGTCCACGTAGTCGGCGACCTTCTCACCGCGCGGCGGCTCGCCCCGCGTGGTCTGCTCGGTGGTGCTCATTCCGGCTCGCCCCCTCCGTACCGCTGTGCCGTGGTGGCGCCGACACCCAGTCCGCGCAGCGCGTTGTCGGCTATGGACTCGGCCAGCTGTGGCGTGAGCGGGCCGGTGCCGAGCAGCAGGCGGAACCAGAGCGGGCCGAACACCATGTCGATGGCGGTGTCCACGTCGGTGTCGGGACGCAACTGGCCCTCTTCCCGGGCCAGCACGAAGCGCGCCCGGGCCATGGTCCGGTTGGGCGTGTAGACCTTCTCCAGGAACGCGGCGGCCAGCCGCTCGTCGCGGTGCACGTCGGCGATCACCGCCACCAGGTGCGGGCCGATCGCCGGGTCGGCGAACAACCGGGCCGTCGCCGTGAGCTGGTCCTGAAGGTCCGCGCGGAGGTCCCCGGTGCGCGGAAAACGCATGTGCGGAGCGACGACGTGCAGCAGCGCCTCCATCACGAGGAGGTTCTTCGCCGGCCAGAGCGCACGGACCGGCTCCTCGCCGACACCGGCGCGGGACGCGATGTCCCCGATGTCGAATTCCTCGTAGGCGCGTTCCCGGCACAGCCCGAGCACCGCGTCGAACACCCTCTCCCGGAGGCTCAACTCGCCTTCCACCGCCGCAGATTGCGCCACACTTGTCATACCCGAAGCGTATTTCCCTGCTTGCCATGGCCCGACCACACCGCCATGGCAACAACTTGTCATGCAGGAATTCCCGGCCCTCACGGTCGTACGGGGCCGAGGGCGGCCGGTAAGAGTGTCCGTGGCCGGGTCGCAGGTGCGGGCGGCGTCGGCATCCGCCTCGGCGCGTCGGGTGACAGAAAATTGTCCCTTCACGCCCGCCGACTCGCCGTGCTTCCTTGATGTGCACCGCCGAAAAGAACAGGCCACGGCGCAGAATCCCATTTCCCCAGCGGAGGGCATGTGAGCGGCACGACGACGATGCGGGGTGGTGCCGAGAACATGCTCGGCTTCGACCCCAACACCCCAGGATTCCGGCAGGATCCCTATCAGCACTATCGGCGGCTGCGGGAGAACAACCCCGTCTTCCGCAGCCCGGCGGGCTTCTGGGTGCTCACCCGGCACCGGGAATGCGATGCGGTCATGCGGGACGAGCGGTTCGGCTATCCCTCGCCCGCCGCGGCGTCGAAGGACAGCGCGCCGGGCGGTTCGGCCCTGCCCGGCGGTTTCGCCGACCAGCGCCACATGCTCATCTTCATGAACCCGCCGGACCACACCCGGATGCGCCGCGTGCTGCGCGACACCTTCGGGCCGCGCGTGATGCGCAGCGCCACCGGCTACATCGAGGAACGCACCGAGCGGCTCCTCGACCAGGCACTGGAGGCCGGTCCGCGGTTCGACCTGATCTCCTCCGTCGCCCATCCGCTGCCGTTCGGTGTGATCTGCCACCTGCTCGGGGTGCCGGAGCCGGACCACCCGATGATCGAGAAATGGGCGCAGGAGTACCTGGCCGGGGTGAGCCCCTCGTTCACCGTCTCGCAGGCGGACCACCGGGGCAGGGACGAGGCACTGGCCGGGCTCAACGACTACTTCCTCGCGCTGGCGAAGGAGCGGCGCCGGGCGCCGGGCGAGGACGTGCTGAGCCGGCTGGCGGCCGCGGCCGACGCGGGGGAGATCAGCGAGCAGGAGCTCCTCGGCACCTGCATCCTGCTGTTCATCGCCGGGCACGGCACGACCACCAACCTCATCGGCAACGGCGCCCTCGCCCTGCTGCGGCACCCGGAGCAGCTCGCCCGGTTCCGCGCCGAACCGGATCTGGCGGCCGGCGCCGTCGAGGAGCTGCTGCGCTACGACTCGCCCTCGCATCTGTCGATACGGGTCGCGTTCGAGGACGTGGACCTGGGCGAGGGGCACGTGGTCCGCGCGGGCGAGCAGGTCATCGTGGTCCGGGGCGCCGCCAATCGTGACCCCGAGGCCTTCGCGGATCCGGACACTCTCGACCTCGGCCGCACCGACAACCGGCATCTCAGCTTCGCCTCGGGCATGCACGTGTGCTTCGGCGCGCCCCTGGCCCGTACCCAGGGCAGGACCGCGCTGGGCGCGATCTTCCGCCGGGCGCCGGAGCTGACCCTGGCCGCCGAACACCTCGAGTACAAGCCCAGCCTGCTCTCCCGCGCGCTGGAGGCGCTGCCGGTCACCACCGGCGCGTGAGTTCCCCCCTGCGTTTCCCCGGCGACGAAACCAAACCTTGGAGATCGGATGGAAACCAAGAGTCTCATCGTGGCGGGCGTACAGGCGCTGACCGGGGAGGCCGACACCGAGGCCGCCCTGGACACGTACTACGCGCCCACGTTCATCCAGCACAGCCCGCTGTGCGCGGACGGCAAGGACGGCTTGCGGCAGCTCACCGAGCGGGCCAAGAGCGCGGGCGCCCGCTACGAACTGCTCCGCGCGATCGGTGAGGGCGAGATGGTGCTGCTGCACGCCCGCGTCACCGGCCTCGCCGAGGTGCCGCTCATCCTGTTCAACTTCTACCGCGCCGCCGACGGCCGTATCGCCGAGCACTGGGAGGCGGTGGCCCCGGAGACCGGGCCCACCGCGTCCGGGCGCGACATGGGCGACGGCCCCGCCGAGGTCGCCGACCTCGACCGCACGGCCTCGAACAAGGAACTGGTCCGCCGGCTGGTCGAGGAGGTCCTCGTCGGCGGCGAACAGGCGGCCCTCGACGGGTACTTCGCCGACGGCGAGCTGATCCGGCACGCCCCTTCGGCCGCCGACGGCGTGGCGGGCCTGCGGGAGACGCTCGCCGGGACCGAGTACCTCAAGCTCCACCGGATCGTCGCCGAGGGGAACTTCGTCTTCACCCAGTGCGAAGGCACCGTGGACGCCCGGCCCCATCTGTTCGCCGACCTGTTCCGCGTCGCGGACGGGAAGATCGTCGAACTCTGGGACGTCCGGACCCAGATTCCCGAGCAGATGCCGCACGGCAACGGCATGTTCTGAGCGGCAGCGGACCCCGAGGAGCCGGGCGCTTCGACCAGCGCCCGGCTCCTCGGGGTCTGCTGCTGTCGCCGACCTCCGCGACCGCTCAGAAGGTGACGAACAGCGAGTTGCTGTGCGGGAGTTGGGCGGGCACCTCGGCGATGGCGTCCCAGTGTTCGACGATCTTCCCGTCCGCGAGACGGAAGAGGTCGTTGAGGACGTGCGGGCGGCCGTCGACCGTACCCGCGCACTGGGCCCAGACGAAGTTTCCGTCGGCGATCAGCAGGTCGAGCCTTTCGTAGCGGCGTGGGCCCCGGTCGAGCCAGTCGCGCAGCGCGCTCACCCCGTCGGCGACGCCCGGGCTGTGCTGGATCAGGGAATCACCGCCGAAGTACCCGTCGAGGGCCGTCAGGTCGCCGCCGACGAGGACCCTGTCGATCAGCCCGCGGACCGACTCCCGGTTGTCGTCCGTGCGGTCCAGGTCGGTGATCCCGGTCGGCCCGTCCAGCATCCCGTGGCCGCTGACGGTGTCGGTGATCTGCGGCTGCACGACCTCCCAGTGCTCGGCGATCCGGTCTGACTCGACCCGCAGCAGGTTGAAGACGGCGAACGGCTGCGAGACGCCACCGCCGTGCGCGTGCAGCACGACCCACGGCCCCTCGGCCAGGGCCCGGATCATCTTGTACCGGAACCCGAGGGTCGCCAGCTGCACGATCGTGGTCCGCAGCCCCTCCCGGCCGTCGGACACCAGCGGGCTGTGCTGGACGAACCCCTCCGCCCAGTGGCGGTACACCGCGTCGAGTTCGAGGTTGACGAAGAGTTCGTCGATGGCTTTGACGACCAGGGTCTTGGGTGTGGTCGCGGACGTGATCGTGGCTGTGGTCTCGGATGTGGTCTCGACCGACATTTCGGGCACCTCACAGAGTCTCGTGTCTTGCGGGGGATGTTGGTCTGAAGCCCTGACAGCCGGTCGACGACCGGCCCGCGGCGCGCTACCGGCTCACTTTGGCCGGAAGCCTGATGGACTGGCTGTGGCGGAAGAAGTCGCGCGGGTCGTACTTCTGCTTGACCTGCTGCAGCTTGGCGTAGTTGCCCTTGTAGTACAGCTCGTGCCAGGGCACGCCGGAGGTGTTGTACTTCGGGTCGTGCAGGTCGATGTCCGGGTAGTTGATGTAGCAGCCGTCGGTCACGTCGTTGATGACCGGGACGCCGCCCGTGTCGGCGTAGACGCCGTGGTAGAACTCGCGGATCCAGCGCAGCGAGGCGGCCTCGTCCGCCGGGTCGGACCACCAGATCCCCCATGCCGCCTTGTACGCGGCCTCGCGGTGCACCGCGGCGGTGGCGTCCGGGGCGACGGCGTTGACCCGGCCGCCGAAGGAGCTCATCTGCACCGCGGCGGTGGGATTGACCAGGTCGTCCCGCGTCAGGTGCTCGTAGAACCGGTCGATGTGCGCCGTCGGCATGGTCGTGCGGTAGTACGCGGACTTCAGGTCGCACTTGAGGCTGGGGTCGTTCAGCGTCGGGTTGGTGGTGCCGATGTAGCGGGTGGCCTGCAGCCACGGCATCCGGCGCGGCTCGGCGAGATCGGGCATGGCCGCCATCTCACCCATGTGGGTGGTCATCGGCTCCGGTGCCACGCCCAGGCCGGCGGTCACGGCGGCCAGGTAGTCGTCCAGGATCTTCCGCGCGCCCGGGACGGTCGCGTCGACCTGGGTGACCAGGCCGATGTACCCGCTCGACTTGTGGTTCAGCCAGAGCACACTGCACAGGTTGTCGTTGACGGTGCCGGGCTTGAGGTACTTGGCGTGCCAGTCGCCGAAGTTCTTGATCAGGCGCGTGAAGCGGTCCTTGGTCATATCCGCCCATGGCAGGGCCATGGCGTGCAGGAACACCTCCGCCGGCGGCTGCGGAAGCAGCTTCGCGGGGTCGGTGCCGGTCGCCCCGGGGGACCGGAACCAGAAGCGGGTGATGACGCCGAAGTTGCCTCCGCCGCCGCCCGTGTGGGCCCACCACAGGTCGCGGTTCGGGTCGTTCGGCTCGCGGGTCGCCACGTAGACCTTCGCCGTACCGTCGGCCGTGACGGACACGACCTCGACGGCGTACAGGTGGTCGACGACCAGGCCCTGTTGGCGGCAGAGCAGGCCCCAGGAGCCGCCGCTGACATGGCCGCCGGCGCCGACCTGGAAGCACGTACCGGCGGGGATGACGACTCCCCAGGTGCGGTACATGCGCTCGTAGGCGTTCAGCAGCTGCGAGCCGGCCTCCAGGCAGATGGCGTTCTTCTCGGAGTCGAAATAGACCCGGTTCATCCGGGTCATGTCGAGGACGACCTGGACCTCCGGGTTGAAGACCCAGTCCTCGAAGCAGTGTCCGCCGCTGCGCACGGTCAGGCGCTTGCCCGCGGTCACCGCGCTCTGGACGACCGAACGGACCTGCGCGGTCGTCTCGGCGAGGCAGACCTTCTCGGGCGTGGCGACCCAGCGCTGGTTGTAGCCGCGCACCAGGTCCGGGTACCGCTTGTCGCCGGGGGTCACCGTGGTGATCGGCTCCGCCGCCGGCACGGTCCCGTCGTCCGCCGCGGCCGGTGTGGCCAGGCCCGTTCCGGTCAGGATCGCGGCTCCCCCGACGGCCGCACCCCCTGTCAGGAAATTCCGTCTGTGGATGCCTTGAGTGTGGCGCGCCATTGCTCCATCCCCCCTTGTCCTGACGAATCAATGCGGCCACGCTATAGACGGGTTCAGGCCACCGGCACTCAGGAAATTGCGCTTGTATTCGGCGATCTGGTTACTCGTGTAGTAGAGATCGCGCCACAAAGTCGAGGCTGGTTCCGCACCAGGCGGGGGCTCGCAGTGGGGGCGGGTGCAGGAGCGCGACCGGTTATGAGCGGAGCGCCTGGCGGATACGTTCGTGGCGGCAGACTCCGCGGACCGCCGACGGCAGCAGCGCGTCCGGATGCGAGGCCGCGCAGCGAGCCAGTACCTGGGCGACCTGTGCTTCGAACCACCGGTCGTCGGTGCGGTGCTGCGCGTACGGGAAGAGCTCCGCCAGCCGCGCACGCGCTGCCCGCTCCGGGCCCTCGACGACCGCGCACACGCCTTTCCCCGTCACGGCCACCAGCACCGGCCCCGCGTCCGTGACGCCCATGGCCGAGCGGATCTCCACGCCCGCCCCGCCCGCGCGAAACGCCTGCGGGGTCATGCCCAGGATCGTCGAGGAGACGGCGTAGAACTGGCCGTTGGTGGTGAAGCCGGCCTGGTAGATCGCGTCGGCGACGGTCCGCGCCCGGATGAGCTCCTCCCGTACCCGCTGCGCCCGCACCGCCGTCCAGTAGGCGTGCGGCGTCAGTCCGGTCAGCGACTTGAACACGCGGTGGAAGTGGAAGCGGCTGTAGCCGGTGCTCTGCGCCAGGTCGTCCAGGTTCGGCGGCGCCACCGCCGCGTTCATCAGCAGACAGGCGCGAGCCACCACGGCGGCGTGGCGCCCGTTCGGCTCCCGTTCGCCCGGATGGCAGCGGCGGCAGGGCCGGTAGCCCCGCGTGTGCAGTTCCTCCAGGGAGGCGTGGAACTCCACGTTCTCCCGGCGGGCCGGTCGCGCCGCGCACGAGGGCCGGCTGTAGATGCCGGTCGTCGTCACCGCGTAGTAGAACCGTCCGTCCGCGGCGTCGTCGCGCTCCCGGACCGCACGCCAGCGTTCCTCGTCGCTCTCGTAGGCGCACACCTCGGCATCGGCGGCTGTCGGCAGTTGTGCCGTCGCCACCATCACCGCACCCCCAAGGCGGGGGCGCCCGGAAGGCGGGCGGGACTCATGTCCACCGTCCCGTGCCATAGGTGGCCTGGTTCTGCAGCATCTTCCGGCGCAGGTCGAAACGGCGGACCTTCCAGGTGCCGGTGCGCGGGAAGTCGTCCCAGTCGATGACGCGGGGCTCGGCGAGCGCGGGCAGGTCCGCCGTGGCGCGCTGCCAGGCGTCACGGTCGAGGGTGCCGGTGTGCGTGGACAGGACCGGCACCGGCAGGCCGTCCGGGTCGCCGAGCACGATCGCCTCGGTGACCTCGTCGAGGCGTTCGAGCAGGATGCTCTCCAGCTCGATGCCGCTGGTGCCGGGGATGACGTCGACCTCGCGGTCGAGGATCTCAAGGGTTCCGGTACGGCGGTGGATGCCTATGTCGCCGGTGTTCCACCAGCCGTCCCACAGCTTCTCGCGGTGCCGTTCGGGCTCCCCGAGGTAGCCGAGGCAGCGGCCCTTGGTCTTGACGAGGACGATGCCGCGCTCCCCCCGCTTGACCGGCTTGCGGGTCTGCGGGTCGACGACCTTGATCTGGGTGACGAAGGGGATGGGGCGGCCGACGTTGTTGGTGAACGGCTCGCCCTCGGAGGGGCGCATGGCCTTGCGCCTGGAGTACGACGCCAGGGTGGCCGGGCCGATCTCGCTCTGCCCCCAGCTCTGCGCCCACACCGGCCGGCGGCGCCGGGACGCGGCCAGGAAGGTGCGTATCGTCGAGGGGTGTATCGCGTCGAAGGTGGAGATGAAGGCGCGTACGTCGGTGAACAGTTCGGGGTGGGCCTTGGGCAGGTGCTCCCAGCGCTGGAAGATGTTCGGGCACGCCTCCAGGGTGGTGGGGCGGTTGCGGCTGAGGGTCTCCACGACCGTGTCGGGCTCGGAGCCGCCCATCACCACGACCTTCGTCGGTACGAGCACCGACTGGGCCTGCACCCAGGTCACCGCGCGCGAGTGCACGAAGGCGATGCAGGAGGCGATGGTGTCGTCGGGCCGGGTCGACAGGAACGGGATCCGGATGGTCTCCATCACCCCGTACACGCCGATGGTGTCCGCCGAGTGCATGACGAACTTGGGTACGCCGGTGGTGCCGGAGGTGTGCGTGAGCAGCATCGGCTCGGCGTCGGGGCGCAGGTCGGGCGCCGGGACGTCCGAGCCCGCGAGGTCGGCGAGGGGCACGGACCCGTCGATCCGCCGCTCGCCCTCGACGGCGAGGACGGTGGTGCCGGGTCCGGCGAGGGTGACGCCCGACTCCGCCGCGGCGGCGAGCACGGAGTCCGCGGCGACGATCACCTTCGGCTCCAGGCGCGCCATCATCTTGCCGAGCGTGTCGGCGGCGAACGTCGAGGTGATCATGGCGGGCAGGGCGCCGATCCGGGCCGCCGCGGCGGCGAGCAGGATGACGTCCATGTGGTTGTGCTTGATGATCGCGAGCCGGTCGCCGCGGCGCAGGCCCGCCGCGTACAGACGCCCCGACATGTCGGCGACGAGCCGGGCCAGGGCGGTCGCGTCATGGGCCCGGCCCGTATCGGGAGCGATGTCGAAAGGCCGGTCCAGGTGCCATACGGGGCCCGGCTTGTCGGCGAAATGATCGAAGTGCGCTCCGATGTTCTTGGGGCGATCGGTCTTGGGCATGGGCTGTCCTGATTCCGTGAAAGAACCGCTGAACGGGGAGGTGGCGAGGTGGTGTGCGGCCCCCGTGCGGGTCCGGGCACTCGGTCCGTGCCGGACCCGCGCGGGGGCCGTGCGTGCGCTGTGCCCCGTGGTGCGGGGCGGTGTTCAGTGGGTGGGCGAGGCCACCGGGGTGTCGCTGTCCGCGCCGGGGGTGGTGGCCACGGGCTCCGCTTCGCTGATGCCGAAGCGGGCGTGCAGACGGCGCAGTGGTGCCGGCGCCCACCAGTTGGCGCTGCCGAGCAGCTTCATCAGGGCCGGCAGCAGTCCGCCGCGGATCAGCGTGGCGTCCATGAGGATCGCCAGTGCCATGCCGAGGCCGATCGCCTTCATGTAGCTGATGCCGGAGGTGACGAGCACCAGGAAGACCAGCGAGAGCAGCACGGCCGCGTAGGTGACGACCTTGCCGACCCGCTCCAGACCGCTGGCGACGGCCAGTTCGTTGTCACCGGTGCGGTCGTACTCCTCCTTGATCCGCGACAGCATGAACACCTGGTAGTCCATCGCCAGGGCGAAGGCCAGGCCGAAGAGCATGATCGGCACGGTCCAGGTGATGCCGCCGGTGACGATGAAGTCGCCGAACGGGGCCGTCATATGGCCTTCCTGGAAGATGAAGACGAGCGCGCCGAAGGTCGCGGTCAGGCTGATCCCGGTGAGCACCATCGACTGCAGCGGCAGCAGGACGCTGCCGGTGAGCAGGAACAGCAGGACGAACATGCCGATGAGCAGGATCGCCGCGGCCAGCGGCAGGTTGTCCTCGAGGGAGTCGAAGGTGTCCTTGCTGACCGCCGCGGGCCCGCCGACCTCGACGTCGAAGGGCGCCTTGGTGCCGCGCACCTCCTTGACGAGGTCCCGGCCGGCCGGCGCATACGGGTCGATGCTCGGCACCACCGCGAGGTACGTGGCGTTCGCCGCGCCGAAGCGTGCGTTCGCCGCGCCGGCCTCGGCGACCTTCTTGCCCTTCGCGTACGAACCGGTGAGCGCGTCCACGCGGCTGACCCCGTCGAGGGCCGACAGCTTCGCCGCGTAGTCGTCGATCTTGCCGGAGTTCGTCTCGGGGCTGCCGGAGTCCGTGGCGACCACGTTGAGGGCCTGCTGCTCGCGGGTGTTGAAGTCCTTCTTCAGCACCTGCGCGACCTGGGCGGACTTCGCGTCGGACGGCAGCACGCTCTCGTCGGGCAGCCGCAGCTTCATGTTGGCGGCGGGCAGGCCGAGGGTGATGGCGATCGCCAGGACCAGGACGGCCACCCGGACCGGGCGGCGCATCACGGCGACCGACAGGCCGTGCCAGAAGCCGCCGCCGTCCTTGGCCGGGTCCTGCTTGCGGCGGATCAGACGCCACTTGTTGAGCCGCGGGCCGATCCACTTGAGCAGCGCCGGGGCCAGGAGCACGGTGGCGAAGGCGGCCACCAGCGAGGTGGTGATGCAACCGATCGCCAGCGAGTGGAGCACGGTGAACGGCAGCGCGAACAGTGCGAGGAAGGACACGGTCACGGTGAGCGCGGAGAACAGGACCGTCCGGCCCGCGGTGCGCAGGGTCGTCGCGATCGCCGCGTCGGTGTCGTTGCCCAGCCGCAGCTCCTCGCGGTACCGGGTCACGAACAACAGGCAGTAGTCGATGCCCAGACCGATGCCGAGGAACGTCGTGGTGTTCACCACCACGTTGGAGGTGTCGCTGAAGAAGGTGACGATGAACAGCGCGCCCATCGACAGCAGCATCGCGGCGAAGGCCACCGAGAGCGGCACCAGCGCGACGACGGCGCTGCCGAAGATGATCACCAGGACGACCAGGACGAGCGGGAAGACCGCTCCGTCGGCCTTGGTGGCGTCCTCGGCGGCCTGCTTGGTGTTCTCGAACCACATCATCGCCATGCCGCCGGTCTTGATCTCAAGACCGTCGACGCTGCCCGAGTACTTCTTGTCCAGGGCCTCGGCCCGGTCGATCTGGTTGTCGAAGTCACCGGTGATGCGGCCGAGGATGATCGCCTGGTTCCCGTCCTTGCTGCGCAGGGCCGGGCTCTTCGACGTCCAGTACGAGACGACGCCGGTGAGGTCCGCCTCCTTGGACAGCTTGGCGGTGAGCTCGCGGCCGGTCCGGGAGACGGCCGGGTCGTCGGCTCCGCGCTTGTCCTTGATCAGCAGGAGCAGGTTTGGTTCGCCCTGCTTGAAGACCTTTTCCATCTGATCGGCGGCATGGCGCGATTCGGTGCCGGAAGCCTCGTAGCCTCCCATGGTGAGCCTGTCCTGCAGGCCGCCGCCGGCTGCGCCGGCGAGGAACACGAACAGGAGGGTCAGCAGGACCACCTTGCGCGGTGAGCGCAACACCAGGCGTGACAGCCTGTCAAACATCAATGCTCCTTCGATGGTTGGGTAAGGAATCCGGCATCACGCAGACCCGGAGGTGAATGCGCGTTCGAGCCAGTCGCGCGTCAGGGCGTAGAAGTGCGGCGCGCCGCGGTGGAGTGTGAGGGAGTGGCCGCAGCCCGGAACCACATGGGCGGTCAGGTCGGCCGTGCCGTAGTAGTCCTTCTCGAAGGCGTGTACGGCGGCGGATTCGGGGGCGAATCCCACGTCCGCGCCGGCGAACAGCGCGTCGTGCTCCCCCACCACGAGCAGCACGGGTACGTCGATCGCCCGTGAGTACTCGGCCTTGTAGGTCTCGGGCAGTGAGTTGCCCTCGCCCCAGGTGGCCGTCGACTTGATCTCTTCGTTGTACGCGGACAGCTCCGGGTCGATGCCACCCGCGTACTCGAGCATCTTGGCGCGGCGTCCGGGACGCTGCGTCAGGTACTCGGCGGGTGCGCCGTTCCCGGCGAGCAACGGATCGTCGCCCACCGGGTGGAAGAACTCGTGAACCTTGTCGACCTTCTTGTAGAAGGACGTCTGTGCGTGCAGCATCCCGGTGATCACCAGGCCGTCCACGTCCTGGTGCCGGGCCGCCTCGACGATGGCGATGCCCGAGCCGTAGGAGTGGCCGACGGTGACCACCCGGGTGAACCGGTGGCCCGCGGGGGTACCGGTGCGCAGTTCCCGGATGACGTGGTGGACGGTCGTGACGTGGAGGTCGAGGTTGACGTCGTCGCCGTGCGGCCGGCTGGAGGCGCCGGTGCCGAGCCGGTCCAGGAGCAGCACGGCGTAGCCGGCGCGCAGCATGTGGGCGCTGTAGTCGTACGCGCCGGGCACGGTCCAGTACCGCCGGTCGTAGGTGAGGCCGGGCAGGAGGACCTGTACGGTGTCGGCGCCCCGCTCGGGGACGAGCAGTTCGCCGGCGATGTGCCAGTCGCCGCCGTCCGCGGCGGTCCCGCGGACGACGATCTCCTCCCGCACGCACGGCGGTGCGCCGGTCTGGGGCGCGGGCGCCGCGGGCGACGCCGGGGAGGCGGTCATGGGTTGCTCCTCGAGTTGCGTGGCGGCGCGACGGACTGGGCGGCGGACGGCACCTCGCCGGCGGTGGCCGGGCCGGGCTCGGGCCAGTGCGCCGAGGAGCCGGCCGGGCTCGGACGGGGCCCGCCGAGGGCCACCCCCACGGACGGCGGGGCGGTGACGGCGGGGCGGGTGCGGCGGGCGCCCGGTCCGTGCGTGGTGCTGGGCGGCGCGGTCCGCACCGGGCCGCGCGGGCCGCGCAGGGCGGCTGCCATCACCCTCGGCCGGAACGCCGCGTTCGGCGTGGCGACGAGCTGGGTGAGCTGGAGCATCAGCAGCGCGGCGTGCCGGTCGGTGACCGCCGCCGCGCTGACGCGGTCCACGTAACGCTTGCCGAGCCGGGTCCTCAAATCCGGCGGGCAGACCTCGTGCACCCAGGGGTAGGAGAAGTCCATGCCGGTGGCCAGCTGCCAGGCGGGGGCGAGGGTGCGGGCCATCGCCTTGCGCAGCCGGTAGGTCAGGCCGACGTGCGTACCGTGGGCGGCGAGGGTCTCGCTGAGCACCAGCGCGCACTGCACGGCGACCGACATGCCCTGCCCGTAGGAGGGGTTGAACGCGCCGAACGCGTCGCCCATGACCAGGAACCGGTCGGGCCAGCGGCGCAGTTTCTCGTAGTGCCGCCAGCGGTTCTCGGTGCGGCCCGAGCCGTAGACCGGGCCGAGCGGGGTGGCGGAGGCGACGACGTCGCGCAGCACCGGGTCGCGCAGCCGGCCGGCGGCGTTGAGCAGGCCGAGGTGGTCGGTGGGCGGGCGGTGGCCTCCGGAGGCGGACACCGACACCATCCAGCGGCCGCCCTCGATCGGGTTGAGGATGCCCTGGCGGGGGTTGTCGGCCGAGGCCATCAGCAGCATGCAGTTCCAGTCGGCGACATGGCCGACCGGCGGCGCGTACACGCAGGTGGCGTACGCCGTCTTGGCGTCGACCACGGACTCCTTCGGCGTCTCGTAGCCGAGTTCTGCCAGCCACTGCGGGGCGCGGGAGGTGCGACCGGTGGCGTCCACCACGAAGTCCGCGTCGATGAGGTACTTCTCGCCCCAGCCGCCGGCCGAGTCGGCGTCCCGGCCGCGCACCCACACCCCGACGACGGCGTCGTCGCGGCCGGCCTGGAGTCCGACGGCCTCGTGTTCCTCGACGAACGTCACCTTCGGGTCGCCGCGCAGACGGTCGCGTACCACCGCGTCGACCACGTCGCGGGTCCCGGTCATCATCGACAGGTCGGTCTCGAACCGGGGCAGCCATCCGCCGGGCGCCAGCAGCAGCATGTCCTCGGGCATGCGCACGCGGACCATGCCGGCCGCCAGCAGTTCCCGGGTGATGCCGGGGAACAGCCGCTCCAGGCCCTGGTGGCCGGCGGCCATCAGGTTGTGCGCGTGCCGTGCCTGGGCCACGCCGCGCCGCCAGCGCGGCCCGCGCGGCAGCCGGTCGCGTTCGATCACGGTGACCTTGTTCATGTAGTGGGCCAGAGCGCGCGCGGCGGTGAGCCCGGTGAGGCTCGATCCGATCACGACGGCGTGACCGTGACCGCCGTGCCCGTGCCGGGCAGCTGGGGTGAGGCTCATCTGTCCGCCCTCTCTCGTGCGTGGGTTGTGCGTGGTGCGGATGTGTGGTGTCCCGGGCGTCGCGGTGGGTCCGCCGGGGCCGTGGGGAGTCGGGTGGACACCGCCGAGGTGCGCTCTGCCGGTTGTGGGTCGTCCGTTCAGCTGGTGTCGGAAGGTGTCGGGGGGTGTGTCGTGGGTCAGGCCGCCGCCGTCAGCGGGCCGGCTCGGCGCAGGGCTGCGACCGCCGAGGGAAGTCCGTCGGCGACGGTGGGATGGGCGGGACGCCAGGCGAGCTCCTCGCGGGCCTTGGCGTTGCTCAGTCGGTAGGAGACGGTCAGCGAGTCGGTCACCGGCCGCCCGAGGGCGAGCGCCGCCGCCGCCCGCGGCACTCCGCCGGCTCCCGTCGCGCCCAGCGCGCGGGCGGCCCGGCGGGCGAACTCCGCCAGCGGCAGCGGCTCGTCGTCGGCGATGTTGTACTCCGCGCCGGACGGCGCCCGCTCCAGGGCGGCGACGAAGGCCGCGGCCAGGTCGTCGAGGTGGACGCAGCTCCAGTGGTTGGCGCCGTCGCCCGGGAAGCGGATCCGCCCGGTGGCCCGCGCCGGATCGGCGAAGGCCGCCTTGAAGTTGCCGCCCGGCCCGTAGACGAACCCGCAGTGCAGCACGACCGCGTCCAGGCCGTGGCCCGCGAGGGCGCGCAGCCGTGCCACGCCCGCCGCGTGCCCCAGGGCGAGGGGCGCCGGGCGGTGCGGCACCGACTCGTCGATCCACCTCGCTCCGTGGTCGCCGTACACCCAGGCCCCGCTGGTGTACAGCAGCCGGGTGCCGGCCGCCCGGCAGGCCTGGGTGAGCGCGCCGGTCATCGTGGCGTCCGCGGCGTGCATCCGCCGGATCCGCGAGCGGGTCAGCCGCCCGGTGACCCGCAGCTGGGCGGCGTGCACCACCGCGTCGGCCTCGCGGGCCAGCGGTTCGTACGTCTCGGGGCGCAGCATGTCGCCGGTACGCAGCCGGGCCCCGGCGGCGGCCAGTTCCCGCGCCCGGGACTCCTCGCGCACCAGGCCGGTGACCCGGTGCCCGGCGGCGAGCAGGGCACGGGCCACCGCGCCGCCGATGTAGCCGCCGGCGCCGGTGACCAGGACGTGGCGGGCGGGGCCGGTCACAGGTACTCCACGCTCGGTGCGGCCGGCAGCCGGTGGCGGCAGTCGAGGGCGAACGAGGCGTGCCGGGCGATCAGGTCGTAGTCGAAGGCGGAGTGGTCGGTCAGCAGCACCACCGCGTCGGCGGCGGCGAGTTCCTGCTCGTCCAGGTCGACGCGGACCACCCGCTCGTCGACGGAGGAGTCCTCGACCACGTGCGGGTCGACCGCGCGTACCTGGGCGCCCAGGCGCAGCAGCCCCTCGACCACGCGGACCGCGGGCGACTCTCGGGCGTCACCGGTGTCCGGCTTGTAGGCCAGGCCCAGCACCAGGACGCGGGCGCCGCTCAGGGCCCGGCCGCGCTCGTTGAACGCGGTCAGCAGCCGCTGCACCACGTAGCCGGGCATGTGGTCGTTGACGTCGTTGGCGAGCTCCACGAACCGGAAGCGGTGGCCGAGGGCCCGGTTCACCCGCCAGGAGAGGTAGACGGGGTCGACGGGCAGGCAGTGGCCGCCGACGCCCGGGCCGGGGGTGAACCGCATGAAGCCGAACGGCTTGGAGGAGGCGGCGTCCACCGCTTCCCACACGTCGATGCCCAGGTCGCGGGCGTAGACGGCGAGTTCGTTGACGAGGGCGACGTTGACGTGCCGGAAGGTGTTCTCGACGAGTTTGGTCAGCTCGGCCACCTTCGGCGAGCCGACCGGCACGGTGGTGTCGATGACCGAGCGGTAGAACGTGTCGACGGCGGCCAGGGAGGCCTCGTCGACGCCGGACACCACCTTCGGGGTGGTCTCCAGGGTCCAGGTGCGGTTGCCGGGGTCGATCCGCTCGGGGCTGTAGCCCAGGTGGAAGTCGGCGCCGGCGGTCAGCCCCGAGTACTCCTCCAGGATGGGGGCGACCAGTTCCTCGGTGGTGCCGGGGTATGTGGTGGATTCCAGGATCACTGTGGCGCCCTGGCGCAGGAACCGGCCCAGGATGCGGGCCGCCGACTCGATGTGCCGCAGGTCGGGCACGCCTTCGCGCAGCGGGGTCGGCACGCTGATGACGGCCACGTCGAAGCCGCCGATGCGGCGCTCCTCGGTGGTCGGCACATACCGGCCGGTGGCCAGGGCGGCCGTCAGCCGTTCGGGGCTCACGTCCTCGACGAAGGACTCGCCGGCCGAGAGTCTCTTGACGCGTTCCTCGTCGACGTCGAAGCCGACGACCGTGTAGTGCTCGTCGGCCTCGGTGGCGCGTACCGCGAGCGGCAGGCCGACATAGCCCTGGCCCATGATGACGATCTTTGGCATCGCCCGTCCGTCTCCTGTGGTTGGGTGTGGTGGCGGTCGTGGGCCCGGTCAGGTCCAGCGGCCGGTGCCGAAGGTGGCCTGGGAGCTGAGCACTTTCTGCCGCAGGTCGAAGCGGCGTACCTTCCAGGTGCCGGTGCGCGGGAAGTCCTCCCAGGCGATGACGTGCGGTGCGGCCAGCTCTGGCAGGCCGCGGGTGGCCTCCTGCCACTCGGCTTCGGACAGTTCGCCGTGGGAGAGGCTGATCACGGGGACCGGCACGCCCTCCGGATCACCGAGGACGACCACCTCGGTGGCCCGGTCGATCCGCTCCAGCAGGATCGACTCCAGGGCTATGCCGCTGACGCCGGGGATCAGGTCGACCTCCCGGTCCAGCAGGCGCAGGGCCCCGGTGCGGGAGCGGACGCCGAGGTCGCCGCTGTTCCACCAGCCGTCCCAGTTCTTCTCGCGGTGCCTGTCGTCCTCGCCGAGGTAGGTCAGGCAGCGGCCCTTGGTCTTCACCAGGACCAGGCCCGGCTGTCCGGCGGGCACCGGCTTGCGGGTGTCGGGGTCGACGACCCTGACCCGGGTGATGAAGGGGATGGGGCGGCCGACGTTGTTGGTGACCGGGTCGAGCGCGCCCGCGTTCTTGCGGATGGCGTTGCGGGAGTAGACGGCCATGGCGACGGGCCCGGTCTCGCTCTGCCCCCACACCTGCCCCCACACCGGGCGGCGCCGCTCGCTGGCGTCCATGAACTTGCGCACGGTGGGCGGGTGGATGGCGTCGAAGGTGTTGAGGTAGGTGCGCACCCGGCCGAACGCGGCGCGGTGCGACTGGGTCAGCGGCTCCCAGCGCTGGTAGATGTTCGGGCAGGCCTCCAGCACGGTCGGCCGGTGCTCGCCGAGCACCTCGGCGGCGAGGGCCGGTTCGCTGCCGCCGAGCACCACGACCTTCTTCGGCGGGCGGGCCAGCTGGGCGAACGTCCAGGTGATGGCGCGGCCGTGGACGAAGGCGATGCAGGAGGCGAAGACGTCGTCGGGCCGGATGGACAGGCCCGGGATCGGCATCGTCTCCAGCTTGGTGAGCACGCCGATGAGGGTGTTGGGCGAGTGCACCACCAGCTTGGGCACACCGGTCGTGCCCGAGGTGTGGGTGCAGATCATCGGCTCGTCGTCGCCGCGCAGGTCCATCGGCGGGATGTCGGCGCCGCTGAGCGAGGCGAGGGTGACGGCGCCGTCGGCGAGCGAGGGGTCGCCGTCGACGGCGACGACCTGGGTGCCGGGGCCGGTGAGGGTCACGCCCTCGGCGGCGGCTGCGGCCAGCACCGAGCCGGAGGCGACCAGCACCTTGGGCCGGAACCGCTCCAGCATGGTGGCCAGCACCGACGGGGCGATGGTGGCGGAGATCATCGCGGGCAGCGCGCCGATGCGGGCGGCGGCTGCGGCGAGCAGCACCACGTCGTGGTGGTTGTCCTTGACGATGGCCAGCCGGTCGCCGCGGCGCAGACCGGCCAGGTGGAGCCGCCCGGACATGTCGGCGGTCAGCCACGCCAGCGCGGAGACGTCGTACTTGCGTCCGCCGTCGGGGGCGATGTCGTAGGGCCGGTCCAGGTGCCATCCGGGTGTGGCCGCCCCGGCGTACGACTCGAACAGCGCGCCCAGGTTCTTGGGTCGTGGGGTCTTCTTCATGCTCGGTCTTCTCTTCCTGGGGTCGGATCAGCTGATGACGAGCAGGTTGGCGACGAGCAGCGCGGCCACGCCGAGACGGTGGGTGTCGAGGCCGAGCTTCCGGGCGAGCAGCGCGTCGCCGCGCACCAGGCCGGCGCCCAGCTGACGGGCGCGCAGTGCCAGGACCGGGACGAGGCAGAGCAGGAAGGCGCCGGGTACGGCGTCGGCTGCCCAGGCCAGCAGCAGCGCCGCGGTCTCGGTCAGGGAGAGCAGGGCGATGGCGGCGCGGTAGGCGGCCGGGGAGAGCAGGGTGGCCAGGTTCCGGCGGCCGGCCGCGCGGTCTCCCTCGCGGTCGTTGGTGTTGGAGTACACCGACACCAGCAGCGACCAGATGCCGATGAGGTACGACTCCAGCACGATCACGCCGGTCGCGTGGCCGTCGACCAGGCCGTACGGGATCAGCGCCATCAGCCCCGGGCTGAGCAGCAGCACCAGCTCCTGCGCGCCGCGGTAGCTCAGCCGCATCCCGTAGGAGTACTGGACGCTGATCGCCACCTGGAAGGGGATCAGGGCGAGGGCCCAGGCGGGCCGGTGCGGGGCGGTCAGCACCGCGCCGGCCAGCAGCACCAGGCAGGCCAGCAGGGTGAGATAGCCGAAGCGCACCGCCTGCCGCTCGGTCAGGTCGCCGTTGAGCAGCGGTTTGCGTGAACGGTTGCGCAGCCGCGCCGCGGGGTCGTAGTTGGCGTGGTCGCTGCCGTCACGGAAGCCGTGCACGTCGTCGAAGGTGACCGTCGCGGCGGTCATCGCCACCCAGCCGAGAGTCGCCACGAGCAGCGTCACCAGCACACGCGGGTCGTCGCGCCGGTCGCCGGGCAGCAGGGTCCACACCACCGGCGCGGCCAGGTAGTAGTCGTAGAACGTCAGCTTCGCCAGCCGTGCGTAGGCGAGCAGCCGCCCGGCCGGCTTGGCCGCGATGGCCTGGCTCATGCCCGCTCCTTCCTAGTTCTCGGTTCTCGCTCGTCCGTTCTGCCGCCGGCCCGCGGTCCGACTCCCGGTGGTGCGCGCCGGTCAGGCCGGGTGCGGTTTGCGGCCGACGGTGGAGATCAGCACCTGGCTCAGCCAGGAGTGGGCGGGGTCGCCCATCTGGGTGATCGCCTCGTCGATGCGCTCCTGGCTCACCAGGCCCTCGGCGACGATCTGCGGGGCCATGAACTCCAGCCAGAGCTGGTAGTGACGGGCCTGCCGGGAGCCGCCGCGGACCATCACCGCGCGGCCCTCCGCGCTGACGTCCGCCAGGCCCGAGGCCTGTACCAGCCGGTGGTCGACGTAGCCGCCGCGCGGATCGTGCCCGCCCTGGTGCATCAGCCCGTATCCGGCGGCGCGCACGTCCTGCAGGAAGTCCTCGCCGGAGGCGCTGCGGAAGAGCGTGGAGGAGTCGGTGTCCTCCAGGAACAGCACTCCGCCGGGGCGCAGCGCGCGCACGAACCTGGCGATCACGGCCTCGCGGTCGGGCAGGTGCTGCACCAGCATCCGGGCGTGCACCAGGTCGAAGGCGCTCTCGGGCAGTTCGTCCTCGCGCACGTCGACCTGCGACACCTCGAACGTGCCGTTCTCCTGGTCGGCGGTCAGGCGCTCGGTCTGCAGGTCGGCGGCGACCACGCGGCCGGTGGGGCCGACGAGTTCGGCGAGCCTGCGGGCCGCGGAGCCGGAGCCCGCGCCGACCTCCAGGCAGTGCCAGCCCGCGGTGACGCCGATCCGGTCGAACCGCTCGAAGGTGCCCGGGTCCCAGATCGCCTCGTTGGTGCGCAGCCGTTCGGTCTCCTTGTCCCACAGCGAGTCGAAGACGTACTCCTGCCGGGACTCGGCGGGTTGGGTGGAAGTGCTCATGGCTGGTGGGTCCTCCGGGGCCTAGGCGAAGAAGTCGCAGACGGTGTCGGCGATGCGCTCGACGGCGGCGTCGGTCAGATGCGGCCAGATGGGGATGGCGAGGTTGGACCGGCTGGCCCAGCGCGCGTTCGGCCAGTCGGCGCCCTCGGGCGCCCAGGTCGCGAAGGCGGGCTGCAGCGGCAGCGGGGTCGGGTAGTACACGTGCGAGCCGATGCCGTGCTCGGTCAGGTAGGCCCGCAGGTCCTCCCGGCGGGAGACCTGGAGCGCGTACACGTAGTAGCAGCGGCCGTTGCGGCCGGGCGGGGGCGCCTTGACACCGCGCTCGGCCAGGGGCGCGAACCGCTCGTGGTAGTACTCCGCGATACGGGCCCGGCGCTCCAGCCGGTCGGCGAGGGTGGACAGCCGGTGCAGCTGGAAGGCGGCGATCACCTCGTCGAAGCGGCTGTTGCGGCCGATGCGGTGGTGCAGGAAGCGGTGTACGCCGTCCTGCCCGTGGTTGCGCAGCATCCGCACGCCACGGGCGAGTTCCTCGTCGTCGGTCAGCACCATGCCGCCCTCGCCGGCCGTGCCGAACGCCTTGACCTGGAAGAAGGAGAAGACCCCGAGGGTGCCCCAGCGGCCGGCCGGCACACCGTCGAGCACCGCGCCCTGGACGACGGCCGCGTCCTCGATGACGGCGAGGCCGTTCCGCCGGGCGATCTCGTTGATCCGCGGCATGTCCGCCATGATCGAGAACAGGTGTGCGGGCAGCACCGCCTTGGTGCGCTCGGTGATCAGCGACTCCACCGAGTCCGGGTCGATCACCATGGTCCAGGGGTCGACGTCGGCGAAGACCGGGGTGGCACCCGCGTTGGCCACGCTGGAGGCCACCGGCTGGCAGCAGAACGCCGGGACGATCACCTCGTCGCCGGGCCCGATGTCCAGCGCGCCGACGGCCAGTTCCAGGCCGCCGGTGCCGCTGCCGCAGCCGATCACGTCACCGGCCCCGGTGGCCTGCTTCAGCCGCTGCTCGAGCTCCGCGGTGCGGCGGCCCAGGATGAAGCGCTGTTCGGGATCGGTGCCCACCTCGAACAGCGCCTTCAGCAGCGCGTCCCGGTCCTCTTCGAACAGGTCGGGCGGGAAGAAGGGCAGGGTCTTCACGGCTGGCTCCCCTGGAAGAAGTCCCGGATGGTGTCGGCGACGTGGTCGAGCTGCGCCTCGGTCAGATCCGGGTAGAAGGGCAGCGCCACGGCGCGTTCGCAGGCGGCTTCCGCGATGGGGAAGTCGCCCTTGCGGTGGCCGAGTTCGGCGAAGCAGGGCTGCAGGTGCAGCGGTATGGGGTAGTACGTCTCGGTGCCGATGCCGTGCGCGGTGAGGT
Organism: Streptomyces sp. NPDC039424; assembly: GCF_055639495.1. Lineage (NCBI taxonomy): Bacteria > Bacillati > Actinomycetota > Actinomycetes > Kitasatosporales > Streptomycetaceae > Streptomyces > Streptomyces sp. NPDC039424. The sequence continues at coordinate 29,520 of NZ_JBVKAI010000032.1, forward strand.
GCGCGACCAGTTCGTCGCGCCGCTCGGTCTCGATCTCGTACACGTAGAAGACCGGGTCGGTGGGCACCGCGCGCTCCACCACCGTGGGCAGCCGCAGCACGCCGGGGACGTCCCGCAGGCGTTCGGTGTAGGCCTCGGCGAGGCGGGCGCGGCGGGCGATGTCCTCGTCCAGCCCCTCCAGCTTGGCCAGCAGCACCGCCGCCTGGATGTCGTCCATCTTCGAGTTGGTGCCGGAGGCGCCGGAGAGGTTGGAGATGCCGGCGATGTGGTCGATCGTCTTGCCCATGCGCCCGTGGTGGCGCAGGATCCCGGCCCGCTCGGCCACCTCGTCGTCGTCGGTGAGCACCATCCCCGCGTCCCCGATGGCGCCGAGCGTCTTGGTCGGGAAGAAGGACAGCACGCCGCCCCGGCCGAGCAGGCCCGCGTGCCGGCCGTTCCAGCGCATGCCGATCGACTCGGCGCTGTCCTCCAGCACGGTCAGCCCGTGCGCCTCGGCGACCTGTGTGATCGCGTCCATGTCGGCGAGCTGGGTGAACAGGTGGGCCGGCAGCACCGCCTTGGTCCGCTCGGTGACGGCCCGCGCGAAGGAGTCCGGGTCCAGGGCGTACGTCACCGGGTCGATGTCGGCGAACACCGGCCGCGCTCCGGCCAGCGCCACCGAGGTCGCGGTCGCCGCGAAGGTGAACGCGGGCACCACCACCTCGTCGCCGCGTCCGACGCCGGCCGCGCGCAGCAGCAGCACCAGCGCGTCGGTGCCGTTGTTCACCGCGATCGCGTGCCGCGCGCCGGTGTAGTCGGCGATCGCCCGCTCCAGCTCCAGCACCTTGCGGCCGTGCGAGTACTTGCCGCGCTCCAGTACGTCCGAGGTGTGCGCCGCGATCTGCGGCCACAGCCGCTCGAACGTGGCCGCCTGGGAGAAGAAGGGCACCCCGGCGGCCCGTTCACCGGCCGGGGCCGGCGTCGCCAAGCTGTTCACGCTGCTCCTTCGCGGATGTAGGGACCATTTCGGTGCTGCGCGGCGTCCTCGAGGACGGTCGCGCCGGGGACCGGGCCGTGCGCGGTGTGCACGGCCCGGCACCGCTCGGAGGCGGCCAGGAACGTGGCGAGCCGCTCGGCCTGGTCGGCGTCGCGGACCAGGAACGCGCAGGTCGGGCCGGACCCGCTGAGCACGCCGCGCAGTGCCCCGGCCAGCACGCCCTGGCGCAGCGTGGGTCCGAGGCCCGGGCGCAGGCTCAGCGCCGCCGCCTGGAGGTCGTTGCGCAGCAGGGGGGCGAGCCGGGAGGCGTCGCCGCCGGCCAGCGCCTCGGCGAGAGAGTCGGGCACGGCCATCGCGCGCGGCGCCGCACCGGGCGCCGGCTGAGCCGTCAGGCGGTCGAACTCGGTGAAGACGGCCGCGGTGCTCAGCCCCTGGGCCGCCTGGGCGAACACCCAGTGGAAGGGGCGGCCCTGCGGCAGCGGGGTGAGCCGCTCGCCCCTGCCGGTGCCCACGGCGTTGCCGCCGAGCAGGGCGAACGGCACGTCGCTGCCGAGCCGTGCGGCGACCTCGTCGAGGGCCGGGTGGTCAGCGTCCACGCCCCACAGCCGGGCGCAGGCCACCAGGGCCGCGGCGGCGTCCGCGCTGCCCCCGGCCATGCCGCCGGCCACCGGGATCCGCTTGTCGATGCCCAGGCGCACCCGGGGGGCGAACCCGAGCCGCTCCCCGAGCAGTACGGCGGCGCGGGCGGCGAGGTTGGCTCCGTCGGTGGGCACGCCCCCGGTGTCGGGGCCGGCCACGGTCACCGTCAGCGTGCCGGCGTGCTCGGCCGTCACCGTGTCGTACAGGGAGACCGCCTGGAAGACGTTGACCAGCTCGTGGAAGCCGTCCTCCCTGGCCGGGCCCACCGCGAGGTGCAGGTTGACCTTGGCCGGCACCCGGACCGTGACGCTCACCGGCTCGGGCCCAGTGGTTCGATCATGGACTTGACCTTCCTGGCGATGGCGGGGGTCGACGGGGCGCCGGCCGCGGGGCGCGGGCGGCAAGGACCGCTGGAAGGGGGAGGGGAGCGGGCCTTGCGCGGTGAGTCTGCGCAGCCGCCCCTGCGCGTGACTAAAGCCGCCCGGGCCGGGCCGTGCCAAGACGCCCCGGCGGGGAATGCCTGCGGCGCAGCTTGCTGCCATCGGCCCGGCCTTGGCCCAGGCCGGGGCGGTGATGAGGCTGGTGACATGCCCGGGCGTGCGGCGTCCGCCCGTACCCGAGAAGCCCGGAGCGAGGAGCCACCCATGTCACGCAACGCAGCCCTCGGCGGTGCCGATGTCACCGCGCTCGCCGGCCGGCTGGAGCACCGTCAGCGACCGCGCGGCACTCCGGCGGACGAAGAGCGGTTCGTGCTGCATGGCGAGATGCCGCGCGGACATTCGTTGTTCAACGACGACCCCGGTCTGCACGACGCCCTGCTCTTCGTGGAGTTGGTCCGGCAGGCCGGGGCACGGATCGGCCACCGCCACTTCGGCGTGCCGGCCGAACGGCCCGGGCTGTTCTACCGGTTCGGGCTGCGGCTGGCCGATCCGGCCGCCTGGCGCGACGCGGTGTCCGGCGTCCGGATGGCCCTGGAGCTGCGGGCCGAGCCGACCACGACGGTGGCGGGGGTGCCGCGTGGGCTGCGGCTGCGCGGCGGCATGCTGATCGACGGCACCGACGCCTGCACGGGCTCCGCCGAACTCGTCTTCGTCACCCCGACGGTGGCCCGCAACCACCGCGCCGCGAGCCGCCTGGCGGCACTCGGCGCCGGTGCCGCGCCGGGCGCCTCTCCCGCGCCGCGGCCCGCCGACCCGGCACTGGTCGGCCGGTGCGCCGCGGAGAACGTGGTGGTCTCCGCCCCGGTGCACGGGCAGGAGCCGGGGACGTTCGACACGGCGGTGCTGGTGGACCGGGGCCACCCGGTGTTCTTCGCGGAGGCCGCCGACGCGGTGCCGGGGCTGCTGCTGGTGGAGTCCCTGCGGCAGAGCGCGCTGCTGGCCGCGGCCGACGCCCACGGTTTCGCGCCGGCCGCGACCGCGCTGACCAGCCTGTCGGTGCACATCCGCGGCCACGCCGAACTGGATCTGCCCCTGCTCTGCACCGTCCGCGCCGCGCCCGGTGGGGTCGACTCCGCCGGCCGTCGCCTGGTCCGGGTGTCGATGCGCCTGCACCAGGCGGGCCGGATCACCGCCCAGGCGCAGGCGCTGGCGGCGGAGACCGGCTGAGCGGTGGCGCCGCGGCGGAGAGGGCGGACGGTCAGCGGCGTCGGGGCGTCAGTGGGAGCGGGGCCGCGCCGCCACCGGCTCCTCGCCGGGCTGCCGCAGCCGGGCCGCCAGGTGGCGGCCGAGGGCGGCGGCCTCCTCCAGGGTGGGCCGGCCCCGGGTGACCCGTTCGGCCGCCGCGGCCAGCCGGGCCAGGGCGGCGGGGCCGGGCGTACCGCTGCCGCCGGGGGCGTGACGCTCGGAGCTGTCCAGGGCCATGGGGACTCCTTCGGCATACGGCGGCCGGACGGTCGGTGCCGCCCGGCCGATGGTCCACGAGCGGACTGAAGCCTGCCTTGACCCCCAGCTGTGCGACTCCTTCACGCGTTCGGAAAAAAGGTGCTGTGACCTGATGACTGCCGCCGCTGCCGCCTCGCCGGCCTCGCTGCTCGCGGAACACGTCGCGCTGCCCGACGACCACGGCGGCGGACTGCGGGCGTTCCTCGCGGGCGCCCTCGCCGTCCGCGCGACATGCCCCCCGCTGGGCGCGGGCCGGGCCGTGCTGCTTTCGGGGACGTACGTGGCCGATCCACCCTTCTACGGCGACGGCGACATCGGCCAGGTCGCCGTGTACGGCACGGTCAACGAGCTGGCGGCCACCGGCGCGGTCCCGCTGGGCCTGTCGCTGTCCGCGGTGGTCGAGGCGGGCCTGCCGCTGCGTCAGGTGCGGCGCGTGGCCGACTCGGTGCGGGAGGCGGCGAGCGCGGCCGGGGTGGTCGTCCTGGACGTGGACGCGCGCGTGGTGCGGGCCGGCGAGGCCGACCAGATCTACCTGCACACCACGGGGCTGGGCGTGCTGCGGCCCGGTACGCCGGCCGAGGTGCCGCCCCGCGCCGGTGACCGGATCCTGGTCACCGGCCCGCTCGGCGGTTTCGGCGCCCATCTGCTGTCGGTGCGCGCCCGGCTGGGCCACGAGAGCGTGGTTCCGGCCGGATGCCGGCCGCTGACCGGGCTGCTGGAGCTGGCGCGCGGCGCGGCGGGCGCGGGGGCCCTCCGGGCGGTGCGCACCGTGGGCCGGGGCGGGCTGGCCGCCGCGCTGCACGCCCACGCGGCGGCGACCGGGCTCGGGTTCCGCGTGGACGAGGAGGCACTGCCCGTGCGCTACGAAGTCCGGGTCGCCCTCGACGACCTCGGCGTGGAGCCGGTGCACGCGGCCAGCGCGAGCTGCGCGTGCCTCGTCGTCGCCGCCGAGGCCGCCGACGACGTGCTCACGGCACTGCGCGCCCACCCGGACGGGCGTGACGCCGCGGTGATCGGCGAGGTGGCCCCCCGCGACACCGCCCCCGTGGAACTGGTACGCCCCGACGGCCACCCGCTCCCCCTCGTCCCCGCCACCGACCCACCTGCCCGACTGGCCTGACAGGAACGTGCGATGACGACGTACCAGCAGCGTCCCGCGGGGTCCGAGGCAAGCGACGACAGCCCGGAGCGGGAGGGCCGCCCCGGGGCGGGCGGGTGTGCGGTGGGTGGGGGGCGGTCAGTGGCGGGGGTGGGGGGTTCGCGCGGGCCGGGGGCGGATGAGCAACAGGCCGAGGAGGGCGGCGAGCGCGGGCAGCAGGGCGACGCCGAGGAGGACGCCCGCGACGGCGGTGCCGCTCTGGTGGGCGGCCTGGCCGGTGTCGGAGGAGGTGTAGCCGGTCAGCTGCAGGGTGAGGGCGAACAGGAAGGGGCCGGTCGCGAGGCCCGCGGTCTCGCCCGCGCTCAGCAGCCCGGAGAGGGCGCCGGCCCGGCTGTGCCCGGCGCGTGCGGCGTCGGCGGCGGCGGACTCGGCCAACAGGGAGTACAGGAACAGCAGTTGGCCCGCGTGCCCGGTGCCGGCGAGCAGCATCAGCGGCAGGGCCGCGGCGGCGGGCAGGGCCGGGACGGTGAGCAGCAGCAGGCACCCCGTCGCGCACAGCAGCGAGGCCACGGCGAGCCCGCGGCGCTGTCCCCGGCGCAGCCCGAAGCGGCGCCACAGGGGGGTGGCGACCAGGTTGGGCAGGACGAAGGCGAGGACCAGGGCGCCCGTCAGGTCCCGGTCGTGCAGGACGTGTCCGGCCAGGTACGGCACGCCCGCCAGCAGGCATCCGGTGGCGACGGCGTTGATCGCCGCGCATCCCACCAGCGCCGCGAAGGTACGGTCGGCGGCGCGCAGCGCCCTCACCCAGCCGCCCGGGCGGGAGGCGGCGCCGGGTTCCCGGGCGCCCTCGCGTTCGGCGGCGATCGGCGTCGTGCCGGACTGGTCGGCGGAACGGGTGGTGCGGGGGGTCTTCGTTCTGGGGCGGGGGGTCGCCCTGGGGCGGGCGGTCGTGAGTGCCGTGGCCAGTGCGCCGGTGGTGATCAGGGTCGCGCCGAACAGCCCGGCCCAGCGGTGCCCGGGCAGTCCCGTGCCGCCCGCCTCCACCAGCGCGGGGGCCACGGTGCCGGCGACGACGGCGGCCACCGCGAGGCCCGCCACGCGTGCGGCCACCAGCCGCATCCGGTCCTCGGGCCGGTCGGCGATCTCGGCGGGCAGTGCGGCGTGGGCGGACTGGAAGAACGCGAAGGCGCTTGCCGCAGCGAGATATCCGGCCATCGTCGCCATCAGACCCCGAAGACCCGTGTCCCACCCCGCGAACATGAGCGCGACGGCCACCGCGACCCCCAGCCCGCCGGCCAGCAGGAACGGCCGACGGGTGCCCCGACCTCGGTGGGAGCGGTCACCGAGCCGGCCGGCGACCGGAATGAGCAGCACGTCCAGCGCCTTGGGCAGCAGCACCGCGAGCCCGGCCAGGCCCGCGCCGACGCCGAGCGTGTCGGTCAGGTAGGGCAGCAGGAGCAGCCCCGGCAGGGTGTTGAACGTGCCGGTGACCAGTGCCCCGGCGCCGTAGCCGACCCGCGAACGGGTCGCCTGCCCCGCACCGCGCGAGGTCGCCGGCCCGGCCGATGGGCGGTGTTCGACGATCGTCATGGCCGTACTCCTCGGGGGTCGGGAAGGCCTCGGGCGACCCGGACAGCGTGGGGCAAGGCATCACGGGCCGTAATGGATCAAATCGTCGAAGGGCTACGGCAGTCCGGCCAGTCGGGGTTTCTCCCCATCCCCGCTCTGGCGGCGCTTTGACGGAGCCTCAATTCGTGGGTGGCGCGAAAATTCTCGCCCCCCGTCCGGCACGGGGGGATCGGAGCGCGCGTCGGGTATTTCCCGGACAGGACCCGGTCGGGAATGCGGCTGCCGGGGAACCGTCCGACGCGTGGGCACAGGACGGGGAAGATGGCATGCCCTGCAGCTTTCAACTCAAGGCTCGGCCGAGGCGGCCCCTGATCCAGAGGAGGTCTCCATGCAGCGGGAAGCGCTGACGGCCACACGCCAAGGCGAACTCGCGGTTCTGCTGCGGCAGTTGGAACTGTCCGCCGCCTCGGCGCGGTTCGTACGGATCACGGGCGAGCCCTGGAGCGGCAAGACCTGGCTGCTGCGCCACCTGGCCGCGCACGCCGCCGAGTCCGGCCGCCGCGTCGCCTGGGGCCGCGCGCCGCGGGTCGGCCGCTCGCGCCCCTTCGACGTGCTCGTCGACGCCCTGGACGAGCACCTGGTGCGCGCCGACGGATCGTTGTTCGAACAGCTGGGCACCGCCCGGGTACGCGCGCTCGCCCCGTACTTCCCCGCACTGACGAGCACCGCCGGGGAAGCGGCGTACGGCGGCGCGCAGGACGCGATCTGCGCCCTGCGCGAGCTGCTCGGACTGCTGGCGCAGGACGGCGGACTGCTGCTGATCCTCGACGACGCGCACCGGGCCAGCGCGGAGGTCCTCGACTTCCTCGAACACCTCGTCCGGCATCCCCCGGACACGCCCGTGCTCACCGTGTTCGCCCACCGCGACTCGGCCACCACACGCCACCTGTCGGCCGTCGACGACCAGGCCGACGCCGTACGCCACCTGGCGCTGACGCCGCTCGACGACACCGAGGCACCGCATCTGCTGTCCGATGGGCTCACCCCGCTCCAGCGCGCGCTGGCGCTGCGCGACGGCGCCGGGGTCCCCGGGCTGCTGCGCGAGGTCGGCTCGGGCGCGGCCCCGCCGCCGGGCTGCGAGCACGGCCTGTACGGGGTGCAGGAGCTGGTCACCGGCGTGCCCCCGGACTACGCCGAGGACGCGGTGAGCCTGCACACCCTCTCCTCGCTGGGCTGGCGCACCGCCTGCGCCGCGGCCGTCGCCGGCGACCCCTTCACCGCCGAAGCGGTGGCCGCCGTCGCCTTGATGTCCGTCGAGGACGTACTGGGCGGCCTGGACGAACTGCACGGCGAGGCCCTGGTGGTGCCCCGCGGCCCGGCGCGTTTCGCCTTCGCCCGGCCCGCGGTGCGCGCGCTGGTGCACCACGCCTCCGGCGTCGGCTGGCGCACGGCCGCCAGGGAGCGGGCCGTGGCGGCTCTGCGGCAGGAGCCCGGCTCGGCCGTCGCGCTGGCCGCGCTGCTCCAGGACGCCCCCGCGCTGGACGCGCAGGACGTGCGCACCCTGGCACTGACCGCCCGCGACGGGCTGTTCACCCGGCCCTGGCACGCGTTACGGGCGCTGCGCCGGGTCACCGCTGAGGTGCACGCGCCGGTCGAGGCACGGCTGCTGCTGCACAAGGCTCTGGTGATCGCGGGCCTCCCCGAGGAGGCCGCGCAGGAGTACAAGGAGCTCAGACGCCGCCTGCACGAGGCCGGCACGGCGGCGGCGCGGGCCGACGCGGTGCTCTGGCAGGCCAGGATGCTGCGTCTGACCGGCCGTCCGGCGCAGGCGCAGGCGCTGCTGGACTCACTCGCGGACGGCCCGCACCCGGCGGCGGAGGTCGCGGCCGAACGGGCCGCCGCGGCCCTGGAGTCGGCGACGGCCCAGGACCGCGCGGCGGCGGCGCGGCGCGCGGTGGAGTTCGCCGAGACCGCCGAGCCGGAGGCACCGGGCGCGGTGCGCGGCCACTCCCGCGCGCTGCTCGCCGCGGCCCTGGCCGCCACCGGGAACGTACCCGGTGCCCGCAAGGCCGCCGACGAGGCCGTACGGCTGCTCGGCGCGGTGCGGCCGGAGGTGCTCGCCGCCCATCTGGAGGCGCTGCGCTGGCTGGGGGCGGCCGAAGTGGCCCTGGGGGACGAGGAGTCGGCCGCCCGCCACCTGGGGCGCGCGCTGGCCGCGGCGCTGGAGTACGGGCAGGGACTGCTGCTCGGCCGGCTCGCGCTGGAGCTCGCCCGGGTGCACTTCGCGTCCGGCGACCTGGAGCGGGCGGCGGACCGGGCCGGGCTCGCCGCCGAGGCCGGGCACCGCCACGGCGGGCCGCCGCTGGCCGCGGCCGCCCGGGAGCTGTCGGCCCGGATCGAGGCGGTGTCCGCGCACGGCACCGCGGAAGGCCGCGTCGGACTGCTCAGCGCCCGCGAACTGGAAATCGCCGAACTGGTCGGCGCCGGCTGCACCAACCGCTCCATCGCCGCGCGGCTCGACATCAGCGCCAAGACGGTGGAGACGTATATGAGCCGGATATTCAAGAAATTGGGCGCTAATTCCCGGGCTCAGGTGGCGCACACTATCGGCCGGAATACCGCCGACTGACTCCGCCTTGCAGACCGTCAGAAATATCTGAGGAATTTCCCGTTCAAGCCGCAACCGCGTGATTACTCTTCGTATAGGACGGTGTATGCGGCAGCGAAACACTGCAAAGCCCCGCTCCCGGGAGGTGACCGGGAGCGGGGCGGGTTCGGCCCGGCCGGCGGGGGATCCGGAGGGCCGAGGCACCGGCGAGCGTGCCGCCGTCCGCTTGGACCGCACTAAACCGGAAGCGCTGATACCAGTGGGCAGGCCACCGCGAGGGGGCGGTGGCCTGCCTGGCATGGCTCAAATCGGTCTGGTGGGTCAGCCCCACCTCTCGTCGTCGGGAGTCGGGGCGGGCACGGCCCCGTCCGCCGCGGCCGACGTTGCAACGGTGCCGGTGTGGGAGTGCGTCGTCGTCTGTGCCACGGCTCCGAAAATGCCTGAGACGAGGGCCACCGCAACAACCGCCTTTCGCATGCCTGAAATTCGCATCCCAATCCCCCAGATGATGTGTGTGCGGGCTTTCGCCGCGCCCACAGTCTGCCGAGCCATGGAACCCGGCCCCAAGGGCAAACCGGTGACGTAAAGTTGCATGGCAACTAATTCTCTTTCTGCCGGGGGTGGCCACAGGATGTCCGATAAATCCCTTTCTGACCTCAGTTTCGACGAGCTGGAGGAGAGGGACGTGGCTGCGTACCGGGAGGCCGTCCACGCCGGCCGGTTCACCCGGGAGCAGATCGCCGAGGCCCTCGGCATCTCGTCCGAGGAGGTCGGCCGCATCGGGCAGAAGCTGGTGGACCTGCACCTGCTGCGCCCCATGCCCGGCGACCCGGACGTGCTGGTGCCGGTCAGCCCCGACGCCGCGGCGGCGGACCTGGTCGGTCCCGCGGAGGAGCAGATCCGCGAGCTGCAGCAGCGGGTCTCGCGGACCCGCAACGGCCTGCTCGCGCTGCTGCCCTCCTATTTCGAGAGCCGCCGGCGCCGCAACCGTATGGAGGCCTTCGACGTCATCAGCGACCTCGGTGTCGTCGAGGCGCTCCTGGACGACTACGGCAAGCGCTGCCGCAGCGAGGTGCTCACCATCCAGCCCGGCGGCCCCCGCCCGGGCTACCTGCTGGAGGGCGCCCGCAGCCGCACCCTGGAGCGGCTCGGACGCGGAGTGCGGGTCCAGCACCTGTACCAGCACACCGTCCGCGGCGATCTCGCGACCGCCGCCTATGTGCGCGACGTGTGCACGGCCGGCGCCGAGGTGCGCACCACCGGCCAGTTGATCGATCGCATGATCATCTACGACCGGGAGATAGTCTTCCTGCCCGAGCAGGGCGTGGTGGGGCGCCAGCCCGGCGCCATCGTGGTGCGCGAACCCACCCTGGTGGCGTTCCTGTGCAAGCTCTACGACCATCTGTGGGCCCAGGGCGCCCGGTTCGAGCCGGACGCCGAGGAGACCACCGACGTCGTCAACGACGTGAAGCGGTCGATCATCGGACTGATGGCCCAGGGCTACAAGGACGAGATGGTGGCCCGCCGCCTGGGCATGTCGGTGCGCACCTGCCGCCGCCACATCTCCGAGATCATGGAGGAGCTGGACTCCAGCAGCCGTTTCCAGGCCGGTGTGAACGTCGCCCTGTCCGGGATGCTCGACGGGGTCGTCTCCCTCCCGCCGCCACAACGCCTCACCCAGAACTGACTCCTGCCGGGCGGGGGGCCGGCGGGAGTTGTTGCCAGACAGCTTGCTGTCGTCGTGGGGCGCTGGCGGTGGAGCGGGGGCGTCGCCACCCTGGGAGAGCGGCATATGCCGCGGCCCGGCACGGACGGCGCTTTCGCCGGGCCGCGGCGGCCGGTGACGGGAGGGTGGTGACCGCGTGGGCGGCAGGGCTGAGGCCGCGCCGGCCGACGCCTGGACGGTGGGCGGCGGCACGCGCAGGCTGGTCCACCGGCAGCGTTCCTGGGAGCCGTTCGGGCTCGCCGACGCGGCTTCGGACCAGGCTCAGGAGTTCGTCCTGACCGGGGAGCTGCCGGCCACCCACCCGTTGCTGAGCGACGGCCCGCACCGCTTCCACGACCTTCAGGCGGCCGCCGAGATGGTGCGCGAGACCAGCGAGTTCGTCGGGCAGAGCCACTTCGGGGTGCCCGGCCACCGCACCGCCGTCTTCTACCGCTTCGCCGTCGCCGCCCGGGACGTGGCCGCCTGGCGCACCGACGGGCGTCCCGCGCTGCTGACGACGCATCTGCGGGTGCGGCCCGACAGGGTCATCGAGGGGGTGCCGCGCCTGCTGCGGTTCCGTACCCGGCTGTGCTTCGGTGACGAGCCGTGCGGGGCGGGCAGCGCCGACGTGGTGTTCCTGCCCCCGGTGGTGCACCGCGGCCACCGCGAGCACAGCCGCGCCACGACGCTGGCCGCGGCGGCCGGTGCGCAGCCCACCGGGCATCAGCCGGTCGACCCCGCCGAGGTGGGCCGCGGCCGGGCGGACACCGTCCTGCTGCACGGCCCCGTGGACATCGCCCACGGCCGGCTGTCGGCCGGCGTGCGCGTCCCGGAGGCCTGGCCGCTGCCCGGCCCGGCGGCGGGGGGCCACCTCTCGGCCCTCGTCCAGCTGGAGGCGCTGCGCCAGACGGCGCTGCTCGCCGCCGGACGGCTGCACCGGCTGGCCGTCGACCGCTGCACGCTCGGTTCGCTCAAGGTGCACTTCCGCGGCTACGCGGAGCCGGACGTGGCGCTGCGGTGCGCGGCGGTGGCCGGACTGTGCGGCCGCGACGCCGCGGGCCGCCGCGTCACACCGGTCACCCTGACCCTGTCCCAGGCGGGCCGGGCCGTGCTGGAGGCGGTGGTCACCGTGGTCGAGGACCTGTGACCGGCCACCCGACGGATCGTACGCACGGCGATGCCCCGTCAGGGTTGCGCCGCGAGTGCCTCCGCGATGGCCGTGGCGGTCTCCTCGTCCAGCATCGTGGTGATCTCGGTGTCCACGGTGCGGCCGAGGCCGGCGTCGTGGACGGCGGCGCTCATGACGAACGCGACGCCGGCCACCTCGACGGTGTAGGTGCGGAAGAACCACTCGGCGCCCGCGCCCGGCGTGCCGTCCGGCCGGTTGACCCGCACCGGTCTGCCGTCGGGCCCGAAGCCGAACTCGGTGAACCGGAACGCCATGCCCTGCCCGATCGCCTTGCTGTAGGCCTCCTTCAGCGTCCACAGCCGCACCAGACTCGGGTTGCGTTCCTCCTCCGGCAGTCGTGCGAGGTCCCGGCGCTCCTGCGGGGTGCAGATGTGCCGGTCAAGACCGTGGCGGTACAGCTGCCGGGCCGCGCGTTCGGCGTCCACGCCGATCAGCCCGCGGGTGGTCAGCCCGACCAGCAGCAGGTCGTCGGTGTGGCTGAGGCTGATGTCGATCTGGTCGCAGCCGCGCAGCGAGGGGCGCCCGGTGGGCCCGTAGGCCAGTTCCAGGTCGGCGGCGTCCACCCGCAGCACGGCGGCGGCCGTGTGCTTGAGCAGGCGCCGGGAGGCGGCGTAGCGGGCGCGCACGTCGGTGCGGGCGAGGGAGAGGTAGCGCGGCCAGTCACGGCCCAGCACGGCCCGCAGCGCCGGCCCGTCATCGGCCTGCGGGCGCCAGTCGGCCAGGCGGCCGTGGACCAGGGCGCTGCCGTGCCGGCGCACGTCGGCGCGGACCCGCGCCCAGCCGGCGCCGGTCGTCGCGGTGACCGGGACCGGCTCGCCGAGCTGGCCGCAGCCGGCGGCCGGGGGCGCGGTCACCACGGCCCGCCGGTCCCGTCGCCGGCGACCAGCGCGTGCACCTCGCGCACGGTGCGTGCCTGAAGGAGCGCGGGCACCGGCAGTCGGCGCCCGGTGCCCTCCTCCAGCAGCAGGACCAGCCGCAGCAGCAGCACCGAGTCCCAGCCCGGCAGGGTGTCCAGGTCGGTGTCCACGTCCCGCTCGGTCAGCGCCACGCCGAGGTCCTCCGACAGCAGCCGGACCAGGTCCGCGAGGGCCGGCCGGGTGCCGACGGGGCTCATCGTCCGCTCCTGGAGTCCGACGCCGAGGGCACGCGCAGGGCCGATTCCGGGAGGGACAGCCGCAGCGCGAGGTGGCCGGGGACGGCGGGCAGGCCGGTCAGCTCGCGTGTGTACCGCTCCGTCTCCGGCCCGGCGTCCCCGTCCGCGCCCGCGTCGACGTCCGCGTCCGCGTAGCCGAACCCGAGTGCCGGGTAGAAGGCGCGGGCGCGGGCGTTCTTGGCGGTGGCCCGGTAGCGGGCGTGCACGGCGGGCAGCCCGGCGCGCGCCGCCCGCGCGAGCACCGCGGCGACGACGCCCTGTTCGACGCCCCGGGCCACCACCCGGCAGCTCAGGACGAAGGTGTCCAGGTGCAGCCCGTCGGCACGGCACCGGCCCAGCAGCGCACCCACCAGCCCGCTGTCGCCGAACCGGTCGGCGACGCGCACCGCGAGCACGAGCCCGTCGGCGTCGGCGGCCCACCGGGAGACCTGCTGCTCGGTCAGCCGCAGTCCCCCCAGGTTGAACTGGTTGGTGCGGCAGGTGAGCTGGGCGATGCGGGCGGCGTCGCCCGGCCCCGGCGGGGCGACGGTCACCTCCAGGCCCAGGTCGCGCAGATACTCCTCGTACGAGCCGCTGGTGCGCCGCAGGGTGTGCCGGGCGGTGGCGCGCCGGTACTGCTCGCTGCGCTCCAGGTCGGCGGCGGTCAGCCGGGGTGTGGTGAACCAGCCGTCCCGCAGCAGCCGTTCGACGTGCAGCGCGGCCTCGCCGTCCAGTGGCACCACGGCCACGCCGGGCAGGCGGGTGCGCACCAGGGCCCGCTGGGCGGGGCTGTCGTCGGCGAAGACGAGAGCGTCGACGCCGATGCCGATCTCCTCGGCCAGCTCCGTCAGATGGGTGTCCTTGGGCCGCCAGTCCGCCTTCAGGCCGGCGAAGTCCTCGCGGCGCAGCCGCAGGCCGGGGTGGTCGCGCAGCACCTTCACCACGGGCGCGAGCTCGTTGGCGCTGCTGACGGCGAGCAGTACGCCCTGGGCGGCCAGCTGCCGCGCCAGCGTCTGCAGCGCGGCGTACGGGGAGCCGGTCACGTCGAGGCCCTCGGGACCGTCGTCGCCGAGCACTCCCGCCCACAGCGTGCCGTCCAGGTCGAGGACCAGGCATTTGCGCGTCAGGCCGCGGCGGGTGCGCACGAGGTGGCCCACCTCGCGGGCGTACGCGGCGAGCAGGGCGTCGCCGAAGGGGGCGCGGGCGTAGTGGGTCAGCCGGGCGTCACCGGCCGGGCCGGTCTCGGCGATCAGCGGGTCGAGGTCGACGACGGTGACGGCGGGACGGTCCGCGGCGAGCCGCAGCAGCCGCGCGTTGAACTCCCGCCACGCCGCCGACAGCAGCATGCGGTGCTCCTCGGCGACGAGCTGGTGGGTGTGCGTGCGCAGCAGCGGCAGCGTGTTCAGGACGAGGGTGCCGTTCCCGTGCCGGGTGTGCGCGTCGGCGACGGCGGTGAGCCGGTCGCCGAGCCGGGCCAGCGCCGCCTCGGCGTCCGGCACCCCCCAGGGCACGGCCAGTTCGTCGAAGACGGCGCCCGCGTCCAGCAGACACAGCACCACCTCGGGCCGGACCAGGGCGAGTTCGGAGCCGGGGTCGGTCAGGTCGCGCAGCCATGCGCCGTGCTCGCCGGTGACCAGGCGCACCGGCAGGCGGTGCCGGGCGAGTTCGGCGGTGAGCGGGTCGGCGAGCTGGCCGGTGGTGGAATGCCCGGTGACCGCGACGGTGACCGGTTCGGCGTCCGGGTGGCGGGCGTGCACCTCGGCGGGATCGACGCCGGCGAGGACCCGTCCGCAGGCCAGCAGGTCGGCCAGGGCGTGCGCCGGGTCCGGGTCCGGCGTGTCGGTGAGCTCGGCCAGCAGCGCAGCCACCGCGGGCCACTCGGCTGCCAGCCGTCCGCCGTCGCGCAGGGTCCGCAGCCGCTCCAGGGGCGGCCGGTCGAGCTGCCGAAGCGGGGTTGTCATGCTGCGTGCCTTCCTTCCGAAGCCGTGTCGCCCGCCGCGTCGGGCGGCGGGGCCTTCTCCAGGGCGAGCCCGGCCTTGATCCACTTGCTGGATTCCACGACCACGGACACGGCCCGTTCGCCGTGGCCGAACCGGGGCAGCAGCCGGTCGATCTGCAGCAGCGGCAGCGCGTTGCCGGTGTTGCCGGTGTCGGCGACGCAGGAGACCTCCTGCAGGTCGGGCACGCCCAGATGTTCGGTGATGCGGGCGGTCATCCGCCCCGACAGCTGCGGCGGCAGCAGGTACCGCACGTCCTCGC
Source organism: Streptomyces sp. NPDC039424 (assembly GCF_055639495.1). Lineage (NCBI taxonomy): Bacteria > Bacillati > Actinomycetota > Actinomycetes > Kitasatosporales > Streptomycetaceae > Streptomyces > Streptomyces sp. NPDC039424. The sequence continues at coordinate 44,579 of NZ_JBVKAI010000032.1, forward strand.
TCCGCCAGCCGGTGCTGTCGAACAGCTCCCACAGGATCTCCGCGGCCATGGCCGGTACGTGATCCTCGATCGCCTTGTAGTCCTCGCTCAGCATCCGCCGGTTGCCACCGCGGCGGGCGGTGCCGTCCCAGTCGACGAGCTGGCCCGGCGGACGGCCCAGCCCGGTGAAGCGGTGGATCAGGCCGCGCACCGCGACGGCTTCGCCGAGCGGTTCGTCCGCCACCACGGCCGCGGCGGCCCCGTCGCCGAACAGCACGTAGTTGACGAGCTCCTCGGTGGGCAGGGCGGCGGCGCGGCGCCTGGGGTCGAGGAACCGGGCGGTGACGTCCCCGGCGAGCACCAGTCCGGTGCGGCGGGTGTCGTCGAGCAGGGCACGGGCCACGTCGAGGGCCTGTACGGAGCCCGCGCAGCCGGACTGGAGCTGGTAGGTCGGCAGGTGGTCGACGCCGAGCCGGTCGGCGACCTCGTTGACCGTGGCCGGCAGGAGGGTGTCCGGGGTGGCGGTGGCGAGCACCAGGAAGTCCAGGTCCTGGGGGTCGAGGCCGACCGCGGCCAGGGCCTGCGCGGCGGCCTCGGCGCACAGGTCGGCGAGCGTGTGGGTGCTCTCGCCGGTGGCGGTGTCCCAGGCGAAGTGCCGGCTGCGGGTGCCGACGAACAGGTCGATCCACTCCTCGCTGATGCCGAAGACCGAACCGAGCCGGTCGTTGCCGACCGGGGGCCCGGGCAGGGCGGCGCCGGTGCCCGCGATGTACAGCGTGCCGCTCATGCCGGCGCCCCCGTGCTGATCCACTCGCCCAGGAACGCGGCCAGGGTGCCCACCGAGCGCAGTTCGGGCAGGAGTTGCCGCACCGTGGTGCCGCGGGCCTGCGGCAGCCGGCGCTCGATCCGGTCCTTCAGCATCATGATCATCACCGAGTCGAAACCGAGGTCCTCGTGGAAGCGGGTGGCGCTGTGCACGCGTTCCGCCGAGTACTCCCCCACCTCGACGACCGCGTCGATGACGGCGGCGAGCACCGGGTCGCCGGCTGCGCCCGCGCCGGGTGCCGGGCCGCCGTCCCCGTCGAGGCCGTGCGGGGCGGCGGGGTGCGCCACCGGCGGCTGTCGCCGGCAGCGGGTTTCGGTGGAGAAGGCGTACGGGGCCAGCCGCTCGTGCCCCCGGTGCGCGGGCGGGTACAGCGCCTCCCAGTGGGGGTCGGCTCCCGACCGGTACAGCTCGGCGAGGGCCTCGGCCAGGTCCCGTACGGTGGCGGCGGGACCCGGTGCCGGATGGACCAGCGCGACGCCCTCGGCCGCCCCCGACCGGGCCGCGAGCGGCAGAAGCTGCGGCCGGGGCCCGAGTTCGACCAGGGCGGTGGGCGCCAGGTCGGTGACGAGCGCGGCCAGCGCGTCGGTGAACCGCACCGGTTCGGCGGCCTGTCCGGCGAAGTACGCGGCGTCCAGCGGTTCCTCGCCCATCAGCCTGCCGTAGCGGGTGGAGGCGAAGGGGATGCGCGGCGCGCGGCCGGGCAGGCCTGCGGCGGCCTCGGCGAAGCCGGCGAGCGCCGGCGTGATCAGCGGGGAGTGGAAGGCGTGCGAGACGTTCAGGCGCCGGCCGTCCAGGCGCCGTTCGCGCAGCAGGGCGGTGATCTCGTCCAGCGCCGCGGCGGGTCCGGCCACCACGGTGTCGGCGGGCCCGTTGACCGCGGCGACCACCGCTTCGGGCACCCGCTCCAGCAGGGCGGCGACCTCGGGCGCGGCGGCGCGCACGGCCAGCATCCCGCCGCCGTCGGGCAGTGCGTCCATCCGGCGGGCGCGCAGCGCGACCAGGCGGGCGGCGTCCGGGAGGTCCAGGGCGCCGGCGGCGACGGCGGCGGCGAACTCGCCGACGCTGTGCCCGAGTACCGCGTCGGGCCGTACGCCGAGTTCCTCGAGGGTGCGCAGCAGCGCGTACTGGACGGCGAACAGGGCGGGCTGGGTCCAGCCGGTGCGGTGCACCCGCTCGTCGGCGGTCAGCAGCAGCCGTACCACCGAGCCGTCCAGGTGCGGCGCGAGGGCTTCGTCGGCGGCGTCCAGATGACGGCGGTAGGCCGGTGAGGTCCGGTACAGCTGCGCGGTCATGCCCGGTTCCTGCGCGCCCTGCCCGCAGAACAGGAAGCCGACCGTCGACGGGCGCCAGGTGCGCTCGGCGCTCTGCGCCTCGAGGCCCTCGTCACCCGCCGCCGTGCGCAGCGCGTCGGCGAGTTCGGCGGTGTCGCGCACGGTGAACGCGGCCCGGTACGGCAGCCCGGTCTTGACCCGGTTGCTGCTGAAGCACAGCGCGGCGGCGTTCCCGCGCGGGCGCCGGGCGACGGCTTCGGCCTGGACGGCGAGGTTGCGGCGCAGCGCCTGCGGGGTGTCGGCGGAGACGGTGAACACTCCGCCGCCCCAGTCGTCGCGGGCGCGGCGGGCGGTGCGGCGCGGGCGCGGGGCGTCGCTGAGGACGGCGTGCGCGTTGGTGCCGCCCATGCCGAAACTGCTGACCGCGGCCACGGTCGGCCCGGCGGGCAGCCGCAGGGGCGCCTTCAGCAGCCGCAGTCCGCGCTCGGCCAGGCGCAGGGTCGGATTCTCGCGGTGGGCGAAGCGGCTGGCGGGCACGATCCGGTGGTGCAGCGCGAGCACCGCCTTGATCAGGCCGGCGATGCCCGAAGCGCCCTCGGTGTGGCCGAGGTTGCCCTTGACCGAGCCGATGGCGCACGGCTGTGCCCGCGGTACGGAGTGCACCTCGCCGAGTGCGGCGCACTCGATGATGTCGCCCAGTACGGTGCCGGTGCCGTGCGCCTCGATGAAGCGCACCTGGTCGGGGGTGACCCCGGCCCGGCGGCAGGCGGCGCTCACCACCGCCCGCTGCGACCAGCGGCTCGGTGCCGTCACCCCGTTGGAGCGGCCGTCCTGGTTGACGGCGGTGCCCCGGATGACGGCGTAGACGCGCTGCCCGTCGGCGAGGGCGTCCTCCAGGCGCCGCAGCACGGTGACGCCGACGCCGTCGCTGCGCACGATGCCGTCGGCGTCCGCGCTGAACGGCTTGCACCGGCTGTCCGGCGAGGCGAGGCCCATCTGCCGGTAGACCGTGCCGAGCGCCGGGGTGAGCACGATGTTCACGCCGGCGGCCAACGCGGTGTCGCACTCACCGGACAGCAGGGAGTTGACGGCCAGGTGGACGGCGACCAGGGAGGAGGAGCAGGCGGTGTCCACCACCATGCTCGGGCCGCGCAGATCGAGGTGGTACGAGATCCGGTTCGCGGTCATCCCGGTGGCGCTGCCCGATCCCACCTGGGGCGTCGGCCGGGCGTGGGCGCCGAGGTGGAGCTGTGCCCACTCGCTGCTCATCGTGCCGACGAACACACCGGTGTCGCTGCCGGCCAGTGAGCCGGGGGCGCGTCCGGAGTCCTCCAGGGCGCGCCACGCGCTGTGCAGCAGCAGCCGCTGCTGGGGGTCCATGGACCCCGCCTCGCTGGGCGACACGGAGAAGAAGGCGTGGTCGAAGACGTCGATGTCGGTGAGGAATCCGCCCTGCACCGAGCCGTCGAAGCCGGGGCCCAGCCAGCGCTGCCGGGGCAGCGGCCCGATCGCGTCGCCCCCGCGCATCAGCAGCTCCCAGTAGGCGTCGACTCCGTCGGCCGCGGGGAAGGCGCAGTCGAGCCCCACCACCGCCACGCCGGTCACGGCCGCCGCCGCGCGCCGTGCGTCCGCTCGTCGGCCGGGGTGCTGCCCGGGCCGGGTGGCGGGGCGGTGGGTGCCGTGGTGCGCGGCGGCGTTGCCCGGTCCATCCGTGAACTCCTTGCTCCGTGGTGCGTCGGTGTCTCGTGGCGGCTGCCCGGCCGCTCAGCCGGGCAGCGGCATGTCGTACAGGTCGAAGCCGCGCCGGTCGCCGAAGCGGGCGAGCACTTCCTGGTGGACCCGGGCCAGGCATTCGGGGGGCAGTTCGACGTCGCGCACGCCCAGCCGGCCGGCGATGCGGTGCAGGGCCGCCGCCGCCCACGCCGGGTCGGCGAGGAAGGGGTCGCGCAGCCGGTCGCTGTGCCGCCACACCCCGAGCACCGCCGCGGCGGCCAGCACCAGCACATAGCGGTCGGTGAGCGCGAACCACGCGGGGTTGACGCTGTGCCGGTCGAGCGGATCCAGGGCGAGCACCCGCTCGCGCAGGTCGCGCAGTTCGTCGACCATCCGCTCGGCGAGCGTCCGCAGGGTGCGTTCCACCGGTCCCCGGCCGGGCAGCGAGGCGGCGGTGGCCGGCAGCGAGGCGCTCAGGCTGTCGTGGCCGCCGGCGAGCGCGAGCCGGTCGTAGGCGAACGGGGGCAGCGGGTCGCCCGGCCTGAAGAGGGCCGCGGGCGCCTCCTGGGTGCGCAGCCACGAGGTACGGGCCAGCCGCTGAAGCTGGGGGATGATGGTGGCCTGGCAGGCGACGGTGCCGGCGTGCCCGAGGCTGATGATCGGTACGTCCCGCAGGTGCTTCTGGAAGACGCCGACGGTCCCGTGCCGGGTGTAGATCTGGGAGCCGAGCACGGTGGCCAGGTCGTACAGCGTGTCGCGCAGCACCTTCGGCAGCAGCGACTTGATCGCCGCCGAGTACAGGCTGGTCTCGGCGGGCCGCAGGTGCAGGGCCCGGGTCGCCACCACCGCCAGGCTGTCGTACAGCAGCAGGTTGACGAACGCGCCGGTGAGGGTGGCGGCGGCGTTGTGCGGCTCCACGGGGCTGGCGCCGCCGGTGCCGGGCCGCCGGCCCTGGCCGGCCAGGAGGGCGGTACGCAGACCGGTGTCGACGGCCGCGACCACCAGCCCCGCCATCAGGGTGCGGCTCATCTGGAAGGAGAGCAGCGAGGTGCTCACCCCGCTGCCCGGCGGGCCGAGCAGCGCCGACTCGGGCACGGGGCAGTCGGTGAAGCGGGCCCCGGCGCAGAAGTAGCCGCGCAGGCCGACGGAGTCGGCGCTCGGGCGGCGGGTGATCTCGAACCGGCCGGAGGGCAGCTCGCGCGGGTCCATGGCTAGCACCGACAGGCAGTCGCTGCCCCGGCCCTCGGCGGTACGCAGCACCAGTACCAGGGCGTCGGCCCGCTGGAGGTTGTTGATGACGGGCTTGGCGCCGGTGACGGAAAGGCCTCCGCCGGGCCGGGGCACGGCACGCACCTGGCTGCGGACGAAGTCGTTGGTGTGCGCGGTCTCGTGCTGGGCGATGGACGCCTTGGAGCCGCCCAGCAGTTGGCGGGCCAGCCGGTGCTGCTGGGCCGGGTCGCCGCGCATCCAGAGGTAGTTGGCGGCCATGAAGGTCGTCATGCCGTAGCCCATGCCGAGGCCGACGTCGCGGCGGAAGACCGCGCGCATCACGCGCAGCAGTGTCTCGGGCGAGTCGAAGCGGCCTCCGAGCGCGGTCGGTACGAACTCCGCGTTCAGCCCGAAGGAGTCGAGCACCGCCTCGGCCTCGGCGCACACGGTGGCGGCCCGGTCCGCGGTGAGCAGCGAGCGGTAGCCGGCCGGGTTGTCCTCCAGCGCCGGGTCCCCCAGCAGTGTCTCGATCCGCCGGACGCGCTCGGGCACGGGGGCCTTCGGCGCCCCGGCACCGTCGTACGGGTCCGCGGGCCGGGGCGGGGCGGAGGCACCGGGGGCGTTCACCGCAACGCCTCCTCCCGGGCGTCGGCCGCCGCCGGGCGGCCCCGGCCGCCGAGCAGTTCGTCACCCAGGCGTGCCTGGTGGGGGCGGATCAGGGTACGCACCGCCGGGTCGAGCACCTCGTACAGGCCGGTCAGTTCGCCGCTGAGGAACAGCCGGCGCATCAGGGTGCGCTGCACCTTGCCGCTGGTGGTGCGGCGCAGCGTGCCGGGCCGTACCAGCACCACGTTGCCCGCCGGGACCTCGAACTCCTGCCCGATGAGGGTCTGGATGCGGCGGGCCAGGGCGCGCAGCCGCTCCCCGTCGGCGTGCGGGGCGCGCACCTCGTGCACGACGACCAGCTGTTCCCGCTGGGCGTGCACGGTGAACACGGCGCCGTGCACCGAGCCGAGTGTGCTGGACAGCTCCCGGACGGCCCACTCCACGTCCTGCGGGTAGAGGTTGCGGCCGTTGAGGATGATGGCCTCCTTCAGCCGTCCGGTGACGAACAGCTGGCCGTCCTGGACGGCGCCCAGGTCGCCGGTGCGCAGGTAGGGGCCGTCGCCGTCGGGCAGGCGGGCCTGGAAGACGTCCGCGCTCTCCCCCGGCCGGCGCCAGTAGCCCCGCGCGACGCTCGCGCCGCGCAACCAGATCTCACCGACCCCGCCCTCGGGCCGCTCGCGCAGGTCCTGGCCGACGATGCGCACCTCGTACTCGTCGGCGGTGCCGCAGCCGACCAGGGTGCGCGTCGCACTGCCCGGGCGCGGGTCGCGCAGCTCGTCCTGTTCCAGGCCGGCCGCGTCCACGGTCCGCCGCAGGTACGGGCGGCCGGGTTCGCCGCCGCTGACGCACAAGGTGGCCTCGGCCAGCCCGTACGCCGGGAAGACCGCTTCCGCGCGCAGCCCGGCCGGGGCGAACCGCGCGGCGAACGCGTCCAGCGTCTGCGCCCGCACCGGTTCGGCCCCGTTGAGGGCGACGCGCCAGCGCGACAGGTCCAGCGAGGCGATCTGCTCGTCCGTGACGCGGCGCACGCACAGGTCGTAGCTGAAGTCGGGGCCGCAGGCGACGGTTCCGCCGTGGGCGTCGATGGCCCGCAGCCAGCGCACGGGCCGTTTGATGAAGGTCCTGGCCGGCATCTGCACGGCCACCGCGCCCAGCCACAGCGGGTGCAGCAGATGCCCGATCAGGCCCAGGTCGTGGTAGTGCGGCAGCCAGCTGACGAAGCGGTCCCGGGAGGTGGAGCGCAGGACGCGGCGGAACGCCTCCTGGTTGGCGAGCAGGTTCCCGTGGGAGACCATCGCGCCGCGCGGCTGCGTGGTCGAGCCCGAGGTGTACTGGAGGAAGGCCAGGTCGTCGGGGCCGAGCGGCGGCATGGTCCACTCGCCGGGGTCCGCGCCCTCGTCGGAGTCGGTGGCCAGGCACGCCGTGTCGCTGCGACCGGCCATGGCGAGCCACCGCGACACCTCCGGCGCGTCGGCGGAGTCGGTGAGCACCGCGACCGCCCCGGTGTCGCGGATGATCCCGGTGGCCCGGCGCAGCCGCTCCCGCCGGTCCCGGGGCAGCGGTGCGGGCACGGCCACCGCACCGGCGTAGAGGCAGCCGGTGAACGCCTTCAGGAACTCCTGGCCGGGCGGGTACAGCAGCAGCACCGGCCGTCCCCGCGCGCCCAGTTCGGTGAGCCGCACCGCCAGCGTCCGGGCCGCGCGGTCCAGCTCGCCGTACGTCAGGCGCTCGGCCGGGGCCTCCTCGGAGGGGCCGTCGGGCAGGAAGAGGTGCGCGTCCTGGTCGGCGAGCGACTCGGCCCGCTCGACGACGCACTGGGTGAACGTGGAATACGACTTCACATCGGCCCCCTCTGCCGTACTCGGGACGGCGGGCGGGCCGCACCCGACGGCGCACCCGCACCCGCGCTGCCGCATCGTTTCCGGGCTGCCTAAAGAGAACCTTGCGGGACCAATGCCACCCTCCCGGTGGCTCCACCCCTGTGCGGTGGCCGGCCCGGAACAGGGGTGCGGGTGTCCGCAGCTGGGGTGTGCGCCGGAGCTACGGTGGGTCCGCTGTACGCCCGCCGGCCGGGGGCGTGTGCGCTCCGGGCAGCGGGGTGTGCTGCGCCGAGGCGAGAGGCGGGGGGCCGTATGCGATTCAGGGTGCTGGGACCGCTGGAGGTGACGACGGCGGGTGACGCCCGGTCGGTGACACCACGGGCCGCCAAGGTGCGGGTGGTGCTGGCGACCCTGCTGGTCCGCGCCAACGAGGTGGTCTCCGTCGACGGGCTCATCGACGAGCTGTGGGGCGAGGAACCGCCGCGCACCGCGATGACCACGCTGCAGGTCTACATATCGCAGCTGCGCAAGCTGCTGGGTGAGGCGCACCCGGAGTCGGGCCGGGAGGCGCTGCACACCCGCTCCCCCGGCTATCTGCTGCGGGTGGTCCCCGCCCAGCTGGACCTGGCCGTCTTCGAGGACCTGCACCGCCAGGGCCGCGAGGCGCTGGAGCGGGGCGACCACAAGGCCGCCGCCGACCTCCAGCGCCGGGCACTGGCGCTGTGGCGCGGCCCGCTGCTGTCGGACATCCCGCACGGCGGCCTGTTGCACAGCATGGCCGTCCGCCTCGGCGAGGTGCGTCTCGCCGCACTGGAACAGCGCGTACGGGCCGAACTCCACCTGGGGCGGCACCGGGAGCTGCTCGGCGAACTCACGGCGCTCACCACCGAACTGCCGCTGAACGAGGAGTTCCACGCCCATCTCATGGTGGCGCTGTACCGCGCCGGCCGGCAGGCCGACGCGCTGCGCACCTTCGGCAAGCTGCGCCGCACCCTCGTCGACGAGCTGGCCATCGAACCCGGCCGCCGTCTGCAGGAGCTGCACAGCCGTATCCTCACCGGCGACCCGGCGCTGCTGCGCCCCGCCGCCCGGCGGCGGCCACGCGCCGGCTCCGGCGAGGGCGACGGCGAACGGCCGCGCGCGCTGGCCGTCGCCGCGCCCGTGGTCCGTACGCCCCGGATCCTGGACGACCTGCCCGCCCCGGATCCGCTGTTCACGGGCCGTCACCGGGAGCTGGAGCGGCTCACCGGCTGGCTGCGCGACCTGCCCGGCGGTGACTGCGTGCAGGTGACCGGCCCGGCCGGCCAGGGCAAGACGGCACTCGCGGTGGCCGCCGCCCGAGGGGTCGGCGAGGCGTTTCCCGACGGGCGCGTCCTGGTGCGCATGCGCGACGAGGCGGGCCGCCCCCTGTCCCCGACCGGGGCCCTGCGGGCGGTACTGGGCGGCCTCGGCGGCGCCGACCCGGTGCCGCCCACCGGTGGGGCGCTGCGCACGGCGGTGCAGCGGCTGACCGAGGGCCGCCGGCTGCTGCTCGTCCTCGACGACGCCGTGGCCGCGGCCCAGCTGCGCCCGTTGCTGCCGCTGGCCCCCGGCTGCGGCGCCCTGGTCACGAGCCGTCCCCCGCTGCCCGGGCTCGGCGGCCGGATCCTGCCCCTGGAGGACCTGTCCGCGCCCGACGCGCGGGACCTGCTCAGGACGGCGTCCGGCCGCCCGCTCGGCTCCGGTGACGAGGATCCGGCCCACGGGGGCGAGCCGTACGGTGACACGGGCGACGACGAGTACGACGCGGGCGGCACGTCCGCGGCGGGGACTTGGGACGCCATGGACGGCCCGGACGGCGAGGAGGGCGACGGCCGGGCCGTGGACGCCTGGGACCGGCTGGCCGTCCTGTGCGGGCGGACGCCCGGGGCGCTGCGCGCGGTCGCCGGCCATCTGGCGGCCCATCCGCACCGCTCCCCCGCCGCGCTCGTGGCCCGGCTGCGCGGGGAGGACGGCAGGCTGGCCGCGCTGCGCGCCCTCGACCACGAGTACGCGGGGCGGCTGCGCGCGGTGTACGACGCGATGCCCGAGGCGGAGCGCCGCGCCGCCCGGCTGCTGAGCCTGCTGCCCGCCGGGCCGTTCGGCACCGGGGCCGCGGCAGCCGCGCTCGGCGTGCGTCCCGAGGCCGCCGAGCGCACCGTGCGCTCGCTGGTCGAGGCGGGTCTGCTGACCCCGGACCCGGCCGGAGGCGGCCACCTCTTCCCGCCGCTGCTGCGGCTGACGGTCGCCGAGGCGCTGGAGGAGGAGGACCCGGTGTGGGTACGCGCGGCGCTGGCCCGGCTCACTGCCGCCGCCGCCGACCGCGCCGAGACCGCGCGGCACGCCGCCCGCATGGACGGACTGCACCCGCTGGACTGGTTCGCCCGGCGGCAGCGGGACCTGACCGCCCTGGTCGGCCGGGCCCACGACATGGGCCTGTGGGCGCAGACCGTGCGCCTGGCCGAGGCCATGACCGGCTTCCTTGAGGCGCTGGCCGCCTGGGCGGACTGGGAGCACACGCACACCCTCGCCCTCGACGCGGCCGGGCACCTCGGCGACCGGGCGGCCCGGGCACGGCTGCTGCGGTCGCTGGGCGACCTGGCCTGGCAGCGCCACCGCACCGAGGAGGCCTGGCAGTGGTACCGGCGGGCCCTGGATGCCGCGGACACCGCCGCCGCCGAGCGGGGCCGGGTCCTCGCCTGCCTCGCCGACGTGCATCTGGAGCGCGGCGCGGGCGCGACCGCGGCCCGGTTGGTGACCCCCACGCTCACCGAGGCGGACAACGACACCCGCGGCTGCTTCGAGGCCCGCCGGGTGCTCGGCCTGCACGCGCTGGAGTCCGAGGGCGGCGACGCGGCCCGCGCCCACTTCCAGCAGTGCCTGACACTCGCCGGGGCACTGGGCGACCGACGCCTGGAAGCGTACGCGCGACGCTGGCTGGACCGCCTGGGCGGCGACACAACGGCTCCCCGGTGGGCGGAAGTCCGCCCCGGCGTCTGGCGCGTCCGCGCCCTCACGCCGTAGCGGGGGGCGGTGTGTCGCGACGGAACGGCACCCCCAGCAGGCGGAAGCCCGCCCCGGCGTCCGGTGTGGCCGCGCCCTTACGCCGTGGCGGCGGGGGACGGTGTGTCGTGGGTCAGGCTCAGGGGGAGTTCGTGGCGGCGGGTGATGCCGAGTCTGCGGTAGGCCCGGGTCAGGTGCTGTTCGACGGTGCTCATCGTGACGTTGAGCCGGGCCGCGATCTCGCGGTTGGTGTGCCCCAGCGCGGCGAGCGCGGCGACCTTCCGTTCCGCCTCCGTGAGCAGGTCCTCGTGTCCGGCGGCCGGGGCCGTGGGGCGCCTGCCGCCGGGCCGGTCGGCGCGGCCCGGCAGGATCCGCTCGCACAGCGCCCTGGCCCCGCAGTCGGCCGCCAGCTCCCAGGCCCTGCGTATGTGGGTCCCGGCCCTGGCGCCCTGCCCGGCCAGCTGCAGCGCCCGCCCGAGGTCGGCGAGCGCGAGGGCGTGCTCCAACCGGTCGCCGCTGCGCCGGAGTTCGGCGGCGGCGCGGGAGAGCAGGCCGGGGCGCTCGGCGGGCGGCGCGATGGCCGCGCGCAGCCGCAGGGCGACACCGCGTACCCGGGGGCCGCGCGCCTGGGGCAGCGCCAGTTGCTCGGCGACGAGGCGCTCGGCGGGCCGGTGCCGGCCCAGCCGGACCAGTGCCTCCGCCGCGTCGGTGCGCCACGGCAGCACCCCGGGCCGGTCCAGGGCCCAGCCCGCGGCCAGCCGCCCCGCGTCCAGGAACTCCGCGAGCGCGGCCTCGCCCTGCTCGGTGGCCAGGTAGTACCGGCCGCGGGCCCGCAGGTGGTCCAGGACGTGGGCGCTGTGGAACAGCTCCTGCGGCACCGGCAGTTCCAGGCGCCGCGCGGCCTGCGTGCACCGGCCCATCGCGGCGAGCGCGGTGACCTCGGCGGCGACGAGCGCGAACAGCAGCAGCCCGCCGCGGCCCTCCACCGCCGAGATCGCCGAGGCCGCCGCACGCCGCGCCCCGGGCAGGTCCCCGAGCCGCAGCAGCGCTTGGGCGTGCAGCAGCCCGAAGGTGGCGTACCAGCCGGGCGAGTGGTCGGCGTCGGCCTCGGCCTGGAGTTTCTGGCACCACGTCACGGCCCGCTCCAGGCGGTCGGCGTGCACCAGCGCGCGCACCGCCTGTACGACGGTGTCGAAGGTGCCATGGGTCAGCGGGGTGCCTTTGAGCAGCCGGTCGAGGGCGGCCTCGTCGGCGAGGCACGGCCACAGGACGGCCGCGGCCCGCGGCAGCGCGTCGGGCGGTGCCTCGTCCGGCGCCGGCTGCAGCAGCCCGCGCAGCGGGTCCTCGCCCACGGCGCCGGTGGCCCGCTGCCGCTCGGCCGCGTCCAGTGCCTCCGCGGCCTCCGCCACCCGGCCGTGGAAGATCAGCAGCCGGGCGAGCAGCCCGCATTCCCCGTAGCCGAGCGCTCCGCGGCGCAGGCCGCGCAGCGGGCCCGCCAGGTACCGCTCGGCCGCCGCGAGATCGGTGCGGCGGACCACGGCGGCGAGCCGCAGCGCCACCTCCCACCGCTGCGGCCCCTCCGGGCACCAGTCGTGGGCGAGCGCCAGGCAGTCGACGGCGTATCCGGTGTCGTCGTCGCACAGCGCCTGCCGGGCCGCCTCCCGCAGCAGCGGCACCGCCCAGGTCCGCTCACCCGCCGCCACCGCGGCCAGTGCCTCGGGGGCCGGCGCATGGTCCGCGCGGGCGAGCAGCAGGTGTCGGGCCGCGGCACCGGCCCGCGCCCCGCCGTCGTACAGCACGCGGGCGGCCCGGACCCGCAGGGCGGCGCGCTCGGCGGCGCCGGCCGACTCCAGCGCTGCGTCGGCGATCGCGGGGTGCCGTATCCGTCGCCCGTCCAGCAGGCCCATGGCGTCCAGTACGTCGAAGGCGTGGCCGGTCTCGGCCACGGTGGCGCCGGTGACCCCGGCGGCGCGCTCCACGGTGGCGTCGTCGCCGAGCACCGCCAGGGCCGCGGCCAGCTGGCGGGCGGGCAGCCCGCTGCGCAGCAGGCAGGCGACGACGGCCTGCGCGAACGGCCCCTGCCCTGGCTGTTCTGTCTGGTCCGTCTGCCCCGTCTGCCCCGCCTGTTCCGTCAAGAGGGCCTTGAGCAGCAGCGGGTTGCCTCCGCCGGCCCGGTGGAGGGCGGTCGCGCGCGCCGCGTCGGGCGGGGCGCCGGTGCGGCGGGCCAGGAGGGCGGCGGTGCCGCGCGGGTCGAGGCGGCGCACCCGGACCCGGGTGAAGCCCTCGTGGCGCAGCAGTTCGGTGCTCGTCTCCTGGCCGCCGGGCAGCGGGGCGCCGAGGGTGTGGGTGAGCGCCAGCAGTACCGGCAGGTGCCGCGTCTCCCGGCACAGGTGCAGCAGCAGACCGAGGGAGGCGGCGTCGGTGTCCTCCAGGCCGTCCACGCACACCACCACGGGTGCCCGCCCGGCCAGCAGCCGCAGGGTGTCGGTGAACCCGGCGGTGAACCCGGCCGGGTCGGTGGCCGCGGACAGTCCCTCGGGCCTCTCCGGCCGCGGCAGCGAGCCGAGCAGCCGGCGCAGCACACCGTGGGGCGCCTCGGCCGGTGTGTACGTCCCGGCCGTGGTGCGCAGCACCAGCGCCCCGCGCTCGGTGGCGCGTTGCCCGAGGCGGTGCAGCAGTTCGGTCTTGCCGCAGCCGGCCGCACCCTCGATCAGTACGACGGCCGACTCGCCGTGGACACAGCGCTCCAGCGCGCCTTCCAGCGGCTCCCACTCGTCCTCTCGCCTCTGGAACCCCATTCCGCCTCCCCGGATCGTGTCTCCACTGTCCGGAAATCGAGCGGGTCACTGAACGCCGGGCCGCTGGCCACTAGTTGCCCGGCAGGAACTGCCCGTGGTGGGCGGGTCGCGCGGCGGGCAGGATGGCGGTCCGCCTTCGGAGCGTTCGGTCTTGCGGCCCTTGACACGCGGAGCCAGCGTGCCCGGATCCACCGCCTCGGCGGGAGCGCTTCCCTCGTACAGCCCCGTGGGGCAGGTGTCCCGGTCGTGGGGCAGCAGCCAGAACACCCGGCGGCGGAAGGTGCCCGAGGACCGGGACGGCTTCGCCCCCGGCCCGAGCACCGCGTACCCCACCATCCGCCCGTCGCGCCGGTACACCGGCCGGCCGCCCCGGGTCGGCAGCCGGTCCAGGCTCTGGCGTACGTAGTGCAGCCCGCCGGTGTCCTCGAGCCAGACGAGCTGCACCTCGTCGGCGATCTCGCTGTCGTCGATCAGAGCACTCATAGGGTCTCCATGCCCTCGTCGAGCAGCCCGATACCCGGGTAGTACTTCCGCTGGTTTGACAGGATCATCTGCTGGGGCGACGCCAGCCCCACGGCCTCGCGCACCCGCGCCGCGAACGCCCGCGAGGACTCCGGCGGTGCCCCCTCGCCTCGGCACCACGCCCGGTACGCCGCGTACAGCCGGGCCTGTTCCGCCCGTAACTGCGGCCCCCGCGCGCACGATTCGGCGAGGAACCGCCCCACGTGGTCCTCGGTCTCCGCGTACACCGTCGTGGCGACCCGCACCCGCTCGGGGCCCGACAGGTCCCGTTCGCCCCCCAGATACCGCCGCGCGCCCTCGATCAGCCAGTTCAGGATGCCCGGCCCCTCCTCCCGCACCAGGATGTCGGCGAGGTTGTCGACCTTCCGGTCGTCGGAGACCACCCGTTCGAAGGGGATGAGCCGCATCCGGCGCCAGAACGCGAATCCGCCGGTGCCGACCTCCGGCCGGTGGTTGCCCAGCAGCCACAGCTTGTGGGTCGGCTGGAAGCCGAAGAAGTCCTGCCGCATCCGCCGTGCCTTGATGCGGTCCCCGCCGGTCAGCAGCTTCACCCGCGCCTCGTCGAAGCGGTCTCCCGGCTTCACCTCACTGCACACGATCACCCGGCGGCCGTGCAGTTCCGCGAGGTCGGTGGGGTGCCCCTCGTACGGCCGCGCCATCAGGAAGCCGGGCGGGGCCGCGTCGGCGTAGTCCCCGAGCAGCTTCATCAGCACGTCGAGCAGCGCCGACTTGCCGTTCTTGCCCGAGCCGAACAGAAACGGCATCACCTGTCCGCCGACGTCCCCCGTCACCGAATACCCCAGCAGCAGCTGCAGGAAGTCGATCATCTCCGTGCCCTCGGGGTCCGCTCCGAAGGTGTCGGTGAGGAACCGGTCCCACCGCGGTGTCGGCATCGGCCGCGGCGCCGAGGACGTCGACCGTGAGGGGAAGTCCTTGTCCGGGTCGGGCGTGCGGAGACGGCCGGTGCGCAGGTCGACGATGCCGGCCGGGGTGCACAGCGCGTACGGGTCGGCGTCCAGCTGGGAGGCGTTCAGCGCCATGCCGGGCGCCGACTTCGCCTGCGCCAGCATCGCGTTGATCCCGTTGGTGCTCAGCGCCCGCCGCCGGTGCTGGCGCAGCGCCGCGGCCGAGAAGACACCGCGCGGGTCGGTGGGGGCGAGGGACTCCGCCAGGTCCCCGGCCGCCCACAGCACCCTGTCGTCCTCGTCGGTCTGCCACCGCGTCCCGTCCCAGCGGAACCAGCCCAGACCCGGCACATGCCGGTAGTCATGGGCGTACAGCTGCACGAACAGCTTGGCGTTGCCGCGGTCGGTCAGGCTGTCGGGTAACAGCCCCCGCTCGGACGTCCGGCCGGCGACGGTCCGCACGGCCACGGCGCAGGCGTCGAAGTCGAAGAGGGTGCCGTCGTCCGGGGCGGTCACGCGCGGCTGCCGCGTAAGACCGACGGCGCAGCATCCATGCCAGATCCCCCATCAGCTACTGGAGCTACTCAACAGCCCGCACAGATTAGCGAAAACCGTGTGGTCTGTCGGGCACTTGTGGCCAAGGCTTTTCCTGGTGGGTGACCCGTCACACCGCGGAGCCGTCGACCGGACGCAGACCGCCGAGCTTGTCCGGGTTGACCTGGAACCGCAGGTCCTGGAGGTGTCCGTCGGCCAGGTCGAAGGTGAGCGCGCCGACCGGGACGCCGTCGACGGTGAACACCACGCCGGTCTCTCCGTTGAGGGAGGCGGGCTCCAGGCTGATACCGGCCGATTCGGGTTTGGCCAGGACGCCGAGGATCCAGCGGGCGACATGATCGGCGCCGTGCAGGGGGCGGCGGGCGGCCGTGACCTTGCCCCCGCCGTCGGACCAGGCGGTCACGTCCGGGGCGAGCAGTTCCATGACCGCGTTCAGGTCGCCGCCCGAGCAGGCCGCGATGAAGCGCGCGGTGACCTGCTCACGCTGGGCCGGATCGGCCGGGAAGCGGGGGCGGCGGGCCTGGACATGGGCCCGTGCGCGGTGGGCGATCTGGCGGACGGCCGGTTCGGGCCGGTCCAGGGTGTCGGCGATCTCGGCGTGCGAGTAACCGAAGACTTCGCGCAGTACGAACACCGCGCGTTCGACGGGGCTGAGCGTCTCCAGTACCACCAGCATCGCGGTGGACACGTTGTCGGCCACTTCGGCCTCCACGGCGGCGTCGGGAGAGGTGAGCAGCGGCTCGGGAAGCCAGGGGCCGACGTACGTCTCCCGAGCCGCCTTCGCGGAGGTGAGCCGGTTCAATGACAGGTTGGTCACCGTGCGCACCAGGTACGCCCTGGGGTTGCGGATGCCGGAGCGGTCCGTCGCGTGCCAGGCCAGCCAGGCGTCCTGGAGGACGTCCTCGGCGTCGGACACGCTGCCCAGCATGCGGTAGGCGATGTCGAACAGCAGCGGCCGGTGCCTGACGCAGGGGTCGGGTTCGCTCGCCTCGTTGCTCACCGGCTCATGCTCCCAGTGGGCTGACATCGGCGGCAAATTCCCGGTCACTCTGCCGGACGACCCTGTTCGAAACGCACCGGCCGGGGGCTGCGGACGCCGGGCGGGCCGTCAGTTGGCGGCGGCGGGCCGACGGGTGGAGCGGCCACCGCGGGACATCGTGGCACTGACGTTCATGCGCTTGCTGATCCGGTACATCGTGAGCGGGCTGTTGCTGAGGGTCTCCTTGTACAGGACGGCGGCGCGCCCCTTGAGCCAGGCACGGCGCGGGGTGTCGTCGGCGTGGGTGAACTGGATGACGGCGTCGTGGTGGCCGAGGCTGACCGGCTGGTGGACGTAGCCGAACCGGAACGGCTTGACGGTCTTGCCGCGCAGCAGCCGGGCGATCGTGTCGGCGGTGTACTGGGCCGTGGGCAGTCCGCTCTGGCAGCTGCCGTGCAGCCGTCCCCAGGCCAGCCGGACGGAGGCGGCGTCGCCGACGGCGTGGATGCTCGGGTGGGAGACCGAACGCAGTGTCCCGTCGACCAGTACCAGGCCGCGGCCGTCCACGGCGATCCCGGCGTCGGCGGCCAGCTGGGAGACGGCGACCCCCGCGGTCCACAGGCAGGCGTCCGAGGCGACCGTCTCCCCGGTGTCCAGTTCGACGGTGCCGGGCAGCACCTTGGTGACCTTCCCGCCGACCGCCAGGGTGACGCCCAGGCGCTCCAGGGCCCGGTGCAGGTGGGCACGCGCCCGTGGGCCCATCATCGCCCCGGGCTCCTCGTCGCTGATCAGCGTCACCTTCAGGCCGGGGTGGGCCTCCGCGACCGCCGTCGCCGCCTCGATGCCGGTCAGGCCGCCTCCGCAGACGGTGACGCTGCCGCCGGCCTGGGCGACCTCGCGCGCCCGGGTGGCGAAGCGGGCCGCGGCCTGGGGGCCGTTGAGTGTGAAGGCGTGGATGTCCGCGCCGGGGACCCGGCTGGTGTCGGTCGCGCTGCCCAGTGCGTACACCAGGGTGTCGTAGTGCAGCGTCTCCCTGCCGCCGTCCACCGTCACCGTGCGGTCCGCGGGGTCGATGGCGGTGGCCGTGCCCTGCACGAACGCGACACCGGTCCCGGAGAGCAGGCCGGGGATCGGGTGCTCGGCCAGTTCCTGCCCGGCGGCGACCTCGTGCAGCCGCAGCCGTTCGGTGAACCGTGTCGAGGGGTTGACCAGCGTGATCCGGACACCGCCGCGCCGCGTCCGCCGTGCCAGGCGGACCGCGACCAGCATGCCGGTGTACCCCCCGCCGAGAACGATGACTCGGTGGTCGCTCTTCATCGCGTCACACTCCCAGGTTCGGCTCACCGGTCCGGCCTCTCCGGCCGGTGACACCCATGGGACAAACACCCCCGCCCGGATGTGACACCTGATGCGTGTGACGCACGTCACACGCCGAACAGGCCTTGCCTAGGAACTGAGGGGGTTGAGGGGGCTGACTCCGGTGCCGTCGTACAGGCCGGGGTCCAGGGAGAGGAGTGTGGCGTCGTCGCCGGTCCGGCGGGAGACGGTCAGCGCGGCCGCGGGGTGCAGGATGCGCCAGTCCGCCTGCCGCCAGGCCCCGGCCACCAGGGCGTGGGCGCGGGTGAAGTCGGCGGCGACGGTGAAGCGGCGGTTGAGGATGTCCTGGCCCGCTCCGGGTTTGTGGCGGTCGGCGACCGTGGCGGAGAGGGTGGGGATGACGATCTCGGCGTAGCCGTAGCTGGCCTCGACGTACAGACCGTTGAGGAACTCGTCGCCCTCGGCGAGGGCCTGGACGCAGGTGTGGTCGAGCAGGACGCGGATCACGCGGCGCTGTGCTCCTGCCCCAGACGCCGGAGGAAGGCACGGGCGCGGGCGCGGGCGTCGTCCGAGACGGTGACGCCCGTCGTCCGGCGGATCTCCTCCAGGGCCTGCCGGGCGCGCTGCTCCCTCTCCTCCTCGGTCAGCTCGCGCTCCACCAGCTCCGCGAGGAGCTCGTTCATCGTGGTGCCGCGCTCACCGGCCAGGGTCCGCAGACGGTCGCGGACGGCCTTGGTCGTCTTGATGCTGGTGTCCTGCTCTCCCATACCCCCACTCTACCGCCAGTAGAACGTTCGCGGGGCGGTGCGGCCGTACAGGGGTTCGGCATGGGGTATAGTGGATCTTGAGCTCGCCGCCATGAACGGGCAGAGTTCGACGCGTTGGTGGTCCAAGGAAAGACGCCCCGCTTCCTGCGGGGAAATGCAGGTGCAAGGCCTGCCCGGCGCTCCGGTTCCGAAGCCCCGTCCCTGTGCTCAGGGACGGGGCTTTCGCGTGACCCGCTCTCGCCCCGGAAGTCCGGCTCCGGCTAGAAGTCCAGTTCCAGTTCCTCGATGTCGGTGAACTCCACCGACAGGTCCTGGGCCCGCCGGTTGCGGTCGCGGAAGTACATCTCGCCCAGGCCCTCGGCCAGGATGTCCCGCAGTTGCCGTTCGGTGGCGCCGGCGTCCTGCGCGGCGAAGAGGCGGGCCGCGTAGTCGGGGGGCAGCGCCTGGTTGATGTGGCGGACGCGGGGGTCGTCGGTCGTCCCGGGGGCGGCCGTGAAGCCGAAGCGGGCCCGGGTGGAGACGAAGATGCCGCCCGTGGCCGCCGCCTGCTGCCGGGCCCGTTCCCGTACGCGCGGCTGCCACCGGCGCCGCGCCTCGGCCGTGAGCCGGTCGGCGAGGTCGCGGCGGGGGCGCTTCAGCTGGCCCTTGACGTACCGCTCCACCGTGCGCTGCGAGACGCCCAGCAGCTCGGCCACCGGCCGGGTGCCCTTCAGCTGCCGTACCAGGAAACGCATCTGCGCCTGCGCCGACTTGGGGAGCGGGCGGGTGAAGTGCTCGGCGGCGGCCTCGTCGAGAGTGTCCCCGATATCGACCATCGCGCCGTCCCGCTCTTTCGTCGTGCCGTCATGCCGCGTGCCGCGTGCCACGTGCCGCTGGAGACGTTACAGGCCGGCCGGGCCGGGGGACCGGTCAGGTGTGGCCGCCGCCCGGTCGACCAGGAGCTGGACGCCGTCGAGGACGCGGTCGAGGGCGAAGTCGAGCGGGTCGATCGGGGTGGGGGCGAAGAAGCCGTCGGCGATGGCCTCGGTCAGGGCCGGGTAGCGGTCGGCGTGGCGGTCGAGGAGTTCGGCGGTGAGGCGGGTGAACTCGCGGCTGTGCTCCTCGTCGAAGTCGACGAGCTGCTGGGCGAGGTTGCGGACCAGGCCGGCCAGGAGCAGGAAGACCTGGTGCAGTTCGGCCGCCGTGAGGCCGGTCGGGGCCAGGGCGCCGAGGATGGCGTCCAGCCAGCCGAGCTGGTTGGGCCCCATCACCTGGCGGCGCATCGCGGTGGCGGCCAGCAGCCAGGGGTGGGCCTCGTAGACCTGCCACGAGCGGCGGGTCCACTCCCTGGCGCCCGCCCGCCAGTCGCCGGCCAGGTCCGACAGGTCCGGCGGGGTGGCGAGGACGGACTCGACCATCAGCTCGACCAGTTCGGTCTTGCCCGGCACATAGCGGTACAGCGCCATCGCCGAGACGCCGAACTCCGCGGCGACCTTGTTCATCGACACGGCGTCCAGCCCCTCGGTGTCCGCGAGCGTCACGGCCGCGTCGGCGATGCGCCGCGGCGACAGGCTGGGCTTGGGCCCCCGGGTGGGCTGGTTCTGCTCGCCCCACAGCAGGGCGACCCCGGCCCGCAGATCGCGCGGCTTCTCCCGGTCCGTGCTCTTCGCTGTGCCCCTCGGCATGACTGTCCTCTCGGTCGGCGGGCGGAGCCTGTTGACCCCGGACCACAACTGTATATACCGTAAACACAACTGCTGACGGCATAAACAGTTTCAGGGGGTACGTCATGCTCGCCACCGTCCTCACCGCCTCGGCCACCGCCCTGGTCGCCGCTCCCGCCGCAGGACTGCTGGGCTACCGGCAGCTCAAGCGCGCGGCGAACGCGCGGCGCCTCGCCATCACCACGCGGAACGGCATCGACGAGTCCGGGTTCGTCCGCATCGGCGGCATCGACCAGTGGATCTCCGTGCGCGGCGAGGACCGCGACAACCCCGTCGTCCTCGAACTCCACGGCGGCCCCGGCGCCTCCAACCAGATCTTCATCCCGCGCACCCGCGAGTGGGAGCGGCACTTCACGATCGTGCGCTGGGACATGCGCGGCTCCGGCCTGACCTTCGCCCACGGCGGCCCGGACGGGCAGGGCGAGATGAGCCTCGACCGGTACTACCGGGACGCCCTGGAGGTGACCGAGCACGTCCGCGCCCGCCTCGGCGCGGCGAAGGTGCTGCTGGTCGCCAACTCCTTCGGTACGGTCACCGGCCTGCGCCTGGCCCGCAACCACCCCGAGCTGTACTCCGCCTACGTCGGCACCGACCAGAACGTGATCGCGGGCGGGCGCGAACGGGAGGCCTACGACGCGCTGCTCGGCCGGCTGGAGAAGTCGGGCAAGCGCAAGGAGTACGCCGCCGTCGCCGCGATGGGAGCGGACCGGAAGGCGTGGAGCACCGAGCAGTGGTCGGAGTTCAACAAGCTGGTCATCACCACCGACCCGCTCAGCTACGACACCATGAAGACCGTGGTGATCCGCTCGCTGTGGTTCTCCCCCCTGCACACCCTGCGCGGGCTGCGCGCCTACATGAAGGGCATGAACTTCGCCGAGCGGCTCGGCCCGCAGGCCATGACCGTCGACGAGCGGGCCGACGGCACCGACTTCCGGCTGCCGTTCTTCCTCTTCCAGGGCGACCGCGACGCGCTCACCCCGCCGGAGCCCGCGCGCCGCTTCTTCGAGGACGTCACCGCGCCGGTGAAGGACTTCGCCCTGATCGAGGACGCCAGCCACTTCGCGTCCTTCCGGCACCCGGACCGGTTCCTCGAACTGATGCTGGGCAAGGTGCTGCCGGTTCTCGGCAAGTGAGTCCGGCTCGTTCTGGCTGGACGGGTCAAAGCCCGCCTCCGTCGGCGCTCGACCCGGTTCGGAGGCGGTCCCAGGATCCTGTGCCGAATGCGCGGACGTTCGGCGATTGCGGTGAAGGGGCGGCTCATGGCGGAGGCGACGGGCACGGCATCGGTGGCCGGTGCTCTGGAGACGATCCTCGCCACCTGTGCGGTGGGGCGCTCCCGGGTGGTGCTGATCGAGGGGGCGGCCGGCTGCGGCAAGAGCCACCTCCTGGACGCCGTGGCCGAGCGGGCCGGCGCCTCGGGGGCACTGGTACTCACCGCCGCCGCCACCGAGGACACCCAGCATGCGCCGCTCGGGGTGCTGCGCCAACTTGCCGGTAGAGCCCCGGTGTTCGCGCTGCCGAGCCGCGAGGAGGCCGTGGCGGAGGTCTGCGCGCAACTGTGCGCCCTCGCCGCCGACGGACCGGTGGTGCTCTGCGTGGACGACGTACAGCACGCCGACCCGCAGTCCCTGCGCCACCTGCGCTACCTCGCCCAGCACGCCCGTCCCGCCCCGGTGCTGCTGGTCGCCACCGTCTCGGCGCGGGCCGAGGACCACGGCCAGGCGTTCGTCACCGAGTTGGCGCACGGGCCGCACGTCCGGCGGATCACGCTGGGCCCGCTGTCGCTCCAGGAGACCGCGGACGTGGTCGCGGGCCGCCCGGGGCGCGCGGTTTCGGAGCTGTACCGGTTGAGCGGGGGGAATCCGCTGCTGCTGCGGGCCCTGGCCGCGGAGGAAGAGGCGGTGGCGGCGGACTCCACGGCGGTTCCGGCACGGCCGACCGCGTTCACGACCGACGGACCGTTCGCGAAAGCCCTCGCCTCCTGCCTGGCCCGCAGCGGTCCGGCCGCCGTCGCTTCGGCCCGCGCGGTGGCGATCCTGGGCGAGCGCGCCGCCGAGCCGGTGGTCGCGCGTCTGCTGGGCACCGGTACCGGCACCGTGCCGGGGCTCGCCGCGCTGCGCTCCTGCGGGCTGCTCGACGGGCCGCGCTTCCGGCATCCGGCGGTACGGGACCTCGTACTGGCACAGACTCCCCCGCGCATCCGCGCGAGCCTGCACCGGCGTGCCGCGCTGGCGCTGCGCGAGGCCGGTGTCACGGCGTCCGTGGTGGCTGGTCACTTCCTCGCGCCGGTCGCGGACGGCGTGCAGGGGCCCGCCTGGCCGGACGACCTCGAGGTGCTGCGCGACCTCGCGGAGGAGTTGCTGGCGCAGCGCCACCCGGACATGGCCGAACGGATCCTCGAACTCGCCCATGGCGTCTGCCCCGACGCCGCCTCGCGGGCCGCCGTCGGGCTGCGGCTGACGGAGCTCTCCGTCTGGCCCGACTCGGGGTCGCGGGTCGTCGAGCGGGAGGCGTTGAACGGTCCCGAGCAGCGCGTGGCGGCGCTGGCCTCACGGGGGCTGACCAACCGGCAGATCGCGGCGAACCTGATGCTGTCGGTGAGCACCGTCGAGCAGCGCCTGACCCGGATCTACCGCAAGCTGCGTGTCCGCAGCCGCGCCGAACTCCCCACGGCCCTGGCCGAGGGAGCCCGCGCCGCCGCCCTCATCGGCTGAACTCCGCCGCCGGGCCGGACCGCCCGGTGCGCGGTCCAGCCCCTCTGCTCAGAGCTCAGACGACGGTCCACGTGTCGCCGCCGGCCAGCAGTGCGGCGAGGTCGCCCTTGCCCTGCCGTTCGAGGGCCGTGTCGAGCTGGTCGGTCATCTGGTGGTCGTAGACGGGGCGGTCGACGGAGC
>NZ_JBVKAI010000033.1:0-67092 GCF_055639495.1 Streptomyces sp. NPDC039424
CTCGGCGGTGCGGACGTGCACGCCGAGACGAGCGGTGTGTGCCACTTCGCCTACGACGACGAGGAGACCTGCATCGCCGAGGTGCGCTACCTCCTGTCGCTGCTGCCGCAGAACAACCGCGAGAACCCGCCGCACGCCGCCACCGCGGACGCCGCCGACCGGCGCTGCGAGGCCCTGCTGGACATGGTCCCGGTCGACGGCAACCGGCCGTACGACATGGTGAAGGTCATCGAGGAGATCGTCGACGACGGCGAGTACCTCGAGGTGCACGAGCGTTGGGCCCGCAACATCATCTGTGCGCTGGCCCGGCTCGACGGCCAGGTGGTCGGCATCGTCGCCAACCAGCCGCAGGTCCTCGCGGGTGTCCTGGACATCGAGGCCAGCGAGAAAGCCGCGCGCTTTGTCGCGATGTGTGACGCTTTCAATATCCCGATCGTCACCTTCCTGGACGTCCCGGGGTTCCTGCCGGGTGTCGACCAGGAGCACGGCGGGATCATCCGGCACGGCGCGAAGCTGCTGTACGCCTACTGCAACGCGACCGTGCCGAGGATCTCGCTGATCCTGCGCAAGGCGTACGGAGGTGCGTACATCGTGATGGACAGCCAGTCCATCGGTGCCGACCTCACCTACGCCTGGCCGACGAACGAGATCGCCGTGATGGGTGCGGAGGGCGCGGCCAACGTGATCTTCCGGCGGCAGATCGCGAACGCCGAGGACCCCGAGGCCATGCGGCAGAAGATGGTCAAGGAGTACAAGGCCGAGCTGATGCACCCGTACTACGCGGCCGAACGCGGCCTCGTCGACGACGTCATCGACCCCGCCGACACGCGCCACGCCCTCGTCGCCGCGCTCGCCATGCTCCGTGCCAAGCACGCCGAGTTGCCGTCCCGCAAGCACGGCAACCCGCCGCAGTGACATCAGCGACCAGAAGGTTTGTTCGCCGACTCGGGCTGGTCTCCAGCGGAGACGTGGCGGTGCACGGCTGGGCGTAACAGTGCGCGCGGTCTGTTATGAAGCCCGTGGTGGCCCACGTCCTGGCCCTGGTTCTCGCCCAGGCGCGGGCCGCCGGTGACGTGCTGTTCATGCTGGTGAGAGCGGTGTTTCCCTGAGGTATGTGGTCAGGCCGGACTTGTGGGCCGGTCCAGCGACGCTCAATGAAACAGATCGGACGGTTCGAATTGACAAACCGGCCGTGCTGTTTTGTAATCGAAGAGCCGGACACCACAGAAGAAGCTAGGGGGAGACGGCGTGGACATCGACGTACTGGGCGCACTGGACGTCCGGGAGAACGGGGTGTCGATCGCCCCGACCGCACCCAAGCCTCGGCAGGTCCTCGCCCTTCTGGCGCTCCACGCCGACCAGGTGGTGCCGGTCGCCGGGTTGATCGAGGAGCTGTGGGCGGGCAAACCACCGCGCAGCGCCCGCACCACCCTGCAGACCTACGTGCTGCAGCTGCGCGAACTCATCACCGTCGCGCTGGAGAAGGACACGCCCGAAGAGGGCGCGCCGGCGCGCAGCGCCAAGAACGTCCTGGTGACCTCGCCCGGCGGCTATCTGCTCGTCACCGGCGGCGGCACCAGCGACGTACGGGAGTTCGAGCGGCTCGCGGGCACGGGCTACCGGGCCATGGACGCGGGAGACTTCCCGGGCGCCGCCCGCAAACTGCGCGAGGCGCTGAGCCTGTGGACCGGCTCCGCCTTCGCCGACGTACAGACCGGTGCGCAGCTGCAGATGGAGGCCAAGCGGCTGGAGGAGAGCCGGCTGTGCGCGCTCGACCAGCGCATCGAGGCCGACCTGCGGCTCGGCCGGCACCGGGAACTGCTCGCCGAACTCACGGTGCTGACCAGCCGTTACCGCACCCACGAGACCCTGCACGCCCAGTTCATGCTGGCCCTGCACCGCTCGGGCCGGCGCGGTGAGGCGCTCGACGTCTACTACCGGCTGCGCGGCACCCTCGTACGCGACCTGGGCCTCGAACCCTCGGCGCGGCTGCGCCGGCTGCAGCAGTCGATCCTGATGGCCGCGCCCGAGACCCCGCTGTCCATGGACCAGCAGATGCCCGCGGCGACCCAGCTGCCCCCCACCGGATCGGACCGGGGCCGCATGGCGCAGGTGTGAAACCTGATGCCGGACTGAGCACCCCCCGGCCGGTCTCACTCCTTCGGAGTAGGGGGATCGGCCGGGCCCCCTCCCACGAGCGATCTCGCGGGCCCGGGTTCATCGCGGACGGCGATGTGCGGCCGCACGGGTGCGCGGACAATTTTCCACGGCAGACCGGGACCGACCCTTGGAGAGGCCCACCATGACCAGCGACCCGCGTACGGCATCACAGCCGGCGCTCCCGGCGCCCGGTGGTGCCGACCTGCTCGGCGAGCTCATCACCGTGCTGGCCGACGCCCTGGGCGTCAAGGCCGAGGCGATCGACCCCGAGCAGCCCTTCCGACTGCTCGGCCTGGACTCCATGCTGACGGTCGAGTTCGTGGCCGTCGTCAACGCGCGCTACGGCACCCGCATCAAGGTCACGGCCCTGTACGACCATCCGACGCTCGCCGCGTTCGCCCGCCATGTGGCCCCCCAGCTCGGCGTCCTGGGCCCGCCGCCCGCACCCGAGCCCGAGCCGGCGGCCTGCTCGGACCAGGTCGTCGACGTGCTGCGCAGGGAGCTCGCCGAGATCCTGTGCTGCGAGCCGTGGGACATCGACGCCGACGCCGCCTTCAACCTGCTCGGCCTCGACTCCATCCTCGGCGCCGAGTTCGTGGCCGTCGTCAACCGCACCTACGGCCTCGACGAACGGGCCGTCACGCTCTACGACCACCCGAGCCTGAACGCCATGGCGGCCTACGTCGCCTCCCGCACCGGCCTGCCCGCCCCGCGGACCGTACCGGGTCCGGCACCGCACCCACAGGCACAGACGGGCCGGCCGGGCTCGGCGGACCTGGAGGCGCTGCTCGACGCGGTCCGCGACGACCTGCTCAGCGTCGACGAGGCGGCCGCCCTGCTGGCGGCGCGGGCTGCCTGAGACGGAGCGCACGGCGGTATGGACAACAGTGAGATCCTGACCAGATTCAAGAACGGCAGCCTGGACCGGCAGAGCGCGGTGGCACTGCTCACGGGCGCGCCCCTGGCCCCGGCGGAGCCGCGGCCGCCTGCCGTGGAACAGGCCGGCGTGGGGGCCGAGGCACCGGCGGTCGCCGCCGCTCCCGTGGTCGTCGACGTGCCGCCGGAGAGCGCGATCGCATCCCCGCGGCCGGTGGTGGAGGAGCGCGAAGCGTCTCCCGGTGCGCGTGACGGGATCGCCGTCATCGGCATCGGGGGCCGCTATCCGCAGGCGCCCGACCTGGAGACGTTCTGGCAGAACATGCTCGACGGGCGGGACACCGCGGCCGCCCCGGCCGGACGGGACGTGGGGCGGGCCGAGGGCCGCGGCCACTTCCTGGAGCACGTGGACGAGTTCGACGCCACGTTCTTCCGGCTGACCGACGAGGAAGCCGTCCTCACCGACCCGCAGGAACGGCTGTTCCTGCACACCGCCTGGCAGACCCTGGAGAGCGCCGGCTGCACCGGGGCCCGGCTCGACGCCCTGACCTCGCGGGACGGCCGGCCGCGCAGCCTCGGCGTCTACGTCGCGGCCGGCTCCAACGACTACCTCCTGCTCGCCGCCGGGCAGTGGGCGCCGGGGCACGGCGCCCTGCCCGCCGACGGCCACTGGAGCCTGCCCAACCGGCTGTCGGCGCTGCTGGACCTCAGCGGGCCGAGCCAGTGCGTCGACACCGGGGAGTCCTCCTTCCTCGTCGCCCTGCACCAGGCACTCGGCGCGCTGCGCGCGGGCGAGTGCGCGGCGGCCCTCGTCGCCGGCGTGCACCTGCGCCTGCACCCCGCGCGCCAGGTGCCCGGCGGGGGAGAGGGGGTCGGCGCGGTGCTGCTCAAACCGCTCGCCGCGGCGACCGAGGACGGCGACAACGTTCACGCCGTCGTCCGCTCCAGCGCGGTCGCCCACCTCGGCCGGAGCGCGTACGACGGCGGCACGGCCTACGACGACCATGACCGGGAAGTGGACGGTGGGACGGTGGGACCGTCCACCGCCGAGGGCGGCACGCTGCGCGAGACCGCCCGGACCGTGCGGGGCGGCGTCGGGGCGGCCGGGGCCGCCACCGGGGCCGCGGCACTGACCAGGGCCGTGCTCCAGCTGCGCCACGGGAAGGTCGTCGCACGGCAGGACGGGGACGGCCGCTGGGAGCGGCCCCGGCGGGCCGACGGGGCCGAACTGCCGCGCAGGGCCTCGGTGGTGGTGCGCGGCTCGGGCGGCGCCGAGGCGCGGGCGATCGTGGAGGAGTACCTGCCCGACACCGCGACGGGAGCGGACCGGGCCGGGACCGCCGTAGCTGAGGAGGACGGCGGGGAGCCGCAGCTGGTGCTGCTCTCGGCGCCCACCCCGGACCATCTGGCCGCCACCGCCCGGCGGCTCGCGGACTGGCTCACCGCGCGCGGCGGCCAGGCCGGACCCGTGCCCGGCCTCACCGCGCTGGCCCGGGAACTGCGCTCCGGCCGCGCCGCCCTGGACTGCCGGCTCGCGGTCACGGCCCAGGACACCGCCCAACTGGCCACCGCCCTCGACGACTTCCTGCAAGACCCGCGGGCCGCCGCGGACCGCGCACGGCGGCCGGGACCGGTACGAGGGCTCGCCCGCACCGGCGACATCCGGCAGCGGCGCGACCGCCCACCCCTGCCACCGCTCCTCGACGACCTGCCGGAGACCCGCGACTACCTGACCGCCCTGTGGCACGGCCACCGCTTCGAGCAGCTGACCCGGCTGTGGCTGGCCGGTGTCGACGTCACCCGGGCCGCGATCCCGGCCGGGCCGGTGGTGCCACTGCCCACGAGCGCGCTGCGGCCGCGGTCGCTGTGGCTCGGCGGGAACGGCACGGCCGGGCCGGGCACGGCGGCGGAGCGCACCCGATGACGGTCACCGCACAGCACCGGGATGCGGCCGCGCCCAGCCCGGTGAAACTGTGGATCTGTGCCAACGACGATCTCGCGCCCGCCATCGCGGGGGTGCTCGCCACGCACTGGCTCGACGAGCACGAGCAGCAGATCGCGGGCCGGTTCCTGTTCGAACGGGACCGCCGCCAGTACCTGGTCGCGCACACCCTGGTGCGCCGCGCGCTCGCGCTGGAGGCGGGACTGGCCGAGGCCGAACTCGTCATCTTCCGCTCCTCCCGGGGGCGGCCCTTTCTGCAGACGCCGGACGGCGGACTGCCCCGGGGCGGACCCGAACTCGACTTCAACCTCTCCCACGCGAGCGGCTACAACCTGCTCGGCGTGGTGCGCGGGCATCGCATCGGCGTGGACGTCGAACGTCTTGACCGGGACGCGCAGGCCATCGACACCATCGTGGAGACGTTCGCGCCCGAGGAGCAGCAGTGGGTGGCCAGGGCCGCGCAGGGACGCCCGCGTGACCGGCGCGTGCTGCGGCTGTGGACGCTGAAGGAGGCCTACTCCAAGGCGCGCGGCCTCGGACTCGGCCTGCCCTTCGACGAGTTCGCCTTCGACCTGGCCGAGGACCGCGGCGTGCGCGGATTCCGGCCGCCCCCGGACGATACGACGGGGCGGTGGCGGTTCGTCGAGCTGGAACCCGTGCCCGATGTGCTGGCCGCCGTCGCGGTGCAGGCCGCCGACGGGCAGGACCCCGTGCTGCAGCTGCACCACGGATTCCCCTGGGGCCGGGCCGCACCGCGCCGGATCGCACTGCCCGAGCCCCTCGACAGCACCCCGGCGGCCCGGCTCGCCGCACGCTGAGCGCCGATGCCGATCATCGGCGGGGGGCCGCCGGGAGGGAGCCGGCAGGGGCGTGCCGGTCCGCTGCCAGGGCATCGAAACGGCGTGACAGTTCCCGCAGTTCGTACGACAGCTCGGTCAGCCGCCTGCCGATGCGCGCCATCTCGGCCTCCCTCGCGGCCGCGCCTTCGTGGTCCATGCGCTCCGGGAGGCGGTCCGTGTCTGCCTCGTGGCTCGGCCTTCGTGGTGCGGCGGGGAAGGGTGGCGGGGCCGGGACGTGGCGCAGCAGGGCCTCGCGGCGGCCGCGCAGGGACGGGCCGGGCTCTACGCCGAGTTCGCTCGCGAGACGCCGACGGACCCGTTCGTAGACCGCGAGCGCCTCGGAGCGGCGGTCGGCCCGGTGCAGGGCCACCATCAACAGGTCGGAGAAACGTTCCCGCAGGGGGTGTTCCTCCGCCAGCCGCTCCAGCTCGCCGGTCACCCCCTCGGGGCGGGCCGAGCGCAGCCGGGCCTCGTAGAGCGCCTCCAGCACGGTCAGCCGCTGCTCCTCCAGACGGTCGGCCTCGGCCGCGCAGACCGGGCCGCCACGGCAGTCCGCCAGCGCCGGTCCGCGCCACAGCGACAGCGCACGGTCGAGGAGCCCGGCGGCCCGGTCCGGGTCCTCGGCGGCGACGGCGCGGCCCTCGGCCGACAGCCGGCGGAAGCGTTCGGCATCGGTGGTGGCCTTCCCGAGCCGCAGGGCATAGCCGCCCGGGCCGGTGACGATCCACTCGTGCGGCGCCCAGGCGGTGGCCGTCGGCGGCTGAAGCAGGCGGCGCAGGCGGGCGATGTGCGCCTGAACCGCGTTGGCCGCGCGGCGCGGTGGGTTGTGGCCCCACAGCTCGTCCACGAGCCGCTCGGTGGCGACGGTGCGGCCCGCCTCGATGACGAGCACCGCGAGCAGGACCCGCTGTTTGGCGCCCGGCGGCACGACACGCCACCCGGTGTGCGGGTCGTGCACCTCCACCGGTCCCAGGACGCGGAACTCGGGGCCCCAGCCGCTCATCGCACGCCTGCGGCGGCCGGCCCGGACCGCAGGGCGCCGCGCACGTCGGCGGTGACACGGTCGGCGAGCCGGGCGGCGGCGTCGGGGCCGTCCTGGAAGTAGAAGTGGCCCCCGTCGAAGACGTGCAGGCCGAGGAAGCGCTCGGTGTGCTCGGCCCACGGGGCGAGCCGCACCGGGAGCGCCGCCGCGTCCCGCGCGCCCGCGAACGCCGACAGCGCCACCGGCAGGGGAGCCTCGGGCGGGGCCGGCCGCCAGGTCCGCAGCAGCGTCAGATCGGCGCGGATCGCCGGGGCGAACACCTCCCACAGCTCCTCCTCCCGCAGCACCTGTGCGGGGGTGCCGCCCAACGCGGCCAGCGTGCGGCGCAGTTCGGCGTCCGACAACTCGCCGGGGCCCGACGGGGGCGGCTCGTCCGCGTGGCCGTCCGGTGCCCCACACGCCGAGACACCCAGCCATACGGGTGCGGGGGCGCCCTCGGCGAGGAGCCTGCGGGTGAGCTCGTACGCCACGAGGGAGCCCATGCTGTGGCCGAAGAACGCGAACGGAGTGGTGTCCGCGGCCAGTTCCGGCACGAGCCGGTCGAAGAAATGGCCGATCAGGGCATTGCCGTCGGTGAGTGGCGGAGTGTTCAGCAGCGGGCCGTGGCCCGGGGCGTCCAGTGCACGCACCTGCCAGCCGGCGGGGAAGCGATCCGGCCAGTCCTGGTACGTCAGGCTCGATCCACCGGCGTGCGGGAACACGAACAGGCGCAGCCCGTCGCGTGTGTCGGACCACTGGTCGTGGCCCGGAGCGGGGCTGGTGAATTCCATCCTGTCTCCGTCCGTTTCTCCGTTCGATCTCATTTCGCGCGGCAGTTTCGAGGGTGTACAGGAATACCTCGAAGATATCGCCACAGGCGCGTCACCAGCGGAATCGAAAGTTCGATTCAAGTGTTCGTACAGGCGCCCCATAGCGGATCAAATCCGCTTGGCAACACCGCACGTGGAGGTCGGCTAGAGATCCGCTAAAGAAAAGTGCTTGACAAGGACGGACCCGGCTAGCGTGCGACGCGGTGCAGATTTCTGGCCAACGAAAGGAACCGGACAGAGAGCTCGACCACTACGGAGGAGACCGTGAGGATTCAGGTTCTGGGTCCGTTGAGTGCCGAGGTCAACGGGGGGTCTATCGTTCCTACGGCGGCCAAGCCGCGGCAGATTCTGTCGCTGATGGCGCTCTACCCGGGGCGGGTCATACCCGTCCCGATGCTCATGGAGGAGATCTGGGGGACCGAACCGCCGCAGAGCGCGCTCACCACCCTCCAGACGTACATCCTCCAGTTGCGCAGGAGGCTGGGCACCGCGATGGGGCCCAGTTCGCCGGGCAGCGCCAAGGAGGTGCTGGCGACCCGGCACGGGGGATATCTGCTGCAGATTCCCGAGGGGAGCGTGGACGTTCACGAGTACGAGCGTTTGGTGCGGGAGGGGCAGGCCGCTTTCGAAGCGGGGGACAACGCCGTGTCGGCAGAGCGGTTCCGGACCGCACTCGATCTGTGGTCGGGGCCGGCGCTGGTCGACGTACGCGTCGGGCCGATCCTGCAGATAGAGGTGTTACGACTGGAGGAGAGCCGGCTGGTGACCGTGGAGCGGCGCATCGACGCCGATCTGCGGCTCGGTCGGCACGCGGAAGTCATCGCCGAGCTCACCGACCTGACGGCGCGGCACCCGCAGCACGAGGGCCTGCACTCGCAGGTCATGGTGGCGCTGTACCGGTCGGGGCGGCAGGCGGCCGCGCTCGAGGTCTACCGCAGGCTGCGGATGCGGCTGATCGACGAGCTGGGCGTGGAGCCCTCGCCGCAGCTGCAACGGCTGCACCAGGCGATGCTCGCCGTGGATCCGCAGCTGGACGTCATGGCGGGACCGCGACGCAGCTCCACGTTCGACCTGTTCGCGGCGTGACGCGGGGCCGGGGGAAGGGTTGGGGGACCGGGGCCCCGGCTCACCTCGGCGGTCACGGCGCTCGCCCCCTTCGGCGTTCACGGCCGGGCTTCCGGGCTGAGCGGGGACTGATGGGTTCTCGAGTGTTTCTCCAGGGGGGTTGGTCAGCCTCGGAACCGATGATGTCCCCTCTTGTGGGGCGGTGGTTCCGGGGAAGGGGGTCGCGGGATGGGCGAGGGGCGGCCTGTGACTCTTTACTGCTTCGCGCACGCCGGAGCCGGTGTCGACTGCTTTCATCGGTGGCCCCTTCTCACCGGGGCGGATGTCGAAGTCGTGCCCCTGGTGCTGCCGGGGCGGGAGCGTAGGCGGCGCGAGACCCGGGTCGTCGAGCGTGCGGAGCTTGTCGGGGCCTTTCCCGAGGTGTTCCGCCGGCGGACTCCCGATGAGGGGCCGTTCGCGCTGTACGGGCACAGCCTCGGAGGCCTCGTCGCCTACACGCTCGCCCGGGTGCTCGCCGACAAGGGGCTGCCGCAGCCGTCGTTCGTCGGCCTCGGTGCCACTCCGACACCGGACCAGCCGCCCGCCCTGATCGACGCGGCCGACGCCCCCGTCGACCAACTGCTGTCCCTCCTCGCCGAGCTGGGGCCGCTGCCCAGCGGTGACGCCATCGCACCGGGCGGGGTGTGGCACCGGGCCGTGCTGCCCGTCCTGCGCGACGACCTGCGCCTGGGCGCCGCCCTGCGTGCCGCCGCCGTCGACCCTTCCACCGGCGGGCCGCTCGACGTGCCGCTGCTCGTGCTCGGCGGCGCGGACGACCCCGCCGTACCGGCCAGGACGCTGGAGGGCTGGCGCCGCTGGAGCACCGCCGAAGTCGCCCTGCGCACCGTCGCCGGCGACCACTTCTTCGTACGAGGGACTCAGGCGCCCCGGATCCTGGGGCGCGCCTGCCGTGTCGTACGGCGTCTGAGGCCTGAAGTCCCGCCGCCCGACCGGACCACTGTGAGGAACAGCCGATGAGGCGTGTCGTCATCACCGGGATCGGTGTCGTCGCCCCGGGAGCGACCGGAACCGTGGCGTTCTGGGACCTGCTCACCTCGGGCCGCACCGCCACCCGTCCCATCTCCCTCTTCGACGCGACCGGCTACCGCTCGCGCATCGCCGCCGAGGCCGACTTCGACTCCGCCGACCACGGCTTCACCCCCGCGGAGGCCGAACGGCTCGACCGGGCCGCCCAGTTCGCCCTCGTCGCCGCCCGCGAGGCACTCGCCGACAGCGGCGCCGCCGACGGCCTCGACCCGCTCCGCACCGGAGTGACGCTCGGCAGCGCGGTCGGCTGCACCACCGGCCTCGACCGCGAGTACGCCGTCGTCAGCGACCGGGGCGCCCGCTGGAACGTCGACCACACCCGGGCCGTACCGCATCTGTTCGACTACTTCGTGCCCAGCTCGATGGCGGCCGACGTCGCCCGGGACGCCGGCGCGCAAGGGCCCGTCGCCATGGTGTCCACCGGCTGCACCTCCGGGCTCGACTCGGTCGGGCACGCCGTCGAGCTGATCCGGGAGGGCAGCGCCGACATCATGCTCGCCGGGGCCACCGAGGCGCCGATCTCCCCGATCTCCGTCGCTTCCTTCGACGCCATCCGGGCGACCAGCCCGCGCAACGACGAGCCGGAGACGGCGTCGCGGCCCTTCGACCGCAGCCGCAACGGGTTCGTGCTGGGGGAGGGGTCCGCCGTCCTCGTCCTGGAGGAGGCCGAGCGGGCGCGGCGGCGCGGGGCGCGGGTCTACGCCGAGATCGCCGGGTTCGCCAGCCTCAGCAACGCCTACCACATGACCGGCCTGAGGCCCGACGGCAACGAGATGGCGCGGGCGATCGGGCGGGCCCTCGACGAGGCGCGCCTCGATCCGTCCGCCGTCGACTACGTCAACGCGCACGGGTCCGGCACCAAGCAGAACGACCGCCACGAGACCGCCGCCTTCAAGCAGAGCCTGGGCACACGGGCGTACGAGATTCCCGTCAGCTCCATCAAGTCGATGATCGGGCACTCGCTCGGCGCGATCGGCTCCCTCGAGGTCGCCGCGTGCGCGCTCGCCATCACCCACGACACCGTGCCGCCCACGGCCAACCTGCACGAGGCCGACCCGGCCTGCGACCTCGACTACACACCGCTGACCGCCCGCGAGCACCGCACCGACACCGTCGTCAGCGTCGGCAGCGGGTTCGGGGGCTTCCAGAGCGCCATGGTGCTCACCGCTCCCCGGCTGAAGGAGGCCGCGTGACCGGCACTGTCTCGGTGGCCCGGGCCACCGCCGTGTTCACCGGTGTCGGGATCGCCGCCCCGGGCGGGCTCGGGACCGCGGCCTGGTGGGCCGCCGCGCTGCGGGGCCGCAGCGCCCTCGGGCCCGTCACCCGCTTCGACGCCTCCGGCTATCCGGTGCGGCTCGCGGGCGAGGTGCGCGGCTTCGCCGACGAGGAGCACCTGCCCAGCAGGCTGCTGCCGCAGACCGACCGGGTCACCCGGCTCGCCCTCGCCATGGCCAAGGAGGCCGTCGACGACTCCGGCGCCGACCTGGACGCGCTGCCCGAGTACGCGGCCGGCGTGGTCACCGCGAGCTCGGCCGGCGGCTTCGAGTTCGGCCAGCGCGAGCTGCAGGCGCTGTGGCACGAGGGCAACAAGCACGTCAGCGCCTACCAGGCGTTCGCCTGGTTCAACGCCGTCAACACCGGCCAGATCTCCATTCGGCACGGCACGCGTGGCGCGAGCGGGGTGCTCGTGTCCGAGCAGGCGGGGGGCCTCGACGCCGCCGCGCAGGCCCGCCGCCAACTCCGCAAGGGGGCACGGCTCGTCGTCATCGGGGGCGCCGACTCGGCGCTGTGCCCGTGGGGCTGGGCCGCGCATCTCGCGGACGGCGCTCTGTCCACGGTCGACGACCCCGAGCGCGCCTACCTGCCCTTCGCCGCCGACGCCTCGGGGCACATCCCGGGGGAGGGCGGCGCGATGCTCGTCCTGGAGGACGACGAGAGCGCGCGGGAGCGCGGGGCGTCGGTCTACGGCAGTCTCGCCGGGTACGCCGCCACCTTCGACGGCGGCGACACGCCCCGGCTCGGGGACGCCGCCCGGCTCGCCCTCGCCGACGCCGGGGCCGAACCCGGCGACGTCGACGTGGTGTTCGCGGACGCGGCGGGGGAGCGGGGCGCCGACCGGGCCGAGGCCGAGGTGATCGCCTCGCTGTTCGGGCCGTACGGCGTGCCCGTCACCGCGCCCAAGGCGATGACCGGACGGCTGCTCGCGGGCGGTTCCGCACTCGACCTCGCGGCCGCCCTGCTCGCCCTGCGCGACCAGGTGATCCCGCCCACGCCCGGTACCCGGCAGCCCGCCGCCGACTGCCCCGTCGACCTGGTCACCGGCGCCCCGCGCCGCGGCGCCCTGCGCACCGCCCTGGTCCTGGCACGCGGACGCGGAGGCTTCAACTCCGCGGTGGTGCTGCGCGCGGCCGACTGAGCCGCGGGCCGGGTGAGTCGCGGGCCGGCTGAGCCGCGGACTGGCTGAGCCACCGCCGACCGCCCTCCGACCGTCCCCCGGCCGACCGACTCTCGGCCGAGGACCCTACGACTACCCCGGGCCGACCACCCCCGACGCCCCCCCGCCGACCACCCCCGACCGACCACCCCGCCGTAGAGGCACAGCACCACCCGTAACCCACCGAGGAGAACACGATGGAGCGTCTGGAACTGAGCGACCTGGTCACGCTGCTGCGCGAGTGCGCGGGGGAGGAGGAGTGGACCGACCTCGAGGGGGACATCCTGGACACGCCGTTCCTCGACCTCGGATACGACTCTCTCGCGATGCTGCAGACCACCGGCCGTATCGAGCGGGATCACGGCATCACGTTCGACGAGGAGGCCATCGACGCGGCCGAGACGCCGCGCCAGTACCTGGACCTCGTCAACGAGCTGCTCGCGGCCCGGGCGACGGTCTGAGCCGTGGGCCGGTCCCCGTGGCAGGACGCCACCGTGCACACCGATGTGCTGGTCGTCGGCGCGGGCCCGGCCGGGCTCGCCCTGACCCTGATGCTGCTGCGCTCCGGGATCCGCGTCACACTCGCGGAGCGCGCGCGTGTGTCCTCGTCCCTCCGCCGTGACTTCCACGGCGAGATCCTCCAGCCGGGCGGCCAGCTCGTCCTCGATCAACTGGGCGTGCTCCAGCAGGCGTCGGCGCGCGGCGCCCGCACGCTCGACGGCTTCCAGGTGCTGCGGCGCGAGAAGGTGCTCCTCGACATCGACTACCGGCGCCTGCCCACGCCCCACAACCGGCTGCTGGCGCTGCCGCAGCCGCACCTGCTGGCGGAACTCCTCGCCGCGTGCGAGCGGTTGCCCGGCTTCACCCACCTCGACGGCCACCGCGTCAGAGCCCTGACAGAGGACGACGGCCGCGTCACCGGGGCCGTGGTCGCCCGGGCCGGTGCCCGGCGGGTCCAGGTCCGCGCGTCCGTGGTCGTCGGCGCCGACGGGCGGTTCTCCAAGACGCGGGCACTGGCCGGGATCGACGCCGGGCGCCGTGAGATCTTCGACCAGGACGTCGTGTGGTTCACGCTGCCCGCGGCCGGTCGGTCCACGGGGCGGGTGCGCATCCACCGGGCCGGGAAGGCCGCCGTCCTCGTCCACGACACCCACCCCGACCGGCTGCGGATCGGCTGGACCCTGCCGCACGGCGGCTGGAACCAGGTGGCCGCACACGGCATCGGTGCCGTCAGGGACGAACTGTCCGCCGCGCTCCCGCAGTTCACGGACCTGCTGCACGAGCACCTGACGAGCCTGTCCGCGCTGTCGCTGCTCGACGTGTTCGCCGCCCAGGCCGACACCTGGACCCGCGACGGGCTCGTCCTCCTCGGTGACGCCGCCCACACCCACGGCCCGCTCGGCGCCCAGGGCATCAACCTCGCCCTCCAGGACGCCGCCGTCCTGCACCCCGTACTCGTCGAGGCGCTGGCGGCAGGGGACGTACGGCGCGAGCGGCTCGCCGCGTTCGAGGCGCAGCGGCGGCCCGTCGCCGACGCCGTGACCCGGATGCAGCGCGTGCAGTCCATGGCGTTCTTCGGAGTGGGCGGGCCGGTGGCGGAGTTCGTGCGGGCGCGCGCCGCGTCCGTGGTCACCCGGACCCCGGCCGGCGCGCGCATCACCGCCCGCATCGCCTACGGTCGCACCCCTGTGCGAGTGCGCACCGACCTGTTCAGCGTGAGCGCGGCCGACGGGCCCCGGGCCGCCTGATCGCCAGCGCGGCCAGCAGGACGACCACCCCGAACACAGCGCCCGCGGTGAAGCCCCGGGAGAGGGTGTCGGTGAACGTCTTCTGCCCCGACGAGGCGGTCACCAGCAGCGCCACCCCGAGCGAACCGCCCAGCGCCTGAAGGGAGTTCAGCACGCTGGAGGCCGCGCCCGCCTCGTCGCCGCGCAGCCCGGAGGTGGCCAGGACGGTCAGCGGTACGACGCACAGGGCCATGCCGATGCCGAGCAGCAGCAGCGTCGGCAGCACGTGCACCGCGTACGCGTCGCCGGCGTCCAGGCGCGACAGCCACAGGTTCTCCACCGCCAGCGTGGCCGCGCCGACAGCCATCAGGCGCCGCAGGCTCGCGAACCGCTCCAGAACGCCGGCGCAGGCGGCGGTGGCGGCCATCGCCAGGGGCAGCGGCAGCAGCGCGAACGCCGTGGCGAGCGGGGACCAGCCGTGCTGCTGGAAGAACTGGCTCAGGAAGAAGTAGGCCCCGACCAGGGCGCCCGGCACGGCGAGCACCGCCACATAGGCCAGCAGCCGGTTGCGGTCGGCGAACAGCCGCGGCAGCACGATCGGCTGCTTGGCGCGGCGCTCCACGGCGACGAACACGGCGAGCAGCACGAGGCCCGCCGACAGCGGACCGGCGACCGTGGCATCGCCCCACGGGTGGTCGGCGGCCCGGGCCAGCCCGTACACCACACCGGTGGCGCCCGCCGCCGACAGCAGCGCGCCCGGCACGTCGAAGCGGCCGAGGTTGCGGGCCGTCTCGTCCAGCACCCGGGGCCCGAGCAGCAGGATCGCCGCGCCGATCGGCACGTTCAGCAGCAGCACCCAGCGCCAGGAGCCGAGCGAGGTCAGCGCGCCGGCCAGCAGCAGGCCGCCCGCCGTGGAGCAGGCGCCGACCGCGGTGCACACGGCGATCGCCCGGCGCCGTGCGGACCCTTCGGCGAACATGCTGAGCAGCAGGGCCAGCCCGCTCGGCGCGGCGAGCGCGGCTCCGGCCCCCTGCACGGCCCGTACGGCGATCATGACCTCGCCGGTCGGTACGACCGCCCGCAGGGCCGCGGCGACGGTGAACAGGGCGACGCCCGTCAGGAACATCCTGCGGCGGCCCAGGATGTCGCCGGCGCGGCCGCCGAGCAGCAGCAGTCCGCCGAAGGCGAGCAGATAGGCGCTGAGCACCCAGGAGGCGCTCACCGCGGACAGGCCGAGCCCGGCCCGCATGCCGGGCAGGGCGATGTTCACGATGGGGTCGTCGAGTTGGATCATCGCGTTGCAGCCGGCGATCACCGCGAGGGCGAGGCCGGGGCGGCGGGCCGGCAGGGCCGCGGACGCCGGGGCGGGCGGTGCGCCCATCCTGATCGTGGCGGCTCGTTCGGTCACGGACATGCCCTGCCTCCTCGCGCGTCGGGAATCCCTCCGGACCCTCCCAAGAACGGCTGGAGGACCCGTGGACAACCGGCAGGGCGGGGATCGAGACCAGGGTCGGGCCAGGGTCGGGGGTGGGGCTAGGGGGCGGCTAAGGGTGTGCGGTGGCCCGGGGGGACTGCGATGTTGGCAGGGCATTCGTCTCGACAGACTCGCGCTAGGAGCCCGACGTGGCAGACCGGAACGACCAGCGGCTGGTGATGATCGCCGGAGGCGACCGCGGCCACGGCCACGCCGTCGCCGACCGCCTTGGCACCACGGGCGCCGACGTCGTCGTACTGGACACGAACGGCCGTACCCCGGCACCGGACGAGCGGACGGCGGCGTGACCGCGGCGGCGGCCGGCTCGGACGGGCTGTGGATACGACGGTTCCATCCGGCGGACGACGCCCGGGTCCGTCTGGTGTGCTTCCCGCACGCGGGAGGCTCCGCCACCTTCTACTTCCCGGTGTCGCGGACCCTCGCGCCCGCGATCGACGTCCTCGCCATCCAGTACCCGGGCCGGCAGGACCGGCGGGGTGAGCCCTGCATCGACGACATGGGGCGGCTCGCCGACCTCGTCACCGAGGAACTGCGGCCGTGGACCGACCGTCCGCTGGCCCTGTTCGGGCACAGCATGGGGGCGCTGCTCGGCTTCGAGGTGGCGCGCCGGCTCGAGCGCGACGGCATCCGCCCGCTGCGCTTCTTCGCCTCGGGGCGCCGGGCGCCCATGCGCCGCCGCAGCGACGAGGACGTGCACCGGCGTGACGACCAGCGGCTGATCGCCGAGCTGACCAAGCTCAGCGGCACCGACGCGCAGATACTCGACGATCCCGAGGTGCTGCAGCTGGTGCTGCCGGCGATCCGCAGCGACTACCGGGCGGTGGAGACCTACCGCTACGCGCCCGGCGAGCCGCTGAAGTGCCCGGTGTCGGTGCTCACCGGCGACAGCGACCCGCAGGTCACCCTAGACGAGGCGGAGGACTGGCGGCAGTGCTGTGCCGGCCACTTCGACGTCACCGTCTATCCGGGCGGCCACTTCTACCTCACCGAGCACGCCGGCGCGGTGATGGCGGAGATCAGGCGCCATCTCGCGGCCGGAGCCTCCCCCTCCTCGCTCACCGGCTCCGTGT
The DNA here is from genome assembly GCF_055639495.1 of Streptomyces sp. NPDC039424. NCBI lineage: Bacteria > Bacillati > Actinomycetota > Actinomycetes > Kitasatosporales > Streptomycetaceae > Streptomyces > Streptomyces sp. NPDC039424. Next base: position 16,546 of record NZ_JBVKAI010000033.1, read on the forward strand.
CGCAGCTCCTCTGACGGCACCGCTGTCCTAGGCCCACCCGCCGCAAGGTGTCCTCAACTACACCCCGGCCGGGTGGGCATCACCATGTTCCGCTTCCCTCCGTTCGCCGATCCTTGAAGTGCCGGAACGACGGATCTGACGGAGGGAAATGCGATGCGAGTTCTGCCGGGTGAGGGAGTGACGGGTACGGCTCTGGTCAACGGCAAGCTGGACCTCCGCGTCGAGGGACGGCCCGCCGGGATCCGCTGCAACCCGATCGGCGCCGCGATGTGGAGCGCACTGCGCCACAACGACGGATTCGTGGACCTGGCCGTACAGTCGCTGGCCCGCGAGTGGGAGACCGACTCGAAGAAGGTCCGCGTCGTCATGGACGCCTGGTCGCGGAAGATGGTCGACGACGGATGGCTGCGGCTCGACCGATGAGCGGCCGGGCGCGCCCCGCCGAAATCCCCCGGGGCGGGCGCGCCCGTGCCTTACGGATGCGACAGGTCAGGCGGTCTGCCGGCTGACCGGCTCCAGGTCCAGCGGCAGATCCTTGCGGCAGCTGATCTGCAACTTGCGGTAGACCCGCGTCAGATGCTGCTCGACGGTGCTCACCGTGAGGTAGAGCTTCGCGGAGATCTCCCGGTTGGTCAGGCCCTGCGCGGCGAGGGTGGCGACCCGCTGCTCCGAGCTGCTCAGCCGCGTTTCCGAGCGGGGCTCGCCCGTCTCCCGTGGACTGCGCGCCGGCTCGGTCAGCGGGGCGTCGGGCAGGATCTCCTTGCACAGGGCGCCCGCCTGGCACTCCTTGGCGATGTTCCAGGCGGCCCGGATCATGGAGCTGCCCTTGGCGGACGCACCGCCGTCGGCCTGCACCGCCTGACCCAGGTCGGCCATGGCGCGGGCCGCCTCCAGCCGGTCGCCCGAGCGGTGCAGCTCGTCGACGGCCTGGGTCAGCAGCGCCAGCCGCTGCTTGGCGGACTGGTTGGTCATCGCCCGCATCCGCAGGCTCAGCCCCCGCACCCACGGTCGCCGCGCGTCGGGCAGGCCGAGCTGCTGCAGGACCAGCTGCTCGGCCTGCTGGGGTTCGCCCAGCAGCAGCAGCGCCTCGGCGGCATCCGTGCGCCACGGCAGGAACGCGGGCCGGTCCACGCCCCAGCGCCGCATCAGCCGGCCCACCTCCAAGAAGTCGGCGAGGGCCGCGTGCGGCTGATGGCAGGTCAGCAGATGCCGGCCGCGGGCCCGCAGGAACACCGGCCCGTGCAGCGAGTCGAACAGCTGTTGCGGCACCGGCTGGTCGGCCTGCAGGGAGGCCTCGGTGTACTGGCCCATGACGCTGCGGGCGCGCACCAGGACCGCGAGGGGCGCGTAGGGGAAGGTGCCGCCGGTGCGCTCGGGCAGGAAGTCCAGGGCCCGCTCGGCGAACTCGCAGGCGTCGCGCGGGTCGCCGATCCGCAGCAGCGCCTCGGCGTGCAGGTTCGCGAAGACGGCGCTCCAGCCGGCGGCGCCACGGCGCTCCGCCTCCTGCAGCAGGCTCCGGCTCCACGGCAGGGACCGCTCGGGCTGGTCGGACAGGACCAGGGAGCGCAGCCCCTGCGTGATCACCCCGGCGGTCGCCTCGGTGAGCCGGGTCGACTGCAGCAGCCGTTCGCTCGCCGCGACCGAGGTGTCGAGGGCGGTGTCCAGCGGTGAGGCGGACGCCTGTGCGGCGTCCTGCTCGGGCCGCAGCAGCCGCGCCGCCTCCGGCACCCGCCCGTGCATCACCATGAGCTGCGCCAGCGGCTGGACGTGCTCGGCCTCGGGGCCGTCCCCGCCCAGCGCGTCGAGCACCGCGGTCAGCTGCCGTTCGGCGGCCGCCGGGTTGAACTGCCAGGTGATCTGGGCGAGCCGGATGCGTACGGCGGTGCGCGTCCGGTCCTCGGCGCACACCTCGTGGGCGAGCTCCAGCAGCCGTACGGCCTGCTGGGCGTCGCCCCGGGCGAGCAGGTCCTCGGCGGCGTCGCGCAGCACCTCGGTCTCGGGGGCACTCGCCTGCCAGGGGGCGCCCGCGGTGTCGGCGGCGGCGAGCAGCTGCGCGGCGGTCTCGGCCGCCGGGCGGCCCGCCGCCCGCAGCAGCGTCGCGGCCTTGCGGTGCAGGGCCCTGCGCTCACCGTCCGGGATCGAGTCCAACAGCGCGTTGCGGGCGGCCGGGTGCCGGAACCGGGTGCCGTCCAGGACGCCCGACGCGTGCAGCGCGATCAGGGCCTGGCGGGCGGCGGACGGCCGGGCGTCCAGTAACCGGGCGACGTGTTCGGGGGTGGCGGACTCGCCGAGTACGGCGCAGGCGCGCGCGGCGTCGGCCGCCTCGGGTCCGCTGCGCAGCGCGCAGGCGGCGACGGCCCGGGCGTAGGGGCCGACGGGCTGCGGGTTCCACTGCCGGGCCGCGCCAGTCGAACGGTCCGCGTTCGCGCGGTCCGCGCGGTCTTCCAGTTCCGCCTGCGCCGAGCGCAGCAGCAGCGGGTTGCCGCCGGTGATCTCGTAAAGCCGGGCGCCGAGTTCGGGGCTGCCCTTCGCCGCGGCGGCGACCTCGGTGGGGGAGAGGCGGCCCAGGCGGACGCGGCGCACGTTGGGGCGGCGCAGCAGCTCCGTCGCGAACGCGGCGTGGGCGTGCTCGTCGTAGCCGCTGGTGCTGGTGAACAGCAGCAGGACGTGGGCGGTGCGCAGCTGCCGGGCCAGGTACTGCAGACACTCCAGCGACGCGGTGTCGGCGTGCTGCACGTCGTCGACGCTCAGCACCACCGGGGTCTCGGCGCTCAACTCACGCACCCGGGCACCGAACGCCTGCATGTACTCCACGCGCGGAGTGGCCGCGTCGTCGGCGGGGGCCGGCTGGGCGAGGGAGGGGGCGCCCTGGGCGAGCTGGCGCAGCACGCCGAGCGGGAGGTCGCGTTCGGCGGGGGTGCCGACCGCGGTGAGGACGACGGCGCCGGCCGCCGAGGCTCGTTCGAAGACCGAGTCCACCAGGGTGCTCTTGCCGCATCCGGCGGGGCCTTCGGCCAGGACGATGCGGGACTCGCCGCCCAGGCATTCCGTGAGAGTCCGTTCAAGAATTGTACCGACCGTCGACCTGTCGACCGTCGTCATAGTGGCCCCCGTCACAGATGGTCTACCCCTAACCCTCACCAGGCTGGTAAGGCCGCCTACAGGGGTGGTGGAGCCGTGATGGAACGGGGTGTCACGGGCAGGCCCCGCAGGGGGTGGTGCGCACCAGGCCGGCGTCCCGCAGCTCCTCGATCCAGATGTCCAGATCGGCGCGGGTGTTGACCACGTCGGTGCACCACAGCGCGGACAGCAGGCCGGCGGCGGCCGCCACGTCCCCGTCGTGCTGGCGCAGCGCGATCCACATGGCCGTGCCCACGGGGCCGCACCGGAACCGCCCGACCCGGCCGGACGACTCCGCGACGACTTCCAGGTGCCCGTCAGCGTCGACGTTCACGCTGACTCCGGGCACCGGCTGGACGCGCACGCATACCTCCAGTGGAAATTTCCCTTCACGCTACCGACGGAGTGCGCGCCGAATCCAATGTCGTGTACGAACTCAGGGGTGGCCGGGCGGAACCCCTACGTCCGACGGGTCGAAGGCCAGGCCGTAGGGGGCGCGCGCGGCGGGCCGCTCGCTCCCGTCCGGTGGCAATCCCTAAACGGCGAATTCCGGTCTACTGCTTTCCCTGAAATGCCGCTGCATTGGCTGGATTTCAACCGGGGGGTGAATGTGAAAATATTTATGGAAGGTGATTTACCGGTCCTCCAAAGCTTCTCCATCGGGCGGGGCGAACCTGGGCGCGCACGCAGCCGGGACGACGACACGCAAGGAGCGGCCATGCCCCAGACCCTGGTGGATTCCCCGAGCGAGAGCCTGGCCCGCCTCGTCGAGGTCGCCGACGGTGTCTTCGCCTACGTCCAGCCGGACGGCGGCTGGTGTCTGAGCAACGCCGGGCTCGTCGTCGGCGCCGACGGTCAGGCCGTGCTCGTCGACACCGCGGCCACCGAGCGCCGCGCCCGCCGCCTGCGCGGCGAGGTCCTGCGCATCGCCGCCGCGCCGCCGCGCACCCTGGTCACCACCCACTTCCACGGCGACCACACCTTCGGCCACCGCTTCTTCCCCGAGGCCGTCGTCGTCGCGCACGAGAACGCGCGCGCCGAGATGGCGGCGGCCGGGCTCGGCCTGACCACCCTGTGGCCGGGCGTGGAGTGGGGCGACATCCGGCTGACGCTGCCGCGGTTGACGTACCGGGACCGTCTCACCCTGCATCTGGGCGAGGAGGACCGGGCCGAGCTGATCCACCTCGGGCCCGCCGCCCACACCACCGGCGACACGGTGGTGTGGCTGCCGCGGCAGCGCGTGCTGTTCGCCGGGGACGTGGTGATGAACGGGGTCATGCCGTTCTGCCTGATGGGTTCGGTGTCCGGGTCGCTGGCCGCGCTGCGGCGGCTGCGGGCCCTGGACCCGGCGGTCGTCGTGCCGGGGCACGGGCCGGTCGGCGGGCCCGAACTCCTCGACGGCAACGAGGAGTACTTCGAGTGGCTCACGCGGCGGGCGGAGGCGGGTGTCGCGGCCGGCCTGTCCCCGCTCGAACTCGCCCGCGCCGAAGGGCCGGGCCCGTACGCCGGTCTCCGCGACGGCGAGCGTCTGGTGCCCAACCTGCACCGGGCCTACGCCGAACTGGCCGGCGCCGCCCCCGGCACCCCGCTCGACGTCGGCGCCCTGTTCCGGGAGATGACCGAGTACCACGGGGGGCTGCCGGCCTGCCACGCGTGAGGCCGCTGGTGTCAGGGCAGGTCGTCCCGCGTCACCTTCCGGTGCGCGACCCGCAGTTCGCCGTCCTCCCGCACCAGGACGTCCTCGCACACGCACACCCGGTGCACCCGGGAGACGCCGCCGACCACCGAGGCGTAGACGGTGGTGTACGAGCGGACGTCCCACGTGCCGTCGGCGCGCTCCAGGACGTCGACCATGCCCATGAAGTGCCGGTGCCGCTCCCCGGCCTCGGCCAGCCGGGTGTGCGCCTGCTCCACCGCCGCGATCAGCCCGGCCCGCCCGCGCACCGGCTGGGGCAGCGTCGGTACGTCGAAGACGGCGTCCTCGGTGAAGGTCCACGCCCACGACTCGGCCTTGCCCAGGTCGAGTTGCTGCATCTGACGGGCGTAGAACCGCTGTACCTCGGCGTACAGCAGCAGGCTGGGCTCGGTCGCATCCGGCATGGGTTTGGCTCCGCTTCCGTGTGGGGGCCGAGGTGGGCGCTCGACCCGGTGCGGACAGCTTCTGCGGCACAAATCGAGCACTCTTCGAAGCCTCCTCAAGCCGTGGCACGGACGGTGAGGCTTCCCAAGCCGTGAACACCGACCGTCCGATCCGAGCCAGGAGGTCGCCCGTGCCGTCCCTCACGTACCCGGAGATCCCGCTTGACGGCCTGCTGCGCCGTGCGGCGGACCGCGACCCGGGCGGCGCGGCCGTCACCACCGAAGGCGGCACGGTGACGTTCGCCGAACTCGACCGCGCGGCCGACCGGATCGCCCACTGGCTGGCCGGCACCTCCACCGCCGTCGTCGGGGTCGCCAACACCCTCGACGCCGTCTTCCCGGCCGCCTACTACGGCACCGCCCGCGCCGGACGCACCATCGCCCTGATCAACCCGCTGCTCGGCGAGGCCGCCCTCGGCCATGTGTGCGCCACCGCCGGGGTCGAGATCGCCTTCGTGCCGGCATCCGTCGCCGAACTGCTCACGAAGATCGGCGACCGGCTGCCGCGACTGCGCACGATCGTCGTCACCGACGCCGGGGACGGGGTGGTGCCCGGCGCGGCGATCCCGCTCGACGTGGCGCTGAGCGCCGTATCGGCGGAACCGGACAGGCCGTACGAGGCTCCCGCGCCGGACGTCGACGCCGTCACCTGCGTGCAGTTCACGACCGGCTCCACCGGGCGGCCCAAGGGCGTGCGGCTCACCCACCGCAACCTCGTCGCCAACGCCGCGCAGATCGCGCTCGCCCACCGGCTCGACGGCGACTCGGTCACTCTCAACCATCTGCCGCTGTACCACGTCATGCACCTCAACTCGGCCGTGTACGCGGGCGCCTCGCAGACGCTGTGCCGGGAAGCCGACCCCGTCGCCTCACTGGGCGCTGCCGCCCGCGTCGGCGCCACCCACTACTACGGGCTGCCCGCCCGGCTGTGCCGGCTCGCCGCCGACGACCGGCTCGGCGACCCGCACACCGAGGGCGTTCCGGCCGGGCCGCGGCTGACCGCCGTACTGTCCGGCGGCACCGCCCTCCCGCCCGCCGCCGCCCGCCGGCTGCGTGACACCCTGGGCGTCCCCGTCGTCCAGGGCTACGGACTCGCCGAACTCTCCCCGCTGGCCCACAACCAGCGGCTCGACGCCGACCCCGCGCCCGGCGCCGTCGGCCCCCCGATCCCCGGCACCGAATGCCGGATCGTCTCCCTCGGTGACCGCGAACCCGTCGAGGTGTGGTCCACGGGCGAGATACAGATCCGCGGCCCGCAGGTGATGGCCGGCTACCTCGACGACGAGCCCTCGCCCGTCGACGCCGACGGCTGGCTGACCACCGGCGACGTCGGCTACCTCGACGACGTCGGCGGCCTGCACCTCGTCGACCGGCTCGGCGACGTCTTCAAGTACGACAACGAACTCGTCTCCCCGACCGCCGTCGAACGCGTCCTCGCCGAGGACCCACGGGTCGCCGAGTGCATCGTCGCCGACTGGCCCGACCCCGTGCACGGCGCCGTCGTCTGGGCGGGAGTCGTCCTGCGCGAGATCCCCGGCGGCTACGGCGACACCCTGCCCGGCGGGCTCGACGTGCTGGACTCCGTCGCCGAACACGCCAACGCCCGCCTCGGCCACGCCGACCGCATCCGCCGCCTGGAGGCGCTCGACGCCGTGCCCCGCAACGCCGGCGGCAAGCCCGACCGCCGCGAGACGCGCAGCCGGCTGCGGCTGCGGGCCGCCGCGGAACAGACCGCCCGACCCATCGACCGACCCTTCCCCAAGGAGCGAGACACCATGGTGACCTTCGTCAACAAGCTGACCGTGCACGGCGACCTCGACACGTTCCTGGCCGTCAAGGACCGCCTCACCGCCTACATGAGCGCCCAGCCCGGCCACGTCCGCAACAAGACCCTGCGGCACGTCGGCGACCCGCGGACCTTCCTGGAGTACGCCGTGTGGGAGGACGCCGCCTCCCACCAGCAGGCCGCGCGCAGCGAGGAGTTCCGGGCCCTCATCCAGCAGCTCGTCCAGCACGCCACCGCCGAGCCGGGTCTGTACGAGTCGGTCGAGGCGGCCGCCGGTGCCCGCTGACCAGCGGCCCGAGGTCCTCGTCGCCGGCGCGGGCCCGGTGGGCCTGACCGCCGCCCACGAACTGGCCCGCCGGGGGCTGCGGGTCCGCCTCGTCGACGCCGCCGCCGGGCCCGCCCGCACCAGCCGGGCGGTCGCCGTGCACCCGCGCACCCTGGAGACCCTCGACCAGATGGGCGTCGTCGGCGCCTTGCGCGAACGCGGCCGGGAGAACCGGGCGTTCACCATGTTCGCCTCGGGGCGGCGGCTGGTCAGACTGGAGGCCGACTACTCCAGCATGCCGACCCGCTACCCGTTCAGCCTCATCGTCGAGCAGACCGCCACCGAGGCCGTGCTGCGCGAGGCCGTCGCCGCGCAGGGCGTCGCCGTCGAGTGGGGTGTGAAGGTGACCGGCTTCGAACAGGACGCCGACACCGTACGAGTGCGGCTGGAGCGGTCCGACGGCGGCACGGAGATCGTCACGGCGGACTGGCTCGTCGGCTGCGACGGCGGGCACAGCACCGTCCGCAAGCAGCTCGGTCTGCCGCTGATCGGGGAGAGCCGCGACACCTGGATGCTCGCCGACGCGCCCGTGCGCACCAGCCTGCCGCCGGACAGCATCTACTGGGCCCACACCGGCGGACAGGCCCTGATGATGGTCCCCTACGCCCGCGAAGGGCACTGGCGGCTGCTCGACACCGCGCCCGGCACACAGGGTGCGAACGGTGCGCGGGAACGCTTCTCCCGCAAGCTGAGCGCCGGGCTCGGGCGGCAGGTCGCCGTCGGTGAACCCGAGTGGACCTCCGTGTTCACCTTCCAGCAGCGCATGGTGCCCCATATGCACGAGGGCCGCGTGATCGTCGCCGGCGACGCCGCCCATGTGCACAGTCCGGCCTCCGGGCAGGGCATGAACACCGGCATCCAGGAGGCGTACAACCTCGCCTGGAAGCTCGCCGACGTCGCCCGCGGGCACGCCGGACGGCAGCTGCTCGACACCTACAGCGAGGAACGGGTGCCCATCGGGCGGGCCCTGCTCGGCTCGACCCGCACGGCCACCTTCCTCGTGCAGTTCAAGAACCTCCTCGCCGCGGCCGCGCTGCCGGTCGTCTTCACCGTCGTACGCAATGTGCCGCCGTTGCGCCGCGCCATCCAGCGCAAGGTCCTCGGCGGCATGTCGGGGCTGCGCATCGGCTACGGCGACTCCTCGCTGACCCTGCCGGTCGAGACCGCCCGCACCGCACGGCCCCCGCTGACCGGCGCCGGGTCCCGGATCCGCCGTGCCCAGGTGCGGGTGCCGGGTGCCGGTGGGCTTCCGCTGCCGTCCGCGACCGGCCCCGTACCGGGTGCGCGGGCGTCCGCGGCCGCCGCCGTGCACGCGGGGGAGCCCGGGCCGGACGCGCTCGCCGCCGAACTGCGCGATGTGCGCTGGACGCTGCTGTGCACGGAGGGCGGCGCCACATCCGCCCGGGTCGCGCTGCGGGCGGCGGCCGGGCACGACGACTGGCTGTCCGTACGCACCGTCGGCGCCCGCCCCGGCACCGCCCCCCATCCGCTGCCCGACCCCGGCCGCACCCTGCGCGACACGCTCGGCCTCGGCGCGGGCGGCTGGCTGCTGATCCGCCCCGACGGCTATGTCGCCGCCCGGGGCCCGCGGCTGACCGCAGAGGACTGGCGGCACACGCTGACCGCGCTCGGTCTCGGCACCCGCAAGCCCGTCCTCAAGGGTTCCTCGTCCGCCCCTCCAGCGGGCCGGGACAGCGTGTTGAGCACCATCGCCGGACTGGAGGACAGCCGATGACGACAGCGACGCAGCCCAAGCCCGTGGCCCTGGTCACCGGGGGCACCAGCGGCATCGGCCTGGCCGTCGCCCGCGAGCTCGGGCAGCGCGGCCACCGCGTCTTCCTGTGCGCCCGCGGCGAGGACAAGGTCAAGCAGACCGTCGAGGACCTGCGCGCCGAAGGCCTGGAAGTGGAGGGCGCGGCCGCCGACGTCCGCTCCGCCGACTCCCTCGCCACCCTCGTGCGCACCGCCGTCGACACGTTCGGCCCGATCGGTGTGCTGGTCAACAACGCCGGACGCAGCGGCGGCGGCCCCACCGCGTCCATCAGCGACGACCTGTGGCACGACGTCATCGACACCAACCTCACCGGCGTCTTCCTGCTCACCCGCGAGGTCCTCAACCACGGCGGCATCACCGGCAACCCCGACGGCCGGATCATCAACATCGCCTCCACCGCCGGCAAGCAGGGCGTCGTCCTCGGTGCCCCCTACTCCGCCTCCAAGCACGCCGTCGTCGGCTTCACCAAGGCCCTCGGCAAGGAACTCGCCCCGTCCGGCATCACCGTCAACGCGGTCTGCCCCGGCTATGTCGAGACCCCGATGGCCGAACGGGTCCGGCAGGGCTACGCGGCCGCGCTCGGCACCACCACCGACGAGGTGCTGGAGCAGTTCGAAGCGAAGATCCCCCTCGGCCGCTACTCCACTCCGGAGGAGGTCGCCGGGCTCGTCGGCTATCTGACGACCCGGCAGGCCGCGTCCATCACCGCGCAGGCGCTCAACGTCTGCGGCGGACTGGGCAACTACTGAGCCGTCACCGAGCCGTACGGCCGCCACCGAGCCGTACCCGCAGATACCGAGCCGCACAGAGAGGGTGCCGACACACATGGCCGCCGAGCGAGTGCACACGACAGCGCACGACGTGGACGTCGCCGCCCCCGCCGGAGTGGTCTACGGCCTGATCGCCGACGCCACACGCTGGCCCTGGTACTTCCCGCCCAACGTGCACGTCGAGCAGCTGGAGTTCGACGGGCGCGACGAGCGCGTCAGGATGTGGGCCACCGCCAACGGGCAGGTCAGGTCCTGGACCTCCAGTCGGCAGCTGTCCCCGGCGGAGCGCCGGATCACCTTCCGCCAGGACCTGCCGGCCGCGCCCGTCAAGAGCATGCTCGGCACCTGGATCGTCGAGGAGCTCGACGGACAGCGCAGCCGGCTGACGCTGCTGCACGACTTCACCGTCGAGGGCGACGACCCCGAGGGCGTGGCGTGGGTCGAGAAGGCCGTGGACACCAACAGCCGCACCGAGCTGGGGAACCTGAGCCGGATCGCCGAGAAGTGGAGCCGGCTGGACGAACTGATCCTCGTCTTCGAGGACTCGGTCCGGGTCAAGGGCGGCGCCGAGCTGATCTACGACTTCCTGTACCAGGTGGACCAGTGGCCCGAGCGCGTCCCGCACGTCTCCCGCCTCGACGTCACCGAGGACACCCCGGGAGTGCAGGTGATGTCCATGGACACGACGACCGCGGACGGCTCCGTGCACACCACGGAATCGGTGCGGGTGTGCTTCCCGCACGCCGGCCGCATCGTCTACAAGCAGACGGTCACGCCCGCCCTGATGACGGCCCACACCGGCGAGTGGTCGGTCGTCCCGGACGAGACCGGAGTCACGGTCACCTCCCAGCACAGCGTGGTGCTGCGCGAGGAGGCCGTCGAACGGGTCCTCGGACCCGGCGCGACCGTCGCCGACGCCCGCCGCTACGTCCGCGAGGCCCTCGGCCGCAACAGCACGGCAACGCTCCAACTGGCCAAGCGGTACGCGGAGTCGGCCGTCCGGATGCTGTGAAGGACTCCAGCGGCGTGCGAGCGCATGTCAGTCGCCTTTCCAGCACTCTTTGATGGACTGCTCGTCGGGGCCGGGGCGCGGTGTGGCGGAGGCGGTCCATGACGAAGGAGTTGATCCACCCCACCATGGCCACCACAGCCGAGACCTTCGCGGCCCGCGCCGACGGCGTGCGGCCGCGCTCCGCCGAGGAGACGGCCGCGCTCGGCCGTGCCGCACGGCTGGAGACACTGCTGGGCGACCCGCACGACCCGGCCAACCCGCACGGTCTGCAAGCCCTGTTCGACGCCGACGACCGCCGCGAGGTGCCCGTCGAGACCGAGCGGCTGCTCGCCGAGACCGGCCTGGGCGCCGAGTTCGTGCCCGCCGAGTACGGCGGCCGCCTCACCCGCGCCGACCTGCTGGCCAAGGTGCTGCGCCCCGTCTTCCGCCGGGACGTCGCCCTCGGCTTCGGCTCCGGCATCACCTCGCTGTTCGCCACCTCCGCCGTGTGGGCGGCGGGAAACGAGCAGCAGCGCCGCGGCACCGCCGCCCTCCTGCTGGGCCAGGGCAGGGCCGCGATCGTGCACCACGAACTCGCGCACGCCAACGCCATCCTGCGCGACGAGTTCACCGCCCGGCCCGCCGACGGCGGCGGATATCTGCTCAGCGGCCGCAAGGACGTCATCATCAACGCCGCCCGCGCCGGCGCCTACGTCGTCTACGCCCGCACCGACTCCGCCCGCACCCCCCGCAGCCACTCCGTGCTGCTGCTGCACCCGGACCAACTCGCGGACGGCGTACACCACCTGCCGCGCGTGGAGACCTCCGGGATGCGCGGCTGCCGGTTCTCGGGCCTGGAATTCACCGACTGCCCGGTGCCCGAAGGCACCCTCGTCGGCCGGCCCGGCGAGGGCGTGGCCCTCGCCCTGCGCACCTACCAGGTCAACCGGTGCCTGATCGCCGGCACCGTCGTCGCGGCCGCCGACACCGTGCTGCACTCCGCGGTCCGCGCCGTCACCGCCGGCCGCTCCCGCCCCGTCGCCAACCGCTGGCTCGGCCCCCTCACCGGCATCTTCGCCGACCTGCTGGCCTGCGACAGCATGGCGACCGTCGCGCTGCGCGCTCTCAGCCTGCTGCCGGACCGCACCCATGTGCTCGCCGCCGCCGTCAAGTACGTGGTCCCCGACCTGCTGCGGGAGAACCTCGAAGAGCTCTCCACCGTGCTCGGCTCGCGCGGCTACGAACGCGGCAGCGCCGAGTACGGCGCCCTCGACAAACTCGTCCGCGACCTGCCGGTGGCCGGACTCGGCCACGCCGGCACCGCCGCCTGCCAGGCCGTGATCGTCCCGCAGCTGCGCGCGCTCGCCGAACGCTCCTGGTTCGCCGACCAGGAACCGCCGCCCGAGCTGTTCCGCACCGGCGCCGACCTGCCCGCCCTCGACTACCGGCTGCTGTCCATCGCCGGCGGGGGCGACTTCCTCGCCGCGTCCCTCGTCGGCTCCGCCGCCCGCCTCGCCGACCTGCGCGGCGTCGGCGGACAGCTGGCCGCGCTCGCCGCCCTCGCCGAGGCCTTCGTCACCGAACTGCGCGCCCTGCGCGAAGCCTGCCGAAACCTTCCCCCGATCACGCGGGGCACCCTCGCCGACCCCGCCGTGTGCGTGCTCAGCGACCGCTACGCCCTCGTCCTCGCCGCCGCCGCGGTCCTCGGCGTGTGGGAGGGCCAGGACGGCTCCGACCCGTTCCTCGCGGCCCCCGCCTGGGCGGTCCTCGCCCTCACCCGGATCGGCGGCCGCCTCGGTGTCCCCGTGCCGGACCTGCCGGAGGGCTGCGCCGAGATGGTCCTGGAGGAGCTGGTACGCCGCTTCCGCGCCGGCCGCTCCTGCGACCTCGACGCCACGGCGCCGGCCCAGTGACCGAGACGACCACCGCAGGAAGGGCACGGCGATGACCGAGAACGACCCGCGCATCTCACCGCCCGTGCACATCGGCCCCCGCGGACCGTGGCAGCAGGTCCAGGAGGACCTGACCGTACGGGGCAACGCCACCATCAGCACCTCCTGGGGCGAGTGGCTGCCCACCATCGTCGGCAATCCGGGCCTGCGCGCCCTGCTCGGACGGGACTGGACGCGCTACAAGCGCACCCCCAACCCGGTCGTGCGCACCCGCTTCGCCGCCTCCCGGCTCGCCGTCAAACACACCGCCGCCGCCGCCCTCGGCCTCGACCCCGGCGACATCGACCTCGCCTACCGGCTCGGCGGGCGCCCCTACGTGCGAGGCTTCGACCAGCTCGACCTCAGCCTCACCCACACCGACGAACTGATCGCCGTAGGCATCAGCCGCCTGGGCCGCATCGGCGTCGACACCGAACCCGCCGGACGGCGCATGTCGTTCGAGCTCATGCAGGACCATGTGTGCACCTTCGACGAGAAACGGGAACTCGCCACCCTCCCCGAACAGGAGCAGTCCGCCGCCATGCTGCGGCTGTGGACCCTCAAGGAGGCCTACACCAAGGCCATCGGCCAGGGACTGAGGCTGCCCTTCACCGAGTTCGGCTTCGGCGTCGGCAGCCCCGCGCTCCTCGCCCCCGACGGCCGGCCCGCCGCCCGCGGCGAGTGGGCCTTCGGCACCTACCCCACACTCGGCCGCTACCTCGTCAGCATCGCCTGCCACGACTGCGGACTCGACCCCTCCCACGACACCCGGGCCGAGACCATGCTCGACGACGGCTTCCTCGGGGCGGTCGCCGAACTCGTCGCCCAGGAACACGCCACAGCCGCAGAGCCGCTCGCGGAACGCTAGGGGACCGACGGAGAAAACAGGGAGCGGCCACGCACGCCACTACGGTGACCGGTGTCGAGTGTGAGGAGGCAGCCATGGACGAGCGGTACGCCACCCTGCACGTACTGCCCACGGCCCAGGCCCTGCCCCGCACCTGGGAGGACAAGCCCGCCCCGGCCCCCCAGACCGCTCCCGTGCGCGTCCATGTCGTGGGCGCCGACCCGCTCGCCCGGGTCGGCATCCGCACCCTTCTCGAAGGCCGCTCCGGAATCCGCGTCACCGGGGAGAGCACCCCCGATCAGGCGGCGGCAGGACTGCGCGCCCACCGCCCGCACGTCCTCGTCGTCCACGGCCCGCTGCCCGCCGACCGCGCCCAGGACCTCGCCCGCGCCGCCGGCGACGGCGTGCGCGTGCTGACCGTCGGCGAGGCCGCCCCCGGCCCCGGCCCCGCCCACGGCCATCTGCCCGCCACCGCGACCGCCGGCGAGCTGGCCTCCGCCGTCGTCCTGGCCGCCGCCGGCTACACCCTCGTGCACGAGACGTCGCAGCCGCCGCACCGCACTGCCCCCGCACGGGAGTCGCAGGTCTCCCGGGTCAGCCCCGACCAGCTCACCGAGCGCGAGTGCGAAGTGCTCGAACTACTCGCCCGGGGCCTGTCCAACGGCGAGATCGCCCGCCTGCTCTCCCTCTCCGAGCACACCGTCAAGACCCATGTGCAGAACCTGCTGCACAAGCTGCGCCTGCGCAACCGGGTCCACGCGGCGATCTACGCCTTCGAGACCGGCCTGCGCCAGCCTTGCTGACCCGTGTCAGCACCGTGTCAGCAGCGCGTGGCGCAGCCCTTCATGATCGAAGGTCCGTGCCCGAGCCAGGAGAGGAGGACAACCGATGCCGACCGACCGCGCCTCGGCACCGACCATGACCGTGGTCCTCGACCCCGGACACCGCACCCAGGAGTCCCGGCCGGTGCTGGAAATGCGGGGCCGGCTCGACATGGCCCTCTTCCAGGCCGCCCTGGACCGGATCGCCACCGGCCATCCCACGCCGCCCACCGACCGGCTGCGGCTGCACCGGCACGGGCCCGACCACCACACGCTCGAACTGCCCTCCCCGGCCGGCGGCCCCACGCCCTATCCGGCGGGCCTCCTCGCCGACCTGCTCACCAGCACCCCGGTGGCCGCGCCCGACCCCGCCCCGGCCGCCGACGGCGAGACCGCCCGGGTGAGCACCTACGGGCCGCTGCCGCAGACCTTCGCCGTCACCCCGCTCCAGCGTGAACTCCTCGCCGACGCCCTCACCGGGCCCGACCAGCAGGTCGAGCAGCTCGCCTGGCGCTGGCACGGGCCGCTGGAGACCGGTCGGCTCACCGCGGCCTGGCGGGCGGTGTTCGACTGCGAGACCGTACTGCGCTCCGCGTTCGTCTGGGACCCGCAGCCGAGGGCCGTCCTGTTCGACACCTGCGCACCGGACGTGGCCCACCACGCGCACGGTACCTTCGCCGGCCGCGAGGACCTCATGGCCGCCGAACGCTCCCGCGGCTTCGACCTGCGCCGCCCCGGCCTGCTGCGCATCGCCCTCCTCGACGGGCCGCCCGCCCGCTCCTTCCAGGACGAGCCGGCCACCGACATGGTCCTCACCTACCACCGCGCCCTGCTCGACAGCTGGAGCGTGCGCGTACTGGTCCGCGAGTTCTACCGCGCCTACCTCGCCGGCGGCAGCCTGCCCGGCGGCGAACGCCGCCCCGACCTGCGCGACTACACCCGCTGGCTGGACCGTCAGGACCCCGCGCCCGCCCGGGACTTCTGGCGCCGCACCGAGGCCGCCGCACCCACCCCGCTGCCGCGCGCCGCCCCCGGCGAGCACACCGGCCAGGACGGCGCGGGACGCAGCCGCACCCGGCTGTCCAAGGCCGAGACGACCCGCCTCGCGCACTGGGCGGCCCGCTGGGGCGCCACCGAGTCCAGCGCCCTGCACGCGGTGTGGGCGATGCTGCTGTACCGGGCCTCCGGCGCGGTCCGCGGGCCCCTCCAGGTCGGCTTCGGAGTCTCCTTCTCCGGCCGCGGCATCCTGCTGGAGGACATCGAGCGCATCCCGGGCCCGTTCGCCGGCCCGCTCCCGCTGTCCGTCGAGGTCGACCCGGCCGACACGGTGGAACGGCTGCTGCGCACCCTCAGGGACCGCGCCATCGACATGGCCGCCTACGAGTGGATGCCGGCCGGCCGGATCCAGGAGTGGCTCGGCCGGGCCGGCACGGCTCCCGCCGAGACGCTGCTGGCCTTCGAGCACATCCCGCGCCCCGACGAGCGCCTGACCGGCGCGCTCGCCGCGCACGGCGTGACCGTCGAACACCCCGTCCCGGCCGCGGCGCGGACCGCGAGCGCGCTCGGCGTCCTCGCCCACCACGACGGGCAGGGCGGCCTGGTGCTGTCCGCGGTCCACGACCGCGAACGCCTGGAGGACGACACGACGCAGGCCCTGCTCTCGCAGAGCGCCCGGCTGCTGCGCCGACTGCCGTACACGGCAGGGGAGTCGACCACCGTCGCCGAGGTGCTCGACTCCCTCGACGCCATCCCGACGCCCTGGCTCCACGAGCGCCGCACACCCCGCGAGGGCGCGGCCGGGACGCTCCGGCCGCTGCGGGCGGCGGTCGTCCCCGGCGTGGCCACGATCTGCCTGGTCGCCGCTCCCGGCGCACCCGAGGCGTGGTACCGCGGCCTCGTGCGCTGCTACGACGGCCCCGAGGAGCTTGTCGTCCTGCGGGCCACGGCGGACGTCACCCGGCACGGCGCCGCCGCGCTCGCCCCGGTCGTCGGCGCGGGCGGGCGCCTGGTGCTGGGCGGCTTCTCCGGCGCGGGCGCCGTCGCGTACGAGATCGCCCGCCACCTCGCCGCCCCGGGCCGCAACGCGCCGCTGGTGGTGCTCGGCAGCGGCGAGGACGACGAAGGCGCCCGCGAACTGGCGCGGGCGCTGCGTGAGGCCGTGCGGAACTGACAGCACGCCCGCACGTCGTACGGCTTCACGTGGATTCCGGCCGCACCGGCTGTACTACGGCTTTACGAGGGTCCCGGCGCCGTCGGCCGTACTACGGCCCGGCGAAGCCCCGTCGGCGCGGCGTGCGCGCGAGAGGGCCCGCCAGGCCGCCCAGACCGCCGACGCGGAGCCCGCCAGGGTCACCGCGTTGGCGGCCCCGCCCAGCAGCATCGACTCCTCGCGCGTCAAAGGGGGGCGCTCGCCGCCCGAGGCGCTCATCGCTTCGGCCAGCCGATGTCGTCGTCGGACAGGATCGGATGCTTCATGGGGACCTCCCGATAGTTGCCCTGACGCTTGAGAGCCTCCCCGGATCCGCCAGAAGACCGCTTGAGGAACGCTCGACGACGGCGTGAGGAACACGTCAACTCCGCCTGAGAGGCGCCCCATCGAGCCTGGCAACCATTTGCCCGGCCCTTGCCGGATGCCTAGCCTCGGGCACCATGCTCCTGCAGCCCGCGTTCGGCCGGCGCCTGCGTCAACTGCGGGTCGCCCAAGGCCTGTCCCAGACCGCGCTGGCCGGCGACGGCATGTCCACCGGCTACCTCTCCCGGCTGGAGACCGGCGCCCGCCGGCCCACCCCGAGCGCCGTCGGCTACCTCGCCGAGCGGCTCGGTGTGCCGCCGGACGCCTTCGCCGCGCCCGCGGCCGGTTCGCTGGCCGACGCGCTTGCGCTGGCCGCCTCCACCGGCGCCGACGACGCCGCCGAGATCGTCGGCGGGGCGCTCACGGCCGACGGCGACGCCGACCCCGTACTGCGCTGGCAGGCGCTGTGGCTGCTGGCCCGCGCGCGACGGGCGGCCGGCGACCATGCCGGGGAGCGGGCGCGGCTCGACGCGCTCGTCGAACTCGGCGAGGAGATCGGCACGGCCGAGCTGCGGGTGCGCGGCCTGACCGGACTGGCCCGCTGTCTGCGCTCCCTGGGCGAGATCGTCCCCGCCGTACGGTCCGCCGCCACCGCCCACGACCTGGCCCACGCCCACGACCTGGGCGCCGCGGACCGGGCGCGGGTCCTGCTGGTGCTGGTGTCGGTGGAGGCCGAGGCGGGCCGGCTGCCCGACGCACGCGCGCACGCCGACGAGTTGACGGACCTGGTCGAGGGCCGCCGCGACACCCTGTGGGCCGAGGCGATGTGGACCGCGGCCGCCGTCCGGGTGCGGCAGGGCGAGCATGCCGCCGCCCAACTCCTCCTCGACCAGGCGCTGGAGGGGTTCCCCGGCGGGGACGACCTGGTGCTGTGGCTGCGGCTCCGGCTCGCCGCGGCCCGCCTCCACCTCCAGCGCACCCCGCCGCGCACGGACGACGCCGGGCGGTGCGTCGACGCCGCCGAGTCCGCGCTCGCCTTCGTCGGCACGCCCGCACTGCGGCAGGAACTGACCCTCCTCAGGGCCGAACTGGCCTTCCACACCGACCGCCACGACGAGGCGCGCGCCCTGCTGGACCGGCTGGCCGGAGAAGAACCCAGGATGACCTACCGCGACCGGGTCCGCCTCGACGTGCTGCGCGGCCGACTGCGCTTCCTAGCCGGCGACGACAGCGCCCTGCACACTCTGCGCGCCCTGGCCCTGCGCGCCCAGAACGACGCCAGTGTCGATCTCGCGGCGGAACTGTGGGGCGTGGTCGCCGACCTGCTGCTGACGAGCCGGGAGCGGTGATCCGGCGCACCGCCGGCCGTCACATCCCTTCCGGGGCCGTGTTGAGGTGGTCGACGCACACCTCGTACAGGCCCTCCGCCCGGGTGGTGGACCAGCCGGCCGGTACGGCCGCGGACGCCGGCCACAGGGCGCTGCGGCCCCGCTCGTCCCGGACGACGACGAAGGTGGCGCAGGCGTCCGCGTACGGGTCGCCGGCCCACGGCTCGTCCAGCACGTGCAGCTCTCCGTCGGCGTCCAGGCGGCCCGACCGTCCGGTCCGCCACATGCGGGCGGTGCCCGAGGCGGCGCCGAACGGGTCGGGCACGAAGCGCTCGCCGGTCGCGCCCGGCAGCCCCGCGTACCCCTGGGCGACGCCGACGCCCCCGATGTAGAGGGCGCCGGTGGCACCGGGCGGCACGGGCCGCATCGCCGCGTCGAGGACGTACACCCGATGGCCGGGCACCGGCCGGGTCCGCGCGCCCGGACCGTGCTCGACGACGAGCCGGCCCTCCATGGTGCCGCCGCTCTTGGTCAGCACCCAGCCCTCGGCCCGGGCCAGCGCGACCAGGTCCCGGTCCGCGCCGCCGCCGAGCACCAGGGGCGCCCGCTGCTCGCGCAGCCAGCGCAGCAGCGCGGGCGCGCCGGACGCGAGCAGCGAGCCGGGCGGTACGACGACATGGCGGCCGGAGGCCAGCGCGCCGAGCAGGCCGAGCACGGCGTCCGCGTCCGGATAGCCGTGCACCAGCCAGGCGGCCCGCCGCCCGTCGGCGGAGCGTGCGGTGACGTTCTCGGCGACGACGGACTCGGCGCCGACGGCGACCAGGCCGTCCCCGCAGGGCGCCAGCACCAGCGGATCGGCGTGGGACAGCGGTCGCACCCGGTCGCTGTCCCGTACCGGCCAGCGGCCGCCGGCCGCCAGCGTCTCGGCCGCCGGGTGCCGCACCAGCCGTACCGCGCCGGGCACGGCGGGCAGCTGCCGGTCGGCGGCCTCGTCCAGCAGCAGCACCACCGGGCGCGCCCCCTCGGGCAGTCCTTGTGCCGGGTCGAGCGGCAGCAGGGCGGCACCGGCCTTGGCGACGGCGAGCGCCGCCACCGCGAACGCCGCCGGCGAGGAGATCGCCGTCGCCACCGCCGTGCCAGGGCCCGCCCGGTGCTCGACGAGAACATGCGCCAACAGGTCGGAACGGGAGTCGAGTTCGGCCCGGTCGGCGCCCGCGAGCGCCGGCTCGCCGGGGCCGCGTCCGACCCGCTCGGCGAACAGCCCGGCGACGGTCGCCCGCGGCAGCCGCAGTGCCTCGCCCGCCCAGCCGCGATCGTCCTGCCGCGGCCCGGCAGCGGTGAGCCGCAGCCCGCTGACCCGGCGCGCGGCGTCCGCCGACTCCAGTACGGCGACGAGCTGCCGCGTCAGCGACGCCGCCACCGTCTCGCCGACCCCGTCGGCCCGGAACACGGCCGTCACGGTCATGCCCGCGGGCCGGCCGGCGGAGTCCTGCCGCTCGATCAGGGTCAGCGCCAGCTCCGAGCAGGCACAGGGCAGCTGGGCGGGCTCCGGCTGCACGGACAGGCCGGCCGCCTCGTACACGTCGTCCGCGTGCTGCAGCACCGTCAGCGACACCCCGCCCGGCTCGGCCAGCGGAGCCGCGCCGTCCCGGTACGCGGCCAGGGCGACGGCCTTGACCCGCGCCAGCAGCTCGGCGAACGACGGATCGCCCGAGCCGTCCACGGTCAGCGCCAGCACCCGCCCCAAGGGGCCGACGGACCGGCGCAGCGGGTCGCTGCCGCGCGCCGGCACCGGCGCGGCCACCGTGGTACGGGCACCCGCCCCGAGCCGCTGCAACAGCACCACCAGCGCCGCGTGCACCACCATGAACAGGGTCGCGTCGTGTTCGGCGGCGAACCGGGACAGCCGCTCGTGCAGGGAGGCGTCGACACGTGAGGTGAGGGTGCCGGCCGGGCCGGACGGTGGAACGTTCGGTGTTCCCGGCAGGGGGGTCGGAGGTACGTCGCCGCGGCGGGACCTCGGTACCTCGTCGTAGGACGGGGCCGGCCACCAGGGGGTGTCGCCGGTGGCTCGGGCCTCGTAGGCGCGGGCCAGGTCCGCGGCCAGGGGGAGTTGGGACCACTGGTCGACGTCGGCGGCCGGTACCGCCAGCTCCAGGACGTGGTCCTCCGCCGACAGGGTCCGCAGCCGGGTGCCCGCCGACCCCAGCTGCGAGTTGCGCAGGGCCTCGTGCCGTCGGCCCAGATCGGCCAGCGCCGCCTTGAGCGCCTCCATGTCCAGGGCGCCGCGCAGCCTCAGCGGCAGCACCGCGCTGTCCGTCGCCGACGCGATCGGCCCGGTCGCCGCGGGCGCCGGATCGCCGACGAGGTCCGCCAGCAGTGCCGGGGTCGGGGCGTCGTACAGGGCACGGCTGCCCGGCGCGGCACCGAACACCCCACGGATACGTTTCAGCAGCCGGGCGACGGACAGCGAATGGCCGCCCAGCCGGAAGAAGTCCGAGTCGGCGTGCACCACCCGCCGCGGCACACCCAGCACCTCGGCGAACAGATCCCGCAGGATCTCCTGCACGGGCGTGCCCGGCAGGGTCCCGGGCCGGCCGGAGGTGAACGAGCACACCGGCAGCGCCGCACGGTCCACCTTCCCGGCGGAGGTCAGCGGCAGCGTGTCCAGCGTCACCAGCGCGGCCGGGATCATGTAGTCGGGCAGCCGCTCCCGCAGCCGGGAGCGCAGGGCCGCCTCGAAGTCGACGGTGCGGTCGAAGGCATTGGGCGTGTTCACGCACCGCTCGGGCGCCCGGACCGGCGCCGCGTACACCGACGTCAGCGGCCCCGGCGGCACGGCATCCGGCGCCAGCAGCACCAGGTCCAGCGCCTCCGGGGCGCCGGGCGACCAGGTCGGCAGCGCCCGGAAGCCTAGGCTTTCGGCGGCGGCGCACAGCTCCTCCGGGTCGGGCGCGGGGCACGCCTCGCCCAGCAGCGCGGCCGCCTTCGCGACGCCGCCCGCCGGGTCGTCCAGCTCGCGCGTCGCCGCCCACTCGCCGTGCACGCGCGCGTTGGGCACCCCGGTGATCCGCAGCACCGCGGGCCGGCGGTCGCACAAGTACGCCTGAAGGCTCGCGATGTCCGCCATCTCGGCACCCCAGCGCACCCGCGGTGCGTCCGCCAGGTCGGCGACGGGCTCCGCGGTGCTCAGCACGGCCTCGTAGCGGTACCGGTTCAGCTCGTTGCCGTGCACGCCCCGCTTGACGCGGACGTCGACCGCGCGCACCGCCGGCAGTTCCCGGGCCAGGCCCGCGAACAGGGCTGGCGCCAGCAGCAGTTCCGTCTCCAGCTCCACCTGCCGGGCCACCGCCCGGCGTACCGCGGCGGGATCCTCGTCCGCGGCGCGGGCGAGTGTGACGCCGGTCTGCAGACAGCGCGACAGCTCCAGGTTGCGCACGTCGCCGAGGAACAGCGAGCCGCCCGGCGCGAGCAGCGGCAGCAGCCGCTCGACGACCGCGCGCAAGTGACCGAAGCCGGGAAAGTACTGGATCACCGAGTTGACGACGACCGCGTCGAAACGGCCCTGCGGCAGGCCCTCCGTGTCGTGCGCGGCCCGGCAGAGCAGCCGCACCCTGTCCCGCAGCCGGGCATCCGCCCGGACCCGGGACTCCAGCGCCGCCACGGCCGCCTCGGACAGGTCGGTCGCCCAGTACTCCACGCACTCCTCGTCCCGGGCGAGCTCCGCCAGCAGCAGCCCGGCACCGGCGCCGACCTCCAGGATCCGGCGCGGCCCCAGCTCCCGCACGCGCTCCGCGGTCGCCGTGACCAGTTCGCGGATGTGCTCCGCGGGGATCGGCCGGTCGTCGTAACTGCTGTGCCAGCCCGCGAAGCCGGGTCCGGGCCCGGGCCGTCCGGTGTCCTCGTAGAGGGTGTCGTAGATCTCCCGCCACTCGGTCATCTGCACCTCGGGCCGCGGTGCGCGGGCCGCGGGCGCGGCGGGTACGACATGCGCGACGAGCCGGCGCTCGCCGTCCGGGGTCCGCTGCACCGAGGCCACGGCCGCCGACACCGACGGATGCCCGCGCAGCACGGTCTCGATCTCCCCCAGTTCGATCCGGAAGCCCCGCAGTTTGACCTGGTCGTCGGTGCGGCCGACGAACTCCAGCTCGCCGTCATCGCCGAGCCGCACCCGGTCGCCGGTGCGGTACAGCAGCCCGCCGCCCGTGATCCGGTCCTCGATGAACCGGTCGGCGGTCAACTGCGGCTGCCCCAGATATCCGAGGGCCAGCCCCGGACCGCCCAGCAGCAGCTCCCCGGTGCCGCCCGGCTCCACCGGATGCCCGGCCTCGTCCACGACGACCGCCGTGGTCGCGCCGACGGGCCGGCCGATGGGAACGGTCGTCGCGTCCTCCCCGGGCGCCTCGCGCACCTCGTACCAGGTGGCGAACGTGGTGGCCTCGGTGGGCCCGTACATGTGCAGCAGCCGCTCCGGCGGCCCGGCCTCGAACACCCGGCGTACCCGGCGCGGATCGCACGCCTCGCCGCCGAACAGCACGGCCCGCAGCGGGCCGAGGGCCGCGGGCCGCTCGTCGGCCAGCCGGTGCAGCAACGCCGTCGTCAGGAACATCACCGTCACGCCGTGCGCCCGCAGCCACCGCTCCAGCCGCTGCGGATCCAGCACGGTGTCCCGGTCCGCCCCGACCAGCCGGCCGCCCGCCGCGAGCGTCGCCCACACCTCGAACGTCATCGCGTCGAACGCCGGATTGGCGGTCTGCGCCACGACGTCCCACGACTCCAGCCGCAGGTAGTCCGCCGACCGTACGAGGTCCAGCACGGCCCGATGCGGTACGACGACACCCTTGGGCACGCCGGTCGTCCCGGACGTGTAGCAGACGTAGGCGGCGTCGTCGGGGGCGGCGGTGATGGCGGGCGCGGTGTCGGGGCGGGCGGCTATGCGGGCGGCCTCGGTGTCGAGGACGACGAGGGTGGGGGCGGACGGTGTCCGGGCGTTCGGGGTGTCCTCCTCGTGCGGGCCGCCGGGCTCGGTGAAGTCCGCTGCGAAGGGCGTCACCGTCACCACGGCCCGGGCGGCGCAGTCGCGTGCGATCAGCCGTCGCCGTCGGGCCGGGTGGCTCGGGTCGAGCGGTACGTATGCCGCGCCCGCCCGCACGATCGCGAGCAACGCGGTCACCAGGTCCGGGCCCGGGGGAAGGCAGGTCACCACCCGGTCCCCGGGGCCGACGCCCCGCGCCGTCAGGTGCGCGGCCAGCCGGTTGGCGGCGCGGCTCAACTCCCGGTAGGTGAGAGCGGTGCCGGGAGCGATGCCGTCCGGCCAGGCGACCGCGACCGCCTCGGGGCGGGCGAGCACCTGCTGTTCGACGAGGTCGGAGAGGGACATCGGGCGGGCTCCTTAGACGGCGGCTCGAGGCCTGGCAAAGCCTTGCCATGACCTTGGCAACCGGATCCCGTGGCTCTCTCGTGAAGCGCTGGAGTTCCGCTTGAGAACCGGCGGCCCGATCGGCCGCCCGGCAGGCCCGCCTCGGCCCGTCCCGCAGATTCACCCGAGGAACGCTCAAGACCCGCCGGAGGCTCGTGGCTCCTGCCGCGGGCCTTCCGGTTCACTGACCCCATGGCGACCACGAGTCCCGGCACCACCCGTGTCGCGCAGCCGCCGCGACGGGACCGGATCACGCCGCGCGAGACCGCCCCGCACTGGTACACCGAGCCACCCACCGCCCGGCCCTTCGGCCCCCGTGCCGCCGAACGGCTCCTGCACGCCGGGCCGTCCGCGGCCCCCGCCCCGCATCTGCTGCACGCGGCCCGCGTCCTGCTGCACAACGGCCACCCCCACCGCACCGCCGCCTGGTGCGCCCGGCTTCATCCGCACGCCCCGACCCCCGCCTGGTCGGCCGCCTTCCGCGCGCTGCGCGGCGAAGCCCTGCTCCAGCTCGGCGACCCCACCACCGCCGAGTACGAGGCGGCCGCCGCGACGGACGCCGCCGACGGCGAGCCGCACGGATGGCCCGCCGCCGTCCTCGCGCAGGCGCTCCTGGCCCAGGGCCGCCACGAGGCAGCCGCCGCCGCCCTCGACCGCTGCGCCCCGCCCGAGCCCGCCTGGCGGAACGCGCCCTGGCTGCGCGCCCGTGGCCGTCTCCACCTGACCGCCCACCGCGCCCAGGACGCCCTGGCGGCCTTCGACACCCTGGGCCGTCTGACCCACCGCAGGCCCGGCACCAACCGGCTCCCCCACCTGCCCTGGCGCACGGACGCCGCCGAGTCCCTGCTGGCGCTCGGCCATACCGACGGGGCCCGCGCCCTGCTCACCGAGGAACTGGCCGACGCCCCCGTCCTCGGCCCCCGCCACCACGGCATCGCCCTGCGCCTGCTGGCCGCCACCGAGGACCCGGCGGCCCGCCCGCGCACCCTCGCCCGCGCCGCCGTGGAACTGCGCCGCAGCAAGGACCGCCCCGAACTCGCCCTGGTCCTCGCCGACTTCGGCCACACCCTCGCCCTCCTCGGCGAACACTGCGCCGCCGAAGCCTTCCTCCGCCGGGCCACCGACCTGTCCCCCACCACCCCGCGACACCGAGCAGGCCCCTGCCGGTGAAGCGACAGGGGCCTGCTCGACTCGGAGGGGGGATCCGAGACGGGGGTGGTCGAAGGGGCAGCAGAAGGCGTGTGGTCAGGCGACGGCCGAGCGCGCCGACGCTGCCGATGAGCGCTCACGCTGCCGCGGCCCACTGGAGCGCCCGTGGACGCCCGCTCGGTCACCGCCCGACAGCCACCCCGGCGGCAGGCACCCCGATGTGAAGGAGGCGGCATGAGCGTTCGGGCCGGACTGGCGGCTGTGGCGCGAGGGGCGGGGCTGGCGTTGCTGGCCTTGGGATGTTCGCTCGTGTTGTTCTGTCTGTCGGTGGTGTCGGTCGCGCTGCTGGTCGTGGGGATCGGTGCGCTCACCACGCCCTGGCTCGTCCGGGCGACCCGCGCGCACGCGGGCTTCCGCCGGCGGCTGGCCCGCTCGGGCAGCGGGGTGGAGATCGCCGCGCCCTATCGGCGGGCGCCGCGGTTCGGGGGTGGGCCGGCCGGGGTGCTGCGGCGCTGCCGGTGGCTGCTGACGGACCGGGTGACCTGGCGGGAGCTGCTGTGGCTCATCGTCGACCCGACCGCCGGCTTTCTGCTGGGCATGCTCTGCGCCGTACTCGTCGTCTACGGCGCCTGGGGCCTCGTCCTCGCGGCCGGAGTGTGGCGGCCCATGCGCGACATCGGCTACTGGTACGCCTTCGTGCCCGTGGACAGCCAGCTCACCGCCCTGGCCGCGGCCGCCCTCGGCGTCGGGTTCATCGCCGTCGGCCTGCGCTCGGCGCCCGCCGTGCTGCGGGCTCACGCCCTGCTCACGAAAGCCTTCCTCGCCCCGGACCGGGAACGCGCCCTGGAGCTGCGCGTCGCGCACCTCACCGAGTCCCGGGCGGACGCCGTGGACGTCTCCGCGGCCGAGCTGCGGCGCATCGAACGCGATCTGCACGACGGCGCGCAGGCCCGGCTCGTGGCGATGGGCATGAGCCTCGGCACCATCGAGCATCTGATGCGCACCGACCCGGACAAGGCGGCGCAACTGCTCGCTCAGACCCGTGAGTCCTCCGCCGAGGCGCTCGACGAGCTGCGCCGGCTGGTGCGGGGCATCCACCCGCCGGTCCTCGCCGAACGCGGCCTGTGCGACGCCGTCCGCGCGCTCGCGCTGCGCATCCCCCTCACCACCGAGGTCGCCGTCGAGCCCATCGGGCGCCTGTCCGCGCCCGTCGAGGCCGCCGCCTACTTCGCGGTGTCGGAGATGCTGACCAACGTGGCCAAGCACGCCGAGGCACAGCGCGTCTGGGTCGACATGCGGCACGAGGACGGCATGCTGCGGATCACCGTGACCGACGACGGCAAGGGCGGCGCGGACCCCGCGCGGGGCACCGGTCTCCTCGGCATCGAGCGCAGGCTCGGCGCCTTCGACGGCGTCCTCACCCTCAACAGCCCTCCCGGCGGCCCCACTTCGGCGACCATCGAACTGCCCTGCGCCCTGCTCGCCGCCGAACCCCACAGTTAGGGGTGCGGTTCGGCCGTCGTAGGGGTCGTGGGCCCTGCCCCCACCCGCCCCGCGCCCGTGCCGGTCCGGCTCGGCCACCGCGACGGGGTGCCTTCAAGGCTGCTAAGGGGCTTGTAGGGGGAGCGGTCGAGAACTCTTTCCTCATACCGTGGCCGAGCCTGCTTCCACAGGGAAGTCCTCTGCCAGGAAGTGGTCGGCGAAAACCCGTTGATGCCGTGCTTTCGGCAGCGGTGACATTCCTGTCGACGATGAGGAGCGAGCATGCGCTTCGGCCTGATTTATCTCCTGCAGAATCCACGCCCGTGGAGCGAGGACGGGGAGGAGAGGGTGGTCAACGAAGCCCTGGAGCAGATCGAACTCGCCGATCGGCTGGGCTTCGACACCGTCTGGGCGTCCGAACACCACTTCCTCGACGAGTACTCCCATTCCTCCGCGCCCGAGGTATTTCTCGCCGCGGCCGCCGCCCGCACGAAGAACATCCGCCTCGCCCACGGAATCGTCACCCTGCCGCCGGCCGTCAACCACCCCGCCCGGGTCGCCGAGCGCATCGCCATGCTGGACCTGATCTCCGGCGGACGTGTGGAGTTCGGCTCCGGACAGGGCAGCACCCAGCACGAGCTCGGCGCCTTCAACATCGACCGGGCCACCAAGCGCGACCAGTGGCGCGAGGCGATCAACGTCATCACCCGCATGTTCACGGAGGTCCCCTTCACCGGGCACCAGGGCAAGTGGATCGACATGCCGCCGCGCAACGTGCTGCCCAAGCCCAAGCAGAAGCCGCACCCGCCGCTGTGGGTGGCCTGCAGCTCCCCCGAGACCGTCGAGACCGCCGCCCGCAACGGCGTCGGCGCCCTCTCCTTCGCCTTCATGACGCCCGAGGAGGCCAAGGAGCGCGTCGCGGCCTACTACCGGATCATCGAGTCCGACGAGTGCGTCCCGGTCGGCAAGGCGGTCAACGCCAACTTCGCCGTCGCCCTGCCGTTCCTGTGCCACACCGACGAGGAGACCGCCTACGAGCGTGCCCTCGGCGGCGTCGACTTCTACGTCAACTCCTTCATGCACTTCTACGTGCAGGGCGCCCACCGCCCCGGCACCACCGACCTGAAGACGGAGTTCGCCAAGAAGCCGCCGGTGCCGCCGGAGAACGCGGCCCGCATGGACATGGTGGTCCGCCGCGGCATCGGTACCCCGCAGAAGCTCGCCGACATGATCCGGATCCAGGAGGAGGCCGGCGTCGACGAGATCATCTTCCAGGTGCAGCTCGGCGCCAACAAGCACGAGCACATCTGCGAGTCCCTGGAACTCTTCGCCCGCGAGGTCATGCCGGAATTCGCCGAGCGCCGCGAAGCCTCGGAAACCGCCAAGCGGGAACGTCTGGCCGACCCGGTCAAGAACGCCCTGGAACGCATCGAGAACTCCGTCGTGGACGTGTCCGACTACGTCATCCGTACGGACATGGAGGAATTCCAGAACCCGGCACCCGCGACCGAGAGCTGAATCACCGGCACTCGGTGAGCACTTCCCGACGGCGCGCAAGGCACCGCCGAGCCGTCCCGGCGCAAACCGCTTGAGAATCCCTTGCGCAGGGCTCGTCCCGTGCCGGAACGCCGCACAATTTCCGTGATCTGGAGCTGAGAGGTATTCCGACATGTATGCGTTCGAAGAGTCGGACACGATAGAAGCCGAACTCGACGCGGTCTGGCAGACGGTCTCCGACGTGCCGTCGTGGGCCACCTGGGACCCGCACGTCCTCGAGTGCGGCTTCGAGGGGCCGTTCGAGGCGGGCAGCGAGGGCTGGACGCTCTCCCGTATCGTCTCCGGCCGGCGCGGCCCGTTCAAGGTGACCAAGGTCGAGGACAAGCGCTCCTACACGACCCGGTCCCCGATGCCCGGCGGCAAGATGCTGATCATCAACACCTACCGCGCGGAGGGCCCCGGCAAGGTCGCCGTCAGCCGCCGCGTAGAGGTCCACGGCCCCTTCACCCCCGTCTTCCGCCTGTTCTGGGCCAAGGCGTTCCAGGGCGACACCCGGGCCACCTTCAAGGCGCTGGAGCAGGAGGCCCAGCGCCGCACCGCACAGACGGGCAGCGTGCGATGACCGAAGCAGTGGTGATAGGCGGCGGCCTCGCGGGCCTGCTCGCCGCAAGGGTGCTCACCCGGCACGCGGACAAGGTCACCGTCATCGAGGGCGACGTCTACCCCGACGGGCCTCGCCAGCGCAAAGGCCTGCCGCAGGGCCGGCAGAACCACATGCTCATGGCCGGTGGCGCCGAGGCCATCGACCAGCTCCTGCCCGGCACGCTCGCCCGCCTCACCGCGGCCGGCGCCCACACCCTCAGGATGGGCCGGGACATCCTCACCCTCTCCTCCGAGGGCTGGTTCCGCACTTTCGCCGACGAGTCGTACACCGTGGCCTGCAGCCGGCCCCTCATCGACCACGTCGTCCGCAGCCAGGTCCTGTCCGAGGGCACCGTCACCGTCCTGGAGTCCACCAAGGCGCTCGGCCTGGTCGGCAACGCCGAGAAGGTGACCGGCGTCCGCGTCGAACGCGCCGACCGCTCCGAGGCCGTCATCACCGGTGATCTCATCGTCGACGCCTCCGGCAGCCGCTCCAAGTCACCCCAGTGGATCGCCGACCTCGGCCTGCCCCAGGTGAAGGAGGAGTACGTCGACGCCGGACTCGCCTACGCCGGCCGCGAGTACGAGGCCCCCGTCGAAGCTCCCAAGGATTTCCCGGGCGTCCTCATCCAGACCGTCCCCGGCACCGGACAGCCCGGCAAGGGCGCCGCGTTCATGCCGCAG
Source organism: Streptomyces sp. NPDC039424 (assembly GCF_055639495.1). Classification (NCBI taxonomy): domain Bacteria; kingdom Bacillati; phylum Actinomycetota; class Actinomycetes; order Kitasatosporales; family Streptomycetaceae; genus Streptomyces; species Streptomyces sp. NPDC039424. The sequence continues at coordinate 45,763 of NZ_JBVKAI010000033.1, forward strand.
GAGGACGGCCGCTGGATCGTCTCCCTCATCGGCACCAAGGGCGGCCAGCCGCCCACCGTCGACGAGGGCTTCCTGGAGTTCGCCCGCGACGTGCGCGCCCCGATCGTCGCCGACCTCATCGCCACCGCACGCCCGCTGACCGAGGTCCGCGGCTCCCGGGGCCTGGCCAACCGCCGTCGCTACTGGCACAAGCTGCCCGTCCCCGACGGGTTCCTCGCCATCGGCGACGCCGTCATGGTGCTCAGCCCCAACTACGCCACCGGCATGTCGATGGCCGCCTTCAGCGCCCTCGCCCTGCGCACCCGCCTGAAGACCCACGGCCTGCGCCCCGGACTGTCCCGCGCCGTCCAGAACGACATCGCCAAGGTCGGCACCGGCCCCTGGACCATGGCCAGCACCAACGACCTGTTCTTCCCCGGTGTCGAGACCAACATCACCGTCCGCGGCGCGGCCATGCAGCAGAGCATGAGCGCCCGCTACGCCCGCACCGCGTGCGCCAACGAGGACGTACTGCGCGCGGTCTACGAGGTCAGCACCCTGCGCGGTCCGCAGAGCGGACTGATGTCGCTGCCCCTGCTGGCAGCCGTCCTGCGCGGTCCCGGCAAGCCGCCGCTGACCAGCGAACAGGCCATCGCCCAGTTCCCGCAGATCGGGGACCTGTTCGCACGCGTCGGCGACCAGGCCGACCTGTTCCGCAAGGCCAGCTGACACATCACCCCACGAGAGGAGATGGCCACCTGTGAGCAACGAGGAACGGCTCCTTCAATACCTCAAGCGCACGCTCGCGGAGCTGCGTGACGCTCGCAGGTGCCTCGACGAGGCGGCACGCAAACCCGACGACGAGTCCGTGGCGATCGTCGGCATGGCGTGCCGCTACCCGGGAGGCGTCGCCTCCCCGGAGGACCTGTGGCGACTGGTCACCGACGGCGTCGACGCGGTCTCGCAGTTCCCCGCCGACCGCGGCTGGGACGACGACGTGTACGACCCCGAGCCCGGCCGGGCGGGCAAGACGTACGCACGCGAGGGCGGATTCCTCCACGACGCCGCCGACTTCGACCCCGCCCTGTTCGGCATCAGCCCGAACGAGGCCCTGGTCATGGACCCCCAGCAGCGGCTCCTGCTGGAAACCGCCTGGGAGGCCATCGAACGCGCCGGAGTGGACCCGCTGTCCCTCAAGGGCACCCGCACCGGCGTCTTCGCCGGTGTCATGTATCACGACTACGCCCAGGGCGTGGAGGCCGGCACCTCCAGCGCCGGCAGCCTCGTCTCCGGCCGCGTCGCCTACACCCTCGGTCTCGAAGGCCCCGCGCTGAGCGTCGACACGGCCTGCTCCTCCTCCCTGGTCGCCCTGCACCTCGCCGCCCAGGCCCTGCGCCGCGGCGACTGCACCCTCGCCCTCGCCGGCGGGGTCACGGTCATGTCCAACCCCGAGATGTTCGTCTACTTCAGCACCCAGGGCGGCCTCGCCAGGGACGGCCGCTGCAAGTCCTTCTCCGAGTCCGCCGACGGCATGGGCTGCTCCGAGGGCGCCGGCGTGCTCTTCTTGGAGCGCCTGTCCGACGCCCGCCGCAACGGCCACCCCGTCCTCGCCGTCGTCCGCGGCAGCGCCGTCAACCAGGACGGTGCCTCCAGCAGTTTCACCGCCCCGAACGGCCCCTCCCAGCAGCGCGTCATCAAGCAGGCCCTGTCCGGCTCCCGCCTGTCCACCGCCGACGTCGACCTCGTCGAGGGCCACGGCACCGGCACGACACTGGGCGACCCGATCGAGGCCCAGGCCCTGCTCGAAACGTACGGTCAGGACCGCCCCGCCGACCGCCCCCTGTGGCTCGGCTCCATCAAGTCGAACATGGGCCACACCCAGGCCGCCGCCGGCGTCGCGGGCATCATCAAGACGGTCATGGCCATGCGGCACCGCACCATGCCCAAGTCCCTGTACGGCGACCAGCCTTCGACGAAGGTCGACTGGAACGCGGGCGCGGTACGCCTGCTGACCGAGTCCCGCGAGTGGCCCACCCCCGAGGACGGCCGCCCCCGCCGGGCCGGCATCTCCTCCTTCGGCCTGAGCGGCACGAACGCCCACGTCATCGTCGAGGAGCCCTCGGTCGAGGAGGAGGCGGAGGCCCCGGCCACGGAGGCCCCGGCCACGGAGGCCCCGGCCACGGAGGCTGTGGCTCCGGTGGGTTCGCCGGTGGTGCCGTGGGTGGTGTCGGCGCGCGGCGCCGGGACCGCCGGGGTGGCGGCACAGGCCGAACGGCTGCACGCCCATCTCACCGAGCGGCCGGAGGCGTCGGCCGCCGACGTGGCGCTCTCCCTGGTGTCCACGCGTGCGGTCCTGGAGCAGCGGGCCGTGGTGGTCGGCCGGGACCGGGAGGAGTTGCTGGCCGGGCTGGCTTCGGTGGCCTCGGGTGGGGCGACGGTGACCCGGGCTCGCTCGGGTGGTCGTACGGCGGTGGTGTTCACCGGGCAGGGGAGTCAGCGGCTGGGGATGGGGCGGGAGTTGTACGACGCCTTCCCCGTGTTCGCGGACGCCTTCGACGCCGTGTGCGAGGCGCTCGACGGGCTGCCGCTGAAGGATGTCATCTGGGGTGAGGATGCGAGTGTGCTGGAGCGGACGGAGTTCGCCCAGCCCGCGCTGTTCGCCGTCGAGACCGCTCTCTTCCGGCTGCTGGAGTCCTGGGGTGTGCGGCCGGACTTCGTGGCCGGGCACTCCATCGGCGAGGTCACCGCGGCCCACGTGGCAGGGGTGCTCTCCCTGGAGGACGCGGCGAAGCTGATCGCCGCTCGCGGTCGGTTGATGCAGGCCCTGCCGGAGGGCGGGGCGATGCTGGCGGTGGAGGCCACCGAGGAGGAAGTACGGCCGCTGCTCAGTGAGTCGGTCGGCATTGCCGCGATCAACGGGCCCACTTCGGTGGTGGTGTCCGGCGCTGGTGTCGAGGCGATCGAGGAGCACTTCTCCGGTATGGGGCGGCGGACGACCCGGCTGCGGGTGTCCCATGCCTTCCACTCCCCGCTCATGGAGCCGATGCTGGACGACTTCCGGGCCGTGGTGTCCGGGCTGACCTTCTCGGAACCGTCCCTGGGCGTCGTATCGAACGTGACCGGGACCCTCGCCGAGCCCGGCCGGCTCACCAACCCCGAGTACTGGGTGAGCCACGTCCGCGAGGCCGTCCGCTTCGCCGACGGCATCACCACCCTGCACGCCCGCGGCGTCACCCGGTTCGTCGAGTGCGGCCCCGACGCGATCCTGACCGGCCTGGCCAAGCAGACCATCGAGGACGACGAGGACATCACCTTCGCGCCGGTGCTCCGCAAGGACCGTGCGGAGGACGTCACGGCCGTCACCGCCCTGGCCCAGCTGTTCGCCTCCGGCGCCACGGTCGACTGGGACGGCTTCTTCACCGGCCGCGACGCCTCCCGCGTCGAGCTGCCCACCTACGCCTTCCAGCGCCAGCGCTACTGGATCGACGCGCTGACCGGAACCGCCCACCTCGGCTCCGCCGGACTCGACGCGGTCGAGGAGGACAGCCTGGCCGACGAGGGGCGGGAGGTGCGCAGGCGCCTGGTGGCGCTTCCGCCGCAGGAGCGGGTGCGGCAGCTGCTGGAGGTCGTACGGGCGCAGGTCGCCGCCGTGCTGGGGCACGCCTCGGCGGCCGTGGTGGAACCCGACGTGGCCTTCAAGGACCTCGGCTTCGACTCGCTCGCCGCCGTCGAACTGCGCAAGCGGCTGGACCGGATCACGGGCCTGTCCCTGTCGGCGACGCTCGTCTTCGACCACCCCACCTCCCGCGCGGCGGCGGAGTACATCGACGGACTGCTCCTCCCGGAGAACGGCGACGGCCCGTCCCAGGAGGTCCTGGGCGAGGTCGACCGACTGGAGGCGCTGCTGACCGGGCTGACCGCCGACACGGTGCCCGGACGCGACCACCAGCGCATCACCAGCCGGCTGGAGGCGCTGCTGCGCACCTGGCGCGACTCGGGCGACGGGGCCGCGGCCGACGACACCCCCGCCGACTACGAGTCCGCCACGGACGACGAGCTCTTCGACGTCCTCGACAGCGAACTGGGCATCGCGTAACCGGCATCCGTCCCGTCCACGAACCGTACGAGTACCACCGATTTGAGGGGCAGAGGGGCAGATGGGCAACGACGACAAGCTGCGCGAATACCTGCGGCGCGCGACGTCGGACCTCCAGCAGACCAAGCGGCGCCTGCGCGAGACCGAGGCCAGGCAGCACGAGCCGATCGCCATCGTCGCCATGAGCTGCCGCTATCCCGGGGGCATCGCCTCTCCGGAGGACCTGTGGACTCTCGTGGACTCCGGCGGTGACGGCATCTCCTCCTTCCCCGAGGACCGGGGCTGGGCCAAGGACCTGTACGACCCGGAGCCCGCCACGCCCGGAAAGACGTACTGCCGCGAAGGCGGCTTCCTGCACGACGCCGCCCAGTTCGACGCCGACTTCTTCAAGATCAGCCCGCGGGAGGCCCGCGAGACCGACCCGCAGCAGCGGCTGCTGCTGGAGACCGCCTGGGAGGCGTTCGAGCGGGCCGGGATCGACCCGCTGTCCCTCAAGGGCAGCCGCACCGGCGTCTTCACCGGCATCGCCTACCACGACTACTCCGCCGACAGCGGCACCGGCGCCCTCGCCAGCGTCGCCTCCGGCCGCATCGCCTACACGCTCGGCCTCGAAGGCCCCGCGGTGACCGTGGACACGGCCTGTTCGTCGTCCCTGGTCGCCCTGCACTGGGCCATCCAGGCCCTGCGCGCCGGGGACTGCACGCTCGCCCTCGCCGGCGGTGTCACCGTCATGGCCACCCCGGTGTCGTTCGTCGGCTTCAGCCAGGACCGCGGCCTCGCCCCCGACGGCCGCTGCAAGGCGTTCGCCGCCGCGGCCGACGGCACCGGCTGGGGCGAGGGCGCCGGCCTGCTCCTGGTCGAGCGCCTCTCCGACGCCCGCCGCAACGGCCACCCGGTCCTCGCCGTGGTCCGCGGCAGCGCGGTCAACTCCGACGGCGCCAGCAACGGTCTGACCGCACCCAACGGGCCCTCGCAGCAGCGAGTGATCCAGCAGGCGCTGGCCGGCGCCCAACTCTCCGCCGACCAGGTGGACGTGGTGGAGGCGCACGGCACCGGAACCAGGCTCGGCGACCCCATCGAGGCACAGGCCCTCCTGGCCACCTACGGCCAGGGCCGGCCCGAGGACCGCCCCCTGTGGCTGGGCTCCATCAAGTCGAACATCGGGCACGCGCAGGCCGCCGCCGGCGTCAGCGGCATCATCAAGATGGTCATGGCGATCCGGCACGGCGTCATGCCCCGCACCCTGCACGTCGACGCGCCCACCCCCAACGTGGACTGGAGCACGGGCAACATCCAGCTCCTCACCGACCGCCTCCCCTGGCCCGACCACGGCCACCCCAAGCGCGCCGCCATCTCCTCCTTCGGCCTCAGCGGCACGAACGCCCACGTCATCGTCGAGGAGGCACCGGTCGCCGAGGAGGCGGCCACGCCCGCCGAGACCGTGGCGCCGGTGCGGTCCTCGGTCGTGCCGTGGGTGGTCTCCGCGCGGGGCGGCCCGGCCGGTGTGGGCGCACAGGCCGAGCAGCTCCACGGCCACCTCTCCGAGCGGCCGGAGCTGTCGGCCGCCGACGTGGCGTTCTCGCTGGCCTCGTCGCGGGCCGCGCTGGAGCAGCGGGCCGTCGTCGTGGGCCGGGACCGCGATGAGCTGCTCGCCGGACTGGCCTCGGTGACGGCGGGGGAGCCCGCCGTGAGCGTGCAGCAGGGTGCCGTCTCGGACGGACTGACCGCCGTGGTGTTCACCGGGCAGGGGAGCCAGCGGCTGGGGATGGGACGGGAGTTGTACGACGCCTTCCCCGCGTTCGCCGCTGCGTTCGACGCTGTGTGCGAAGCCCTCGACGGGCTGCCGCTGAAGGACGTCGTGTGGGGTGAGGACGCGAGTGTGCTGGAGCGGACCGAGTTCGCCCAGCCCGCCCTCTTCGCCATCGAGACCGCCCTCTACCGGCTTCTTGAGTCGTGGGGTGTGCGGCCGGACTTCGTGGCCGGGCATTCCATCGGCGAGGTCACCGCGGCCCACGTGGCAGGGGTGCTCTCCCTGGAGGATGCGGCGAAGCTGATCGCCGCGCGTGGGCGGTTGATGCAGGCCCTGCCCGAGGGCGGCGCCATGCTCGCCGTGCAGGCCACGGAAGAGGAAGTACGGCCGCTGCTGACCGATACCGTCGGTATCGCCGCGATCAACGGGCCCACTTCGGTGGTGGTCTCCGGCGCCGGTGTCGAGGCCATCGAGGAGCACTTCAGCAGCCTCGGACGTCGGACCACGCGTCTGCGGGTGTCCCATGCCTTCCACTCGCCGCTCATGGAGCCGATGCTCGACGACTTCCGGGCCGTGGTCAGCGGGCTGACCTTCTCGGAACCGTCCCTGAGCGTCGTATCGAACGTGACCGGAGCCCTCGCCGAGCCCGGCCGGCTCACCAACCCCGAGTACTGGGTGAGCCACGTCCGCGAGGCCGTCCGCTTCGCCGACGGCATCACCACCCTGCGCGCGCAAGGTGTGACCAGGTTCGTCGAGTGCGGCCCCGACGCGATCCTGACCGGCCTGGCCAAGCAGACCATCGACGACGACGAGGACGTCACCTTCGCCCCGGTCCTGCGCAAGGACCGCCCCGAGGACGTCACCGCCGTCACCGCGCTCGCCCAGCTCTTCGCCTCCGGCGCCGGTGTCGACTGGACCGGCTTCTTCACCGGGCGTGACGCGACTCGCGTCGACCTCCCCACCTACGCCTTCCAGCGCCGCCACTACTGGTCGGCCGACGCCGGTCAGCCGGCCGCCGCCCCCGGCCCGGTCGCAACCGGGCCCGGGACGGCGGAGGCGGTGTTCTGGGAAGCGGTGGAGCGGGAGGACAGCTCGTCGCTGGCCGAGGAGATCGACGTACCGGCGGACGAACTGGGCTCCCTCGTACCAGCGTTGGCGCAGTGGCGCCGGCGCAGCAAGGAGTCCGCGCTGCTGGACTCCTTGCGGTACCGGGTGGAGTGGAAGCCGACCGGGGTGGCGGCGGCCGGTGACTCCGGTGGCTCCGAGACCTGGCTCGTGGTCCGGCCCTCGGCCGGGGCGGGCGACGCCGCCCAGCGGATTGCCGAGGCGATTGCCGGTGAGGTGAGCGTCGTATCGCTGGAGGCCGGCGATCTCGACCGCGCCGCGCTGGCCGGACGGCTGCGTACGGCGGTGTCCGCCCAGGCGCCGCAGCGGGTGCTGTCGCTGCTCGGGCTGGACGACCGCCCGCACCCCCGGTATCCGGCGCTCACGCACGGAGGTGCCGCGACCGTCGTGCTCGCCCAGGCGCTGGCGGACGCCGAGGTCGGCGCGCCACTGTGGTGCGTCACCAGCGGAGCCGTGGCCGTGCGGGACTCCGCCGAACTGGCCAGCCCGAGCCAGTCGCTGCTGTGGGGCCTCGGCGCGAGCCTCGGGCTCGACCAGCCGCAGACCTGGGGCGGCCTGATCGACGTACCCGAAGAGCTCGACGAGCGGGCGGCCCGGCTGCTGGTCGCGGCCGTACGCGGCGACGACGGCGGGGAGGACCAGCTCGCCGTACGCGCCGAGGGGCTGTTCGCGCGGCGCATGGTCCGCTCGCCGCTCCCGGCCGGGACGGCACCGCGCGCCGCGGCGGGACGGGGCGGGACCGTCCTCGTCACGGGCGGCACCGGCGGGCTCGGGGCGCACGTGGCCCGCCTGCTCGCCGAGGACGGCGCCGAGCACCTGGTGCTCACCAGCCGACGGGGTTCCGCCGCGGACGGCGCCGAGGAGTTGACCGAGGAGCTGGAGGCGCTCGGGGCGCGTGTCACGGTCGCCGCCTGCGACGTCACCGACCGTGCCGCACTGGCCGGACTGCTCGCCTCCCTCGCCGACGGGCCGCCGCTGCGCGCCGTCTTCCACGCCGCCGGCCAGGCCCAGCGCATCGCCCCGCTGCCCGACCTGGACCTGGAAGAGTTCGCCGAGGTCGGCCTCGCGAAGGTGCTGGGCGCCCAGCATCTCGACGAGCTGCTCGCGGACGTACCGCTGGACGCCTTCGTGCTGTTCTCCTCCGGCTCCGCGGTCTGGGGCAGCGGAGGGCAGGCCGCGTACGGCGGCGCCAACGCCTTCCTCGACGGCCTCGCCCACCGGCGCCGGGCCCGCGGGCTCACCGCCACCTCCATCGCCTGGGGATCGTGGGAAGGCGGCATGGTCGACGCCGAACTCAGCGCCGTCATGCGGCGCATGGGCGCCCCGGCGATGGCACCCTCCACCGCCGTCGGCGCCCTGCGCCAGATCCTCGACCACGACGAGAGCCATGTCGTGGTGGCCGACTTCGACTGGTCCCGGTTCGTCCCCGCCTACACGCTGGCCCGCCCCCGGCCGCTCCTCGACGAGATCCCCGAGGTGCGGGCGGCCCTGGCCGACGGACCCGACGAGGACACGCCGGGCTCCCCGGCACCCGAGCTCACCGCCCGGCTGGCCGGGCTGCCGAAGGCCGAGGCGAGCCGTGTCGTGCACGACCTCGTCCGCTCGCACGTCGCCGCCCTGCTCGGCTACGACGATCCGCTCACCCTCGACACCCGCCGCGCCTTCGAGGACCTCGGCTTCGACTCCGTGTCGGCCGTCGACCTCCGCAGCCGGCTGAGCACGGCCACCGGCCGGAAACTGCCCAGCACCATGATCTTCGACTACGCCAACCCGGCCGCGCTCGCCGAGTTCCTGCTCACCGAACTGCAGCCCAAGCAGGAGGTACGGCAGGTGGCCGTGCCGGAGCAGCTGGAGTGGCTGGAGGCGGCTCTGACCGGCCTCGACGCGCAGCAGATCGAGGACGAGCGGATCGTCTCCCGGCTGCAGACCCTCGTGTCACGGCTCAGCGAGACCGTGGCCGCCCAGGCCGGCGCGGCCGGTACCGCGGACGTCGGCCAGAAGCTGGAGTCGGCGTCCGCCGACGACGTCTTCGACTTCATCGACAAGGAACTCGGCCTCGCCTGAGCGGGCCCCCGACCGACGCCAGCCTTTCGAACCACAGGACCCGGAGAGAGACTGAGATGGCGAACGACGACAAGCTTCTCGACTATCTCAAGCGCGTCACGGCCGATCTCGCCCAGACCCGGCGGCGCTTGCAGGAGGTCGAGAACGAGGAGCGGGAGCCGATCGCGATCGTCGCCATGAGCTGCCGCTACCCCGGCGGGGTCAACAGCCCCGAGGACCTGTGGCAGCTGGTCGACGAAGGACGCGACGCCATCTCGGAGTTCCCCGTCGACCGCGGCTGGGACCTCGGCCGGCTGCTGAACACCGACGCCGACCAGCAGGGCACCAGCTATGTCCGCGAGGGCGGCTTCGTCCACGACGCGGGCCACTTCGACCCCGCCTTCTTCGGCATCAGCCCGCGCGAGGCGCAGACCATGGACCCGCAGCAGCGGCTCATGCTGGAAGTCGCCTGGGAGGCCTTCGAACGGGCCCGTATCGACCCGTCCTCGGTACGCGGCAGCCGCATCGGCGTGTTCGCCGGCTCCGGCATCCAGGACTACACCACCCTCCTCGACGCGGCCCCCGAACTGGCCGAGGCCCACATGACCACCGCCGCCGCGGCGGCCGTCATCTCCGGCCGGATCTCCTACGCCCTCGGCCTCGAAGGCCCGGCGGTGACGGTCGACACGGCCTGCTCGTCCTCCCTCGTCGCCCTGCACCTCGCCTGCCAGGCCCTGCGCCGCCGCGAATGCAGCATGGCCCTGGCCGGCGGCGTCATGGTGATGTCGACGCCGTCCCCCTTCATCGCTTTCAGCCGGCAGCGCGGCCTCGCCCCCGACGGCCGCTGCAAGGCCTTCGCCGAGGCCGCCGACGGCACCGGCTGGGCCGAAGGCGCCGGCATGCTCCTCGTCGAGCGCCTGTCCGACGCCCGCCGCAACGGCCACCCGGTACTCGCCGTCGTGCGCGGCAGCGCCATCAACCAGGACGGCGCCAGCAACGGCCTCACCGCCCCCAACGGCCCCTCCCAGCAGCGCGTCATCCGGCAGGCCCTGGCCGCCGCCCAGGTGCCGTCCGCCCAGATCGACGTCGTCGAGGGCCACGGCACGGGCACGACGCTGGGCGACCCCATCGAGGCGCAGGCCCTGCTCGCCACCTACGGCCAGGAGCGGCCCGAGGACCGCCCGCTGTGGCTGGGCTCCGTCAAGTCGAACATCGGGCACGCGCAGGCCGCCGCCGGCGTCAGCGGCATCATCAAGATGGTCATGGCGATGCGGCACGGCCGTATGCCCCGCACCCTCCACGTCGACCAGCCCTCGACCCACATCGACTGGTCCGCCGGCAACGTACGCCTGCTCGCCGAGCCCCGCGACTGGCCCGAGGGCGACCACCCGCGCCGCGCCGGCGTCTCCTCCTTCGGCGTCAGCGGCACGAACGCCCACGTCATCCTGGAACAGGACCCGGCCGACGAGGAGACCCCGGCCGAGGCGACGACCGCCGACGCCCCGGCCTCGGGCCCTCTGCTGTGGCCCGTCTCCGGTCTCGGTGCCACGGGACTGAAGGCGCAGGCCGAGCGGCTGCACGCCTTTGTCTCCGAACGGCTCGACGCACGGGCCGAGGACGTGGCGTTCTCGCTGGCGTCGTCGCGGGCGGCGCTGGAGCAGCGGGCCGTGGTGGTCGGCCGGGACCGCGATGAGCTGCTCGCCGGGCTGGCCTCGGTGGCGGCGGGGGAGCCTGCCGCGAGCGTGCAGCGCGGTGTGGCCTCCGACGGGCTGACCGCGGTGGTGTTCACCGGGCAGGGGAGCCAGCGGCTGGGGATGGGACGGGAGTTGTACGACGCCTTCCCCGTGTTCGCCGCTGCGTTCGACGCCGTGTGTGAGGCGCTTGGTGAGCTGCCGCTGAAGGATGTTGTCTGGGGTGAGGACGCCGACAGGCTGGAGCGGACGGAGTTCGCCCAGCCCGCCCTCTTCGCCATCGAGACCGCTCTCTTCCGGCTTCTTGAGTCGTGGGGTGTGCGGCCGGACTTCGTGGCCGGGCATTCCATCGGCGAGGTCACCGCGGCCCACGTGGCGGGAATTCTGTCCCTGGAGGACGCGGCCAAGCTGATCGCCGCGCGTGGGCGGTTGATGCAGGCCCTGCCCGAGGGCGGGGCGATGCTGGCGGTGGAGGCCACGGAGGAGGAAGTACGGCCGCTGCTGAGCGACACCGTCGGTATCGCCGCGATCAACGGGCCCACCTCTGTGGTGGTCTCCGGCGCCGGTGTCGAGGCGATCGAGGAGCACTTCTCCGGTATGGGGCGGCGGACGACCCGGCTGCGGGTGTCCCATGCCTTCCACTCGCCGCTGATGGAGCCGATGCTGGACGACTTCCGGGCCGTGGTGTCCGGGCTGTCGTTCTCGGAACCGTCCCTGGGCGTCGTATCGAACGTGACCGGATCTCTCGCCGAGCCCGGCCGGCTCACCAACCCGGAGTACTGGGTGAGCCACGTCCGCGAGGCGGTCCGCTTCGCCGACGGCATCACCACCCTGCGCGCGCAAGGCGTGACCAGGTTCGTCGAGTGCGGCCCGGACGCGATCCTCACCGGCCTGGCCCGGAACATCCTCGACGACGTCACCTTCGCCCCGGTCCTGCGCAAGGACCGCGCCGAGGACGTCACCGCCGTCACCGCGCTGGCCCAGCTCTTCATCTCCGGCGCCACCGTCGACTGGGACGGCGTCTTCGCCGGCCGCGACGCCTCCCGCATCGACCTGCCCACCTATGCCTTCCAGCGCGAGCGCTACTGGATCGACGCGCAGAGCGGGGCCGCGAACGTCACCTCCGCCGGGCTCGACACGGCCGAACACCCCCTGCTGGGCGCGGCCATCACGCTCGCCGACAGCGACGGTGTCCTGCTGACCGGACGCCTGTCGGCCGACACCCAGCCGTGGCTGGCCGAGCACGTCGTCGGCGGATCGGTTCTCTTTCCCGGCACCGGCTTCCTGGAGCTCGTGGCCCGGGCGGGTGACCAGGTCGGCTGCGACCTGCTCGAGGAACTGACCATCGAGGCACCGCTGGTGCTGCCCGACCACGGCGGCGTGCAGGTGCAGGTGGCCGTGGGTGCCGCGGAGCGGTCGGGCACCCGCACCGTCACCGTCCACTCCCGCCGACAGGACTCGGCAGCCGACCTGCCCTGGACCCGGCACGCCACCGGTGTGCTCGCGCCCGGCGCCCGGCCGGCCGAGGACGAGGGTCAGACGGCCGAGTGGCCGCCGGCCGGTGCCGTACCCGTGGAACTCGACGGCCTCTACGACGAGTTCGCCCAGGCCGGTATGGCCTACGGCCCGGTGTTCCGCGGCCTGACCTCGGTGTGGCGGTCCGCCGACGGCGAGGTGTACGCCGAGGTCGCCCTCCCCGAGCAGGCCCGCGCGGTCGCCGAGCGGTTCGCCCTGCACCCCGCCCTGCTGGACGCCTGCCTGCACGCGGCGGCCTTCACCGGAACCGTCGGCGAGCAGGGCGCGCTTCCCTTCGCCTGGTCGGGTGTGTCCCTGTACGCCGAGGGCGCGTCCGAGGTGCGCGTACGGCTGGCTCCCACCGGCTCCGGCGCGGTCACCGTCGAGCTGACGGACCCCGCGGGCCGCCGGGTGGCCACCGTGGACTCCCTGATGCTGCGGCCCATCTCCGCCGAGCAGCTCGCCGCGGCCGCCACGAGCCACCGCGACTCCCTCTTCCGCCTGGACTGGGCCCCGCTGCCGGTTCCGGCCACGGCCCCGGTGACATGGGCGCCCTGGGAGGAGACCGTCGGCGCGAACGTGCCGGACGTCGTCGTGTGGAACTGCGCGACGGCCACGGCCCAGGACGCGCAGGCCGTACGGACGGCCACGCACCAGGCGCTGGAGATCCTGCGGACCTGGATCGACGAGGAGCGTTACGCCGAGGCCCGGCTGCTCGTCGTCACCCAGGGCGCCGCCGCACTGACCGGAGAGGACGTGACCGACCTCGCGGCGGCCTCCGTCGCGGGCCTGGTGCGCGCCGCCCAGTCGGAGAACCCCGACCGCATCACCTTGGTGGACACCGACGACGTGACCGACCTCGGCGCGCTCGTCGCCGCGGCCGTGGCCACCGGCGAACCGCAGCTCCTCATACGCGAGGGCGCCGCGCACGCCGCCCGCCTGACGCGCGCCGCCGTCCCCGCCGCCGCGGGCGAGGACACCCGCCCCGAGCCGGGCACGGTCCTGATCACCGGTGCCACCGGCTCCCTGGGCACCCTGTTCGCCCGCCACCTGGTGACCGAGCACGGCGTCCGCAGCCTCCTGCTGACCAGCCGCAGCGGCATGTCCGCGCCCGGCGCCGCCGACCTGTGCGCCGAACTGACCGCCCTGGGCGCCGAGGTGGACCTGCGCGCCTGCGACGTGGCCGACCGGGCCGCGCTCGCCGAACTCCTCGACGATGTCACGCTCCGCGGCGTGGTGCACACCGCCGGCGTCCTCGACGACGGAGTGGTCGGCTCCCTCACCCCGGACCGCCTGGACGCGGTCCTGCGGCCGAAGGTCGACGCCGCGGTGAACCTGCACGAACTGACCGCGGGCATGGACCTGTCGATGTTCGTCATGTTCTCCTCCGCCGCCGGCGTCCTCGGCGCCCCCGGCCAGGGCAACTACGCCGCCGCCAACGCCTTCCTCGACGCGCTCGCCGTCCACCGCCGCCACGCCGGCCTTCCCGCCCACTCCCTCGCCTGGGGCCTGTGGGAGCAGTCCAGCGGCATGGCCGACACCCTGGGCGACGCCGACCTGTCCCGCATCTCCCGCACCGGCATGCACGCGCTGACCGCCGAGGAGGGACTCGCCCTCTTCGACGCGGCCCTCACCACGGACGATCCCCTGCTCGTCCCGGCCGGCCTCGACCTGCCCGCACTCCGTGCCCAGGGCGAGCAACTGCCCACCGTCTTCCGGGCGTTGGTTCCGGTGGCCCGGCGGCGCAGCTCCGCCGGCACGGCCGACGAGTCGAGCGCGCTGCGCCGCAAGCTCGCCTCCCTGCCGGAGGCCGAGTGGCACGGTGTCCTGCTCGACCTGGTCCTCAGCCGCGTGGCCGCCGTCCTCGGACACGCGGGCGCCCACGCCGTCGAACCCGGCCGGGCCTTCCAGGAACTCGGCTTCGACTCCCTGACCGCCGTCGAGTTCCGCAACGCCCTCGGCGAAGCGGTCGGCATGCGCCTGCCCGCCACCCTCGTCTTCGACTACCCGACGCCGGAAGCCCTCGCCACCCACCTGCTGGAACAGGTCGCCGGAACCCAGGACGACCTCACGGCCGTCACCCCCGTCCTCGCCGCCGACGACGACCCGATCGTGATCGTCGGCATGGCCTGCCGGTACCCGGGAGGCGTGGCCTCCCCGGAGGACCTGTGGCGGCTGCTGGCGGACGGGGTCGACGCGGTCTCGGAGTTCCCGACCAACCGCGGCTGGGACATCGGCCAGGTCTTCGACCCCACCGGCGAACGGCCCAACACCACCTACACCCGCGAAGGCGGCTTCCTCCACGACGCCGACCGCTTCGACCCCGCCTTCTTCGGCATCAGCCCCAACGAAGCCCTGGTCATGGACCCGCAGCAGCGGCTCCTGCTGGAGACCGCCTGGGAGACGTTCGAACGCGCCGGCATCGACCCCGCCACCCTGCGCGGCAGCGCCACCGGCGTGTTCGCCGGGATGATGTACCACGACTACGCCGCCAACAACAGCACGGGCGCCATCGCCTCCGGCCGCGTCTCCTACGTCTTCGGCCTGGAGGGCCCGGCCGTCACGATCGACACGGCGTGCTCGTCCTCCTTGGTCGCCCTGCACCTCGCGGTCCAGGCCCTGCGCTCCGGCGAGTGCTCCCTCGCCCTCGCCGGCGGTGTCGCGGTCATGGCGACGCCCGAGGTGTTCGTCGAGTTCAGCCGCCAGCGCGGCCTTTCCAAGGACGGCCGCTGCCGCTCCTTCGCCGACTCCACCGACGGCACCGCCTGGGGCGAAGGCGTCGGCATGCTGCTCGTGGAGCGCCTGTCGGACGCCCGCCGCAACGGGCATCCGGTACTGGCCGTGGTACGGGGCAGTGCCATCAACCAGGACGGCGCCTCCAACGGCCTGACCGCGCCGAACGGCCCCTCGCAGCAGCGGGTGATCCGGCAGGCGCTGGCAGGAGCGGGCCTGTCCTCGGCGGACGTGGACCTGGTGGAGGCGCACGGTACGGGCACGACGCTGGGCGACCCGATCGAGGCCCAGGCGCTCATCGCGACCTACGGCCAGGACCGTCCCGAGGACCGCCCGCTGTGGCTGGGGTCCATCAAGTCGAACATGGGCCACACCCAGGCCGCCGCCGGTGTCGCGGGCATCATCAAGACGGTCATGGCCATGCGCAACGGGGTCATGCCCAAGTCCCTGTACGCCGGCGAGCCTTCGTCCAAGGTGGACTGGGACGCGGGCGCGGTGGAGCTGCTGGCGGAGGCGCGTGAGTGGCCCGCGCTGGAGGACGGCCGGCCGCGCCGGGCGGGTGTCTCGTCGTTCGGGCTGAGCGGGACGAACGCCCACGTCATCGTGGAAGAGGCGCCCCTGGAGGAGGTGGCCACGGCCGCCGAGACCGTGACGCCGGTGGGTTCGTCGGCGGTGCCGTTGGTGGTGTCGGCGCGCGGCGCCGGGGCCGCCGGGGTGGCGGCACAGGCCGAACGGCTGCACAGCCACCTCACCGAGCACGCCGACCTGTCCGCCGCCGATGTGGCGTTCTCGCTGCTGTCCTCGCGGGCCGTGCTGGAGCAGCGGGCCGTGGTCGTGGGCCGGGACCGGGAGGAGTTGCTGGCCGGGCTGGCCTCGGTGGCTTCCGGTGGGGCGACGGTGACCCGGGCTCGCTCGGGTGGTCGTACGGCGGTGGTGTTCACCGGGCAGGGGAGTCAGCGGCTGGGGATGGGGCGGGAGTTGTACGACGCCTTCCCCGTTTTCGCCGAGGCCTTCGACGCCGTGTGCGAAGCGCTCGACGGGCTGCCGCTGAAGGATGTCGTCTGGGGTGAGGACGCGAGTGTGCTGGAGCGGACGGAGTTCGCCCAGCCTGCGCTGTTCGCCGTTGAGACGGCTCTGTTCCGGCTTCTTGAGTCGTGGGGTGTGCGGCCGGACTTCGTGGCCGGGCATTCCATCGGCGAGGTCACCGCGGCCCACGTGGCAGGGGTGCTGTCCCTGGAGGACGCGGCGAAGCTGATCGCCGCGCGTGGGCGGTTGATGCAGGCCCTGCCCGAGGGCGGGGCGATGCTCGCTGTGCAGGCCACGGAAGAGGAAGTACGGCCCCTGCTGACCGACACCCTCGGTATCGCCGCGATCAACGGGCCCACCTCCGTGGTGGTCTCCGGCGCCGGTGTCGAGGCCATTGAGGAGTACTTCTCCGGTCTGGGGCGCAGGACGACCCGGCTGCGGGTGTCCCATGCCTTCCACTCCCCGCTCATGGAGCCGATGCTCGACGACTTCCGGGCCGTGGTGTCCGGGCTGACCTTCTCGGAACCGTCCCTGAGCGTCGTATCGAACGTGACCGGTTCTCTCGCCGAGTCCGGTCAACTCACCAACCCCGAATACTGGGTTGAGCATGTCCGCGAGGCGGTTCGTTTCGCGGACGGGGTCACGGCTCTGCGCGCCCAGGGCGTCACCCGGTTCGTGGAGTGCGGCCCCGACGCGGTCCTGACCGGCCTGGCCAAGCAGACCATCGAGGACGACGAGGACATCACCTTCGCCCCGGTCCTCCGAAAGGGACGCCCCGAGGACGTCACGGCCGTCACCGCGCTCACCGACCTGTTCGCCTCCGGCGCCAGTGTCGACTGGACCGGCTTCTTCACCGGCCGCAACGCCTCCCGCGTCGACCTCCCCACCTACGCCTTCCAGCGCGAGCGCTACTGGCTCGGGACCCGTGAGTACATGGCGGACTCCTGGTACGGCGGCGAGGGCGTCGACATCTCCGCCGCCGGTCTGCGTGCCGCCGAACACCCGCTGCTCGGCGCGATGGTGAGCCTGGCCGACACGGACGGGGTTGTCCTGACCGGCCGGCTGGCCGTGGACACGCACCCGTGGATCGCCGACCACGATGTCCTGGGCAGCGTCCTGCTGCCCGGCACCGGCTTCGTGGAGCTGGCGATCCACGCGGGCGCCCAGGTCGGCTGCGAGGTGCTGGAGGAGCTGACGCTCCAGGCTCCCCTCATCCTGCCGCCCGACGGTGCCGCCCAGATCCAGGTGGTCGTCAGCGGCGCCGACGAGGCGGGCGCCCGTACGGTGACCGTCCACTCGCGTCCGGAGGGGCAGCAGGACGGCGATGTCTGGCTGCTGCACGCGCAGGGCGTGCTCGGCGCGGCGACCGCACCCGCGCCGTCGGCCCAGGACCTGACCGTGTGGCCTCCCGCCGGTGCCTCCCCGCTGCCGGTCGAGGGCGCCTACGACACCCTGGTCCGCCAGGGCTACGCCTACGGCCCCGTCTTCCAGGGACTGAAGGCCGCGTGGCGGCGCGGCGACGACGTGTTCGCCGAGGTGGAACTGCCCTCGGACAGCTGGGACGAGGCGGCACGCTTCGGCCTGCACCCGGCTCTGCTCGACTCCGCCATGCACGCGGTCATGTTCGACGAGAGCGGTGAGCGGGACGGCGAGCCCGTCCTGCCGTTCGTCTGGAACCAGGTCCGCCTGAACGCCACCGGCGCCACCCGGCTCCGCGTCCACATCGGCCAGCAGGGAACCGCCGCCGACAACAACCTCGTGCTGAACGTCGCCGACGCGGAAGGCCGTCCGGTCCTGTCGGTGGGGTCGGTGGTGGGCCGGCCGGTGTCGGCGGGGCAGCTGGAGGCCGCGAGCGGAGGCGGCCTGGAGCGAGCGCTGTGGCGGATCGACTGGATCCCCGCGACCGTCGAGAACACCGGCGCCGGCGCGCTGCCCGCCTGGGACGAGCTGCCTGCCGAGGGCGAGGCGCCTCCGACCGTGGTCTGGGAGATCCCGGTCGGCGAGGGCGACGTACCGACGCGGTCGCGTGCTCTCGCGGTGGTGGTGCTGGAGCGGGTGCGGCAGTGGCTCGAGGACCCGCGTTTCGCCTCCAGCCGTCTGGTCGTGGTCACCCGTGACGCGGTGGCGCTGCCCGCCGACACCGGTGTGGATGTGGCCGCTGCCGGTGTGTGGGGTGTTCTGCGGGCCGCGCAGGCCGAGAACCCGGGCCGTTTCACCGTGCTGGACCTTGAGCCCGGCGCTGACCCGGCCTTCGCTTCCGGGGCGATCGCCGCGGGCGAGGCGGAGATCGCCGTACGTGATGGACAGGTCTTCCTTCCTCGTCTGGCCCAGGTGTCCTCCGAGGTGGAGCCCTCGGCGCAGTGGCCGTCGGGGACCGTTCTGGTCACCGGTGGTACCGGTGGTCTGGGTGCCTTGGTCGCCCGCCACCTGGTCGACCGGCACGGGGTCACCGACCTGCTGCTCACCAGCCGACGGGGCCTGGACGCGGCGGGAGCGCCCGAGCTGGTCGCCGAGCTGGAGGCAGCCGGAGCCCGGGTCAAGGTGGCGGCCTGCGACGTCGCCGACCGCGCGGCCCTGGCCGAGCTGCTGACCGGGGTCGACCTGACCGGTGTGGTGCACGCGGCCGGTGTCATGGACAACGCCCTCGTGCAGGACATCGACTCCGACCGTCTGGCCCGCGTCTGGGCGCCGAAGGCCGACGCGGCCTGGCACCTGCACGAACTCACCGCGGATCTCGACCTGTCGGCGTTCGTGCTGTTCTCCTCCGCAGGCGGACTCGTCCTGGCCGCAGGACAGGCCAACTACGCCGCCGCCAACACCTTCCTCGACGCCCTCGCGGCTCACCGCCGCAGCCAGGGGCTGCCCGCGACGTCCCTCGCCTGGGGCCTGTGGGCCACGGCGTCGGGCTTGGGCGGAGGTTCCTCGCAGGCGGACGCGGAAGCCCGTATGGCCCGCCTGGGCCTGCCCGCCCTGCCCGTCGCCCAGGGACTCGACCTGTTCGACGCCGCGCTGGCCCGGCCCGAGCACCCGGTGCAGATCCCGCTGCGCATCGACACGGCGGCCCTCGCCGCCCGCGGCGAGGAACTCCCCGCCCTCCTCAAGGGCATGGTCAGGCCCCGTTTGCGGCAGGCCGCCGGTACGCAGGCCGAGGCGGCCACGCTGATGCAGCGGCTGGCCGGACTTCCCGCCGCCGACCGACGCCGCGCGCTGCTGGACGTCGTACGGAGCGAGGTCGCGGGCGTGCTCGGGCACGCGTCGGTCGACGCCGTCGAGCCGGACCGGGCCTTCAAGGAGCTCGGCTTCGACTCGCTGACGGCCGTCGAACTGCGCAACCGGCTCAACGCGGCCACCGGCCTGCGCCTGCCCGCCACGCTCGTCTTCGACTACCCGAGCGCGGAAGCGGTCTCCGAGTACGTCGACACCACCCTGGGCGGAGCCGCCAAGGAAGCGGCGGCGCCCGCGATCGCCGCACCGCGCTCTCTCGACGACGACCCGATCGCGATCGTCGGCATGGCCTGCCGCTTCCCGGGAGGCGTGGCCTCCCCGGAGGACTTGTGGCGGCTGGTGGCCGACGGCGTGGACGCGGTGTCGGAGTTCCCGTCCGACCGCGGCTGGGACCCCGCCGTCTACGACCCGGAGCCGGGCCGGGCGGGCAAGACGTACGCGCGTGAGGGTGGATTCCTTTACGACGCCGCCGACTTCGACCCCGGCTTCTTCGGCATCAGCCCGAACGAGGCGGTGGTGATGGACCCGCAGCAGCGACTGCTGCTGGAGACCGCCTGGGAGGTCTTCGAGCGGGCGGGCATCGACCCCGGCCCCCTCAAGGGAAGCGCCACCGGTGTGTTCGCGGGCGTGATGTACCACGACTACGGTCTCGGCGCCGAAGCCGCGACCACCAGCGGCGGCAGCCTGGTGACGGGCCGCGTCGCCTACACGCTCGGACTTGAGGGCCCGGCGGTGACGGTCGACACCGCGTGCTCGTCCTCGCTGGTCGCCCTGCACCTCGCGGTCCAGGCCCTGCGCTCCGGCGAGTGCTCCCTCGCCCTCGCGGGCGGCGTCGCCGTGATGTCGACGCCGGGCATGTTCATCGAGTTCAGCCGCCAGCGCGGCCTCGCGGCCAACGGCCGCTGCAAGTCCTTCGCCGCCGCGGCCGACGGCGTCGGCTGGGCCGAGGGCGCCGGCATGCTCCTCGTGGAGCGCCTGTCGGACGCCCGCCGCAACGGCCACCCCGTCCTCGCGGTGGTTCGCGGCAGTGCCATCAACCAGGACGGTGCCAGCAACGGCCTGACCGCGCCGAACGGCCCCTCGCAGCAGCGGGTGATCCGGCAGGCGCTGGCAGGGGCGGGCCTGTCCTCGGCGGACGTGGACCTGGTGGAGGCGCACGGTACGGGCACGACGCTGGGCGACCCGATCGAGGCCCAGGCGCTCATCGCGACCTACGGCCAGGACCGTCCCGAGGAGCGCCCCCTGTGGCTGGGCTCCCTCAAGTCCAACTTCGGCCACGCGCAGGCCGCGGCCGGCGTCGGCGGCATCATCAAGATGGTCATGGCGATACGCAACGCCGTCATGCCGAAGACCCTTCACGTCGACGCCCCCAGCCCCAACGTGGACTGGGACGAGGGCGCGGTGGAGCTCCTGGCGGAGGCGCGTGAGTGGCCCGCGCTGGAGGACGGCCGGCCGCGCCGGGCGGGTGTCTCCTCCTTCGGCATCAGCGGCACGAACGCCCACGTCATCGTGGAAGAGGCGCCCCTGGAGGAGGTGGCCACGGCCGCCGAGACCGTGACGCCGGTGGGTTCGCCGGCGGTGCCGTTGGTGGTGTCGGCGCGCGGCGCCGGGGCCGCCGGGGTGGCGGCACAGGCCGAACGGCTGCACAGCCACCTCACCGAGCACGCCGACCTGTCCGCCGCCGATGTGGCGTTCTCGCTGCTGTCCTCGCGGGCCGTGCTGGAGCAGCGGGCCGTGGTGGTCGGCCGGGACCGGGAGGAGTTGCTGGCCGGGCTGGCTTCGGTGGCCTCGGGTGGGGCGACGGTGACCCGGGCTCGCTCGGGTGGTCGTACGGCGGTGGTGTTCACCGGGCAGGGGAGTCAGCGGCTGGGGATGGGGCGGGAGTTGTACGACGCCTTCCCCGCGTTCGCGGACGCGTTCGACGCTGTGTGTGAGGCGCTTGGTGAGCTGCCGCTGAAGGACGTTGTCTGGGGTGAGGACGCCGACAGGCTGGAGCGGACGGAGTTCGCCCAGCCCGCCCTCTTCGCCATCGAGACCGCCCTCTACCGGCTGCTTGAGTCGTGGGGTGTGCGGCCGGACTTCGTGGCCGGGCATTCCATCGGCGAGGTCACCGCAGCCCACATCGCCGGGATCCTGTCCCTGGAGGA
>NZ_JBVKAI010000034.1:0-55309 GCF_055639495.1 Streptomyces sp. NPDC039424
CCAAGATCGCCGAACTGCTCCAGCCGGAGCGCATCGGCGTCCACCTGTCGGAGGAGTTCCAGCTCCACCCCGAACAGTCCACCGACGCGATCGTCGTCCACCACCCCGAAGCCGGATACTTCAACGCGGGAGGCCGCGCATGACGCGCCCGCCGACCTTCTCCTTCGAGTTCTTCCCGCCCAAGACCGAGCAGGGCTCCCGGGCCCTGTGGGACACCATCCGCCGGATCGAGTCCCTCCGGCCGGCCTTCGTGTCCGTCACCTACGGCGCCGGCGGCTCCTCCCGGGAACGCACCGTGGAGGTCACCCACCGCATCGCGCGGGAGACCACACTGCGCCCGGTGGCCCATCTCACCGCCGTCGGGCACTCGGTGAACGAGCTGCGCCACATCATCGGCCGGTACGCCGACGCGGGCATCCGGGACGTGCTGGCGCTGCGCGGCGATCCGCCCGGCGACCCCAAGGGACCCTGGACGCCGCACCCGCAGGGCCTCACCCACGCCTACCAACTCGTGGAACTGGTCCGCTCGCTGGGCGACTTCACCGTCGGGGTGGCGGCCTTCCCCGAGACGCACCCGCGTTCGCCCGACTGGGAGTCCGACATCCGGCACTTCGTCGCCAAGTGCAGGGCCGGGGCCGACTACGCCATCACGCAGATGTTCTTCCACGTGGAGGACTATCTGCGGCTGCGGGACCGGGTGGCGGCGGCCGGCTGCGACATCCCGATCATCCCGGAGATCATGCCCGCCACCGACGTACGGCAGATCCGCCGGTTCGCGGAACTCTCCGACGCGGCCTTCCCCGAGGACCTGGCGCACCGCCTGGAAGCCGCCCGAGACAACCCCGGGGAGGGGCACCGGATCGGCGTCGAGTACGCCGTCACCATGGCCGAGCGGCTCCTCGCCGAGGGCGCTCCCGGTCTGCACTACATCACCCTGAACCGCTCCAAGGCGGCGCTCGACATCCACCAAGCGATCCTTCCGGCCCATCCCCACCCGACCCCGAGGAGCCTCAGTGCCCGCTGAACCGCACGCCGCCGCCCTGGACTTCAAGGTCGCCGACCTGTCCCTGGCCGACTTCGGCCGCAAGGAGATCACGCTCGCCGAGCACGAGATGCCGGGCCTGATGGCGCTGCGTGCGAAGTTCGCCGACAGGCAGCCGCTGCAGGGCGCCCGGATCACCGGCTCCCTGCACATGACGGTGCAGACCGCCGTGCTCATCGAGACCCTGGTCGCGCTCGGCGCACAGGTCCGCTGGGGCTCCTGCAACATCTTCTCCACCCAGGACCACGCCGCGGCCGCCGTCGCCGTCGGCCCCGACGGCACCCCCGACAACCCGCGGGGCATCCCGGTCTTCGCCTGGAAGGGCGAGACCCTGGAGGAGTACTGGTGGTGCACCGAGCAGGCGCTGACCTGGCCGGGCAGCCCCACCGGCGGCCCCAACATGATCCTCGACGACGGTGGTGACGCCACGCTGCTGCTGCACATGGGCGTGGAGTTCGAGAAGGACGGCCAGGTACCCGAGCCGACCGGCGAGGAGAGCGAGGAGTTCCGCCTCATCCTCGAGATGCTCACCCGCAGCCTCGCCGAGCGGCCCACCAAGTGGACCGACGCCGCCTCGGACATCCGCGGCGTGACGGAGGAGACCACCACCGGCGTCCACCGCCTGTACGAGCTGGCCCGCGCCGGCCGTCTGCTGTTCCCCGCGATCAACGTCAACGACTCCGTCACCAAGTCGAAGTTCGACAACAAGTACGGCTGCCGCCACTCCCTGGTGGACGGCATCAACCGGGCCACCGACACCCTCATCGGCGGCAAGACCGCGGTCGTCTGCGGCTACGGCGACGTCGGCAAGGGCTGCGCGGAATCCCTGCGCGGGCAGGGCGCCCGCGTGATCGTCACCGAGATCGACCCGATCTGCGCCCTCCAGGCGGCCATGGACGGCTACCAGGTCACCACCCTGGACGAGGTGGTCGAGACCGCGGACATCTTCATCACCGCCACCGGCAACAAGGAGGTCATCCTCGCCGAGGACATGGCGCGGATGAAGCACCAGGCGATCGTCGGCAACATCGGCCACTTCGACAACGAGATCGACATGGCCGGTCTCGCCAAGGTGCCCGGCATCGTGAAGGAGGAGATCAAGCCGCAGGTCCACACGTGGACCTTCTCCGACGGCAAGAAGATCATCGTGCTGTCCGAGGGCCGCCTGCTGAACCTGGGCAACGCCACCGGCCACCCGTCGTTCGTGATGTCCAACTCCTTCGCCAACCAGACGCTGGCGCAGATCGAGCTGTTCACCAAACCCGAGCAGTACCCGGTCGGCGTCTACATGCTGCCCAAGCACCTGGACGAGCGGGTCGCCCGCGTCCACCTGGAGGCGCTGGGGGTGAAGCTGACGAGGCTCACCGAGGAGCAGGCCTCCTACCTCGGCCTCCCGGTCGAGGGCCCCTACAAACCCGACCACTACCGCTACTGACGTCATGAACCCCCTGCGCACCCGGCACCGGTCCCCGGCCATCACCCGCGCCCGGACCGGCCTGACCGACGATGTGCGCGGCCGGCAGCGCCGCTACCTGGCGGCCATGCTGGTGCGCACCGCGTGTGTGGTGGTGATGACCGCCACCTGGAGCCGCTGGCCGGTGCTCGCCGTAGGGGCGCTGGCCGGCGGCGTGCTCATCCCGTACGCCGCCGTGGTCGTCGCCCAGGCCGGCTGGCGCCAGCAGCGCGGCACCCGGCACCGCCCCGCCGCGGCGCCGGCCGGCCCGCAGCCGCGCGGACGGGTCCTGGAGCCGACCGCGATCCTGCCCGCCGACCGCAACGCGCCGTGCTGACCCCTCAGAGCACGACAAGCCCCGCTTTAGCCCGCCCCCGGACACTGGGGGGCGGTCCCCCCTGCCGGGGGCCGTCGACCCTGCCGCATCCGCCGAGGAGCCCCGCCATGACGACTCGTACCTCCGGGCAGGCCGCGCGTGCCGCGGAACACCTGCGCGGCTGGCTGATCGCCCGTCTCGCGATCTACCTGGACCGCCCGGAGGAATCCTTCGACCACCACACGCCGCTCGCCGAGTACGGCATGGACTCGGTGGCGGCGCTGAGCCTGTGCGGCGACCTGGAGGACGAGCACGGCCTCGTCGTCGAACCGTCCCTCGTCTGGGACCATCCCACGATCGCCCAGCTCGTCGCCCACCTGACCGGGCGCCTGACCGAGGCGAACGACCCCGCGAACCACCGACAGCTCTGACAGCTCGGCAGCACGTACGCGGGGCCGGAACTCCCCTGACCACCAGGGGAGTTCCGGCCCCGCGTACGTGCTCGTCCGCCGCGGCGTCACCCGGTCAGTTCCCGGGCCCGCGCCCGGGCCTGCTTCTCCGCCCCGAGCACGTCGTCCAGACCGAGCAGCTCGCCGGGCGCCTGCTCCAGCTGCTCCTCCACCACCCGCCGCACCGTCGACACGATCCCGAGGAACGGCAGCCGCCCCGCCAGGAAGGCGGCCACGCACTCCTCGTTGGCCGCGTTGTACACCGCGGGCGCCACCCCGCCCGCCTCGCCGACGAACCGGGCCAGGGCGACCGCGGGAAAGGCCTCCTCGTCCAGCGGGAAGAAGGTCCAGGCGGTGGCCGACGACCAGTCGCAGGCCGGCGCCGCGTCCGGCACCCGTTGCGGCCAGCCGAGGGCCAGCGAGATCGGGATGCGCATGTCCGGCGGGCTCACCTGCGCCAGCGTGGACCCGTCGGTGAACTCCACCAGCGAGTGCACCACCGACTGCGGATGCACCACCACGCCGATCCGCTCGAAGGGCACGTCGAACAGGACGTGGGCCTCGATGACCTCCAGCCCCTTGTTCATCAGCGTGGCCGAGTTGACGGTGACCACCGGACCCATGTCCCAGGTCGGATGCGCCAGGGCCTGCTCGGGGGTCACCGCCTCCAGGTCCGCGCGGCTGCGCCCGCGGAACGGCCCGCCGCTGGCCGTCAGGACCAGCCGCCGCACCTCCGTGCGGCGACCGCCGCTCAGACACTGGTAGAGCGCCGAGTGCTCGGAGTCCACCGGCACCACCTGGCCCGGCCGGGCCAGCCGCCGCACCAGCGGGGCGCCCGCGACCACGGACTCCTTGTTGGCCAGCGCCAGCGTGGTGCCCCGCTCCAGGGCCGCCAGCGTCGGGGCCAGCCCGATGGAGCCGCTGATGCCGTTGAGGACCACGTCGCACGCGGTGGCCGCCAGTTCGGCGCTCGCGTCGGGACCGGCCAGGATCCGCGGCAGCCGCCGCCCGCCGGCCCGTGCCCGCAGCTCCTCGCGCAGCGCGCCGGCGGCCTCCGGGCGGGCCACCGCCACCACCGGCACATCGAATTCGAGCGCCTGCTCCGCGAGCCTGCCGAGCCGCCCGGCGCCCGCGGCCAGACCCACCACGCGGAACCGGTCCGGGCAGCGCCGCACCACGTCCAGGGCCTGGGTGCCGATCGAGCCGGTCGAACCGAGGATCACCACCTCCCGCGGTCCGCTGCCGGGCGCGGTCCGCACCCAGGGATCGGCGAGCGGACCGGAGGTACGGGTCGCCGCCATGGCTCAGGCGCCGACGGTGGTGACGTCGTCGACCACCGGGTGGTCGCTGTCCAGGGGACCGGCCGTGCCGGCGCCGCCCGGCGAGCCGACCGAGTCGAACACCTCGGCGTTGGCCGGCCCGTACGCGGCCCACTGCTCCGGCACGTCCTCCTCGTAGAAGATCGCCTCGACCGGGCAGACCGGCTCGCACGCACCGCAGTCCACGCATTCGTCCGGGTGGATGTAGAGCATCCGCGGTCCCTCGTAGATGCAGTCCACGGGGCACTCGTCGATGCAGGCCTTGTCCTTGACGTCGACGCAGGGCTGGGCGATGACATACGTCATGGGTGGGCTCCTCGGTCTGTCCGACGGACGGGGTGGGTACGCGTGGGGCTTTGGAGCCGCCGTCGACGCGTCAGCCCCTCTCGCTGGACTCCGAAAACCCTCACCGGTCCGTCATTCGAACGGCCGCGCCTTGCGACGGGCTAAAGCGCGGCCGCACCCGCTCACCACCGCGCCCTCCACCAGCTCGCATGGCTGGATCAAAACCACTCGTTCGTGTCATGTGACCTGGTCATCCGGGTGCGCGGGGCGGTCGCGCGAGCCGGTCCATGTCCGGATTCTTCAGAGCGGCTTAAGCCACCGTTCCTAGCGTCCGCGTGCACACCGTGGGAGTACCGGGAAGACCCGAGCCCGTGGCGCGAACCGGCGCCGGGCGGTCCTGAGGGGGAGCATGTCGACCGATCTGCGGGCGTACGAGCCGATGGCCGAGATCGTGGGCCGGGAACTCGATCTGATCGGGGTCCAGGGACGGCTGGAGGACCCGTCCATCCGGCTGACCACGCTCACCGGATCCGGCGGTGTGGGCAAGAGCCGCCTCGCCGCCGAGGCGGCCCGCTCCCTCACCGGCACCTTCCCCGGCGGCATCCACACCGTGGACCTGCCCGCCTGCCGGGGACCGGAGGCCGCGGTCGCCGCCGTCGACCGGATCGCCGCCGACGTCCCGCCCGGCCGGCGGACCCTGCTGCTCCTCGACGGCGTGGAACACCTCGCCGCCCACCTCGCCCCGGTCGTCGCCGACCACCTGGCCGCCACACCCTCCCTGACCGTGCTCGCCACCGGACAGGAGGTCCTGCGCATCTACGGCGAACGGGTGATGCCGGTCGCACCGCTGCCACCACCCGGCCCCCTCCTCGAACCCGACGTCGCCGACGTGCAGGACAACCCGGCCGTGCGGCTGTTCACCCGCCGCGCCCACGAGGTGAACCCCCAGTTCTCCCTCACCGCCGAGAACGTCGAAGCCGTCGTCGACATCTGCAACCTGCTCGAAGGCGTCCCGCTCGTGCTGGAACTCGCCGCGCGCCGGCTGAGGCTGTTCCCGCTGCAGGAACTGCGCGCCTGGCTGCACCGGGGCGGCGACAGCCACCTGTCCGGGCCCGTCGACGTGCCGCCCCGGCAGCGCTCCGCCCTCGCCATCGCCGAGTGGAGCTGCCGGGGCCTCGCCCCGCAGCAGCAGGCCCTGCTCGCCCGGCTCTCCCTGTTCCGCCCGGGCGCCACCCTGGCCACCGCCGAGAAGATCTCCCCGCTGGACCCCGCGGAGACCGCCGCCGCCCTCGAAGCCCTCCTCGACCGCAACCTGCTCACCCTCGACGAGAGACCGCACACCGACAGCCGGCTGACCATGTCGCGCACCATCCGCGTCTACGGCCTGTCCCTGCTGGAGCGCGACACCGAGGCGGCCACGGCCGCCCGGCAGGTCCACGCCCGCCACTACCAGAAGCTGCTGCTCTCCCTCGAAGGCCGCTTCCACGGCTCGGAGCAGCAGCGCTGGCTGCGTGTCGCGGGCGCCGAGCACGACAACGTGCTCGCCGCCCTGGAACACCTCGCCGGCGGCCCCGACCTCGCGGCGCGCGCCGCGCTGGTCGCCGCCTGCCTGCGCCCCTGGCTCGTCGGCGGCGAACTGCGCGAGGGACTGCGCTGGTTCGACACCACCGCGCGCGCCCTGCACGAGGCGACCGGCGACGACGAGGACACCCTGCGCCTCCAGGCCCGTATGCACACCGGGGCCGGTGTCCTGGCCGCCGCCCTCGGCGACCAGGACGGGGCGGCGCACCGCCACCGGCGTGCCGTCGCCCTGTACAAGCGGCTGCGCGACCCGCGAGGGGGCGCGCTGGCCTCCGCCCGCATGGGCCACGCCCTGTTCCACTGCGGGGACCGGGCGGTCGGCCAGTCCCTGCTGGCCGCCGCCCGCACCGCCCTGGACACCCACGGCGACACCGCGGGCTCCGCGGAGGCCGCCGCGTCGCTGGCCGAGGCGCTGCTCGCCGGAAACCGGCTGGAGGAGGCGGGCGCACTGCTGGAACGGGCCGAGCGCATCCAGCGCCAGCACGGCGAGATCCGCGACCTGGCCCGCACCCTGCACCTGCGGGCCCGGCTCGCGCAGCGCGAGGACGACGAGGCCGCCGCCCAGACCGCGCTGCGCGAAAGCCTCAGCCTGTACGACTCGATCGGCGAGCACACCGAACTGCCCGCCGTCCTCGACGCGTTCGCCCTGCTCCTGCAGGCCGGCGGCGGCCAGCCGCAGCGGGCCACCCGGCTGCTGGCCGCCGCGGAGGCACTGCGCCGCCGCACCGGCGCCAAGGTGGACGCCGAACGCTGGGACCGGCTGGAGGCCGCGGTCACCGGGCTGCGCCGCCAGCTCGGATGGACCGTCTTCGCCACCGCCTGGGTCGAGGGACTGCGCCTGCGCCCCGAGACGATGGCCACCGAGG
This sequence comes from Streptomyces sp. NPDC039424, assembly GCF_055639495.1. Lineage (NCBI taxonomy): Bacteria > Bacillati > Actinomycetota > Actinomycetes > Kitasatosporales > Streptomycetaceae > Streptomyces > Streptomyces sp. NPDC039424. The sequence continues at coordinate 7,312 of NZ_JBVKAI010000034.1, forward strand.
CGCTCGCCGCGGTCGAGCCGGGCCGGGGCGCCGAACGCGGTGAGGCCGCCGCGCTGACCCCCCGCCAGCTCCAGGTGGCACTGCTGGTCGCCGAGGGCATGACGAACCGCCAGATCTCGCACCAGCTTCAGATCGCCGAGTGGACCGTGGTCAACCACGTCCGCAACGTGATGCGGAAGCTCGGTTGCAGCTCCCGGGTCCAGGTGGCCTGGGCCGTCGGCAGGAGGCAGTGATGGCGCACGCCGAACAGGCGCCGGAGCGCGGGGGCACGACACCGGGCACGAAACCGGGCGCGAGGACCCGTGCCGCCCGGGCCGCCGGAGCGCCGGCCGCGCCCGACGGAGGTGTGCCGCTCCCCGACCTCCTGGCCGCCGTACGCCCGCCGGCCGACACCGCCCGCCGCTTCACCGGCGACGGCTCCTGGCGCACCCGGACCGTGCTGCACGACCTGTACCGCGGCGCCGCCGTGCACCCGGACCGCACCGCGATCGTCGCCCACCGCGGCCACTTCCCGGCCGACGCGCGGGTGCTGCGCGTCTCCTACGGCGAGCTGGCCGTGTACGTGGACCGCTTCGCGCACGCCCTGGAGACGCTCGGCGTGCGCGCGGGCGACCCGGTCGCCTTCCAGCTGCCCAACCGCTGGGAGACCTGCGCGCTGCTGCTGGCGTGCCTGCGCGTCGGTGCCGTCGCCGTACCGGTGATGGCCGGGTACGGCGCCCGCGACCTGGAGGCCGTGCTCACCGCCGCCCAGCCGAAGGTGTGCGTGGTGCTGAACCTGTGGGAGGGCACCTCGCCCGCGCAGGTCCTCGCCGACCTCGCCCCCGCACTGCCCTGGCTGCGGCACCGTGTGGTGCTGGGCGACGCGGCGGCCACCGGCGCCGTGGACTTCGTACGGCACTTCGTGCGCACCCCGCACGAGCGCTACCACCGCACCGACTGGCTCCCCCTGCCCTCGGACCCGGCCGACCGGATCTGCCTGGCCGTCACCTCGCTGGGGCTGCACTCGGCGCACAGCATGGCCATGCACACCCCCAACACCCTGCACGCGGGCGTGGACCCGCAGGCCCGGGGCGCGGTGTTCACCGCCCTGCCGCTGGCCGCCCTGCCGTCCCTGCTGCTCGCGGTGGCCGGCCCGCTCAGCCGGGGCGCGACCGTGGTGCTCCAGGACGTGTGGGACCCGGAGGCCACGCTCGACCTGATGGCGGCGGCCGGAGTACGGCACGCGCTCGCCACGCCCGCGCAGTGGGCCGAACTGGTCGCCGCGCAGCGGCAGCGGGCCCGCCCGCTGGGCCGGCTGCGGCACGCGGTCGCCTCCGACCCGGTGGGTGTCGACACCCGCCTGGTACGGCAGGTCCACGAGACGCTGCGGGTACCGCTGGAGACGGCGGTACGGCCGGTCAGGGGCAGCGAGACCGAGCTGGTGCCCGCCGAGGACGGCCGCTACCGGCTGCGGACCCGCGGCCCCTCCTCGCCGCTCGCGGTGTGGCAGCGCACGACCGGCGGCCTGCTCCTGACCTGGGAGCGGGACGGCTGGGCGGACACCGGGCAGTTGGTCGACCTGGACGAGGCGGGCCGGGCCCGCACCCGCACCGAGGAGGTCGGGGGTGTCTTCCTGGTGCCCGTCACCGAGGTGGAGGACCATCTGCTGGCGCACCCGAGGGTCGCCGAGGCCGCGGTCGTGGGCTGCACGGATCCCGAGCACGGCGAGCTGGCCTGCGCCGTCGTGGTACCGGCCGGCGACCCACCCACCCTGCGCGATCTCCGCGACCACCTGCTGTCCCGGGGCATCCTCCCCGCCCACCTGCCCGCCCGCCTGGAACTGGTCCCCACCCTCCCCCGCGCCCCCACCGGCGAACTCCGCCGCCACCACCTCCAGGAGACCCTCACCCGCCGCCTGTCCCTGCCGGCCTGACTCCCTCTCCGAACTGGAGTACGCGGGGGAGGACACGGCACACCACCGTCCCCGGCCGGGAAGGGGTGGCCGGGGACGGTGAAAGGGGACGGTCGGGGCGGCGCGAGGGTGGGGTGGAGCCGGGCTGGTGGGGCACGCTGGCGGTGGCGGTCGCCGACGGTGCGGCGCAACCGGGCGACGTGCCGTGCCCTCACAGCACCGAGACCACGGGCTCGCCGGTGTGCTGCGCGCGTTCCTCCTCCGGCAGCGATTCCACGATCTTCAGCGCCTCCTCGATGAGCGTCTCGACGATCTTGGACTCGGGCACCGTCTTCACCGGCTCGCCCTTGATGAAGATCTGGCCCTTGCCGTTGCCGGAGGCGACGCCGAGGTCCGCCTCGCGGGCCTCGCCGGGGCCGTTGACGACACAGCCCATCACCGCCACCCGCAGCGGCGCGTCCAGCCCCTCCAGGCCGGCCGTCACCTCGTCGGCGAGCTTCCACACGTCCACCTGCGCCCGCCCGCAGCCGGGGCAGGAGACGATCTCCAGACCGCGCTTCCTGAGGTTGAGGGCCTCCAGAATCTGGATGCCGACCTTGACCTCCTCCACCGGCGGGGTGGACAGCGACACCCGGATGGTGTCGCCGATGCCCCGCGACAGCAGCGCCCCGAACGCGACCGACGACTTGATCGTGCCCTGGAAGGCCGGTCCGGCCTCCGTGACACCCAGGTGGAGTGGGTAGTCGCACTGCTCGGCGAGCTGCCGGTAGGCCTCGATCATCACCACTGGGTCGTTGTGCTTGACGGAGATCTTGATGTCCCTGAAGCCGTGCTCCTCGAACAGCGAGGCCTCCCACAGCGCGGACTCGACCAGCGCCTCCGGGGTCGCCTTGCCGTACTTCTGCAGCAGCCGCCGGTCCAGCGAGCCCGCGTTGACGCCGATCCGGATCGGCGTGCCGTGGTCCCTGGCCGCCTTCGCGATCTCCTTGACCTTGTCGTCGAACTGCTTGATGTTGCCCGGGTTGACGCGGACGGCGGCGCACCCGGCCTCGATCGCGGCGAACACGTACTTCGGCTGGAAGTGGATGTCCGCGATCACCGGGATCTGCGACTTGCGGGCGATCTCGGGCAGCGCCGCCGCGTCGTCCTGCGACGGGCAGGCCACCCGCACGATCTGGCAGCCTGCGGCGGTCAGTTGCGCGATCTGCTGGAGCGTGGCGTTCACATCGGAGGTGACCGTGGTCGTCATCGACTGCACCGAGACGGGCGCGTCCCCGCCGACCGGCACGCTGCCGACCATGATCTGACGGGACTTGCGGCGCGGCGCGACGGCCTTGGGCGGCAGAACGGGGGTGCCGAGCAGAACGGACATGGGAGTTCTTCCTCTCACGGTCGAAAAGCGGTCGGATAGCGGTCGGAGCGCGGTCGTACGACGGCTGAGCGGCGGGTCGCCCGGCGGGATGTCCGGCGGCTCACGCGACCTGGCCCGCGCGCCGCGACTGCGTCACCTGGCGGTGCAGCGTCTCGGTGATGGACCCGGCGATGTCACCGGAGGTCAGCCCCATCTCCCGCAGGATGTCGGGACGCTTGCCGTGGTCGAGGAACTTCTGCGCGATGCCGAACTCCCGCATCGGGGTATCCACCCCGGCGGCGTGCAGCGCCTGCGAGACGGCCGAACCGACGCCGCCCGCCAGGCCGTTGTCCTCGAGGGTGACCACCAGCCGGTGCCGGGCGGCCAGCGGCATCAGCTCCGGCGCCACCGGCTTGACCCAGCGCGGGTCGACGACGGTGCAGCCGATGCCGTCGGTGGCCAGCAGCGACGCCGCGTCCAGGGCGGTCTGCGCCATCGCGCCGACCGCGACGATCAGGACGTCCTCGTCATCGCCGCGGTGCAGGACGTCGATCCCGCCGATCGTGTCGACGGCGTCGATGTCGGCCTGCACCGCGCCCTTGGGGAAGCGGACCGCGGTCGGCCCGTCGTCGACGGCGACCGCCTCGCCGAACAGTTCGGCCAGCCTCCGGCCGTCGCGCGGCGCGGCGATCCGCAGCCCGGGCACCACTTGCAGGATCGACATGTCCCACATGCCGTTGTGGCTGGCGCCGTCGTCCCCGGTGACCCCGGCCCGGTCGAGCACGAACGTCACCGGCAGCCGGTGCAGGGCCACGTCCATCAGCGCCTGGTCGAAGGCCCGGTTGAGGAACGTGGCGTACATCGCCACCACCGGGTGCAGCCCGCCCATCGCGAGCCCGGCCGCCGAGGTCACCGCGTGCTGTTCGGCGATGCCGACGTCGAAGGTGCGCTCGGGGAACTCCTGCGAGAACTTCAGCAGGCCCGTCGGCTCCAGCATCGCCGCGGTGATCGCCACGACATCGGACCGCTCCCGGCCGGCCCTGACCAGTTCCTCGGAGAACACCGACGTCCAGGTACGGGCCGGCTTCGCGGCGGCCTTGCCGCGGCCGGTGCGCGGGTCGAACGCACCCGTGGCGTGGAACCGGTCCAGCTCGTGGTTCTCGGCGGGCTCGTAGCCGGCGCCCTTGGTGGTGAGGGTGTGCACCAGGACCGGTCCGCCGTAGTGCCGGGCCCGCTCCAGCGCCTTCTCCAGGGCCGCGATGTCGTGGCCGTCCACGGGGCCGATGTACTTCAGACCCAGCCCGTCGAAGAGGTTCTGCGGCGCCACCATGTCCTTCAGGCCGTGCTTGGCGCCGTGCAGCCCCTCGTACAGCGTGCCGCCCACGACCGGGGTGCGCTTGGCGACCAGCTTGCCCCACTCCAGGAGCCGCTCGTACTTGTGCGAGGTGCGCAGCTTCGTCAGCTGCTCGGCGAGCCCGCCGATGGTCGGCGCGTAGGAGCGGCCGTTGTCGTTCACGACGATGATGACGGGCCGGTCCTTGGCGGCCGCGATGTTGTTGATGGCCTCCCAGCACATGCCGCCGGTCAGCGCGCCGTCGCCGATCACCGCGATCACCGCGCGGTCCTTCTCACCGTTGAGCTGGTGGGCCTTGGCCAGCCCGTCGGCGTACGACAGGGCGGTGGAGGCGTGCGAGTTCTCCACCAGGTCGTGCACCGACTCCGCCTGCGAGGGATAGCCGGACAGGCCGTCGGGCTGGCGCAGCGAGTCGAACAGGTCGGCGCGGCCGGTGAGCATCTTGTGCACGTACGTCTGGTGGCCGGTGTCCCACACGATCTGGTCCCGGGGCGAGGAGAAGACCCGGTGCAGGGCGAGCGTCAGCTCCACCACACCGAGGTTGGGGCCCAGATGGCCGCCGGTCTTGGAGACCTTGCGCACCAGCAGGTCGCGGAGCTCGTCGGCCAGCTGCTTCAGCTGCCCCTGGTCCAGGCGGCGCAGGTCGCGCGGGGAGCGCACCCCGGCCAGCAGGGTGCCGAGTTCCTCCTGCCGGGCGCGGTGGCCCTCGGCCGGGACGAAACGGATCCCGGTGCCCGGCTCCAGGCCGATCTCTGGGCCGGTGCGCGCCGGGTCGCAGGCGATCAGCACGTTGTAGTGGTTGGGGAAGTGGCAGGCGTCCCAGCCCAGCACGGTGCCGATCCGCTCGCCGGCGACCCACACCTCGTCGCCGCGGTCCAGCACCCCGCCTCCCGCGATCTCCACGAAGCCGAGGAAACCGACCCGGTCGACGGTGCCGCCGGGGGCGGTGTCCACCTGGTCGGTGGTGACCAGTTCGTGGACCTCGCCCTGCTGCACGCAGCGGCTGGTGTGCGGTTCGAGGACCATGCCGCGGTCGTCGCGGCGGTGCTTGAGGACCTTGACGACGGTGCCTTCGACGCTCTTCTTGCGGCCGTTCTCGTGGTGTGCCATGACGGTTTCGACTCCTTGGAAGTGGGCGCGGGCGGGGCAGCGGGCTGGGGGCGGCGAAGGGTCAGCCGGTGGCGGTGGCGGCGGCGCGTTCGGCCTCGTAGACCCGGCCGACGAGTTCGAGGGTGGCCAGGCCGTCGGGCCACCGGTCGAGCTCGCCGCGCAGCACCTGGCCGAACTCGCGCAGCACCCCGACGTATTCGTGCGCGAGGGAACTCTTGAAGGCGGGGTAGCCGGCGAGCATGTCGGCGCGCAGCAGCCGGCCGTCGGCGAGCAGCACCTCGACGTCCTTGCGCTCCCCGTGCCGGTAGTCCCAGTCCAGGTCCACCACGGCGGTGGCGCCCCGCGCGGCCGTGAGGGTGATCAGCGCCTGCCGGTCGATGCCGACGTCGTCGCGGACCACGCGCGCCCGCTCCAGGGCGACGTCCTCACCGAGGAACAGGTGCACCACGTCGATGGCGTTGGGGCCGTTGTCGGCGACGCACCCGCCGCCGCAGCGCGCCGGGTCGAGATACCAGCGGTCCTTTCCGACGTGCTCCTCGATCCGCTCCCAGTAGTGCACCGTCAGCCGCTCGACCGGCACCCCCTCGGACAGCTGCGCCAGCAGGTCGAGGACGTTGGTGTTGTAGCGGCGGTGGTAGGCGGTGAACAGCGGTGTCTTCTTCTCGTCGGCCAGGGCCCGCAGTGCGCGCCCCTCCTCGACGGTGATGCCGAGCGGCTTCTCCACGCACACCGCCACCCCGGCGGCCAGGGCGTCGCGGCAGACGGTGAAGTGCACGTCGTTGGGGACGTTGACGACGACCGCGTCCAGCTCGGTCTCGGCCAGCATCCGGCGGTGGTCGCGGAAGGTGGGAACGCGGCCCCGGTGCGGGGCGAGGGTGTCCTCGTTCAGGTCGCACACCGCGGCCAGTTCGATCTCCGGGACCTCGGTGGCCAGTGCCTCGACGTAGAAGCGGGAGATGACACCGAGGCCGATGATGCCGATGCGGATCCTGCTCATCGGGTTCCTCCGAGGGGGGCGGGCGGGGTCAGGGACAGGTGCGCGGCGACCTCTTCCAGCTCGGCGTAGAGGGCGGCGGCCAGCGGGACGCCGTGGGCGCGGGCCTCAAGGGCGTGCTGTGCCTCGGGCCAGCCCGGGTAGCGCACCGGCTGCGCGGGGTCCAGGGCGCGGGCGTCGAGCAGGGCTTCGAACAGCTCCTCGGACTGCCGGACGAACGCGCTGTGCGAGCGCAGCCGGCCCGGGGCGATGGCCAGCGTGAAGAAGCCGATGTTGTCGTCGCGGCCGGCCGCGGAGGTCGGGCCGAGCTCGGCTCCGGGCAGCAGCGCCGCCAGCGTCTCCACCATCAGGCTCAGCGCGTAGCCCTTGAACGAGCCGGTCTCCGGACGGCCGCCCAGCCACTGCAGATGGGCCTCGCCCCGGTCGAAGGCGGCCGGGTCGGTCACCGGGTTGCCGGCGTCGTCGACGAGCCAGCCCTCCGGGATCGGCCGGCCGGCGCGGGCCGCGGACCGGATCCGGCCGGTGGGCACCACCGTGGTGCTCATGTCCAGCACGTACGCCGGGTGGGACCCCACCGGCACCGCCACGGAGAACGGATTGGTGCCCAGCAGCGGCTCGGCGGCCCCCGGCGGGCGGATGATCCGCTGGCCGCCGCAGTTTCCGGCGAGGAACCCGATGGCGCCCTGCTCGGCGGCGTGCTGGGTGAAGTGCCCGGCGCACCCGAAGTGGGTGCCGTTGAACAGGGAGACCAGGGCGACGCCGTGGGTCTCGGCGCGTTCCAGGGCCAGGTCCATCGCGGCCCGCGCGGACCACAGGCCGAGCGCCTGGTGGGAGTCGACGAGCAGCGCCGCGCCGCGGTCGGTGACGATTTCGAGGTCGGCCGCCGGATCGGCGCGTCCCTCGTCGAACAGGGGCAGGTAGAGGCGGGTCAGGTTGGCCAGGCCGTGCGAGGTCACGCCGGTCAGGTCGCCGTGCACCAGGGCGCGGGCGGCGATCTCGGCCCGCTCGGGGAGCAGACCGCGGCGGGCGAACACCTCGGCGGTGAAGCCGACCAGTTGGTCGTGGTCCAGCCGCACCGTGGTGCGTCCGGCTGTCGGGGCGGTGATCATCTTCTCCTCATCACAAGGGTCGGTGGTTCACGTCCGGCGGCCCGTCGGGCCGTCACGTCGGGGGTCACACGAGGTCGGTGGCGGCCGTGGTCGACTCGGTGGTGGCGAAGGCGGTCAGCAGCCGGGCCACCGCGCCCGAGAACGCCTCGAGTTCGCCCCGTTCGGCGAACTCGGCGTCGGCGTGCGCGTGGTTGGCCTGCAGATCGCCGGGGCCGAGCACCGCGGTGAACGCGCCGGGCAGTCCGTCGGCCCAGATCGCGTCGCAGGTGAACGCGGGCTCGTGGGCGGGCCAGCGGGGGAGCCCGGCCCGCTCGGTGAGCAGGTGCTCGGCCCACGCGTCGTGGGCGTTGAGCGTGGGCAGCCCGCGCTTGAGCCAGTCCAGCCGTGTGATCAGCGGCGCCTCGGCGGCGGTCAGCGCCAGCAGCGGGCTGTCCGCGAACCGCTCGCGGAAGCCGGCCAGGCCCGCCCGGAACTCCTCGCGCACCGCGTTCTCCAGGGCCGTGCCGTCGGCGGCGGTGCCGTAGGACAGGTTCAGCAGCAGCCGGCCGGTGCCGTAGACCTTGTTGTGCAGCGCTCCGGTCTCCAGGCCGGCCACACACACCTGCCCGCTGCCGGCGTACCCGGGCAGGGTGGCCGCCAGGTGCCCGGCGAGGTGCCCGAGCAGCACGGTCGCGTTGTGCCCGGCGGCCGGCGCGTCGTCGATCGCGTCGTTGCCGTCGACCTGGACGCGGGCGGTCATGGCGGCGGTGGAGCGAGTCAGCAGCCGGCCCCGGGTGGGTTCGCAGAAGATGTTCAGCCGGCCCGTGTAGCCCCGCTCGATCAGCGGCCGGGTGCCGTACACCCCCATGGCGCCGCCCTCTTCCCCGGACACCACCTGGATGAGCACGCCCACCTTGGTGCCGATGAGCGGCTCGGCCGCGGCGGCCGCGCGGATTCCGGCGAGCAGTGCCACCGCGGGCCCCTTGGCGTCGATGGCGCCCCGGCCCAGGAACCGGTCACCGTCCAGCTTCACCGGCTGCCGCCCGGCGACGGTGTCCATGTGCACGTTGAACATCACCGTCGACCGCCGCGGCAGGCGCGGCCCGAGCCGCAGCACCAGGCTGGGCTGCGCGGCCAGGAACTCCGGGTCACGGGCCAGCGCGGCGCGTACCGCGGCCGGCACCCGCTCGTCGGTGAGCGTCCCGGCCTCGGCGGTGCCGTGCCACTCGACGGTGGCGCCGATGCCGGCGGCGGCCTCGGCGTAGGCGCGCTGCGCCTCCCACAGGCGGACCTCCCGGCCGGGCGTGCCCTCCAGGGGGCCGGCGGTGGGCAGCTCCAGCAGGTGCAGGAGCAGTTCGTCGTCGGCTCGGGTCAGTGGGACGCTGTGGGTCGCCTCAGCGGTCGGTGCCGGCACGGGACGGCTCCTTTCGTGACGGGGGGCGGGTGGCGAGGACCTCGGTGGCGACGAGGTCTTCGAGGTGGCGGCCGTACTCGGCGAACAGGGCGGGTCCGTCGGCGTCGAGGTGGGCACGGCTGACGTGCGGCCTCAGCGCCAGGTGCGGTTCGATCGACCAGATCCCGGCGAAGCCGGCCTCCAGCAGCAGCCGCAGGCAGTCGGCGACCCGGCTGTCACCGTGCCCGGGCAGCGTGTAGGCGGCGTCCGGGCCGCTGCCGACGGCGTCCTTGACGTGGACGTGCGCCACGGCCTCGGGGTTTTCCTGGAGCAGGCGCACCAGCACGTCGTAGGTCTCGTAGTGGTAGGCGGCGCCGTTGCCGGTGTCGAACAGCAGCCGCAGCGCGGGACTGTCGACCTCGGCGAGCAGCCGCAGCATCCGCTCGGCGCTGCGGCCCGCCCACCCGGCGCAGTTCTCGTGCAGCAGGACCAGCCCGTACTCGGCGGCCCGGCCGGCCAGCAGCCGCATCCGGCGGATCACCTCGGTGGCCCAGGCGTCCTCGTCCCAGCCGTCGTTGGGGTACGACATGACCCGCACGTACCGGGTGCCGAGCGCGGCGCAGCGGGCGCCGAGCCGGTCCAGTTCCCTGAGGTCCGCCTCGATGCCCTGGCTGACCGGCCGGGACCAGTCCGCGATCCGGGAGTCCACACAGGCGGTGCCGAGGCCCGCGGCGCGCAGGGCGTGCACGCAGCTGTCGAAGCCCTCGTCGTCCAGGTCGGCGATCGCCACGCCGTTCACGCTGCGCAGCTCGATCAGCTGCCATCCCAGGCCGCGGATCGCCGCGATCTGCTGGGTGAGGGTGCGGCCGGCCTCGTCGCCGATACCGGCGTAGAGGATCCCGGGCGCCGCCTCCCCCCGCGGGGCGGGGGCGGTGGGTGGGGTGGGGTCAGGAGACATGGGGCAGGACCTCCGGGCGGATCTCCTCCTCGATCTGCCGGACCAGGCCGTACTCCCCGGCCGCGGCCTCCAGCCGGGCCAGCCGGGCGTGCTGCTTGGCCTCCGCGAGGACCGTGGTCACCCGGGCGTTGAGCCGGAAGTCGGGCTCCAGGTCGGCGCCCGAGGTGAACTGCTCGTAGGCGTGCACCAGGAACCGGGCGAGGGAGTCGTCGCGGAACACCGAGTGCGGCACCAGGCCCTCCACGGAGGTGTCCAGGCGGGCGTAGTCGTCGTTCTCGCTGATCGGGTAGTGGCCCACCGCCCAGCCGCCGCTGAAGCCGAGCCGGATCACCCGCTCCCGTATCGGGGAGGCGAGGTCGGAGAAGATCTCCGTCTGCACGCCGGTGCCGTGGTCCAGGAACAGACGGGCGGCGCCCATCTCCCGTACGACGGCGTCCTGTACGCGCATGTCGCGCAGCTCGGCCCCCGCGGTGGTGGCGTCCCCCGCGAGGGACAGGACCACGCCCACCGAGTGCGGCAGCTCCACGTCGAACGCGGTCGGGTGGCCCTCGGTGGCCAGGGTGCGGGCGATACGCGGCTTGCGCTGGGCGATGAACACGGTCTGCAGCTCGCCGAGTTCGCCGCCGCGCACCAGGGCGTGCAGCCGCCGGGTCAGCGCGCTCTGCAGCCAGTGCGCGACGACGATGAGCTGCAGGCCGCGAGCCCGGCGCAGCGCGTCGATGCCGGGCAGTTCCTCGGCGGAGGCGACCAGCGGCTTCTCCACCAGGATCTTGCGGAAGCCGAGGTCGGCGAGTTCGGTCAGCGGACCCAGCCGGTGGGTGGGCGGGGTGCACAGGTGGACGACGGTGTCGTCGGGGTCGAGCAGTTCCCGGGCCCGTTTGAGGTCCGGTACGGCGAGTACGTCGGAATCGGTCAGGTGCGGGGTGCTCGCGTCGGCGTCGTGGACGACCGCTGGCAGGTCGGAGAAGAGGCCTGCGCAGCGCTCCATACGGCGCAGACGGCGCAGCACCTTCCAGTGCAGTCCGTGGCCGGCGCGGCCGAATCCGACGATCAGCGTCCTGGGCATCGTGGGTTCTCTCCCTCGGGCGGGCTCGGTCAGTGGCTGCGGTAGGCCACCTGCGTGGCCAGGCGGGAAAACTCCTGGCGCCAGGCCTCGTCCAGACCACAGGCGCTGAGCGCGGCACACGCCCGGTCGACCAGGGCGGCGATGGTGCGCTCGACGGCCGCCCGCACTCCGGTCTCCTCCAGGACCTGGCGCAGCAGGTCGGCGTCCCAGGGCCGGCCGTCCCGGCGGTCCAGCAGGGCGGCCACGCGCGCGTCGCGCTCGGCGGCCAGGGCCAGCAGCAGGGTCATCTTGTGCTCGGCGAAGTCGAGTCCGGTCGGCTTGCCGGCCTCCTCGGTGGAGCCGAACGCGTCGATCAGGTCGTCGCGCAGCTGGAACGCCTCGCCGAGCGCGAGCCCGTACCCCTCGAACGCGGCGGCCATGTCGGGGCGGCCGGCGAGGGTGGCGCCCAGCACCAGCGGGCGGTGGATGGTGTAGCGACCGGACTTCTGTACGGCGATCCAGCGGGACAGCGCCGGGTCGACGACGCCCTCCGCGGCGACCGCCAGGTCCAGGTGCTGGCCGATGACGAGCTCGGTGCGCATCTCGTTCCACACGGCCCGGGCCGGGGTGGGCAGTTGGGCCGCGAACTGGTCGGCGTAGACGAAGGCCAGGTCACCGGCGAGGACCGCGGCACCCTCGCCGAAGCGGCGGGGCTCGCCCTGCCAGCCGCGCACCTGGTGGGAGGCGATGAACGCCTCGTGCACGGTGGGGGCGCCGCGGCGCAGCGAGGAGTTGTCGGAGATGTCGTCGTGGATCAGGATGAACGTCTGCAGCAGCTCGACGGCGGCCGAGGCGTCCACGGCGACCGGGTGCGCCGGGTTGCCGCCCGCGGCGAGGAACCCGCTCAGGCAGAACACCGGGCGCAGCCGCTTGCCGCCGCTGGCGAGGAACGAGGCGATGGCCTTCACCGGCTGGGCGGCGCGCGGATCGACGTCGTACCAGCGGGCCTGCTCCTGGGTGACGAAGTCACGCAGCCGCTCCTCGACCCGGGCGAGCAGCTCGCCGCGGACCTGCTGGACGGGGCTCGTCGCGGGAGGCGCGGTGGCGGCGGACTGCGGAATGGCAGTGGTCATGACGGGCCTTTCGGTATTTATCGGGCAGTCGTAGGCAAGGCGGTGGACGGGCCGGGGGGGCCGGCAGGCACGGGGGACACAGGCGCAGGGGGGAAAGGCGCGAGGGCGTACGAAGCCGTCCGTGCTCGGGTGACTCTCGAGGAAGCGGCCGGGAAGCGGCCTGGAGGCGGTCGCCGGAAGCGGCGGCCCGGTCACCGGTACGGCACGATCCAGGGCCCCGGCGGCGGGAAGAAGGCGGCTCGCGGTGCCGGGTGGTGGTGCGCGGCGTGGTACGGGGCGGTGCGGGGCGCGGTCAGCGGCGGGCCGTCACCCGGCCGCGCCCGCGGTGAGGGAGGCCGGCAGTCCGAAGACCTGGTTCTCCACGGCCGAGCGCTCGATCTCCAGGTCCGCGTAGCCGAGTTCGGCGAGCCGGTCCAGAAGCTGCTCCACCAGGACCTCCGGAGCGCTGGCCCCGGCGCTGACCCCGATGGTGTCGGCGCCGCGCAGCCAGTCGGGGTCCAGGTCGGCGACCTCCGGCACCAGGTGGGCGGCGGTACCCAGGCCCCGGACCACCTCCACCATGCGGATGGAGTTGGAGGAGTTCGTGGAGCCCACCACCAGCACCAGGTCGCTGCGGGCCGCGATCGCCTTCACCGCGTTCTGCCGGTTCTGGCTGGCGTAGCAGATGTCGCTCTTGGGCGGGCCGTCCAGCGCGGGGAAGCGGCGGTGCAGGGCGTCGATGATGTCGGAGGTCTCGTCCAGGGAGAGGGTGGTCTGCGAGAGGTAGCCGACGTCGGCGTCGCCGGGCAGGTCCAGCGCGTCCACCGCCTCGACGTCCTCCACGATGATGGTGCGGTCGGGCGCCTCGCCGAGGGTGCCCTCGACCTCCTCGTGGTCGGCGTGACCGATCAGCAGGATCGTCTTGCCGTCGCGGGCGTAACGGCGGGCCTCCTGGTGCACCTTGGCGACCAGCGGGCAGGTCGCGTCGATGACGTCGAGACCGCGTCCATGGGCGTTGGAACGGACCGCGGGCGACACACCGTGCGCGGAGAAGACGCAGACCGCGCCGGGCGGCACCTCGCCCTCGGAGTCGACGAATATCGCGCCGCGCTGCCGCAGGGAACGCACCACATAGTGGTTGTGGACGATCTCCTTGCGTACGTAGACCGGCGGGCCGTACTTGTTCAGCGCCTCCTCCACTATGGAAATGGCACGGCGCACACCGGCGCAGAACCCACGCGGCTCGGCGAGAATGATTTTCTTGCGGCCGGTGGAATTCCGCTCAGGAGCCTTCGGATTGCTGGACTTCGTCATCGCTTGCGTTCTCCCGTCGCGGTGGTCGAGGTGATGCGAGAGTGCCGACCGGCCCGAGCGGGCGTCAACGAAATCAGGCTCCCGGGGCCGTACCCGGCGGGCAGGGGCGGATTTCTTCCCTGGGCGCTGTCACGACCGCCCGCCGCACCGCGTTCCCTGTCACCGAAACCGCAGACGGACTACGGAACCTTGCCATGTGCTTGCCATCCCGGCCGCCCGGGAATTCGGGCACCCGCGCCCGCCGCCTCACTCCTGGCGCGGCCCGGCCGCCGATCCGCCGCCCCCGGCGTGCCCGCTTGCGAAATCCCTCGCCAGCAGCATCCGCTGCAGTTCCCGCGCCGCCCGGGGCGGTGCCACGTCGCTGCGGTGGGCCAGGGCGATCGTGCGGTGCAGCGCGGGGTCGGTCAGCGCGGTCACCCGCAGGTCCCGGCCGGCGCGGGCGGCCACCATGCGGGGTACGACGGCCAGACCGAGCCCCGCGTGCACGAACCCCAGCACCGCGTCCATCTCGCCGCCCTCGATGGCGAAGTCGGGTTCGAAGCCCTCGGCGCGGCAGGCGGCCACGGTCAGTTCCCGCAGATCGTAGCCGTGCCGGAACATCACCAGCCGCCGGTCCTTGAGGTCCGCGACACGCAGCGCGGCGCCGTCACCCGGGGCCGGCACGAAGGGGGAGGAGACCACCACCAGGTCCTCCCGCAGAAGTGACACGGTGGTCAGGGCCGGCGACGGCGTCGGCAGCGGCAGGACGACCAGAGCGAGGTCGAGGGCGCCACGCGCCAGCTGGCGCACCAGGTCCCGGGAGCCGCCCTCCCGGATGACGACCCGCATGCCCGGAAAACGGTCGTAGAAGGCGCGCAGCGCCTCCGGTAACAGCCATGTGCACAGGCTCGGCGTCGCCCCCAGCCGTACCCGCCCCCGCCGCAGCTGCGCCAGCTCCGCGACCTCCTGCCGGGCGGTGTCCGCGTCGGCGAGGATCCGCCGGGCCAGCGGCAGCAGCGCCTCACCGGCGTCGGTGAGCCTGATGTTGCCCCGCGCACGCCGGAACAAGTCCGCGCCCAGCTCCCGCTCCAGCGCCCTGATCTGCTGCGAGAGCGAGGGCTGGGCCACGTGCATCCGCTCGGCGGCCCGGGTGAAGTGCCGGGTCTCGGCCACCGCCACGAAGTATCGGAGCTGCTGGAACTGCATGTGATCACGGTAGACGCCGAGGCCATAGGTGAATAGGTGTTGCCTATCGAAACGAGCCGGACCATGTCTTGGACCGATGGGGACCTTCGGCCCTAGCGTCTTGTGCCATGGCTCTGGCAACGCGGACGGACCGACGGCCGTCCCTCGCACGCACCGTGTGGGACTCCACCGTCGGCAAGAAGACGGTGATGGCGGTCAGCGGCCTGATCATGCTGCTGTACCTGGTCGCCCACATGCTGGGCAATCTCAAGATCTTCTTCGGGCCGGGCGACTTCAACGGATACGCCCACTGGCTGCGCACCCTCGGCGAACCCGCCGTGCACTACGGCTGGACGCTGTGGGGCCTGCGGGTGGTCCTCGTGGTCTCCGTGGTCGCCCACGCCGTGTCCGCGTACCAGCTCAGCCGCCGCGACATCCGGGCACGCCCCAGCAAGTACGTGCACTCCCGGCCGCGGGCGAGCTACGCGACCCGGACCATGCGCTGGGGCGGGATCATCCTCGGCCTGTTCGTCGTCTGGCACCTGCTGGACCTGACCACCGGCACCGTGCACTCCGGCGGCTTCCAGGAGGGCCGCCCGTACCAGAACGTCGTGGACACCTTCTCCACCTGGTACGGCGACGTGATCTACATCGTCGCGATGCTCGCGCTGGGCCTGCACATCCGGCACGGCTTCTGGAGCGCGGCCCAGAGCCTCGGCGTCGGCAGCCGCAGCCGCGACCGCGCCCTGAAGACCGTCGCCAACGTCCTAGCGCTGCTGCTCACGGCCGGCTTCATCGCCGTACCCGTGAGCGTCATGACCGGAGTGGTGAGCTGACATGACTACCTACGCCGACTACAAGACGGGCGAGCCGGTCGCCGACACCAAGGCGCCCTCCGGCCCGGTCAACGAGCGCTGGGACAGGCGCCGTTTCGAGGCCAAACTGGTCAACCCGGCCAACCGCCGCAAGCACACGGTCATCGTCGTCGGCACCGGTCTCGCGGGCGGCTCGGCCGGCGCCACCCTCGCCGAACAGGGCTACCACGTCGTCCAGTTCTGCTACCAGGACTCCCCGCGCCGCGCCCACTCCATCGCCGCGCAGGGCGGCATCAACGCCGCGAAGAACTACCGCAACGACGGCGACTCCGTGCACCGCCTGTTCTACGACACGGTCAAGGGCGGCGACTTCAGGGCGCGCGAGTCCAACGTGCACCGCCTCGCGCAGATCTCGGTGGAGATCATCGACCAGTGCGTGGCCCAGGGCGTGCCCTTCGCCCGCGAGTACGGCGGCCTCCTCGACACCCGCTCCTTCGGCGGCGTCCAGGTCTCGCGCACCTTCTACGCCCGCGGCCAGACGGGCCAGCAGCTGCTGCTGGGCGCGTACCAGGCGCTGTCGCGGCAGATCGCGGCCGGGAACGTGGAGATGCACCCGCGCACCGAGATGCTGGACCTGATCGTCGTCGACGGGCGGGCGCGCGGGATCGTGGCCCGGGACCTGATCACCGGGAAGATCTCCACGTACTTCGCGGACGCGGTGGTGCTCGCGAGCGGCGGCTACGGCAACGTCTTCTACCTGTCGACGAACGCCATGAACTCCAACGCCACCGCCATCTGGCGGGCACACCGGCGCGGCGCCTACTTCGCCAACCCCTGCTTCACGCAGATCCACCCCACCTGCATCCCGCGCACCGGCGACCACCAGTCCAAGCTCACCCTGATGAGCGAGTCGCTGCGCAACGACGGCCGGATCTGGGTCCCGAAGGCGAAGGGCGACCAGCGGCCCGCGCACCGGATCCCGGAGGACGAGCGCGACTACTACCTGGAGCGCGTCTACCCCTCCTTCGGCAACCTCGTCCCGCGCGACATCGCCTCCCGCGCCGCGAAGAACGTCTGCGACGAGGGCAGGGGCGTGGGCCCCGGCGGGCAGGGCGTCTACCTGGACTTCGCGGACGCCATCAAGCGCATGGGCCGGGCGGCCGTCGAGGCGAAGTACGGCAACCTCTTCGACATGTACCAGCGGATCACCGACGAGGATCCGTACGA
Organism: Streptomyces sp. NPDC039424; assembly: GCF_055639495.1. Taxonomy (NCBI): domain Bacteria; kingdom Bacillati; phylum Actinomycetota; class Actinomycetes; order Kitasatosporales; family Streptomycetaceae; genus Streptomyces; species Streptomyces sp. NPDC039424. The sequence goes on from NZ_JBVKAI010000034.1 coordinate 24,128, forward strand.
GGTGCCGATGCGGATCTACCCGGCCGTGCACTACACGATGGGCGGCCTGTGGGTCGACTACGACCTGCAGACCACCATCCCCGGCCTGTTCGCCATCGGCGAGGCCAACTTCTCCGACCACGGCGCCAACCGGCTCGGCGCGTCGGCGCTCATGCAGGGCCTGGCGGACGGCTACTTCGTCCTCCCGGCGACCATCAACGACTACCTGGCCCGCCATCCGCACCAGGACCCGGTCACCGACGAACATCCGGCCGTGCGGGAGGTGCTGGCGGAGACCGAGGACCGGCTGGGCCTGCTCCTGGCCGTCGACGGCGACCGCACCCCCGACTCCTTCCACCGCGAAGTCGGCGAGCTCATGTGGGAGTTCTGCGGCATGGCCCGTACCGACAGCGGACTGCGCAAGGCACTGGAGCGCATCCCGCAGATCCGCGAGGAGTTCTGGCGGCGCATCAAGGTCCCCGGGACCGGCGAGGAGTTCAACCAGTCCCTGGAGAAGGCCAACCGCGTCGTCGACTACCTGGAACTCGCCGAGCTGATGTGCCTCGACGCGCTGCACCGCGCCGAGTCCTGCGGCGGCCACTTCCGCGAGGAGTCCCAGACCCCGGACGGCGAGGCCGCCCGCAAGGACGACGAGTTCTCGTACGCGGCCGCCTGGGAGTTCACCAGTACGGGCTCCGCCCCCGTCCTGCACAAGGAAGACCTGGTCTTCGAGTACGTCCACCCCACCCAGCGGAGCTACGCATGAAGCTCACCCTGCGCGTCTGGCGGCAGCGGAACACCGACGCCGAAGGCGCCATGTCCACGTACGAGGTGGACGGCATCTCCTCCGACATGTCCTTCCTGGAGATGCTCGACACCCTCAACGAGGAGCTCATCCTCAAGGGCGAGGACCCCGTCGCCTTCGACCACGACTGCCGCGAGGGCATCTGCGGCGCGTGCTCCCTCGTCATCAACGGCGAGGCCCACGGGCCCGAGCGCACCACCACCTGCCAGCTGCACATGCGGTCCTTCGAGGACGGCGACACGATCGACATCGAGCCCTGGCGGGCCTCCGCGTTCCCGGTGATCAAGGACCTGGTGGTGGACCGGTCGGCGTTCGACCGGATCATCCAGGCCGGCGGGTACATCACCGCGCCGACGGGATCCGCACCGGAGGCGCACGCCACACCGGTGCCCAAGCCCGACGCCGACTTCGCCTTCGAGCACGCGGAGTGCATCGGCTGCGGGGCGTGTGTCGCCGCCTGCCCCAACGGGGCGGCGATGCTGTTCACCTCCGCCAAGGTCAACCACCTCAACGTGCTTCCGCAGGGCGCGCCGGAGCGGGAGACCCGGGTGCTGGACATGGTGGCGCAGATGGACGAGGAGGGGTTCGGCGGGTGCACGCTCACCGGTGAGTGCGCCACCGCCTGCCCCAAGGGGATTCCGCTGGTGTCCATCACCAGCATGAACAGGGAATGGCTGCGGGCCACGCGGAAGGCGGCGAAGCGGTAGCGCCGCCCCCGGCTCCGGCGACAGTCGAAGGGCCGTACGACGCGCCGACAGCGTCGTACGGCCCTTCGCCATGTCCTTCGCACCTGTCCGTACGGCCCTGCGCCGTACGTCTTTAGCGGCCCCTTGGCGCCCTGTGCCCACACTGCCGCATGACTGACAATCCATCAGCCCAGACGGAGCGGCGCCGCCTGATGGAGCTGCTCGAGGCCCAGCTGTCCGCCCTGCCGGCCCGGTCCGGCGCCCCCGCCCCGAGCGCCGAACGCCTCCTGGCCTTCCTCAGTACCTGGGACGGCACCCCGTCCTCCTTCGCGGACTGCGGCGCCCCGGACCCGTCGGTCTCCCAGGACCCGGCCGGCGCGCGGGCGACGCTCGGCCAGGCCCTGACGGACGCCGCGCTGCTGTCCGTCATCGAGGCGTTCGCCGCCTGCCTCCCCGCCCGCACCGCACCCCCGACCGGCACCCCCCACTCCCCGGAGCCCCCTGTATGACCACCGCCGTCCTCCTCGCCGAAGAGCACCCCGCGCAGCGTGCCGCCCACACCGCGCTCCTGGAGGCGGAGCCCGATCTCACCGTCGTGGCGGCCTGCTCCGACGGCGACGAGGCCGACACCCGCGCCGAGCGCCTCACTCCCGACGTCGTCCTGGCCGACCTGCACCTGCCCGGGCTGAGCGGAATCGACCTCGTCCACCGCCTCGGCCACGGCCCCCGCCGCACCCCCGTGGTCGTCCTGGCCGACGCCACCGCGTCGGCGAACGCCGCCTTCGAGGCACTGCGGGCCGGCGCCCGGGGCTTCCTGTTCAAGGACACCGACACCGGCCGCCTGCCCCACGCCGCCCGGCTGGCCGCCCGCGGCCACGCGCTGCTGTCCAGCCGCCTCACCCGTCCCCTGATGGACGCCTGCGTCGACAACTCCGGCGTGCCCTCCCTGGACGGCCTCACCCCCCGCGAACGCGAGGTGCTCTCGCTGGCCGGCACCGGTCTGTCCGCCCAGGAGATCGCCGACCGCCTCGTCGTCTCCCGGCTCACCGCCACCACCCACCTGCGCAACGCCATGACCAAACTCGGCGTCCGCCGCCGCGCCGGCCTGGTGGCCGTCGCCTACCAGACCGGCCTCGTACGGTCCCGGTGCCTTTAGCCCTCCCCAAGACCGGGCGCACACACTGCCACCGCCCCGATCGCGCACGGGATACGGGACACGGGATACGCAAACGGCAAGGGGGAACCTCGTGATCAGCAGACGCACGCTCATCCGCACCGGCGCGGGCATGGGCGCGGCCGCCGCACTGACCGTTTCCACCGGCGGCCTCGTCCTGGCCGGGGAGGGATCCGCCTCGGCGGCCACCTCCTGGGACACCCTGCGCGGCAAGCTGAACGGCACCTTGGTGCTGCCCACCGACGCCGACTACGACCGGGCCCGGCAGCTCCACCAGGCCAAGTGGGACACCGTGCACCCGCAGGCCGTCGCCTACTGCCAGAGCACCGCCGACATCGCGGCCTGCATCCGCTTCGCCCAGGACAACAGCCTGGCCTCCAGCGTGCGCAGCGGCGGCCACAGCAACGCCGGCTACTCCACCTCACCCGGCCTGGTCATCGACGTCTCCCGGCTGAACTCGGTGCGCGCCGACGCCACGACGGTCCGACTGGGCCCGGGCGCGCTGGGCGCCGACATCGTCGCCACCCTCGCACCGCTCGGCCTCCAGGTGGCCTCCGGCACCTGCCCCACCGTCGCGATGGGCGGCTGGATCCAGGGCGGCGGCATCGGCCCGTCGTCCCGCAAGTACGGCCTGGGCGCCGACCGCCTGGTCTCCGCACAGGTCGTCCTCGCCGACGGCCGCACGGTGACCGCCTCCGCCACCCGCAACGCCGACCTCTTCTGGGCCCTGCGCGGCGGTGGTGGCGGCAACTTCGGCGTGGTCACCGAGTACGAGGTGCGGCCGGTGCAGCTGCCCACGCTCGCCCTGTTCAACCTCACGTTCGCCTGGGCGGACGCCGTGGACGTGGTGCAGGCCTGGCAGCAGTGGATCATCAGCGGGCCGCGGGAGCTGAACTCCCAGCTCTTCTTCACCCTCCAGACCGACCAGGGCGGCGAGCCCAACGTCGTGGTCGCCGGCACCTACGCGGGCACCCAGAGCGACGCCGACAGCTGCGTCAACGGTTTCCTCACCGCACTGGGCCGGCCGGCCCGGACCCGGCAAGTCGTCGAACTGCCCTACCAGCAGGCGATGATGGCCATCTTCGGCTGCGGCGACAAGACCACCGCCGAATGCCACCGCCTCGGCTACTCGCCCGAGGCCCAGCTGCCCCGCGAGTACAACGCGACCTACCGCAACACCCTCTTCGGCCAGGCGATGACCCGCACCGCCGTGCAGGACACCCTGGCCCGTCTGGAGACCTCCCTGCGCCCCGGCCAGTTCCGTGCCATCGGCTTCCTCTCCTACGGCGGCCGCATCAACGACTACGGCCGCAGCGCCACCGCCTACGTGCACCGCAGCACGCAGTTCGAGGTGGGCATGCAAGTCGCCCTGACCACGGCCGCCCCCACCCAGGAGGACCAGGACGCCGGCACCGCCTGGCTCAACGGGACCTTCACCACCGTGGAGGCGACCGGCAACCACGAGGCGTACCAGAACTTCATGGACCCGGCCCTGCCCGACTGGCAGCGCGCCTACTACGGCCAGAACTACACGCTGCTGCGCGCCGTCAAGAGTGCCTACGACCCCTACCGGTTCTTCACCTTCCCGCAGGCCATCGCCTGACCGGCGAAGCCCTGGCCGCCTCGGTCGCTTCAGTCGCTCACCCGGTCGCCGCTACGCCATGTCCACCGTCGGGTCGCTTCGGTCGCTTCGGTCGCTGACCGGAGGGACGGACGCGTCGAGATCGCGGGCACGGGCGGCGGCCGCCGGGGTGAGGCGGCGGGCCAGCACGTCCAGGGCGGCGGCGACCTCCCGGATCGCGTCCGGGTCCGGGGCGGTGCCGTCGGGGCCGGTGAGGGCGGCGGCGAGCGCGTCGTCGACGCTGGCGGCCCGGACCTCGGCGACCCGTGCGGAGGGCTTCGCGGCGGGGCGGATGAGCCGACGGCGCCGGTCGGCCGGATCGGGCTCGGTGTCCACCGATCCGGCCTCCTCCAACCGCGCGACGGCCGTGGAGACCTGACTCTGCGGCAGCCCCGTGCGGGCGGCGATCTCACCGACCGTCGTCCCGGGGTGGGTGACGACGTCCCCGAGCGTGACGAGCACGGAGCGCACCGAACCCCGACTCCCCGTCTTCGGCTGGGGCATGGCCTGCTCGCCGATCTTCATGAGGGTCCGGCCCAGCAGGAACAGCTCGACTCCGTTCATGCCACGGACCATACATCCCCCTCGATTCATCTCCCTTGATGCATCTCTTCCAATACATCTATCTTGATGCATCAAAAAAGATGCATTACTCTCATGGTGTCAGCCGAGGACACCGACCGCAGCACGCAAGGGGGACCCACCATGACCGCGACCACCCGCACCCTCCCCGTCCCGGGCGCCACCCTCCACTACCGGGTCGAGGGCAGCGGACCCGTCCTGCTCCTCTCCCAGAGCGGCGAGGGCGACGCGGACCGCACCGTCGACCTCGTCCCCCACCTGACCGGCACCTTCACCGTCGTCACCTACGACCGCCGTGGCCTCTCCCGCAGCACCCTCGACGACCCCGCCCGCCCCGTCACCATGGCCGACCACGCCGACGACGTCGCACGGCTGCTCGCCGAAGTCGCCGACGAACCGGCGCTGATGGCCGGATTCAGCATGGGAGCCGCGATCGGCCTCCAGGCCGTGGCCCGGCACCCGGGCCTGCTCCACACCCTGATCGCCCACGAGCCCGTGACCCCCAACCTGCTGCCCGAGGAGGACCGCGCCCAGCACGTCGCCGAACTGACGGCCATCCAGCAGGCCTACAAGGCCGGCGGCCTCGCCGAGGCGTTCCCCGCCATCACCCGGCACCTCGGCATCGACCCGACCCGGGACGAGACCGAGGAGAACCTCACCCCCCAGCCCATGACCCCCCGACGCCAGGCCAACTTCGCCCACTTCATCACCGCCGAGTTCACCGCCGTCACCACCGACACCCTCGACCCGGCCGAGCCCGTCCGGACCGCGGAGCGCTCGGGGACCCGCATCATCCCGGCGACGGGCCGGACGACCCGCCCGACCGTGCACACCTACCGCTGCGCACTGGCACTGGCGGAGCTGCTGGACACCGAGCCGGTCCTCTTCCCGGGCGGACACAACGGCGCCACGGCGTTCCCCCGGGCGACGGCACAGGCGCTGAAGACCGCGCTCACCCGCTGACGTACGGAGCGGCCGGCGGGGTGCGGGCTCAGTCGACGCCGCGCACGATGTGCGACTCCGCGCCGTCGTCCCCCTCCGCACGCGTCCCGTGCACCGCGCCGGAAACCGCCACACCGCTCGGCACGTCGGCCCTGTCGCCACCTGCCTGCACCAGGGGCGGTGCTTCGTCCGCCGGTGTGTAGGTGAGCAGCATCTGGTCGAGGTCGTCCGCCAGGACCAGCGTTTCGAGGCAGACCCGGACCGCCGTCCCGGTCCCGGGGTGGCGCAGTGTCCTCGTGCCGTACGGCCGTCTGCGTACCGTCTGGCTCGACCAGAGCCGCCGGAAGTGGCCGCTGCGGCGGCCGAGTTCGTCGACCAGCGCGGCCAGGGCCGGGTCGCCCGGATGCCGGGTGGCGTAGGCGCGCAGGGCGCCCACGGCCTCCTCGGCGGCCGCGTGGTCGAAGTGCGGTGAGCCCCCGGCGGATCCGGTGGCGCCCCCGGGGAAGACCAGCTTGGCGAAGTTGCGGCCGCCGGGCGGCAGCGCGGCGAAGTCGGTGAGGACCGAGGCCGCCCGCGCGTTCCAGGCCAGGATGTCCAGCCGGCGCCCGAGGACGAGCGCGGGCACCTGGTGCAGGGACTCCAGCAGCCGCAGCAGCCCCGGCCGTACGTACTGGGGCCCGTCCCGGCCGGGTTCGGCGCGGGGCGGGCGGCTGAGCCCGTGGAGATACGAGCGTTCGTCCGCATCCAGCCGCAGGGCGTCGGCCACGGCGTCCAGGACGCTCTCGGACACGTTGTGGGTACGTCCCTGTTCCAGCCGTACGTAGTAGTCGACGCTGATGCCCGCGAGGAGGGCCAGCTCCTCACGGCGCAGGCCCGGCACGCGCCGCCGCCGCGAGCCTGCCGCGAAGCCGAGGCCGGCCGGGCTGAGCGCGGCCCGCCGACTGCGGAGGAAGTCTCCCAGATCGGACGCCATATATCAGGTGCCTAACTGTTAGCAGAGATCTTATATCTATCGGCATCTTACCCGTCCTGGGACGGCCAGTGCCAGGATCCCGGTGCCCCCGGCCGAAGCGGGCCTGGATACGCGCCCGTTGCCGCACAGGATGGAGCGGGAGCACACCGCACCAACCGAAGGGAGCCCTCGTGCGCCACACCACTCTTGGCCGCACCGGAATCACGGTCAGCCGTCTGGCGCTCGGCACGATGATGCTCGGGGCCTGGGGCAACCGGGACCACGAGGACGCCGTACGTCTGATCCACACCGCGCTGGACGCGGGCGTCAACCTCATCGACACGGCGGACATGTACTCGGCGGGCGAGTCCGAGCAGATCGTCGGCAAGGCGCTCAAGGGCCGCCGTGACGACGTCGTCCTGGCCACCAAGGTCCACTTCCCGATGGGGCAGGACGCCAACCGGCGCGGAAACTCCCGCCGTTGGATCCGCCGGGCCGTCGAGGACAGCCTGCGCCGCCTGGACACCGACCGGATCGACCTCTACCAGATCCACCGCCCCGACCCCACCACGGACCTCGACGAAACCCTCTCCGTCCTCTCCGACCTGGTACGGGAGGGCAAGGTCATGGCCATCGGCAGCTCGGACTTCCCGGCCGAGCAGATCGTCGAGGCCCGCTGGACCGCCGACCGGCGCGGGCATGTGCCCTTCCACACCGAACAACCGCCGTACTCGATCTTCATGCGCGGAGTGGAGCGCGGGGTCCTGCCCACCGCCGAACGCCACGGCATCGGCGTCCTCACCTGGAGCCCGCTGGCCAGCGGCTGGCTGACCGGCCGGTACCGCAGGCAGAACCCGCTGGAGCTGAACGACTTCCGGCACAACCTCATCCCGCACAAGTTCGACCAGTCCCTGCCGGGCAACGTCCGCAAGTACGAGGTCGTCGAGGAACTCCTCAAGCTGGCCGACTCCGCCGGTCTGTCCCTCACGCACCTGGCGCTGGCGTTCGTCCTCAGCCATCCCGCGGTGGACAGCGCCATCATCGGACCCCGCACGCAGGAGCAGTTGACGGATCTGCTGGCCGCCGCCGACATCGCGCTGGACGACGCGGTACTGGACCGTATCGACGAACTGGTCCCGCCGGGCACCGACCTCAACCCCTCGGACGCCGACTACACGCCCCCGCACCTGGCGGACGCGGCCCTGCGCCGGCGCCGACCCGTCTGACCGGCTTCCGGTCGCGACCGAAAGGACGCAGGCATGCCCCCGGACGAGCCGCGCCCGCCCGCCGCACTCGCCGGGACCGTCCTGTGCGGCGGATGCGGAAAACCGCTGGAGCACCGGGAAGACCCGTCCGCCCCGGCGCCGAAGGCGGCACCCGGCGTCTACGCCTGCCCCTCCGGCTGCCGCCCCCCGGTCCCCGCCGAAGCACTCGAAGTGCGCGTCGGACGGGCCGTCATGGAGCGGATGTGGACGCCGGACAGGCTCGCGCGGATGGCCGCGGCGCAGGAACTGCTCGACGAGCTGCGGTACGACATGGCACACCGCGTGCCCGTGTCGCTCAAGCACGCCCTGCGCCAGTGGGAGTACGAGTTCGACCGCGAGACACGCCGCGCGCTGGTGCGCGAGGCGGTGCTGAGCATCGTGCTGTTCCCGGACGCACGGCCGGACTCGGGCGAGGAACTCTTCCTCGCCTGGCGCCGGCCCGGAAGGGGGCACGACTGCGGATACGATACAGATGCCATACAGCAATAAGAGATATGCGGGTAACCTGCACGACATGGGGTCGTCGGTGGAAGAGCGCATGGGACAACGCATCAAGCGTGTTGAGCAGGAGCTGACCGCTGCCAAGCACGCCGCGCTGCGCCCGTTCAAGATCAATGTTCCGCAGTACAACGTACTGCTCGCACTCATGCTTGAGCCAGGGCTGTCCGGAGCGGCGCTGGCCCGGCGCGGCATGGTCACACCGCAGACCATGTCCTCGGTGCTGTCGACGCTGGAGGGGCGCGGCCTCGTCGAGCGCCGCCCGCACCCGATCCACAGCCACATCCTCGAAGCCCGCCTCACCCGCACCGGCGGTGCGCTGATCCGGCGCGCCGACGAGGCGGTGGCGGAGGTCGAGAAGGTGCTGGCCGGATGCTTCGAGGAGCGGGAGGCGGCGACCTTCCTGGCGCAGCTCGACCGCTGCTCGAAGGCGCTGTCGGGCTGGAAGCCCGCGGAACGGAAGTAGTCCCCCCTCCCGGTCAGGGAGGGTCCAGCATCCCCCATACGTAAGATATCTTATAGAGATCTGACATCGAACATCTGATGGACGAGGAGATTCCCCGTGTACACAGTCGCCGTCTCCTTCACCGTCCCCGCCGGCCGGCGTGCCGAGTTCGTCGCCGCCGCGCTGGAGGACGGGCGGCGCTCGATCGCCGACGAGCCGGGCACCCGCGCGTTCGACCTGATCGCCGACGCCTCGGACCCCGACCGCTTCTTCCTGTACGAGGCCTACGACGACGAGGCCGCGTTCGACGCGCACTGCGAGGGCGAGCACTTCGCCCGCTTCTTCGAGGCCGTCGGGGGCTGGGCCGAGGGCCCGACCTGGCTGCTGCGCGGCACCCGGATCACCGAGCCGGCCACCGTGTGAGCCGAGACTAGGGCGTACGAAGGGGGCGGCGGGCAGATGCCCGCCGCCCCCTTCGTACGCCCCGGGAAACCGCTCAGGCCGCCAACTGGGCCAGCAGTACGCCGTTGATGACGACCGCGGCCGCCGCCACCGCCGAGGCCGCCACCGTGGTGGCCCGGCGGTTGACCGCCGATCCCATCAGGGAGCGGCGGGAGGTGAACACGATGAGCGGGACGAGCGCGAAGGGGATGCCCAGGGACAGGCCCACCTGGGAGAGCACCAGCAGCCGCGTGGTGTCGACCCCCGCGACCAGCAGGAGCACCGCGGGGGCCAGTGCCGCCGTCCGCCGCACCCACGGCGGTACGCGCCGGTGCAGGAGGTCCTTCATGGCGATGTCGCCCGCGTGCGTGCCGACCGCCGTGGAGGCGAGCCCGGACGCCAGCAGGGCGAGGGCCAGGGCGAGCGCGGGAACGCTGCCGAGCAGCCTGCCGACCGTCCCGTGGATCTCCTCCAGCTCCTGGGAGCCGCCGCGCGGCAGCGCCGCCGCCGTGATCAGCAGGGAGGCGTTGACGGTTCCGGCGACCAGCATCGCGAAGACCACCCCGGAACGGTGCGCCGCCAGCAGCCCCCGGACACGGCCCTGGCCGCCGTCCAGGGGACCGCCGCCTTTCGGCCCCCCGCCCGCACTGTCCCGGCTCAGCGCCGAGTGCACATACACCGCGTGCGGCATCACCGTCGCGCCGAAGATGCCGGAGGCGAGCAGCAGGGCCTGGCTGTCCGGCAGCAGCGGGCGCAGCCCCGAGGCCATACCGGTCGCGGAGGGCCCGGCGGCCACCATGCAGCCGATGAACCCGCAGGTGATCAGCGCGAGCGCGGCGGTGATCGCCACGGCGAACGCGTTGCCGCCCCGTGCGCCGCGCAGCCGTACCAGGAACGTCGAGGCCACGGCGGTGGCGATCGCGCCGAGCCACAGGGGCAGGCCGAACAGCAGCCGCAGGGCGACCGCCCCGCCGACCACCTCGGCGACATCGGTGGCGGCCGCGACCAGTTCCGCCTGGGCCCAGTAGGCGAGGCGGGCGGGCCGGCCGAGGGCGGCGCCGGCGCACTGGGTGAGGGAACGCCCGGTGCAGGCGCCCAGCTTGGCCGACAGGTACTGGATGACCCCGGCGGACGCCCCGGCGGTGACGACCACCCACAGCAGCGCGTATCCGTATCCCGAACCGGCGCTGAAGTTGATCGCGACATTTCCCGGATCGACATAGGCGACGGCGGTGACCAGGGCCGGGCCGAAGCCCAGTGCGGCCCTGCTCGCGGTGCGTACGGCCGGTCGTGCGGAGTTCGGCGGGGCAAGGACGTCGGACACGGCAACCCTCCCACTTTCGCTGGCGCCTTCGCTGGCGCATCTCTCTGTTGGCTTACATATATCAGATCTCTTATGGTTCGATGGGGTCGTACAGCCGGCCCCACCCGGCACAGCCGATCCCGCCAACCGCCAAGAGGAGAGCAACGTGTGCGGAACCTGGGTGATGAAGGCCGTGTACGGCGACACGTACACGGAGGAGCACGACCACATCCACGCCCACAAGGCCTGCAACCCCGAGGAGAGCGTCCAGTCCGCCGGCGAGGTGCGCCGCACGGCCGCGGCCGCCGCCCCCAGCCGGCGCGGGCTGCTCGGCCTCGCCGGGGCGCTGGGCGCCACGGTGACCGGCATGGGTTTGCTGGGCGCCACACCGGCCGCCGCCGCCACGCCCGCGGCCGGGGCGAAGAAACTGTTCGGCGCCGGCCGCCGGATCGTCGACATGAGCCACGCGTGGGGCGAGGACTTCCCGGTCTTCCGCCCCTTCGTCGAGCCGCCGAAGTTCACCCAGGTCGCCTCGGTCGAGAAGGAGGGCTACAACACCCTCATGCTCACGATCGACGAGCACAGCGGTACGCACATGGACGGCCCCAAGCACTTCGACAACGGCCAGCTCGCCACCGACGAGATCCCGGCCGAGAACCTCATAGCGCCGCTCGTGGTCGTCCGCATCGGCGACCGCGCCGAGAAGGACCTCGACGCCCTGCTCACCTATGACGACCTGCGCAAGTGGGAGAGCCGCCACGGCCGTATCCCGGACGGCGCCGTGGTCGCCATGGACTGCGGCTGGTCCTCCCGCATCAACGACCCGCAGCGGATCTTCAACCGGGACGCCGACGGCAAGCCGCACTTCCCCGGCATCGGCTGGGACGCCGCCGAGTTCCTCGTCTCCCAGCGCAACATCGTCGGCGTGGCCACCGACAGCCCGAGCCTCGACTCGGGCGCCAACAACTACCTCGACCCGCGGGCCCACAAGTTCCTGCTCCCCACCGGCCACTACGGCATCGAGTGGGCGGCGAACGTGGACAAGCTGCCGGAGTCCGGCGCGATGACGGTCATCGGCCTGATGAAGCACAAGGGCGGCTTCGCGGGCCCGGTCCGGATGTTCGGCATCTACTGACCGCCGTCCACAGCACCGAAGCCGGTGTCCCCCCTGCTGCTCCAGGGGGGACACCGGCTTCGGTACGTCAGGACCTCAAGCGCGCCGCGCGGGGTTGCGCGGCGGCGCCGACTCGGCCGGAGCGCTGCCCAGCAGCCAGGACCGCAGCGAACGCTCCGTCGCCTCGCGCAGGCGCGCGCGCCGCCGGGCCGCCACATGGCGGCGGATCAGCGCGTCGAGTTCCGGATCCGTCGCGGTCGTCCCGCCTCCCGAGCCGCTCACCGCGTGCCCGCCAGTTCCCGCTCGCCGTCGCGGGCGAACGCCGTCGGCGCCCACTGCGTCAGCACCGCGCCCACCGTCATCCCACCGCCGAACCCGGCCATGAGCACGGTGTCCCCGTCGGCGAACTCACCCTGCCGGTGCGCGATGTCGAGAGTGACGGGCACCGACGCCGAGCCCGTGTTCCCGTACCGTTCCAGAGCCAGGTGCATGGTCGCCGAGGGCAGTCCGAGGGCGGGCCACACCTCACCGAGCATCACACCGTTGGCCTGGTGCGGCACGAAATGCCGTACGTGCTCACGGTGCACGCCCGCCCGGTCGAGCAGCTCGTGCAGCGCCTCGGGGAGGTTCTCCTGCACGAACGACCGCACCCCGCGCCCGTCCATCCGGAAGTAGTGCGCGCCCTCCTCCAGCGTGCGCTCGTCGGCGGGCCTGCGGCTGCCGCCCGCCGGAACGCTGATCAGCCGGTACTGGTCGCCGCGGGTGAGCAGGCTGGTCTCGCGGATCCCGCAGGTGTCCGCAACCTCACCCAGCAGCACCGCGCCGGCGCCGTCGCCGAACAGGATGGCCGTCTTGCGGTCGGAGTAGTCCAGGATGCGGGAGTAGATGTCGGCGCCGATGACGAGCGCGTACTTCCCCTCGCCGGACGCCCGCAGCAGACGCTCGCCGACCGTGGTGGCGTACACGAAACCGCTGCACACGGCGTTGATGTCGAAGGCCGCCGCGTTCACCGCGCCGAGCAGGTGCTGGACGATGCTGGCCGTCGCGGGCTGCGGATGGTCCGGCGTCGAGGTGGCGAGCACGATGTACGCCACGTCCTGCGCGCGGACCCCCGCCTGCTCCAGGGCGGCCCGGCCGGCCCGGGCCGCCAGATCCGACGTGGCGTCACGGTCGTCGGCCCGGCGCCGCTCCCGTATGCCGGTCTTGCGCACGATCCACTCGTCGGTCACGCCCGCCCCGCGCGCGATCTCCTCGTTGGTGACGACCGTGCTCGGCAGGTAGGACCCGGTGGCCAGGATTCCGATGCGCGTCATGAGAGAGCCTCCCCTTCCAGGGCGGGCCGCCGGATGCGACCCGCGAATGTGTCCGGACGCCGCCCGGGCCGTCCCGTCGCACTCATCGCCGCGGCGCCCGGGTCAGCAGCCGGGCCCAGCCCGAGCGCAGGGCGTGGGCGGTCAGCTCCTCGTCGTCGCCGACCGCGACCGGACGGCCGACCGCCTCCAGCATCGGTACGTCGCTGACGTGGTCGCCGTACGCGGAGCAGCCCGCCAGGTCGAAGCCGCGGACGACCGCGGCGATCCGGACCGCCCGGCCCTTGGTCGCGCCGATCATGGGCGCCAGCACCTCGCCGGTGAGCTCACCGCGCCGCACGACCGGGCGGGTGCCGAGCACCTGGTCGGCGCGGACGTCTTGGGCGATCGGATCGAGGCAGGCGAAGAACGACCCGGAGACCAGGACCAGCGCCTGCCCGGACTTCTGGTGCACGCGCAGGGCCTCCTCGACCTCGGGCACGTACAGTCCGTTCGCCCGCACCTGCCATTCGTCGGCGAACCAGCGCCGCCCGGCCTCCGCGAGCCGCCGCGCCTCCTCGCCCCGGTACAGGCGGTAGTACCTGCGGTTGATCTCGCCGCGCGGCGCCCCCCGCAGTGCCGCGGCCCGCAGCTCACCCGTCAACCGGTCGTACGTGGCCGGGGGCTCCCCCCGCGTCCGCAGATAGAACTCCAGGAACCGGAACATGCTCTTGACCCGGATCAGCGTCTCGTCCACGTCGGAGAAGACGGCGCTCGTCACCGGCGCCTGTGCCCCGGACCGGTTCACGGCGACCGCGTTCACGACGGCATCCGGGCGAGGACGAAGGAGAACACGCACAGCGGCTCGCCCTTCTGCGAGGCCTCCACGCGCACCGGAAGCTGAGCCGACGGCGCCGGCTCGCCCTCCGCGGGGAGTGTGCCGCCGAGGGTGTAGAGCGTCACGGCGCCCGCGGTCTCCCGGGGGTTGTCGACCCAGGCGGTCAGCACCGTTTCGTCCTCCAGCTCTCCGAAGCGCGTGAACCGTACGTGCATCTCGGTGACGATGGTCTTGAAGGTGGCCAGCCCCTGGACGTCGAGCGCGGCGAGCAGCGCCAGCTGCCGCGCGCCCTCGGCGATGACCATGCCGGGCAGATGGTCCTGCGGGTGGTCGAACAGGCTCGCGTGCCGGGCCGGTATGCGCAGCAGCGCCTGCGCGGTGTTGTCGGTGACCGCCGCGTCGACCAGGACGACGTTCTCCGGATTGGCGCGGCCGACCAGATGCGGGGCGACGGGCGTCCCCGGGGTCGTCACCGGGTAGGTCGCGGACGACGGCAGGGCGAACCCGTCGCGGTTGTTGAGCCGCAGGGTCAGATAGCCCATCGGCGTCTTGAAGCGGAGCCCGATGGCGGCACGCCCGATCACGGTGCCGTCGGCGATCAGGTCCAGCTCGTAATCGAGGCCGGTCACCCGGCCCTCGCGCTCCTTGCGGCTGACGATGCGGACCCGGAAGGCGAGCGAGAACGGCGAGGGGCCCACGACGACCATCCGCGGGTGGTCGAGGCGCAGGCTGAGGTGGGTGAGGATGAACTTGTTGTCGGACGGCACACCGAAGAAGCGGTGCGCACCGGCCAGCGTGGCCTGCCGGCACGCCTCCAGGATCAGCAGCGGGTCGTAGCAGCCAGGGCGCAGCAGGTGGTCCCCGTAGTAGGCGTGCGACCTGGGCAGCTGTGCGCCCGCCGCGTAGTGGTCCTCGTCGATGCGCCGCAGGTCCGTCAGGAACACTTCGCCCAGGGCGTCCCGGTGGACGAGCAGACGGTCCACGGTGCGCGTGTAGTCCAGCGGCGGTATCGCCGCGGGAGCGGCGTCTGGTGCGGTGGTCATGGATGGCCTGGCTTTCTGTCGTGGTGGTGGTGATTCCTGCTCGTGGTCGATAGGGGGAAAAGGGTTCAAAGGGGAAAAGGGGGAGGACAAAGGGGGGGGCAAGGGGGAGGACAGACAGACGGAGGGACGACACGGGAGCGTCGTCCCTCCGCTGCCGTACGGGGGCCGGGTCAGGCGGGGTAGACGTCACCCGGCAGCTTGCGGTCGGCGCCGACGGTGCCGATGTGCCAGTACGGGTACGGCGCCTCGGTCTCGCTGACCTTGTCCAGGCGCCCCAGCTCGTCCTCGGAGAGCGTCCACTCCATGGCCTTGAGGTTGTCCTCCAGCTGGTGCGGCTTGGTCGCTCCGACCACGGCGGAGGTGATGCCGGGCTTGGCGAGCACCCAGTTCAGCGCGACCTGCGCGACGGTCGCACCGCGCTCCTCGGCGATCCGCGCCATCTCGTCGACGATGTCGTACGCCTGGTTCTCGTCGGTCAGCGGAGCGGACTCGGCGGGCGTGCGCTGCGCGAGGCGGCTGCCCTCCGGACGGCCCTCGCCACGGCGGTACTTGCCGGTCAGGAAGCCGCCGGCCAGCGGCGACCAGGCGGTGATGCCGACCTTCTGGTCCACGGCGAGCGGGATGATCTCGCGCTCCAGGTCCCGGGCGCCGATGTTGTAGTAGCCCTGGTAGCAGACGAAGCGGCTGAGGTTGCGGCGGTCGGAGACGGACAGCGCCTTCATCAGCTGCCAGCCCGCGAAGTTGGAGACGCCGATATAGCGGATCTTCCCGGCCCGGACCAGGTCGTCGAGCACGCGCAGGGTCTCGTCCAGGGAGGTACGCGGATCGAAGCCGTGAATGTGGTAGAGGTCGATGTAGTCGGTGTTCAGGCGGCGCAGGCTGTCATCGACCGCCGCGTACAGGTGGTGGCGGGTGGCGCCGATGTCGTTCGGGTCGTCGGTGATCCGCCAGCGGCCCTTGGTGCCGATGATGACGCGGTCGCGGACCTTCTGCAGGGTGCGGCCGAAGAACTCCTCGCCCATGCCGTTCTTGTAGACGTCGGCGGTGTCGAAGAAGTTGATGCCGGCGTCCAGCGCCTGGTCCATCATCCGCAGCACGTTCTGGTCGTCGACAGTGCCGAACTCCGACCAGTTGCGGTCCTCGGCCCCGAGGAAGCTGGCCCCGCCGCCGAAGGTCATGGCGCCGAAGCACAGCTCGGAGACGGACAGGCCGGTGTCGCCCAGATAGCGGTAACGCATCTTCTCCTGCTTTCGGTTGAGGTCACTCGGGTCGAGCGGGGAGTGAGGGGAGTGCGGGGAGAGAGGGGAGCACCCGGGACGGGGGAGGACCGGGCACTCCCCGGCTTGGCGGCGGGCGTTCAGTTCGCCGCGTCCGCGAGTTCCTTGTCCTTGACGACGAGGAAGGTGGTGATCGCCCCGGCCGCCGCGAGCACGGCCAGCGCGATGAACGACACGTGCAGGCTGGAGGTGAGGCTGTGGGCCACGGCGTCGAGCGCCTCGGGCCGCCGCGCCGGGGAGACCGCGGCCAGCGCGGCGTCCACCCGGCCCTGCGTCGCCTCACCGGCGAGGCGCGGCGCCTGCGCGGCGAACTGCGGTGCGGTGTCGGTCAGTTCGCCACGCGTGTAGGACGACAGGAATCCTCCGGCCGCGGCGACGGCCACGGTCTCACCCGCGATCCGCATGGTGTTGAAGATGCCGGAGGCCATGCCCGCGCGTTCCACGGGTACGACGCTGACGGCGGCGTTGTCCATCGCCCCGAACGCCGAGCCGACGCCGAGCCCGAAGACCAGCAGCGGCGCGACCACGGCTGTCCAGGACTGCCCCGGCTCCAGGACGACCATCCACAGCGAGCCGACGGCGATCAGCACCGAACTGGCCGTCAGCAGCACGCGCGGCGTGACCCGGTCCGCGACCAGCCGCCCGATCAGCAGCGGCAGTACGAAGATCGGCAGCATCAGCGGCATCAGCAGCAGTCCGGACTCGGTGCTGGAGTAGCCGCCGACACCCTTGAAGTACGGCGGCAGGAAGTTCAGCAGCACCACGAAACCGAAGGTGATGGTGAACGGCTGGCAGACCACCACCACGAAGGTGGCGTTGCGGAACAGCGACAGGTCGAACATGGGCCGCTCCACGCGCTGTTCGATCACCACGAACGCGGCCATGAACAGGGCGAAGCCGACGAGTGAGCCGATGGTCGCCGGGTGTGCCCAGCCGCGCTCGCCGCCCTCGACGAAGCCGAGCGCGAGCAGGAAGAGGCTGCCGCTGAAGGTGGCGAGTCCGGGCCAGTCGACCCGGGTGGCGTTCGGGTCCCGCGACTCCTTGATACGCGGCATCAGGGCCAGCGCGACGGCGCCGACCAGGACGTTCAGCCAGAACACCCCGCGCCATCCGGCCAGGCTGACGCAGGCCCCGCCGAGCACCGGCCCGAGCGCGAGACCGGCGCCGAAGGAGGTGCCGAGGACGCCGAAGGCCTGGGTGCGCCGGCGCCCGGTGAAGGAGGCGGCCAGGATCGCGGCGCCGCTGGTGAGCACACCGGCCGCGCCGATGCCCTGCAGGGCGCGCGCGATGTCCAGCACCAGGATGTCGGTGGACACCGCGGCGACCGCCGACATGGCCATGAAGACGACGGTGCCGATCGCCAGGATGCGGCGCCGGCCGAACTGGTCGGCGAGGGTGCCGGCCGCGAGCATGCACGCCGCGAACGTCACACCGTACGCGTTCTGCACCCACTGGCCGCCGGCCACCGTGGAGTCGAGGTCGATCGTGAGGTCGGGCATGGCCACCGCGGGGGCGGTGATGGCCAGCGGGAGCAGCACGCTGGCCAGGGCGACCGCGATCATCACGCTGAGCGAGCCCGCGTCCTCCCGGTGCTCCGGCACTGTCGTCCGGGTCTCGGTCTGGGTGGTCATGACCCCTCTTTCTTCCGCTGTTCGCGACCGGTTTTCTCGTCTGTCCTCATCCGGGGACCTACTGTAAGATCTCGAAGAACAGTAAGACATCTGATGGTTGTCGTCAATGAGCGTCCAGTGAGATGGAGGAGCCCCGTGCCGAGCACCGCGCGACCAGCGCAGAAAGAGACCCCGGCGGACTCGTACGACGTACTGATCGTCGGAGCCGGGCCGACCGGCATGATGGCGGCCTGCGAACTGCTGCGGCGCGGGGTGCGGGTGCGCGTCATCGACCGCGCCCCCGATCCCTCGCCCTTCCCCAAGGCGCTGCTGGTCTGGCCACGCAGCATCGACCTCTTCGAAGACCTCGGCGTGCTGTCCGAACTGCGCGGCACCGGCGTCCAGATCAACGCGTTCAGCTACTTCTCCGAGCGGCGCAGGCTGGCCGGCTTCGACTTCCCGCAGTCGCTCAGCCCGCTGTGCCTGCCGCAGAACGAGACCGAGCGCATCCTGCGCACCCGGCTGCGCGAACTGGGCGGCAAGGTCGAGCGGGGGGTGCGGCTGCTCGCCTTCGACGGCATGGACTTCTCCGGGCGCATCGACGGAGTCGACGGGGTGACCGCTGTCCTGGAGCACGGCGACGGACGCGTCGAACGGACCCGGGCGGCCTTCGTGATCGGCACCGACGGGGCGGGCAGCGCGGTCCGCGGCCAGCTGGGCAGCGGCTTCTCCGGCAGCACCTACGAGAGCGCGTTCGCCCTGGTCGACACCGAGATCAAGGGGTTCCTGCCGCCGGACCAGGCCCTGTACTACCAGTCGGCCGCGGGCGCGCTGGTCGTGGTGGCCCTGCCCGGCGGCATCTTCCGGTTCTTCTCCAGCCTGGCCCCGGGGGAGAAGGTCAGCGTCGAGAGGATGCAGAAGATCGTCGACGAGCGCGGTCCGCGCGGAGTCACCCTCACCAACCCGGTGTGGGAGTCGGAGTTCCGCATCCACGCCCGGCACGCCGACGAGTTCCAGCTCGGCCGGGTCTTCATAGCCGGGGACGCCGCGCACGTGCACAGCCCCGCGGGCGGCCAGGGTCTCAACACGGGCATGCAGGACGCCCACAACCTGGCCTGGAAAATCGCCGCCGTCCTGCACGGCAGGGCTCCCTCCAGCCTGTTGCTCACCTACGGGCCCGAACGGGCCGCCGTCGCCCGGCGCGTGGTCCGCGACACCGACATCCAGACCCGCGGCTGGATGGTGAGCCGCCCGCTCGCCGTCAAGGCCCGCGACGCCGCCTTCCGGACCGCCGAACGCACCGGCCTGTTCCGCCTGTACGCCCCCGTCATGGCGGGCCGCCGCCTCGCCTATCCGGCCACCCGGGAGACGCAGCTGCCGGGCGGTCGCCCGGCCTGCCGGATGCGCTCCCGGCTGCCCGGCGGACTGGGCGTCGGCGCCGTCTTCCCCCGCGAACTGGCCATCCCGGCCGGCTTCGCCGGTCCCCGCGACGAGCCGCCCGGCTGGACCCTCGTCGTGGTCTGCCGGGGCGGGGCGGCCGCCTGGCGCGAGCAGGTGCGCGGCGTCACCACGGCGTGGCCCGAGGTGCGGAACGTGAGCCTGTCCGCCGGATCCGCCCGCACGCAGACGGGCTGCCGGCAGCAGGGGTACTACCTCGTACGGCCCGACGGCCACATCGCCGCCCACGGCCACGAGGGCGACCTGGACCGCCTGCGCGCCGAACTGACCGAGTGGCTGGGCCCGGTGAGCGCCTCCGTATGACACGCGAGACACGAAGAGGGGGTGCGACCTGTGGGTCGCACCCCCTCTTCGCGGTCCGGTCCCGGGTCAGGCCGCGGTCGGCGCCGCCCCCGCGACGGCACCCAGCGAGAGCTCGCCCGTGGTCAACAGATCGAGCAACTGGGCGAGTTCACGGTCCGCGGGGGTGGCCGTACGGAAGACGAAGTGCCGCAGACCGGCCTGCTCCGGTCCGCCGAAGAACCGGAAGAAGCCGATGTCGGCGGCGTGCGGGGCGAAGCTCTCGTAGAGGAACACCGAACCGCCGTCCGCGACCAGCTCCCGCCCGGCTGCGATCAGATCCCCCGCGGCGGCCTCGTACAGGACGTCGAAGGAGTCGCTGACGTCGTCGAGCCCGAACACCACGCGGGCCGCACCCAGCCGCTCGACCAGCTCGGCGTGCGCCCGGTCCTGCACCACGGCCGTCACCCGGGCACCCAGCGCGGCGGCCAGCTCCACCAGCAGCCGGCCGATGCCCTGGCCGGCACCGGTCACCAGTACCGCGCGGCCGGACAGCCGACCCGCGCCGCGCACCAGCCGCAGCGCCGTCAGCACCGCCACGCGCAGCGCCGCCGCCTGCTCGAAGCTGACGTGGTCGGGAAGGACGACCGCGTATTCGGACGGCAGAGCCATGCACGAGGACCACTGCCTGCCCGTCGCCACCCCCACGATCCGGTCACCCGGCAGCGGGCTGAACCCCTCGGGGGCACCCCGGAGCACCACCCCGGCCACGTCCCACCCCGGCAGCCAGCCCTCCGGGAGGGGTTCCGCCCTGATCATCTCGTCGGCCTCGGGGGCCACCGCGCGCACCGCGACGAGAATCTCGTCCTCGGCCTGTGCGGTGACCGCGTCCTGTCGGGAAGTGAGCTGCTCGGACATGGCAATTCCTCTCGTACCTACGGTTGTTTCCTCAGGTGACTCGGCCGGGCCCGGGGACGGCGCGCCCGGATTCAGAACTCCTCGGACACCAGGACGGCGGCGTCGGCGTCCAGGTCGTCCACCGCGACCACCTCGAACAGATCCGGCTGCTCGATGACGCAGGCCGCGAGCGCGAGATGGCTCTCCAGCACCCGGAACCTGATCCAGGCGTGGGTGTGGTGGTCGTCGGGCACCCCGGGAGCCAGCCGGACCCTCAGCTGGACCCGCTGCTCCCCGCTCACCGCCACCTGCGCGGCGCCGACCTCGTCGACGGCGGTGGCCAGTGCGACCAGTTCACCGGCGGAGACGGCACGGCCGTGGAAGCGGAAGAAGGGCGACGCGGTGCCGATCACCCGGATCGCCGGGCCGGGCAGCCCGCAGGTGCAGCGGGCGAACTCGCCGCGGTCCTGGGTCTGGTACCGGATCAGCGGCGGGTTCCTGGCCAGGTCGAGCGTGGTCACCCGCAGCCGCCCGTCGGCGATCTCCACATGCTGGTACGGCAGCGGGTGGTACACGTCCGCCAGGCACTGCGGCCCGCGATGACCGGTCACCCACGCGCTCGGCGACCCGTACAGACGCCAGACCTCGGTGTACGGGAAACACTCGGCGATCCGCGCGTCGGCGGTGGTGTCGTGGGCCGCCCCGCCCAGCAGCAGGGTGCGCAGCCAGGGCACCGGCCGGCCCGCCGCCGCAGCGCCCAGCAGACGGCCGAGCGTCTCGGGCGGCGCCGCCACCGCGGTGACGTGGTGCCGGGCGAAGAAGTCCAGCCAGTCGTCGTGCGCGCCGTCCGGCAGCCGGCCGAAGGCGAGCGTGGTGGCGCCCGACTCGGCCGCGAACCGGTTGTAGAAGTAGTGGTCGGGCCGGAGCTTGCCCGGCGGATGCAGATTGGCGAGGACGTCCGCCGGACCGAGCGGGTTCCACGCCCGGCGGATCTGCGGGGCGAACATCCCCTCGGGCAGCAGCGTCAGCGCGGGCGTGCCGAGCGTCCCGCCGCCGGCCCACAGCTGGGCGGACCCGGTCCGCTGCCCCAGGCTCAGAACCTCCTTCGTGGCACGGGCCAACTCCGGCTGGGTCAGGACCGGAAGATCGGCCGGCGCCGACACGTCCTCGTCGGCGAGGTGCGGCGCGTACTTGGCGGCCAAGGAGGGGATGCGCGCCGCGCGCCGCACCAGCTCGGGCAGCACGGACAGCGCATCGGTCTCCCGCCCCGGTGTGTCCGGTGCGTGCGATAACAGCGGAGCCATTGAGCTCACCTCTTCCAGCGCGTTCAGGGAAGCACGCTAGTACTCCAGTATCTTCTTAGTCCAGAGTACGACTTTAAATCACAGGCCAAGAATAGCCCCCGGACTGGTCCTTCAGCACATACTTGTTCTCCAGTTTATTTTTAGACTAGGATCGCCGACACGTTGACCCAGACCTCAGAGGGGGGCTCATTCGTATGGGTGCAGGACTCGGGGAGGGCACGTCGATCGCCGTCGTGGGAATGGGGTGCAGGTTCCCGCAGGCCGAGAGCGTCGACGAGTACTGGTCCAACCTGGTGAGGAACGTCGACTCGGTGACACCGGTGCCGCCCGAGCGCTTCGACATCACGCCCCACTACGCGCGTACGCCGAAGACGCCGGGGCGCACGGCGTCACGGCACGGCGGCTTCCTTCCGGACGCCTTCTCCTTCGACACCGCCTTCTTCGGCATCTCGCCCGCCGAGGGCGCCGGCATCGACCCCCAGCACCGGCTTCTGCTGCTGGTGGTGCGCGAGGCGCTCGACGCCGCGGGCATCCCGGCGCCAGACCTCGCCGGCAGCAACTCGGGCGTCTTCATCGGCCAGGCCACGGCCGACTACGCGCACGGCGCCGAGCTGGACACACACTCCCTGCGGGACGCGACCGGCAGCCACTTCCGCGCCATGGCCGCGGGCCGCATCTCCTACGACCTCGACCTGCGCGGCCCGAGCATGACGGTCGACACCGCGTGCTCCTCGTCGCTGGTGACCGTCCACATGGCCCGGCAGAGCCTGCTGACCGGGGAGACGGACCTGGCCATCGCGGGCGGCGTCAACATCATCCTGTCACCGCAGGACGCCATCGCCTTCTCCTCCGCCGACATGCTCTCGCCGGACGGCCGCTGCGCGTTCGGCGACCTCTCCGCCAACGGATTCGTACGCAGCGACGGCGTGGGCGTCGTCGTCCTCAAACGGCTGCGTGACGCCCTGGAGGCCGGCGACCCCGTCCTCGCGTTACTGCCCGGCAGTTCCGTCACCAACGACGGCCGCGCCAGCGGCTCCCTGATCAAACCCTCGGTCGCGGGCCAGACGGCGATGATCCGCGAGGCCTGGCAGGCCGCCGGTGTCCACCCCGACCAGCTGGACTACGTCGAGGCCCACGGCACCGGCACCCCGGTCGGCGACGGAATCGAACTGCGGGCCCTGGCCGAGATGGTGCGCGGTCGGCGCCCCACCCGAGGCCGGCTGAAGGTCGGCTCGGTGAAGTCCAACATCGGCCATGCCGAAGCGGCGGCCGGCATCGCCGGTCTCATCAAGGCCGTCCTCATCGCCCGGCACAACCTCGTCCCGGCGTCCCTGCACCTGACCAACCCACAGCCGCTGCTCGCCGACGACAACAGCCCCCTCCAAGTGGTCACCCGCAACGAGGAACTGGACCCCGGCGAGCAGGGCGCCCTGATCGGCGTCAGCTCCTTCGGGCTGTCGGGCACCAACGCACACGTGGTGGTCGCCGCGGCCCCCGCCCAGCCCGCCGAGCCCTCCCACGCCCACACCGAACTCCCCGAGGGACGCCCGGCCCACCTGCTCGTCCTCAGCGCGCACAGCCCCGCGGCGCTGCGCCGGCTCGCCGCCGCCTACGCGGACTTCCTCACCCCGGACGGCCCCGGCCACGACCTCCCGCTGTGGGACATCTGCGCCACCGCGGCCCAGAAGAGACAGGCTCACCCCTACCGCCTGTGGGCCACCGCAGCCGGCCACGACGAACTGGCCGAGGCCCTGCGCGCACTCGCCGAAGACCGGCCGACCGGCAAGGGCGGGCTGGGCGAGGCCGGGTTCGACGGCCCCCGCCGTACGGTCTTCGTCTTCCCCGGCCAGGGCTCGCAGTGGTCCGGCATGGGACAGTCGCTCAAGGCCGCGATACCCGCCTACGCCCGCGAACTGGCCGCGTGCGACGCGCTTGTCCGCGAGGAGACCGGCTGGTCCGTCGAGGAGGTGCTCGCCTCCACCACCGGCCCGTTCCCCGACCAGGTCGCCACCGTGCAGCCCGTGCTGTGGGCGGCCGAGGTGGCCCTGGCGGCGGCATGGCGCGACATGGGTGTCGACCCCGACGTATGCGTGGGCCACAGCATGGGCGAGACGGCGGCGGCGGCCGTGGCGGGCGCCCTCACCCCCGCCGACGCGGCCGCTGTGATCTGCCGCCGCAGCGCCCTGATGCAACGAGTCGCGGGACAGGGCGCGATGATGGCCGTCGAACTCTCCGCCGAGCAGGCCGAGGACCTCGCCGCCGAGGAGGGCGGCGACGTGTGCGTGGCCGCGCAGAACGCGCCCGCTTCCACCGTCCTGGCCGGCGGAACGGACGCGCTGCGGCGCATCGGACGGCGCCTGGAGCGCGAAGGCGTCTTCCACCGGCTGGTGCGCGTCAACGTCGCCTCGCACTCCCCGTACATGGACCCGCTGCGCGAGGATCTCCTTCAGCGGCTGTCCGGCCTGCGGCCGAAGCAGGGCACGGTCGCGATGCACTCCAGCCTCCTGGGCACCTTCCTCGAAGGGCCCGAACTCGACGCCCGCTACTGGATGGACAACCTGCGCGAGCCCGTGCGCTTCGCCGACAGCGTCCGCCACCTCGCCAAGGAGACCGACAACGTCTTCGTGGAGATCAGCCCGCACCCCATCCTGCTGAGCGCGGTCACCGACACCCTCGACGACGCGGGCAGCCCGCCGGCCGTCGTCGCCTCCACCGAACGCGGCCGCCCCGACGAGGCCCTGGCCCTCGCCCAATCCCTGGGCGCCTACTTCACCCTCGGCGGCACCGTCGACTGGCGGACCTGGTTCCGCGGCCCGGCCCGCCAGGTCCCGCTGCCCGGCTACCCGTGGGAGCGCGAACCGCTGCGCCGCGACGTCCCCACGGCCCCGCCCGCCGCACGGCACACCACCGTGGACCTCGCCCCCGACCTGAGCGGGGCGACGGTCCGGCTGCACGGGCTGACACCGCTGCCACCGGCGGTCCACCTGGCCGCGCTGCGCGAGGCGCTCCGCCCGGCCGCCGCCGCGTCCGCCACCGTGACCATCGAGGACATCCGCCTCGGCGACGAACTCGTCGAGATACCCGCGGACGGCCGCCTGACCCTGCGCGTCAACGCCGAGGACCGGCCGGGCGCGCGGCCCGCCGAGGTCCGCGCCCTGAACGCTGCTCCGGACCGGCCCGGCACCCTCTGCCTGACCGCGACCGTGACCACCACGGCCGCGCAGACCGCCCCGTCGGCCCGTGCACAGCTCGACGCGGCGCTCGACCGCTGCCGCACCCACCGGACGCCCCGGGAATTCTTCACCCAGCTGTCCCGGCGCGGATACGAGCCGAGCCCGGCGATGCGCGCCGTACGCCACCTCTGGCGCCGCGACGGCGAGTCCGTCGCCCTGCTGCACCGCCCGGACGTCCCCGAACAGGTCGCCTGGGAGGCGGCGCTGCTGCCGCTGCTCGCCGCCCTGCCCGCCTCGCTGTCGGCCGAACAGGCCTACCGGGTCACGGACTTCGAGCGGGTACGGTTCCACGGCGACCTCACCGAGGAGTTCTGGCTGCACACCACCCTGCGCGTCCAGGAGGCCGGCGAGCGGCTGCGCGCCGACGCCACTCTCATCGACCAGCAGGGGCGCACACTCGCCGAGTTCCACGGAGTCCGGCTCCACCGCCTAGGCACGGGCCCCACCCTCGGCTCGTACCTCCGCACGGCCCTGGCGTTACCGCGGCAGGCGGCCACCCGGATCGGGGAGACGGTGTGCTTCCCGCGGATACCGCTGCCGCCGCTGATACCCAAGCGGCTCCTCGGCAAGCTGCGCGACGCCGTTGAGCCGCTGGACGACCGGCAGGCACCCGCACCCGCCGTACCCGGCCACGCCACCCCCACGGACGACACCGCCGACGTCCTCGCCCGGAGGTTCGTCGAGATCGTGGCCGAACTGCTGGGCGTGCAGGCCGAACGCGTCGACGTACGCAGACGGCTGAGCGCCTACGGATTCGACTCCCTCACGGCTGTGCAACTGCGCGGCCGGGTCCGAAGCGAACTGGGCTGCGACATCCCGCTGTCCCGGCTGCTCGGAGGGGACACGGTCAAGACTCTCGCCGGATCCCTGGGAGGCGCCCCCGTAAGCTGCTGACCTGCGGGGGTCGGCAGGAACGGATTACTCCACATCTGTTCCGCCGGCCCCCTCAAGACTGGTAAAAGTGAACTACCACTCATTCATGGATCGTGATACACGTGTAGTGGAGTGCCGGCAGCTATCGGTCTGTCTTTGCCCAGCCAGGATGACAGGGGCTGGGCCCTGGCCCACGACGTCGAACGCCGATGACACCAGGGCTCAGGACCGGCATGCACGGCATTGGGGCGACAGGAGTAACACATGGGCGACACACCACTCACCACCGAGGCACCCCCCGTGCAGGGACGGCGCGAACGCAACAAACTGCGCGTGCGCAACCGCATCTACGACGCGGCGGTCGAACTGTTCACGCGTCAGGGGTACGACCAGACCACCGTCGACGAGATCACCGAAGCCGCGGACGTGGCACGCGGCACCTTCTTCAACCACTTCCAGCGCAAGGAAGACCTCATCGCGGAGTGGAGCGAGAAACGCCGCGAACAACTGCGCGACGGCCTGACCGCCGAAGGGCTCACCGCAGAGGGCGGCGAGAGCACCCGGCTCTCCCTGCTGCACTGCATGAGCCTCCTCGCGCAGATAAGCCTCCGCGACAGCGCCCAGACCCGGGCCATGCTCGCCGCCTGGGTCAGGGCCGGCTTCCCGCTGTACGAGCAGCCCTACGTCAGCCAGATGTTCGCCCGGTTCGTGGAGGAGGGCCAAAAGCGCGGCGAGGTCCCCGACACCGTGGACGCCCGCCTGGTCGGCTACGTCCTGCGCGACCTCTACCTCGGCACCCTCTACCGCTGGACCCGCCCCGAGGCCGAGATCGACCTGAAAGCCGAACTCCACGCAGCCTGCCGGACCGTCCTGGACGGCGTCCTGTCGCAGTAGCACTAGAAGAGCCGGGCCCCAAGGGATGAGGACCCTTGGGGCCCGGCTCTGCTC
This sequence comes from Streptomyces sp. NPDC039424, assembly GCF_055639495.1. Taxonomy (NCBI): domain Bacteria; kingdom Bacillati; phylum Actinomycetota; class Actinomycetes; order Kitasatosporales; family Streptomycetaceae; genus Streptomyces; species Streptomyces sp. NPDC039424. Next base: position 50,984 of record NZ_JBVKAI010000034.1, read on the forward strand.
CGGTCGGGCGGGACGCGGCTCAGGCAGGCGTGGCCGGCCCCTCACCGGCGCCGGTGGTCTCGATCGCACGGGTGATCTCGTCGAAGTCGGCCGAGGTCAGCTCCAGCGCCGGGGCGGCGATCCAACCGTCCACCTGCTCGGGGCTGCGAGCGCCGACGATCGCCCCGGTGATGCCGGGCCAGGCCAGCGTCCAGGCGACGGCGACGGCGCCGGTCGAGACGCCGTGCCGCTCGGCCACCGGGGCGAGGGCGGCGGCGAGGGCGAGGTTGGCGTCCAGGCCGGTGGTGAAGTCGGGGTGGGTCTTGCGCCAGTCGTCGTCCGGCAGGGAGGCCGCGCGCTCCTTGGAGAACGCTCCGGTCAGCAGACCCGACTGCTGCGGCGAGTACACGATGACACCGGTGCCCGCCGCCTCCGCCTGCGCGATCAGCTCGGCGGACGCGCGGTTGATCGCCGAGAAGGGCGGCTGGACGACGTCCACATGGGCGATCCGCTCGGCGGCGGCGACCTGCTCGGGGGAGTGGTTGGACAGACCGATGGCGCGGACCTTGCCCTCGGCCTTCAGGTCGGCCATGACCTGCCAGTACTCCTCCAGCGGCGTGGCACCGGTGCCGGCGGCCTGACTCTGCGGGTCGTTGTAGTCGAGGGCCTCACCGCCGGTGTCGGGCCAGTGCACCTGGTACAGGTCGATGCTCTCCACGTTCAGCCGGCGCAGAGACCCCTCGACCTCCCGGCGAACACTCTCGGGCCTCATGGAGTTACGCGGCGGCGCGGCCGGGTCGTCGTCGTCCCAGACCAGGCCACACTTGGTGAACACATAAGGCCGGTCGGCCTCGGGGAAGCCGGCAACAGCCTTGGCGACGACCTCCTCGGAGTGCCCCAGACCATAGACGGCAGCGGTGTCGATCCAGTTGACGCCGGCCTCGATCGCACGCCGGATAGCGGCAACCGACGCATCGTCATCCTGAGACCCCCAGGCGTAATGCCAGCCCCCGCCCCCGATGGCCCAGGCCCCGAAGCCGGCGCGGCTGATGCTCATTGCACTCGTGCCGAGCTGCTTGGCAGGCAGTGTCATAGAACTTGCAACCCTCTACTAGGAGATAACCCTTCGACTCCGACTCTATATAAGACCTCTTACACCCGCAAGCCCCCCACAGCCCGACCGCCCTCCGGCAACTACCGCCCACTCACCTGCTGGCACACCCGGAGCTCGGTATGGCTTGTGTCAGTGAGTAATTGGAGGATTTGCGCCAGGTCAGGAGGCCGAAATTTGCAGGTGAGTGGGTTTGCGTGTGGCCCAAGTCATCCGGTTGTCGCTGTAGTGGCTGGAGATGGTATTGAGTGCCTGGGGGCTGTTTCTCCTGGGTTTGCTCCGTATCCGGGGCAGCTGCCCGCTTTCGCGTGCGGGTGGAGGGTGGAATACGCGCTCACGCCCGAAGTGACCGTCGAGCCGAAGGCTGTGATGAACAGGCCGCCGGCGGTGGAGGCCGGGCGCTCCTTTTCCTGACCCGCACCTCAAACACATCAACCACCCCGGGCTTGTCTGCGACAGCCTCGCCCTGGCTGGCCTCCTGCCGCGCACTTTGCGGTCTACGTGGTTGCTCACTTTTGCTGACGAACTCGGCGTCTCAGATAACCACTGCCGTTGGGGTACTGGCGGGGGAACGCTTCGGCGGTTCACCGGCAGCTGGTGGTCCGTGCCCGGGCCGCAGCGGGAGAGCCGGCCACGCCGGTGCCTGGCGGTGCGCCGATGGAAGCAGTGCCCTTGCTGGATCCGGTGCCGTCGCTGTCGACGTTCCTGCGCGCGGTGCGGCGTGATCTGACCGCGAGCGAACGCACGGGCCTGGCCCGGGGCCGGAGGCGGCCCGTGCTCATGACGTGTTCGGTAAACGGCCCCGTCTGTGGCGGAACCACACCTGGGAGGCCGATCATGTCCAGGCGCCGCTCCTGGTCGACGCTGACGGGGATGTGGTGCGCCCCTGGGTGACGTGGTTCATCGACGTTGCCTCGAAGGCCATCACGGGTACCGCGGTCACACCCGGCCATCCGTCCAGAGCCTCGATCCTGGCCGCCCTGCGCGCCGCCGTGCTGCGCACCGGACCGTACGGACCGGCGGGTGGTGTCTTGGAAGTGGTGGGCATCGACCGCGGTATGGGTTTCCTGTCCTGGATGGTGCTGGGTGTGTTCGGGGTTCTTGGTGCTGAGGTCGATGGCCTGCCTGCTTACAGCCCGCATCTGAAGGGCATGGTGGAGAGCGTCAACTGCTCGGCCGGCCGCGTGCTTTTCGCTGCCTGCCTGGTTACACGGTCACGCCCTCGCCCTGGCGCGGTAAGGAGGAGTTCGCCGACTGTGATACGCCCTCGCCTCTGTCCTTCACGGAGTTCATCGCCGAGGTCCTGGCCTGGACGATGTGGTGGAACAGCGGGTATCGCCCTGGCGGTCTGGCTGGCCAGACCCCCATCGAGGCATGGCAGGTGGATCCCACACCGCTCTCCGACATTTCTGAGGCCGCTCTGTGGGCTGTGATGCTGGAGGACGATGGCCGGCCGCGGAAGCTGACCGGCCACGGGGTGCGCTGGCGCGGCCGCAACTACATCGGCGCGTGGATGGCCGGCCAGACCGGCCGTAGTCCGTATCCGTTAGCCCCATTACGACCACGGGATCGAGGTCTTCGCCTCTGCCGGGCGCTACCTCGGATCCGCCCACCTTGCCGATGCCGCCACCCCCGAGCAATTCGATGCCGTGCGGCGTACCCGTACGGCCCGGGCCCGTCGGCTGCGCGAGGAAGCCAAGAAGGCTCAGGCTCTGTGCCGGCAGCGTTTCGCCTCTGCCATCACTCCCACGGCCCCGCAGCGTCGGCACGAGCGGACCGCCGCGACCACCCGCAGGCGGGCGGCCCGAGGGGTCACCTCCGTCTGGGCGCGGTGACGGCAGCGGAAGCCGACCAGGAGCTCGAAGCCGCGGCCCACAGCGACATGGCCACCCTCGCTCTGTCTGACCTGATCCTGCCCGCGCCGCCGCCCGAGGAGTGGAACACCTCCGCTGCCGCCACGGGAGAGTGACCACTACATCCAGCTTTCCGAGGCCGCAGTCGTGACGACTCGCGCGTTTCTTGCCGCGCGGGAGAACATCGCCGACACGGTCGAGGCCAGGGCGATGATGTGGCTCCACGTTCCGGCGGGTGTCGGCAAGATCCTCGCCGTCAACGTCTGCTTGCGTGAGCTCGAGCGCACCCGGGGCGAGGAGGTCTGCCGGATCACTTTCCGTGCCCGCCCCACCGCCCGCGCGGTGCGCCACGAACTCTTCGCCACTCTCGGTCTGCCAGGCGAACCCCCGCGTCACCCATCCGAGTTCGACCGGCTGCTTCTGGACTCCCTCGCAAGCCAGCCACGTACGCTTGTCGTGGACGAAGCACAGTGGCTCAATCGAGAGACGTTCGAGTACTTCCGGTTCGCCTGGGATAACCCGTACACCCAGATCGCGATCATCTTCGCCGGTGGTGAAGGCGCGCACAGTGTGTTGCGGAAGGAGCCGATGCTCTCCTCCCGCATCTTCATCTGGCAGCACGTCACCAAGCTCAGTCTGGAGGAGGTTCAGCAGGTCATCCCGCTCTACCATCCGATCTGGGCGAGAACCGATCCTGCGGACATCGCCTTCGCCGACCGCCACGCGGCGCACGGCAACTTCCGCAACTGGGCCCGGCTCACCGCCCACACTATGACCGCGCTTGAACGAACAGGCCGAGACCACCCGGACCAGGAAGTGCTCCGCTGGGTTTTCAGCAGGCTGGGCAGCTGAAGACCCCCGGCAAACGAGCAGCTCGCCGGTTGCTCGGGTGCTGTGCAGGTTCATTGGCCGGCGAGAGTGATGGCGCAGGAGCGGCAGTGAAGCAGTGATCCAGAATGGATCCGAGTCTTATTTTGAAGCACGCATCCGAGTGTTCAACCCGGAACCCACAGTACCGGACAGGCGCACCCCGGCCTCCTCTCCGAAGCTGCTTCTGACTCATCGTCACCTTCCCCCGCAGGCCGACCCTAGAGACTGCGTGCTGGCGCACGGGCCGGAGGCCCGTTTGCCGCGCGTAGCGCGGTCGAGGCTGGAGCGCAGCGGAAGCCTCCGGCTGGACAAAGTCCAGCACCGGACTGCAACGCAGGCCGGCTCACTCCCGGAGCGCAGCGGAGGGAGTGTCAGTTCGCCTGCGCAGCAGGCGAACTGTGCGGTGAGCGCAGCGAACCGCCAGCTGCTCCCGCGAAGCGGGAGCGCAACTCGGGCGCGCAGCGCCCGAGTTCGCTTGCATCGCGCGCAGCGCGATGGGACCCGCTCCGCGGG
>NZ_JBVKAI010000035.1:0-48812 GCF_055639495.1 Streptomyces sp. NPDC039424
GAAACACGGCGGCAGAGCCCGCCAGGCACAGCCCCTGACAAGGACGTAGATGATCGCCGCGAACACCGCCTCATCATCGATGTTGGCCACCCCCCGCCCTGCGGACGCACCCGCGCCGGCGGCAGCAAGGACCTCGCGATCTCCCACAAGCCGTCCGGCACGATCCATCTCCACCGCCCACTCCCCATGACCCGACCAACGACCAACTGACCATGTAGGACACGGTGTAAGACCGTGTCCTATGTGGTGATCGCTCGTTGGTCCGTGGGGCGGGGTACGTGGAGTTGGATTGTTCCGGACGGGCTGTGGGAGATCTCGAAGCCGCTCATCCCACCGTCGAAGGTGCGGCCGCAGGGCGGCGGAACGCAGGACACACCTGATGAGACGCTGTTCGCGGCGATCATCTACGTGCTGGTGAGCGGCTGTGCCTGGCGGGCTCTGCCGCCGTGTTTTGGGATATCGAAGTCAACGGCCCACCGCCGGTTCCTGATCTGGTCACGGGCCGGGGTCAGGGGTCGCCTGCACGAAGCCGTCCTGCACCGGCTCGACGACGCCGGCCTCATTGATGTCTCCCGCGTCGTCCTCGACTCCGCCCACGTGCGCGCTAAAAAGGGGGCGAACACACAGGTCTGAGCCCCGTGGACCGGGGCAAGCCGGGTTCCAAGATGCACATCCTGTCGGACGCGAACGGACTGCCCCTGGTCGTCGGCGTCTCCGCCGCCAACGTCCACGACAGCGAAGGCCTGAAGCCGATGGTGGCCGGTCACCAAACGAGACACGACCCCCACAACGGCCGCTACCTCAAGCCCCAACGCCTCCATACGGACAAGGCCTACGACATCCCCCACCTGCGGAAATGGCTACAAGGCAAACGCATCGGCGTGCATCGCCCGCAAGGGCATCGAGCCCAGCGAACGGTTGGGCCACCGTTGGGTGATCGAGCGCACGATCTCGTGGCTGTCCAGCTACCGCAGACTCAGCCCCCGCTACGAACGCAATCCCCGCAACCACCTGGCGTTTCTCGGCCTCGCCGCAGCTCTGTGCTGCTACAAGCGACTCCTCCCGCTGGCCCATAGGGCACGAGCATGCCCTCCGCTATAGCCGCGCAAGCCAGGTCGCGATCTCGTCCACCATCGCAGGGTCAACATGTCCTGGCCGCGCGTACTCAGCCGACATGGGTCGGCCTCTACACGCGCAGCTGGCTGCAGGTCCTCCATTATCGTTCCGGCCGGCGTTGCAGGTGACTACCACTCCGCAACGAGTGTCGGCAGTTTGCGCATGTCGTGGAAGACGGTGGTGTTGGGACCTTCAAGCCGTTCAGCCGGGGTGAGCCCGCCAGCATAGCCGAAAGATCGCATGCCGGCGGCGCGGGCGGCGAGGACGCCCGGCTGGCTGTCTTCGACCACCACGCAGGCGTCGGGATCGACGCCCATCTGTCGGGCGGCGTGCAGGAACAGGTCCGGGGCGGGCTTGCCGCGGGAAACGTCAGTGGCGCTGAAGATGCGGCCCGCGAAGCGTTCGTAGAGTCCGGTGCGGCCAAGGGTATGCCGCATCTTGTCGTGGGAGCCGCTGGAGGCGACACAGGTCGGCAGGGTCAGTGCGTCGAGGGCTTCCGGCAGGCCCTCGACTGGGGCGAGCTCGGCGTCCACGGCCTCGCGATGAAGCTGCTCGAACCTGTACGACCAGGTGGCGGCTACGTCTTTGCCGAGCTGAGCCGCGACCTGTTCACGGATGGCCGCGTGTGAGCGCCCGATGAACCTGTCCACGACCTCGTCCTCAGTCAGCGGCCAACCCAACTCAGCTCCCAGGGCGACCTGCACGCGTGCGGCGATGCGCTCGCTGTCGACCAGCACGCCGTCGCAGTCGAATATGACGAGTTCGATGGGCTTAATCATCCCCGCAGCATAAAGGGTGTTGCACAAGGCTGTGAGCTGGGCATCTTCTAGGTATGGCCGCGGTGTTACGTGCTGAGCGGGTGTGGGTGGAGGCGTTCACGGGGCTGCGGATGACGCAGTTTTCCGGTCTGTTGAGGGTGGCGCGGAAGCGGGGCGGCGATGGCACATTGCGCGGCCGACCGTGATCTTTGCCGCTTGCCGAGCGAGTCCTGATGGTGGCGGTGTATTACCGAACGAACCTCACGATGCGGCAGATGGCCCGTTGTTCGGACTCTCCTCGTCCACCGTATGCCGTGTGATCCAGCGGCTGGGACCGCTGCTCGCCCCTCGAGCCCGTCTCCCGCTCCGTCGACGCTCCGGACCGGGTATGGATCGTGGACGGCACCCTGGTCCCGGTCCGTGACCGTGGCGTGGGCGCCTCTTCGCGTAACTACCGGTTCTCAGCGAACGTGCAGGTCATTGTGGAGGCGGAGACCCGTCTCGTGGTGGCGGCCGCCCGGCCTGTGCCTGGCAACACCGCGGACGCGAGGGCATGGCGGGACTCAGGTCTGGCCGAGCATTGCCACGGTGTGACCGTGCTCGGCGACGGTGCCTATATCAACACCGGTCTGATCGTCCCGCATCGCAAACGCCCCGGACGAGCGCTGCTGAAGGGCGAGGAAGAGGACAACGCGGCCCACGGCAAGGTCCGCGCACGTGTCGCTGGTGATCCGCGGGTGCCGTTCACGTACCGCGTGCCCGGCCGCGACGACAAGGCGGTGGAGGCCGAGGGGTGGCCGGCCACGCTCGCCAGGTTCCCACTAGGGCAATGGATCGCCGACGCCAGAAGGTTCTACGCCCGCGGCGACATGGACACCGACCGCATCGCGCAGCTGGAGAAGCTGGGCATGGTCTGGTCACACTACGACGTCGCCTGGGAAGAAGGCCTCGCCGCAGCCCGCGGATGGGCCGCCGAAGCGGACCACCTCCTAGCCCCCACGGACGCCACCTACAAGGGTTACCGCGTAGGGCTGTTTCTGAAGAACGCGCGGGCGGCCGCCCGGCGAGCGGCCGTGAACGAGCAGCGGCGAGCCGAAGGCCTGCCCGTTCAATCCGCGGCTGGCGCACTGCCGGAGGAACGGCGCGAGCAGCTGGACGACATCGACCCCGCCTGGTGCCCCGCCTGGCCGGTGGACTGGCAACGCTGCTTCCACCTCACCCGGCAGCACCTGCAAGCCGGCGGCACGCTGCCCACGTCGCCGGGCATGGTCGTGCACCAGGGCGAAGACCTCGGACGATGGGTACGCTCCGTCCGCCTCGGCTGGAGCGTCCTCACAGGCGCCCAGCAGTGGCTGTGCGAGCACATCCTCGGGATCGAGCCCGCAGCTGAGGACGAGAAACCGGCGCCGCGGCGCAGCCAGGCCGACAAATGGGCGCTCAACCTCGCCGCCGCCACCCAGTACTACCAACGCGAAGGACACCTCCGCGTGCCGAGGAAGCACATCGAACAGATCAGCGGCGGTGGCGCCGGAGAAGGCGACCAAGAGGTCCGGGAGGTGAAGCTGGGGGCATGGATCAGCAACCAGAGATCCAGAGCCGCGACGCTCACGCCCGAGCGCGTCGAACAGCTCTCCGCCATCGGCATGCGCTGGACGTAACCCAGACGTACGCAGTACCCGCGGCGCCCCCGGAGCGTATGCATGGCGTACATACCGCGTACATGGCCCGCATCCAGTTCGTAGCGCGATGGCCCTGGGCCGCGACCCGGGCGTGACCGTCCTGGCCGGGAAGGCCCGTACGGCATCACCCGGGCCCTAGCCCCCAGGCACCGCACCCGGCACACCCCCGGCCACCACCCCTTTGCTCACTCGGCCAATCGACCACCCGCACCTTTGGCCGATCCGTACACCCGACCACCCCACCCCCCTCCGCATCATCGAGGGCCAGACAACGCCCGAAGACAACGCCCGAAGGCGGAGGGAGCGGTGGGATGGGGAACGTTGGGATCCGGCCGGAGGCCAGACCACAGGGAACACGGACACGTCGGCTCACCCGGCGGCAGCCGGTGCAGCGCCTCGTCGGTGAGGCCGCCGGCAGTCCGCTCAGGCGGACCATGGGCGTGGCCCAGCTGACGCTGCTCAGCGTGGGGGCCACTCTCGGCACGGGCATCTTCGTGGTGCTCGGCCAGGCGGTGCCGCAGGCGGGACCGGCCATCGTCGTCTCCTTCGTGCTGGCCGGCGTCACCGCCCTGTTCTCGGCGCTTTCGTACGCCGAGCTGGCCGGCATGATCCCTGGCTCCGGCTCCTCGTACAGCTACGCCTACGCCACCCTCGGCGAGCTGGTCGCCTGGGTGTGCGGGTGGTGCCTGATCCTGGAGTACGGGGTGTCCGTGGCCGCCGTCGCCGTCGGCTGGGGCCAGTACGTCAACGAGTTACTCCAGCTCAACTTCGGGGTCACCCTTCCCGACTCGCTCAGCGCGCCGCCCGGTGCCGGCGGCACCCTGAACGTCCCGGCCGCCCTCATCGTCGTACTCGCCATGGTCGTCCTGCTGCGCGGGGCCAAGGAGAGCGCGGTCGCCAACACCGTCATGGTCGCCGTCAAGATCGCGGCCCTCATCCTGTTCTGCGCCGTCGCCTTCACCGCCTTCCACGCCGGGAACTTCCGCCCTCTCTTCCCTCTCGGCGCCGCCGGCATGAGCGCCGGAGCGGCCTCGCTCTTCTTCTCCTACATCGGGTTCGACGCCGCCTCCACCGCAGGTGAAGAGGCACGCAACCCCCAAAGAGACCTGCCGCGCGCCATCATCGTGTCCCTCGTCCTGGTCACCGCCCTGTACGTGCTCGTCGCCGTCGCCGCGCTCGGTGCCATGCCGTGGAAGCAGTTTGCGGGGACCGAGGCCACGCTCAGCGAGGTGCTCGTACGGTCCGTAGGGGGCGGGAACCTGTGGCCGATCCTGTTGTCCGTCGGCGCGGTCGTCGCCACCACCAGCGTGGTGCTCACCGTGCAGTACGGGCAGATCCGCATCCTGTTCGCGATGGCCCGGGACGGGCTCGTGCCCCCGCTGTTCGCCAAGGTGCATCCCCGCACCGGCGTGCCCCGCGCCAACACCGTGATCGTTTCGGCGTTCATCGCCGTCCTCGCCGCCCTCGTCCCGCTCGGCAGCCTCGCCGACGCCACCAGCATCGGCACTCTCTTCGCGTTCATGCTGGTCAACCTGGCGGTCGTACTACTGCGTCGGCGCAATCCCGACACCCCGCGTTCCTTCCGGGTGCCGCTCTCGCCCGTCACGCCCCTGCTCGGCGTCGGGTTCTGCGTCTACATGCTGGGCAGTCTGGGCGCCGGCACCTGGATCGCCTTCGGCGCGTGGATGGCCGCCGGGCTGGTGATCTACGGCCTCTACGGCATCCGGCACTCCAAGCTCGACCAGCCCCGGGAAGACCCCGCATGAGCACCCTCGACCTCACCGCCGACGTCGTCACCCTCACCCGCGCCCTTGTCGACCTCCCCTCCGAGAGCGGGCGGGAGGCCGTCATCGCGGACGTCGTCCACACCGCCCTGCACACCCTGCCCCACCTCACCGTCGACCGGGTCGGCAACTCCGTCGTCGCCCGCACCCACCTCGGCCGTCCCGAACGCTCCCTGATCGCCGGGCACCTGGACACCGTCCCGGCCGCCGGGAACCTACCCTCGCGGCTCGCCGACGGCCGTGTGCACGGGCTCGGCGCCTGCGACATGAAGGGCGGGGTGGCCGTCGCCCTGCGATTGGCGGCCACCGTGTCCGCGCCCGTCCGTGATCTCACGTACGTCTTCTACGAGTGCGAGGAGGTGGAAGGGGACAGGAACGGGCTCGCCCGCATCAGCACCGAGCGGCCCGACCTGCTCGCGGACGCCTCACTCGCCGTCCTCATGGAGCCCTCCGACGCCGGCGTGGAGGCCGGCTGCCAGGGCATCCTCACCGCCGACATCGTGGTCAAAGGCGCCCGCGCCCACACCGCCCGCGCCTGGCAGGGCGTCAACGCCGCCCACAAGGCCGCCCGGGTCCTGCGGCGGCTCGACGAGCACCAGCCGGAGCGGGTCGTCGTCGACGGGCTGGAGTACCGGGAGGGGCTCAGCGCCGTCGTCGTACGGGCCGGGGTCGCCGGGAACGTCGTACCCGACGAGTGCGTCGTCACCGTCAACTGCCGCTTTGCACCGAGCCGTTCACCCGAGGATGCGGAGGCGTACGTGCGCTCCCTCTTCCCGGAGTACGAGGTTCGTGTCACGGAAGTCGTCGCGGGCGCCCTGCCTCACCTGGACCGGGTCGGCGGGCTCGTCGCCGCGCTCGGTGCCCAGCCGCGGCCCAAGCTCGGCTGGACGGACGTCGCCCGGTTCGCCGCCCTGGGCGTGCCCGCGCTCAACTACGGTCCCGGGGACCCGTCCCTCGCCCACACCGCCGGGGAGTACGTCCCCGTGGAGCACCTTGAGCACTGCGAGAGCAGGCTCAGGGCGTGGCTGAGCTGAGACCCGCCAGCACCCTCAACTGCAGCCACAGCACCAGCCGCTTGTCGGGGTCGTCCAGGTCCACCCCGACGTGCTGCTGGAGCTGCTTGAGACGGTAGCGGCAGGTGTTGGGGTGCACGGCGAGGAGTTTCGCCGCACCCGCCATGTCACAGCTCGCGTCGAACCAGCAGACCAGTGTGCGCGCGTACTCCGTGCCGTGCGCGGCGTCGTACGCCAGCACCCGCCGCCACACTCCCGCGCTCAACTCCCGCCGTGCGCCCATCACTTCGGCCAGCCGCAGCAGTGTCACCCGGTGCCGCACCTCGTCCACGGTGGCCACCGGCAGGTCGGCGTCCAGCACCCGCAGCACCAGGTCCGCGTCCGCCCGCGAGTCCGCCAGCGCCGCCGCGTCTGGCACGACCTCGCCGAGCGCCGCCCGCACCGGCGCCCGCAGCGCCTGCCCGGCCCGCGCCACGATGTCCTCTGCGAGTTTTCCGTGCCGCTCGCCCGGCCCGGGCAGTACCGCGTACACCACCCCGTCCACCAGCACCCCCGCGTGCCGGCCGTAGCGCGCCTCGCACTGCAGCCGTACGACGTCCAGCAGGCGCAGCGTCGTGCGCTCGGCGTCCGGGACGCTCGCGGCGGAGTCCAGCACGAAGGCCACCACCCGGGCCGGCCAGGCCAGGCCCAGGCGTTCGCCCGCTGTCTGCGCATCCGCCGCCGTGCCGTCCAGCAGGCGGCGCAGCAGCTCGTTGCCCCGGTGCCGAGCCAGTTCTCGGGCCGCGCGGGCCCGCAGCAGGAGCAGGGCGGCCGTGGAGGCGCCCTGGGCGAGGGTGTCCTCGGCGTCCGGGGCGAGCGAGCCGGCGTCGATCACCCACACCGAGCCGAGCGTCTCCCCGCCGGCCCTGACCGGCATCGCCAGCCGGGGCAGGTCCCCGTCGCACAGCGCGGGCAGGCGGAGCGGGCGGTCGGCGGCGAACAGCCGGCGGTACTGCCCGGTGTTCTCCGCGCTGGCCGGCACCTGGCGGCCGAGGATGCTCTGCCGGCGGTCCTCGTCCACCGGCTGGCCGGGGACGGTGGAGTAGGCGAGGATCCGCTGCCGGGGATCCTCGACGGCGGTGGCCCCGCCGGTGGCCGTCGCGATCGCGTCGGCCAGCGCGAACAGGTCGCCGAGCCCGCTGTCGGAGGCCGCTGCGGTGGGCCGTGCGGCGATGGCCGAGGCCAGCAGCAGATGCACCTGGTGCCAGGCTGCGTCCTCCGCGACGGACAGCAGCGCCACGCCGTGCGCCTCCGCCTGCTCGACCGGTCCGTCGGCGCCGCGCACCACCACCCCGGTCAGCCCGGCCTGAATCGCCGACCGCAGCAGCGGCCCGGATTCCGCCGCCGGCACGCCGACCGCCAGCAGCAGCGCGCCGGGCAGCGGGGGGAGCGGGGTGCGGCCGTCGTAGAGCACCACCTCGGTGACCGGTACGGCCTGCCCGGCGGGGGCCGTGTGCAGGCGCAGGGCGGGGCCGCCGACCACGTCCAGGAGATCACCGAGGGTGCAGACGTCCATGAGGGGTTCCCGACGGGCTGTTGGCGGATGGTGAAACGAACGTTCGCATGCCTTGGCCGCTTGCACAACACGCGGGGGATCGGCTCCTTCGAGACTCGTGCCATGAGAGCAGGAGTCACCATCCGTACCGTCCACGACGTCTCCGGGCTCGGGGCCGTGGCCGACTACTTCAGCGACGTCTGGCAGACCCCCCGCACCGCCCCGCCCTACCCGGCCGAGGTCCTGCGCAGCCTGGTGCACGCCGGCGGCGCGGTCCACGCCGCGTACGACGGGCAGCGGCTCGCCGGCGCGTCCGTCGCCGTCCTCGGCGCCGAGCGCAGCACGTACTCACTGGTGGCCGCCGCCGACCGGGGGCTCGGGCACGCCGTGAAACTGGCCCAGCGGGACTGGGCGGCCGGGCTCGGCGCCCGCACCATGCGCTGGACCTTCGACCCGCTGGTCGGCCGCAACGCCCGCTTCAACCTGGTCAAGCTGGGCGCCGCCGGCACGGAGTACCTGGTCGACTTCTACGGCCCCATGACCGACGGCATGAACGACGGCGACGAGAGCGACCGGCTGACGGTGACGTGGGACCTGGACACCGCGCGGAGCGGGGAGGAGTCCGTGCCCCACGCCGGCGCCCCCGTCACCCACACCGCACCCGACGGCGACCCCCTCGCCCGCCGCGACGAACGGCACCTGTGGTGCCGGGTGCCCGAGGACATCGTCAAGCTGCGCGCCGCCGACCCGGCGCTGGCGCTGCGCTGGCGGCACGCGGTGCGCGAGGTGCTGCTGACGGCCTTCATGCGCGGCTTCCGGGCCACCGGGATGTCCCGCGACGGCTGGTACACGCTCACCCGGACGGAGGGACCCGCGTGAAGCTCGAACGCGTCGAGATCGTGCACGTCGCGATCCCGCTGGTCACCCCGTTCCGTACGTCCTTCGGGACCATGACGACGAAGGACTCCTTCCTCCTGCACGTCGTCACCGACTGCGCCGAGGGCTGGTCGGAGTTCGCCGCCGACCCCGAGCCGCTGTACTGCTCGGAGTTCGTCGCCGGCGCCGAGATCGTGCTGCACGACTTCCTGATCCCCCGCGTGGCGGCGCTGGGAGAAGTCACGGCCGCCGCCCTCGCCCCGGCCCTGGCGAAGATCAAGGGCCACGAGCTGGCGAAGGCGGCCCTGGAGACCGCCCTGCTGGACGCCGAGCTGCGCTCATACGGCATGCCGCTCGCCGTGTATCTCGGCGCGGTACGGGACCGGGTGCCCGCCGGGGTGTCGGTCGGCATCAAGAACTCGGTGCCCGAGCTGCTGGACGACGTCGAGCGCTACCTCGCCGAGGGCTATGTCCGCATCAAGCTGAAGATCGAGCCCGGCTGGGACGTCGAGCCGGTCCGCGCGGTTCGCGAGCGCTTCGGTGCCGGCCTCCCGCTCCAGGTCGACGCCAACACCGCGTACACCCTCGCGGACGCCGAGCATCTGCGACGCCTCGATGACTTCGGGCTGCTGCTGATCGAGGAGCCGCTGGAGGAGAACAACCTGCACGCCCACGCCCAGCTGCAGCAACGGCTGCGCACCCCCGTCTGCCTGGACGAGTCCCTGCACCACGCCCGCGACACCGCCGCCGCCATCGCGATGGACGCCTGCCGGGTGGTGAACGTCAAGCCCGCCCGGGTCGGCGGCTATCTGGAGGCCCGCCGCGTCCACGACGTGGCGCACGCGCACGGGGTCCCGGTGTGGTGCGGCGGCATGCTGGAGACGGGCATCGGCCGCGCCCCCAACCTCGCCCTCGCAGCCCTCCCCGGCTTCACCCTCCCCGGCGACACCTCCGCCTCGTCCCGCTACTTCGCCGAGGACATCACCGAGCCCTTCGTCCTGCACGATGGCCACCTCCCGGTCCCGACCACCCCCGGAATCGGCATCGAGCCCCTCCCGGAGGCCCTACGCCGCTTCACCCGGGAGCGACGGGACCTGTACGCGGCATGAAATACAGGAGGCGGTCACGTGAGATCCGAGTCCGTACTCTCTCCGGGCAACTCGGCCATGCGTGATCGCCTGGCTGGGAAAGCGCTGACGCCTCCTCTCCAGGGGGAATCGGGAACCGTGAATCAGCGTTGCCGCAGCATGGGAGACGCACCCCGGTACGGCCAGGACGGGCCCGGCTCGTCCGCCTTCTCGGCCGCCCGCGCACGCCTTGCGGTCGACCGCGCCGACACCCTTGCTCGGGCGGCCGCGCTGAGCCGCGACTTCGACGGGATCGTCGCGGCGAACGCCCTGATCGCGATAGACGATGAGCACGACCCCGAAGGGGGCACCACCGCTTTCGAGCGGGCCCACGTTGCTGCCCTGATGGCGCAGACGCGCGAGCACCTGGAAGAACTGGACCGGGCACTGCAACGACTCGAACGGGGACAGTACGGGGAGTGCGAAGGCTGTGGCGGGACGATTCCGCCCGAACGCCTGGAGGTCCGTCCGGCGGCGACCACCTGTGTCCGCTGCGCCGGGTCCGGCCCACGCAGGGGCGGCCCGGCCCGTCGTACGGCATGAACGGGGCCAGGGTCCCGGGTCCGACCCTCGCCGCGCCCTGACACCGGCCAGTGTCCTGCAGTCACAGAGCGATCGTCCGGGCGGTCCCGCCAGCCATAGGCCCAGCGCCGTGTCGGTGGCGAGCCGGCACCCGCGGCGAGCACGGCTCGGCCCGGCTGCGGGTGCGTGGACAAGCCTTCGGGTGCGTGACCCGCTCGATCGCGCCGTGTGGTCGATGAGCTTTCCGGCCCGTCGGACGGGCGGATCAGCGCAGTCCGGCGAAGAGATCGTTCTCAGGTACGGCCGCGCCGGTGGCGTCCTGGACACGTACGAAGGTCTCCACGCCCATCAACTCGCCGAACCGCTCCTTGCCCATCTTGAGGAAGAAGATGTTCTCGCCCTGACTGGCGTGCGCGGCCAACGCGTCGAACTTCTGACCGATGAACGCGGTGGTGTCCACCCACGTGCGCCGCGCGCGGCCGCGGCACGACACCCCGGTGAGCCCGTCGAGGTGCTGCACGGCCTCACGCGGCACAGCAGGTCGGCGTCGAGGTCCTGGCACTGGAGGTACGCGGCGAGGATGCCGACCAAGAAGGGTCGCCTTCGATGACGTCGTCGGCGAGGTCGTCCTGCGCACCGGTATAGGTGTCCAGGGTGTGCCAGCCGGTGACCTCGTCGCGTGCCGTTCACCTACCGCGTCCCCGAAGCGCGAATGCCCGTTACGGCCATCACACCATCCTGCTCACCGTGATCGGCTTCCTGGTCGCTGTGTGCTTCAAACTCGTCGAGTCCGCCCAGCAGCGGTGACGGGCCGTGAACGCTCCCCACCTTGTCGCCCTCGGCCAGGCAGGTGCCCGCTTCGAACGCGGCCAGCTCGTCGAACGCCCCGAGGCGGTCGCGGCGTGAGCACCCTCGCGGCCCAGGCCATCAGCACCAGCAGGCTGGACCTGCTGCCACTGCACCTCGAGCACACCGAGGGGATGGCCGCGGTGCTGTCCGATCCGGCCCTGCACCTGCGCATGATCGCGGGCTCTCCCGATCCGACCGTGTCCTGGCTGAACTGGGTGATCCAGCTTCGTGACGAGTCCTGCCTGACGGGCACCGTTCAGGCGACGGTCAGCCCCTCCGGCCATGGCCGAGATCGCCT
The DNA here is from genome assembly GCF_055639495.1 of Streptomyces sp. NPDC039424. Classification (NCBI taxonomy): domain Bacteria; kingdom Bacillati; phylum Actinomycetota; class Actinomycetes; order Kitasatosporales; family Streptomycetaceae; genus Streptomyces; species Streptomyces sp. NPDC039424. Next base: position 11,557 of record NZ_JBVKAI010000035.1, read on the forward strand.
GGGTGGGGGGGACTCCATGGCAAGGCAAAGGCATCGCCATCGAAGCAGCCCGGGAACTCGTCGCCTGGCTCGGCCAGCAGCCGGTGCACACCGTCATCGCCCACATCCACCCCAGCTGATGTACTGCGATGTCAACTCAGAATGTCATTTCCCCCACCGCCTCAAAGTACGGTGAACCCATTTTGCGGATTCCGGTACGGACAAGCGAAAGCCCGCTACATGTAATTTTTCTGTAGCGGGCTTTCGTTTTTTCTCAGTGTGCTGTTCGAGAGATGTGGTCAGACCGGCAGACGGGCCGCGATGCCGTCGAGGACACAGTCCAGGCCGGTCTCGAACTGCCACAGCAGATCGTCCTTGCGGTGGGCCTCGCCGATGTAGCGCGCGTACATCGGGAAGCGGCCGGTGCTCATGAGCCAGGCCATCTGGGAGGCGAGTCCCGAGCGGGCCTCCTCGCGGCTGGCCCAGCCGCGCACGCGCAGCAGCTGCGTCAGGCCGACCTCCGAGTCGACGGCGCCGTGCACATACGCGGTGACGGTGCTGTAGACCGCCATCGCCGTGTCCGCGTCGAGCCCGAGACCGTCGAGCGCGGCCAGCGCGGCCTCCGGTACGGCCAGCTGGTTCGGGGTTGGCGCGCACGAGGTCGCCCGGGTCACCCACGAGTGTCGCAGCAGCACCTCCCGGATCCGCAAGGCCAGCGTGCGCATGGTCGTGCGCCAGCCCTGCGTTCCGTCCGGCAGGTCCAGTTCGCCGTAGACGAAGTCAACCATCAGCTCCAGGAGCTCGTCCTTGCCGGTGACGTAGCGGTACGCGGCCATGGGTGCCACGCCGAGCTCGGTAGCCAGGCGTCGCATGGTGACGGCGTCCAGTCCCTCGGCGTCGGCGACATCCACCGCGGCCTTGGCGATCCGCTGCGGGGTGAGCGTGTTGCGGGGGGCCGGTGCCGGGCGCTCGAGGCGTTCCCACACGCAGACGTGGTCCCGTTCCTCGGTCTGTGGCTGTCTCTGCTGGGCGGCCATCGCCTGGGTTCCTTCCCGCCGGACGGTGTGCTGCGTACAGCGTATCAACAGTAGACAACGTACACACAGATGTGTACGTTGTACGCATCAGATACGGCGTACACACGCGCGACGTGCACATCCGGAGGTGCTTTCCATGGCTGACATGACCGGCGGCCCGCTGCGGACCGCGGTGATCATCGGCAGTACGCGGGACGGGCGGTTCGGTCCGGTCGTCGCCGACTGGATCACCGCCCACATCGCCCAGCGCGAGGACATGACGGCCGACTTGGTCGACCTGGTCGAGACGCCGCTGCCGACCGTCTTCCCCGCCTACGGTCGGCCCCCCCTCCGACGAGGTCGCGGCCCAACTCGGCGCGGTGTCACCGCGACTCGCCGAGGCCGAAGCCTTCGTGATCGTCACCCCGGAGTACAACCACAGCTTCCCGGCGCCGCTGAAGAACGCCATCGACTGGCACAACGAGCAGTGGCACGCCAAGCCGGTCGGCTTCGTCTCCTACGGCGGCCTCGCCGGCGGCCTGCGCGCCGTCGAGCAGCTCCGCGTGGTCCTCGCGGAACTGCACGCGGTCACCATCCGCAACACCGTCAGCTTCCACAACTACGGCGAGATCTTCGGCGCGGACGGCAAACCGGCCGACCCTGGCTGCGACGCCGCTGCCAAGGCCCTGCTCGACCAGCTCACCTGGTGGGCGCACGCCCTGCGGGACGCCCGGCGTGTCCGCCCGTACGCCGTCTGACGGCCCGCCACTCGCGACCTGGGGGCAGCGATGAACGACCGCCCGACACCCACTCCCGCACCCGACCGGCCTGCCTTACCCCGGCTCGGCGTCTTCGGACTGATGCTCGGCATCTTCCTGGCGACGCTCGACGGACAGATCGTCAGCACCGCCCTGCCCACGATCGTGGGCGATCTCGGCGGCCTGGACCACTTCTCCTGGTCGGTGACGGCGTACCTGCTCACCATGGCCGCCGCCACCCCCCTGTGGGGCAAGCTCGGCGACCTCTACGGCCGTGAGGGCGCCTACACCAACTCCGTGCTGCTCTTCCTGACCGGGACGGTGCTGTGCAGCATGGCGCAGACCATGGGGCAGCTCATCGCCTTCCGGGCCGTCCAGGGCCTCGGCGCGGGCGGCCTGATGGTCGGGGCGCTCACGGTCATCGGTGTGCTGGTGCCCCCGCAGGAGCGCGGTCGCATCCAGTCGATGGTGGGCGTCATGCTGCCGGTGTCGTTCGTCGGCGGCCCCCTGCTCGGCGGATTCATCACCGACTACATGGACTGGCGCTGGACGTTCTACGTCAACGTCCCCATCGGCGGCGTCGCCCTGCTGGCTGTCGCCAAGGGTGTACGACTGTCGACACACCGCGTCACGGGACGGGTCGACTACCTCGGCGCGAGCCTGCTGACCACCGGCATCCTGGCCCTCACCCTCCTCGCCGGCTGGGCCGGCACCACCTACGCGTGGACGTCCTGGCAGATCGCGACGCTCGCGGTCGTGGTCGTGCTGAGCCTCGCCTGGTTCGTCCGCGTGGAACAGCGCGCCGCCGAACCCATCACGCCGCCGCGGCTGTTCACCAGCCGGGAGTTCACACTCGCCCAAGTCCTCAGCTTCCTGGTCGGCGCGATCGTGGTGTCCGTCATCAACTACCTGCCGCAGTACACGCAGTTCGTCCAGGGTGCCTCGCCCACGGTCAGCGGCATGCTGATCCTGCCGCTGATGCTCGGCATGCTGACGGCTCAGCTGACCACCGGGCAGCTGATGGACCGCGGGGGCCTGGAGCGTGCCGTGCCGCTCACCGGCGGCGCCCTCACCATCGTCGGCGCGCTGCTGCTGCTCCTGCTCGGCACGCACACCCCGCTCGCCGCGGCCTCGGCACTGACCCTCGTCGTCGGAGTCGGTGTCGGGATCGTCATGCAGAGCACCCTGCTCACCACGATGAACAACGCCGCCCCGCGCGACATGGGCGCCGCGACCGGCACCGTCACCCTGGTGCGTACGATCGGCGGGTCCCTCGGTGTCGCCGTCCTCGGAGCCGTGCACAGCAGCCGCATGGCCGACGTCCTGGCCGGGCGGCTCGGCTCAGCCGCCAGGAGCGGCTGACCGCCGGCGGCGAGCTGACCCCCGCCCTGCTGAAGGACATGTCCGCCCGTGTGCGCAACACCGTCGAGGACGCCTTCAGCAGCGGACTGCACGGTGTCGTGGCCGGCGCGGCCGTGCTGTCCGTGATCACGTTCGCCACCGCGTGGTTCATCCGAGCGACACCGGCCGCCGACCCGGCGACGGCGGCGGCCGTCACCGCAAGCGCCCCGGAGACGGACTCCGTCCGCACTCCGCCCGCGGACTGAGCGCGGGCCGGGCCACGCCCGGGCGCCCCGGCTCCGGGCGGCCCCACCCGCACCCATGCCGCACCAACCATCCGAGCTGCCGACCGCACGGGCGTGAATTCCAATCCCCCGACACCGTGCGGTCGGCTCCCTACCGAAGGCAGACACTGATGCCCACGAATCCGGTCGAGCGTGCCAAGGACATCCTGGTCCGTCCCTTCTCCCTGGGAGGCCTCAGCCTGCCCAACCGTGTCGTCATGGCGCCGATGACGCGCGAGTTCTCCCCCGGCGGCGTCCCGGGCGACAACGTGGCGCGCTACTACGCCCGGCGGGCGGCCGGCGGCGTCGGCCTGATCATCACGGAGGGCACGTACGTCGGCCACGACTCGGCGGGCAACAGTGCCCGGGTCCCGCACTTCTACGGCGACGACGCGCTGGCCAGCTGGTCCGCGGTGGCCGACGCGGTCCACCGGGAGGGCGGCAGGATCATGCCGCAGCTGTGGCACGTCGGCATGGACCGCACTGTCGGCAACCCGCCGGTGCCCGACGCCCCGCGGATCGGCCCCTCCGGCATCGCGCTGGACGGCACGCAGTCGGGCCACGCGATGCCCCAGGCCGACATCGACAACGTGGTCGCCGCCTATGCCTCCGCTGCGGCCGCGGCGGAGGCCCTGGGCTTCGACGGCGTCGAGATCCACGGCGGACACGGCTACCTCATCGACCAGTTCCTGTGGTCCCACACCAACCGGCGCACCGACGGCTACGGCGGTGACGTCGCCGGCCGTACCCGCTTCGCCGCCGAGATCGTCGCCGCCTGCCGGGCAGCCGTGTCCGACGAGTTCCCGATCTCCTTCCGGTTCTCCCAGTGGAAGGTGAACCACTACCAGGCCCGGATCGCCGAGACCCCGCAGGAACTGGAGACTCTCCTCGGCCTGCTGGCGGAGGCGGGCGCCGATGTCTTCCACTGCTCCACCCGCCGCTTCCACCTTCCCGAGTTCGAGGGCTCCGACCTCAACCTCGCCGGCTGGGCGAAGAAGGTCTCCGGCAAGCCCGCCATCAGCGTCGGCTCGGTCGGACTGAGCAACGAGTTCCTCCAGATGTTCCAGGGTGAGCAGGCCCGCGTCACGGACATCGAGAAGCTGCTCGACCGCATGGAGCGCGACGAGTTCGACCTGGTGGCGGTGGGCCGGGCCCTCCTGGGCGACCCCGAGTGGCTGGCGAAGGTCCTCTCCGGGCGCCACGACGAGCTCAACCCCTTCCACGTGGGTCTCGTCGGCAGGCTCGACTGAGCCGTACGACCCGGCGGTCCCAGCGGGTCGTACACCCGCTCGACCGGGAGCCCGACAAGCCCCGTCGCCCAGTCCGGCCGCCGGAGCGACGGGCCACGGCCCGCAGATGTGCACGTAAGTCCGGTGTGCCGGAGCCGCCAACGTGCTTCCCTAACCGGGAAGTCTGGACGACACAAGGTGAACCCTCGTTTGTTGTCACACAGGCAGGCTTGCTGTCGCCGTGGCCGAGGCTGCATGCGTTGGACTTGAACAGCTGAACGCCGATGCCAATGAAGCTGGTTGAGGCGGTCAGGGGTTGTCAGTGTCTGGTGGCAGGATCACTGGTTCAAGGTCATCCCCCAAGGACGTACGCGACCGCTGGCTCGCCAAGCTGAAGAACGCCCGCCGCCCGTCCGGCAGCCTGGCCCTGCCGGCGATCGCCACCACGGCGTTGTCACGTTGTTGGGTGCGTGATTGCCTGACGGCGCGTCGGGGCAGGGTGGGCTCGGGAGCCGGGCCTGTGGTCAGGCCGTGGTGGGCCGGTCGGCAGCGCCGGTGATCTGGTCCCAGAACAGCCAGACCGGGAACGGGTCGCCGCCACAGGGCAGGGGTCGACCTGGAGACGGGCGACGCCGCCGCACACGGAAAAACTTCTGCACCCATCTGTGACATCATGGCGTCGTGACGTCATGATAGGGCCTTCATCTGGGGTTTTCTATCCCAGCATCAGTAGCGGACGTGGTAGATCGGCTCACACCAGCGGCCAGCCGTGGAACCGCGCGGCCAGGTCCCACGCCTCAGCGGTCGCGGCGGCCGAGGCGAAGAACGGTCCTTCCATCTGAAGGAGGCGGGAGGCCAGGGATTCGGGCCTGGCCCTGACGCAAAAGGGACTCGTTCGAGGACGTCACGAATATGTTGTGCCAGGTGCCAGCGCCATGCTTGGGGTTCCCACCCTGGCCGAGCCGACCGCGCTTGCCACCCGCCACGATCCCGACTGAACAGCTTCTCCAGCTCGGCCAGGGACAAGGCCGCGCTGGACGCGATGGCGGAATCAGGAAACGCGTGGCAGGCCGTGACCAAGTCGAGGAACTCGTCCGTGCGGTCGATGTTCCTGACCGCCGGCGCGACCGGACTGCTGCGTTCGAAGTTCTCGCGGGCTTGTCGGGTCCGCTCGTCTGGGCATGATTGACCCGGAAGCGGGCCGTGTCGTCGCTCATCGCCTTGAACGCGACGTCCGGACGGCGCATCAGCCCCGTCGCCGCCTTCACCGCGACCGACTCGCCATCCTCGACGAGACCGACTCCGGCCTGGACGTGGACGCGCTGCGCATCGTCTCCGAGGGCGGCCGCAGACACCGTCCCCGGATCGTGTCCGTTCGGTCGCCGTGATGGCGGAGAGGTGCTGAGCTACCCCGCCAGTCCAGGCGGGGAAACCGGCTCCGGGCGCGGAGGCGAGGTCGGCCTCGGCGGCGGTGATGGACACACCCGAACGCAAGGCATGGTGTGCGGTGCCGGCGACGGCCGTTGCCGGCTTTTCCGTCGTAGCGTCGACGCAGGTGTCGGCGGCAACCAGTTTTGGCAGGTGTAGTTGCCGAAGTCGCGGACTTCTTCGCCACGCACGATGTCGGTGACCCCGTACCCGGCTGGGACAGTCCCTCGCAGGGCTGAACGCGTCGTCCAGTGGCCGGCCGTCTGATGGGGTCGGCCACCTCGATCAGGAGGCTGACGGCAGAGGGGAGCGGCGGTGGGCGCGGAAGAACTCGGTGATGTCGTGGGCCAGCAGGGCGGGTTCTTCGTGGGCGGCGAAGTGTCCGCCGCGGGGCATGTGCGTGTAGCGCGTGATGTCGTAGGTGCGCTCGGCCCAGCTGCGTGGCGGCCGGCTCAGGTCGGCTGGGAACAGCGCGACGGCCGTGGGAACGCTCACCCGCTCCACACGTCGGGTCAGGCCGTGGGCGTACTCGTAGTAGGGGCGGAAGGAGGTGGAGATCGTTCCGGTGAACCAGTAGAGGGATGCTTGGGTGAGGAGGAAGTCGTCGCTGAAGCGCGAGGACAGGTCGCCGCCGCAGTCGCTCCACGCACGGTACTTCTCGACGAGCCAGGAGAGCAGGCCGGCGGGGGAGTCGGCCAGGCCCTGGCTCAGGGTGAGGGGGCGGGTGCTCTGCTGCTGCAGGTAGGCGCCCTCCTGGGCCTGCCAGACCGCCACGGATTCGAGGTGGGCCTGCTCCTGCGGGGTGAGGGTGGCCGGGTCGTAGGCGGCCGGGGCGGCCACAGCCAGCAGGTGGATGCCGACGAGCGCCTCGGGGTGGGCCTCGGCGAGCCGCGAGGTGACGCCGGCGCCCAGGTCTCCGCCGTGCGCCGCGTACCGCTCGAAGCCTAGTTCGTCGTGCATGAGCCGGTGCCAGAGGTGGTGGGTCTGCTCCGCGTCGGTGAGCTCGGGCCGCTGGGGTGAGAACGCGAAGCCGGGCAGTGAGGGCACGATCACGGTGAAGGCGTCCTCGGCGGCTCCTCCGTACCGGGACGGGGCGGCCAACCGGTCGGCGAGGGCGGTCAGTTCGAGGAAGGAGCTGGGCCAGCCGTGGGTGACGACGATGGGCAGCGCGTTTGGGTGTTCGCCGTCGAAGCGGAGGTAGTGGACCGGTGTTCCGCCGAGGTCGGCCAGGTGTGAGGGGAGGGCGTTGATGGCTGCCTCGTGGGCTCGCCAGTCGTAATCGCCGGCCCAGTACGCGGCGAGGCGCCGGAGTTCCGCCGTGTCGACGCCGGCCTCCCAGCCGTCGACCGGCCAGGGCTCGGCCCACCGGGTGCGCTCCAACCGGGCGCGGAGTTCGGCCAGTTCGGCGTCACTGACCGTGATCATGGGCGGACTGCTCGGCATGAGTGCTCCTTGGTGTGCTCAGGGTCTCGGCATGGCGGGAGTGGCAGTGGGGTCCGGCGCGTGTGAAGCCGGCGGGCGGGGGCGGGGGCGGGCGGCGCCCGCGAGGGGCACGGCCGCGGCCATGAGGACCGTGACGACGAGCAGGGCGTGCGCGAGTCCGGTCTGGTCGGCGAGGAACCCGATCAGGGGAGGGCCGCCGACGAAGCCGCAGTATCCGATCGAGGTGATGACACCGACCCGGTGGGCGGCACCGACGGGTTCGTCGGCACCGGCGCTCAGGGTGACGGGGAAGCCGAGCGCCGCACCTGCTCCCCACAGCAGTGCACCGATGAAGACCGTCGACGTTTCGGGCCGAGCGCGAACAGGGCGCCACCGCCGGCGGTGGCGGCGGCTGCCGCCCGCAGAGCTACGGGCCTGCCCAGCCGGTCGACGATCGCCGACCCGAGCCAGCGGCTCAGCGTGACTGCGGTGAGGAACGCGGCATAGGCCAGGGTTCCGACCGTAGCCGTGGTGTGGTGACGGTCCATGACGGTGAGGCTGATCCAGTTGCTCCCCGCCCCCTCCGCCGTCGTGAAGGCCAGCGCGAGGCTACCGATGGCGACCGTGCGAGGGTCGCGCCACAGGGTAGGTCCCCGGCGGTTGGCCGTCGCCGGCGGCGCACCGGTCCTGCGAGAGGCGGACTCGGGAAGGAAATGCCGGGCGGCCGCAGGCGTCACGAGGGCGATGAGCAGGGCGATCCCGCCGATGTGGAGACTCACGGGAACCCGCCACGCGTTCATCAGCGCACCCAGACAGGCACCGGCGACCGTACCGAGACTGAACCCGGCGAAGAAGCGGGGCATGACCGACCGGCCGAGGCGTCGTTCGACGGCCGCGGCGTGGACGGTCACCGCGACGTCCCAGAGACCTGTCGACATGCCCAGCAGCCCGAGCCCGGCCACCAGCAGCGGCGTCCAGAGGGCGTACCCGAGCGCCACGGCACCGAGACCGACACCGACCAGGAGGGCCACAGCGGTGATGGCCCGGCGGGGCCCGACACGTGTGACGACCGCCCCGGCCAGCGGCGACACCACGACACCGCCCACGGCGATCACGAGGAACAGGAGCCCCAGTGATGCCGGGTCCAAGTCCATCCGTGTGCGTATCTGCGGCAGCCGGGAGGCCCACGTCGACCCGGCGAGTCCCAGGTTGGCGAAGACCGCGTGCGTCGACCTCACCGCGGCTGCGGTATCTCGCCGCCGCTGGTCACGAGCCGCAAGCGCGTTCACGCTCCCCATCCGGTGAGCGGGGCGAGGGCCTGCTCGATCGCCGCCCGCGTCCCCTCCCGCGGCTCCGGCTCCGTCGTGAGAAGCGCATGCATGATCAGCCCTTCCAGCAGGGCGTCCAGACGGCCGGCTGTCTTCGGCCCGGTGAAGCGGGCCAGGACGTCCCGGCTGTCCCTGGTCCACTGCTGTGTCAGCGCCCGCAAAGCGGGATCGCGCAGAGCCGCCAGGTGCAGCTCGAAGCCCAGGACCGCGCTGCGCCGCCGGGAGGGTCCCCCCTGCACCAGGTCCACCAGGACCTCGACCAGGTCCTCGCGCGACCTCACCTTTGTGAAGAGGCCCTCGAACTCCGCGGTCTGCTGTTCCACGTACCAGGCGAACGCCTGTGCCTGGAGCTCGGCCAGGCTCGAAAAGTGGTAGGTGACCGACCCCAGCGGCACATCCGCGCGTGCGGCGACCTTTCGGTGCGTGATGCCGGCTGCCCCGTCCGTCACGAGCACATCGAGAGCGGCGTCGAGAATGCGCGTCCTGCGCTCCGGATCATGCCGACGCGCCCGCCGCCCCCCGTCCGCCGTGGTGCCGGCAGGCAGGTGTTCATGCTCACCGCCGACCGCTCCGCTTCCGGCCGGGCCGCCGGAGGCGTCCCTTCCGGGAGGTTCCATCCTGTCCATAGGAACAAACGTACACTACGTAAGGAACAGATGTACGCACCTGCCTGGCGAGATCATCGCGGAGCGCCCGTGACGGCGGAAACAGTCGGTGAGCTGGAACGGTTCTTCCGCCTGGGGTGGGTCTGGCGAGGGCGAAGCGCCGGCCGGCGACCCGGATCGCGTTGTGCGGTGGGGCGGCTGGGTACGGGCGGCTGACCACAGCAGGCGCTGGCGGCCGTTCTCGCGGATCAGGCTGCGGCAGTCCGACTCCGGGGGACCGGCCGCCGGACGGTGAGCCGTCTGGCGGCCGACGGGTTCACCGTCGTGGTCGGTACCTGGACCTGAGCTTCGAGACCCTGTACGGGCTACCTCAACGACGACGTCAGCCGCCGTGCCACCGTGGGGCCCGCCCGCGACCTGTGCGGGCTGCCCGTCTGGCCGCCCGGCTGACCGCAGCCCCGCTCACCGTCTGTCCGCAGGAACACCGCGAGGGCGAAGGCGAGAGCGACCGCGAGCCACGCCCCGCGCTGCCTGGCCATGACAGGGGATGGCTGGTCCCGCAGCGGCACACCACACTGTGAGTCATGAACGGAAAGCGGCCCCTTGGGGAGTTCCTGCAGAAACGCCGGTCGCAGGTGCGGCCGGAGGAGGTGGGGCTCGCCACGTACGGGGAGATGCGTCGGGTACCCGGCCTGCGTCGCGAGGAGTTGGCGCTCCTGGCCGGTGTCAGCTCCTCGTATTACACCAGGCTCGAGCAGGGACGCTCGTCGAACGCCTCCCCGGAGGTTCTCGAAGCCATCGCCCGCGCCCTGGACCTGGACGAGGCCGAGCGCCTGCACCTGCACGATCTCGCCGCGGCGCAGCGCCGACCGGTGAGGCCGCGCCGCGTGCCGCCCGAGCAGGTGGCGGCGTCGGTGCGCCAACTGGTGTCGGCCCTGGACGACGTGCCGGTTGTCGTCCTCGGCCAGCGGTGTGACGTCCTGGCCTGGAACCGTTCGGGACACCTGTTGTTCGCAGGGCATCTCGACCCCGAAAGTCCGGACCGGTCCGCAGACCGGCCGAACATGGCGGAGCTGGTGTTCTGCGACGGGCATACCCGGGATCTGTACGCGGACTGGCAGCAGAAGGCACGTGACGTGGTGGGTACCCTGCGCCTCGCGGCCGGACGTCATCCGGACGATCCCAAAATGGCCTCACTCATCGGGCGCCTCATGCTGAGAAGCGAGGAGTTCGAATCGCTGTGGAGCGACCACCGGGTCCGTGCCTGTCCCGTCGCCGTGTACACCATGCGGCATCCGCTGGTGGGTTCGATCGAGGTGACCCAGCAGACCCTCCAAGCCGAACTGGACCAGCGGGTCGTCATGGTCACCGCGCCACCCGGCTCGGCCTCTGCTCACGCGCTCGCCCTTCTCGCCCGCACCGCCCATTCCGGTCGGCACGGCGCTCGGGCCGCCCAGCCCACGACGTGGCACCAGGCAGTCCACAGCGAGAGCTGAGACGCCGGCCGTCCGCGCGCTTTTCCCTTCCCCCTCCCCCTCCCCCTCCCACCCCCGCTCCTTAGCCTCCGCTGCCCGCGCGCTGCCCCGCTGCCGGACACCTTTCTGATCCGGCGCTCCATCGGCGTGCGCGGAAACACCTCCAGTCCGCATGTCGCACCGGCATGCCCAAAGACCAGAAGGACGCATGAAGAAAAGACTCATCGGCTCCGTCGTCGCCGCTGTGGCCGGCCTCTCCCTCACGACGGTCGCCGCGGCGACTCCCGGGCCGGCCGGCGCCGCAGCCCTGTCCCGGGCCCGGGTGGTCGCCCACTTCGACCTGGCCAAGGGCCAGATGCCGGAGAACGCCCGCATCGAACCGAACGGCTCCGTGGACGTGACCTTCGCCGCCGCCCGCCAGGTGGCGCGCATCGACCGGCACGGCGCGACGCACGTCCTGGCAACCCTGCCCGCCCCCTCCGACGGCGGCGTCCACACCCCGGTGCTCGGCTTCCCCCTGACCACCGGCCTGGTCCGCGCCGACGACGGAACCCTCTCCTTCCTCTACGCCACCGGCACCGCGGACCTGACCGGCCTGTGGCGGCTGAAGCCGGGACACACGACGCCGGAACGCATCGCCACCCTCCCGGCCGACGGCCTGCCCAACGGCCTGGCCTTCGACCCCCGTTCGCGCGCCTTCTACATCACGGACTCGGTCCTCGGCACCGTATGGTCCGTCCCCGCGAACGGCGGACGGGCGACGGCCTGGTCGACCGCACCGCAACTCGCCGCCCAGGGCTTCCTCGGAGCCAACGGCGCACGCGTGCACGAGGACGCCCTGTGGGTGACCAACCTCGACCAGGGCACCGTGATGAGCCTTCCCCTCCGCGGCCACGGCGCGGGCACACCGACCGTCCGGGCGAGGGGCCTGGAGGGCATCGACGACTTCGCCTTCACCGGCCGCGGCGACGAGATCCTCGCCGCTCTCAACGGGCCCGGCAAGGTCGTGCGCATCGCGGCCGACGGCACGAGCACCACCGTCCTGGACGCCTCCGACGGACTGCAGAACCCCACCTCGGTGGCGGTCCGCGGCAAGGACGTCTACGTGCCCAGCGCCGCCTACGTCACCGCCGCCGACCCCAACCTGCTCCACGCCCGCCTGCACAGTCACGGCCGCTGACCCGCCGACAGCCGCAAGGAGACCCCTTCATGAACAGCATCACACTCGGTGACGTGGAAGTCGTCCGGGTCGAGGAAATGCACGGCCCGGCCGGCATGACACCGGAACAGTTCTCCCCCGGCTCACCGCAGCCCCTGTGGGACGGACAGCGCCCGCTGCTGGTCCCCGACTTCCTGGACCCGGACACCAACGTCTGCGAAGTCGCCGTGCAGACCAGGGTCCTGCGAAGCCAGGGCCGGACCAGGACCAAGTGCCCGCTCACGAACCGAGGCCGTGCTGATCGAGGATCTCACCACCGGAGAGATCACGGACGTGTCCCTGACGGAGGACGATGCGTTCTGGGCCTGGGCGATTATCGAAACACTCTGGCATACCGGCATCCGCCGCGAAGAGCTCACGGAGATTACCCACCTCGCGCTGGTGTCCTACCGGCTGGCCGACACCGGAGAACTCGTCCCGCTCCTCCAGATCTTGCCCTCGAAGACCAACCAGGAACGCCTACTGCTGGTCAGCCCCGAACTCGCCAGCGTCCTGGCCACCGTCATCACGCGCGTCCGCAATGCCAACGGCGGCAAGATCCCTCTGGTCAGCCAGTACGACAGCCATGAACGCGTCTTCGGGCCGAGGCTGCCGCACCTGTTCCAGCGCCGTGCCCGAGGCCACCGCACAGAGGTCATCAGCCACGGAACCATCCAGGACATCCTCGACCGTGCTCTCGACCGGACAGGGCTCCGGGACGCATCTGGTGAGCCGCTGAGGTTCACGCCACACGACTTCCGCAGGATGTTCGCGACCGAAGCAGTCACCGGTGGTCTACCGGTCCACATCGCGGCCCGACTCCTGGGACACGAAAACCTGTCCACCACCCAGGCATACCTTGCTGTCTTCCTGGACGACCTCCTCCGCTCCTACCGGTCCTTCCTCGACCAGCGGCGCAGCCTTCGCCCCGAGGCTGAGTATCGGGACCCGACGGATGAGGAATGGCGCGAGTTCCAACAGCACTTCGCGCTGCGGAAGGTCGAGTTGGGCAACTGCGGGCGCCCATACGGAACCCCTTGCAAGCACGAGCACGCCTGCGTTCGCTGCCCGATGCTGCGGATCGACCCCGGCCAGCGGAAGCGACTGATCGAGATCATCCACAGCCTCACTGACCGCATCAAGGAGGCCAAGCTCTACGGCTGGCTCGGTGAAGCAGAAGGGCTCCAGGTCAGTCTCCAAGCCGCCAGCAAGAAGCTGGCCGCGATGGACCAGACCCGGGCCCGGAGCAAGGCCCCGGTCACTGACCTGGGCATTCCTCAGATCAGACAACCTTGAAAACCACGCGAGATACGGCCGCAGCCACCAGCCCCAGACCAGGCGGGGCCGCTCTCTCACCATTTCACGCCGGCGAAGTGGGCTGTTGTGCTGCGACGAGCAGGCGACACTGCAGAGCTCGTTCCTGGACTCCGCTACCCCCGTCTGGCTCTACCCGATACAAACAGGCCTGAGGCGTGCGAGTCACCGCGTCCGTCAACAGACCGTCCGTGAAGAGGGCACCGACGCCGTCCTCCACTGCCCAGCCGGCCGGTAGCGCGCGGGTTGCCACGGCTGCCTGATAGGACGATCGACGACCCGACTCACTGTCGTAGTGCGGGCAGACCGAGCCGGGCAGCAGGCCCAACCCGTCAGAGAGGTGAGTCAGCGGCCCGAACGAGTCGGTATGCGAGCCCTCGGCCCAGCAGTTGGCACCAGCGCTGATGCCGCACAGCAAGGTCCCGCGGCCGAAGGCCTCGCGCAGCAGTCGGTCCACGCCGTGCGCGCGCCAGACCGCCAGCATGTTCGCGGTGTTGCCCCCACCCACATAGACGACGTCTTGAGAAAGCAGGAACATTCGCAGGGCGTCGTCATCGAGCTCCCGCCGAAACAGCTGCAAGACGCTGGGTTCGCAGGAACGTGACTGGTACGCCGCGAGAAATTGTTCGACGTAGGCGGGGGCGTCGCCACTGGCCGTCGGAACGAAGCACACCTTGGGCCGAGGAGCCTGCACCTGACTGAGTACCCAGTCATCCAGCAGACCATCGTCGTCGGTGGAGAAGCCGCCTCCAAGGAGAGCCAAACGATGCGCGGGAACGACAGCCACTAGGGTGCCTCCTCAGTTCACGATTCAGATGCGGACGATGCCCCGAACCGTGCCAAGTCATCGGCCACGTCCGCAATCGAATAGACCCTCCGTCGGTCTGCGGGTCTGTCCACCCAGGACAGGTCAAGACCCAATCGCAGACGGAGCAGGCCAGTAAAACGGCCAGCCCACGAGTCACTCCATAGTTCAGAAAAACAAGTTCACGCCCTCTAGCGACACGAACGGGTGCTTTCCACCCGAAACGTCCGTCGAGCTGGGCATCTACCCACCTCACCGGTGAGCTACCGGTGCGTCAACAACGGCCGGAATGCAACACCTTGGTGCCAGGCGTCGCGAGGGCGACCAGGACCCATCCACGTGACTACCTCCGCCACCTACCGGCGCACATACGTCACTGACCGGATCCCCGACAAAACGCGGCACCAGCTCACCATTGACTCTGCAGAGCAAAACGCGCTCGAGGAACGCCTAGCCAACTGCCCCAACCAGCCCATCACCGTCAACCTCGCCCGCTGACAAAGCGGTCTGGCCTCACCACGCGGCTGTGGCGGCGGCCGCTTCATTCCGAGGATCAAGAAATCGCACGGGCGCCGGGGTGACGGGCCGTCATGAACTCACAGGCCAGGCAACGGGAGTCACTTGCTCCGCTGACACCGTGGGCAGCCACGCTCGCCCCGAATGCCGGACCTGCCTCTGCTGGTTGCCCGAGCCGTAGCGGGAGCGCACCACTGGCCGCACCGCACGTCGCACAACGGAGTTCGCGCCGCTGAAGCAGCTCGGTGCACAGGGCGCACTGCCACATGAGCGGCGGTGAGACGGGCACGATGAGGCTTGCACGGAAACTCCGCAGTAGAGCTTCGTCGTCCTGGAGGCCCGTCCGGCCAGAGTTCTTTTAGCGCCTCCGGCAGGATGAGCGTCTTCACCAAGACGATCGCCTGCATCGGAGCACCCCCACGTCGGCGAGGAGGACTCGTACGGAACCGTGACCCTGTTCGGCTCGACCGGAGCACCCCGCGCCGGCGGGGAGGACGGTCTCCAACTGGGCACGTCTACTGACGTTGTGCCGTGAGGTCGTCAAGGTGATACCGGCTTCGGCGAGGCATCCGTTGATGAGGTTGCTGCGGTACTGGATCTGGCGGAGACCGTGTCGGAGCGTGCTGATGAGGTGGTCGGGGTCGGTGAAGGCGGTGTTGACCTGGCTGCTGCCCCGCAGCAGGAACCAGATGCCCTCGACGGGGTTGAGGTCCGGTGCGATGCTCTCACTGCTGCGCCTGGGCATGATATCGGGTGAGCGTGAGCCAGCGCCGCTCGAAGTCTTCAGTCTGCTCAGTGATCTGGGCTGGCGTGAGTGGCTTGTTGTACTGAGCGGTAATCCCATGGGCTGCGCAGTGCTGCGCAGCGGCCACGAACGTGGGACAGCCGGCCTCTCGTCAGAGCGGCTGGCCGTCGGAGGGGCCGCCGGAGCCGGGCTTGAACGTCGTGCCGAGGTTGTACTGCGCGATCCCGAACGGCTGGAAATCGGCGTCGGCAAGGATGCGGTAGAGGAACTCAGAGGTGGACATGTCGTACCGGTGCCAGTCGCCGACGTCATTGGACCGCGCAAGGACGGGGTACTCGCCCGGCCGCTCGGCATCGATCAGCCAGAAGTACTCGTCGGCCCATTCGGTGGAGCCCCACTCAACCAGCCCCTTGCCGCCGGGCGCGTAGATCGCATAGGGATCGACGGCGGAGACGCTTCCGGGCTTGCCGTCCTGGTCGACCGACACGTCGACCCGCCACTGTCTCAGGAAGTCGAACGCCCCGCGGCCCTCGTCGCGCCCCAGAAAGTAGACGGAATCACTGAAGACGCCGCC
The DNA here is from genome assembly GCF_055639495.1 of Streptomyces sp. NPDC039424. Taxonomy (NCBI): domain Bacteria; kingdom Bacillati; phylum Actinomycetota; class Actinomycetes; order Kitasatosporales; family Streptomycetaceae; genus Streptomyces; species Streptomyces sp. NPDC039424. The sequence continues at coordinate 27,574 of NZ_JBVKAI010000035.1, forward strand.
GGTGAACGCCTCGTAGAGCTCCTTGTAGTCCGCAGGCAGCGGAACCCCCAGCTCTCCCTCGATCGCCGCCCAGTCGACGGAGATCCCGAGCGGCTCCCACCCGGTCAGTTCGATCACTCGCTGAACCCACATACAACAATCTTTTAGCACCGGTCTTCGTCCCGATGTCCCTCAACCCCCTCGTCGTCACGTCAAGATCGACAGCTTTCGCACTCAGCCGACCCTGGCGGGTTCCTCAGCCCGGGCTCGTGTGCTGGCGAGGCGATAGGAGTCGGTGCCGGTCTCGATGATGGTGCCGTTGAAGTGAGGCGGTCGACGATGGCCGCGCAGGGCCCGGGGTCGGTGAAGCCGTTGTAAGGCAGAGCTCAATGCTTGAGACCACCGATGATGGTGGCGATCTGTGTCCAGAACTCGGAGCTGCCACCCACGTAGCTGAGGTACGGGATGAATAGCGCCGTGTTGTTGAGGGTGAACCAGCGCCGCAAGGCGGGGTCGACGGGCCAGGTGGGAGCCTGACTCAGTGCGCGGTGCCGGTCGAGGAGGACCTGAATGCGGCTGCTGAGATCATCATGTCCGCTGGTTGCCTCGACTAGCGCTGTCTGCGTGGATCGGATGTGCGGGACCAGCCGGCTCGCCTGCGCCGCCCAACGCTGCGAGTGCCGCTGCATCATCATGTGAAGTGTGCGCAGGGGCAGCCCGAAGGCGAGTACCTGGAAGCCGATGGCAAGCGCCAGCAGACCCAAGTAAACGGGGCGCCACCCCTCGTAGTCGGCCGGGAACAGTGGAATGAGGAAGTACCAAGCGGCGAGGTACACCGCTGGCAGACCGACTATCAACGACAGCCGGAAGTAGAACCTGCCGATCGTGCTCAACCCGGTCGCACCGTCCGGATGATCCGGCATCAGGTCAAGAATGTTCGAACGGCGAGGCAGCAACCGCCACACCGTTCCATACGCCACCATGCGGCCTAGTCGCTGACCGGCGACGACCCCGGCCAGCGACTGGAACACCGGCGCCCCCAAGCTGTGCGCCAGCACATGCGCCAAGTCGGCAGGGCCGAGAAGAATGAACAAGAACCAGCTCATGCCCAGCGCCGCGCCAATCAACGAGCCTGCGATCTTTTCGTTGCGATCACTGTTACGACGCAATGCTCGCCGAAGCTTGCGCAGTTCACGATTTGTCATGCGAAGCGTTCCATCGTCCACGAGGCTGCGCAACGTGTCATTGAGTGCTCCGCCTAGCGGCTCACTCAGTTCCACTCCGATCAGGAACACGAAGATTCCAGAGAAGTATTGCCAGTCCCAGCCGTAACGGCCGAAGGTGGAAGCGAAGTAGAGGCTGAGCATGGTCGCAGCAGCCAACGATGCCAGCAGTAGCCGTCGTCGCGCCGCGGGCATCGGCGTGGAGGCGAGCGAGTCGGCCGCGAGCGCACCGATGGCCATGACGGTCCAGGCGTCGGCGAGTACTCGCCCCACAGGCTCACCGCCGAGCCCGTACTCGACGCTGGCGACGACGACACCGAGAAGCGTCGGCACGGTCCACCGAGGCCAACGCGAGATCGCGTCCGCGAGGGAGGTGTGGCGACCGGCTGAGCTGATCCTGAGCAGCACTCGCCCTGCCTCTCTTGAATCCGGCATGCGTCTGGTACCGGGCTCCTGCGTCGGACGCATTCGACGCGTAGAGCGTCGCGCACTCATGGTGACGAACAGTGCCCGGGGCTACGGTCCTGAGATGACAGCAACGCAGGAAACAACGGAAGGATGACTATGGTGGCTGCTGACGGAGCTTCGCCGCAGGGATTCCGGCGCTCCTCCTTCTGTCAATCAAACGGATCTGGGTGCGTGGAAGTCGACCGGCACGTACAAGGCGCGGCGGTCCGAAGCTCCCGCACCCCTGACAGTCCGGCCCTCCAGTTCACCGAGGACGAATGGCGCGACTTCGTCCGAGGCGTCAAGGCGGGCGAGTTCGACTAGTGACCTGAGTCGGAGATTCGTCGGCAGTATGCGGCTACCTTGTCGAGGATCTCGTCGGCGGTCTTCGTCCAGATGAACGGCCTTGGGTTGTCGTTCCAGTCGGCGAGCCAGCTGCGGATGTCCCGTTCTAGGGCTTGGACGGAGCGGTGGACGCCTCGCTTGAGCTTCTTCTGCGTGAGCTCGGCGAACCACCGCTCCACCAGGTTCAGCCAGGACGAACTCGTGGGCGTGAAGTGCAGGTGGAAGCGGGGGTGGGCCAGCAGCCACTGCTTGACCGCAGGCGTCTTGTGGGTGACGTAGTTGTCCAGGATCAGATGGACATCGAGGTCAGCGGGAACTTCCTTGTCGAGCTTGACCAGGAACTTCTTGAACTCGACGGCCCGGTGGCGCCGGTGGAGGGAGCCGATCACCTTGCCGGTGGCGACCTCCAGGGCTGCGAACAGGGTGGTGGTGCCGGCGCGGACGTAGTCGTGGCTGCGGCGCTCGGGGACACCGGGAACCATCGGCAGGACGGGCTGGCACCGGTCGAGGGCCTGGATCTGGGACTTCTCGTCCACGCAGAGGACCAGAGCCTTCTCCGGCGGATCGAGGTAGAGGCCCACCACGTCGCGGACCTTGTCGATGAACAGCGGGTCCGTGGACAGCTTGAACGTCTGCGTCCGGTGCGGCGCCAGCGCGAACGCCCGCCAGATCCGCGAGACCGCCGACTGCGACATGCCCGTGGCCGCTGCCATCGACCTGGTCGACCAGTGGGTCGCGTTCTTCGGCTTCTCCTCCAGCGTCTTGACGATGACCCGCTCGACGTCAGCGTCGGTGATCTTCCGCGGGACACCGGGCCGCGGCTCGTCGGACAGGCCGTCCAGGCCCCGTTCGAGGAAACGCCGCCGCCACGTGCGGACCGTGTCCGCAGTGACCCGCAGCCGACGCGACACCTCCATGATCGAGTGCCCGTCCGCGCACTCCAGCACGATCCGCGACCGCAGGGCCAGCGCCTGAGCCGTCGTGCGACGACGCACCCAGCCTTCCAACACGGCCCGCTGGGCATCAGTCAGCAACAACGGCGGAATCTTCGGACCCGGACGACTCATACCCAACCAACGACGAATCTCCGACTCAGGTCACTAGGGGCGTTCGTTCGGATCACCGAGCGGAGCGGAGGAAAATGCCCGCGATATGGAGTCCAGCCAGGTACATCGTGGCTGTCTTCTCGTAGGCGGTCCCCGGGGGTGGTTCCCGGGGACCGATCGTCGTCTGGCAGTCAGTGATTCCTAATGCTGTCTGTCAAGCCGCGAGGGCCTTGGGCGGAGCGAGCTCGTAGCGCCGCCCGCCGCGTAGGAGTGCCCAGAGGACGTTGTCGGCGGCGGGCAAGGGCAAGGACGGCCTGGGTGTGACGCTTGCCCTCGGCGCGTTTGCGGTCGTAGAACCGGCGCGATTCCTCACAGTGCCGGATGCTGAACAACGCCAAGGTGTAGAAGACGCGTTGGAGGCGGCGGTTGTATCGCTGAGGGCGCCGCAGGTTGCCGCTGATTTTCCCCGAATCGCGGGGTACCAGGGCGACGCCGCCGAAGTCGGCGAGGCGGTCGGCGGTGCCGAAGGTCGTCATGTCGCCGCCGGTGGCGGCGAGGAACTCGGCGCCGAGGATGACGCCCAGGCCGGGCATGCTGGTGATCACGTCGAAGGCGTCGTGCTCGCGAAACCGGGCCTCAATGTTCTTGTCGAGTTCGGCGACCTGCTGGTTGAGGCCATCACCTCCCTCGCCAGCGTGTGCACCAGCTGGGCTGTCAGCTTCTCGCCGGGCAGGCTGGTGTGCTGCCGTTCGGCGGCCTCGATGGCGATCTCGGCAAGGCAGTCGGGGTGCACGACGTGGCGGTTACGCAGCCAGGTCTCCAGCCGCTTGGCGCCGATGCGGCGGATGGCCTCTGGCGGGGTCCGTCGCTGCACCGGCGCGGCGGGTACGGCCGGTGTAGTCGGGTCGGCGGCCGCCGTGGCGGCGCCGGCCTCCACGGGTGCGGGCGCCAGGACGTGCAGCGTGCGGACGTTCGCGCCGCGCACCTTCTCGTTGGCGGCCGCGACCGGCTTCGGCGCGCTCCAGCGCAGCTTCGTGCCGTACGCGGGGGCGTCGGGGGCGACGTCCAGGCGGCCGGTGTCCGCGTCGAACGCCACTGCCTGGACGTGCCCGGCGAGTTCCGGCGCGGCTGCGGCGAGGATGTCCTCGAACTGCGCGAGGACGCTGCCGCCGGCGGCCGGGGTGACCATGCCGCGCTCGGTCATCATCATTCAGATCGCGCTGCCGAGCCCGAGCGGTTCGCGGCCGTCGCGGCGTACGACCGCGCCGGTGCGCCGCTTCGTCTTGTCCTTCCGGGCGCCCCCGTTCTTCCTTGCCGCTTCCCGGGCCGCGAACAGGGCCTGGCGCGCGCGAGGTCCACCCCCCTCAGCTCGCTGCTCACGCGATCACCGCCCCGGCAGCCTCGCCGTCCAGCGGGCGGGCGGCTAGCTCGGGCAACCGGTCCGTCCACGGCGCGGGCACGGCCGCCTCGGTCCGGGCCGCCGCCCGCTCACGCAGCTGCTCCAGCCGCGCCACCAGCAGGTACTGCGCGGTGCGCTCCTGCTCTGTCTGCTCCTCCTGCTCTAGCTGCGCGGCGACGGCACGGTGCTGGAAGCAGCCAGCCTGTCGAGGCAGCACTCCCACTTGGTATCGGCCGCTAACGCTGACCGCGGCGCGGCATGAGACGCGATCTGCCCACCAGCGTCGGCCCACAGCTGGGCGTCGTGCCGTGGTTGTCAGCGTGGTCAGCTGAACGTGTTGCAGTCGGCGACGCGGCCGGAGCGGTAGCCGGTGGAGAACCATTGCTGGCGCTGGCTCGCGGAGCCGTGGGTCCAGGTGTCGGGTGTGACCTTGCCCTGGTAGCGCTGCTGGATACGGTCGTCTCCGACGGCGGCGGCCGCGTCCAGCCCGCGGTTGATGTCGTCCTTCGTCAAGTCGGTGATCAGTGGCTTACCGCTCTTGGGGTCGGGGGTGGTGGTGGCGTGGTGGGCCCACATTCCGGCGTAGCAGTCCGCCTGCAACTCGAGTTTCACCGAGCCGCTGTTCTGGCCCTTTCCGCTGCCGCGGGAGATCGTTCCGCTGAGGTCCTGGAAGTGGTGGCCGTATTCGTGCGCGATGACGTAGGCCTCGGCGAACGGGCCGCCTTTGGCGCCGAACTTGCTGCTCAGGTCGTTGAAGAAGCTGAGGTCGAGGTAGACCTTGTCATCGGCTGAGCAGTAGAAGGGGCCGACGTCGGAAGTCGCGGTCCCGCAACCGGTGTTCACACTGCCGGTGAACAGGTACGTAGGGGCCTGCTGGTAGGGCTTGCCGGCGGCTGTCTCCGTCTGCTTCCAGAATACCTGCACGCTGTCGACCACGGCGACGATCCGGCACTCCTCCTTGCGGTTGGCGTCGGCACCGGTCCGGCAGTCCGCCGCGAGGGCCGCGGCTGACTTGCCGGACGAGGACGTGTCGCTGCTGCCCGAGCCGAACATGCCGGGGTCGACACCCAAGAGCACGGACGCGACCAGCACCACGAGCCCGACCAGTCCCCCGCCGATGGTCTTCCCGCCGCCCGGGATCCCGCCCAGCGCACCTCCCCGCCCGTCCGCGACCTCGGACGTGTCCAAAGCAGCATCGTCGTCGAATTGCATACGTTGTCCCTCCTTCAAGCAGCGCGCCGGACCGCCCGCGTCGTCCCGCTCGCCTACCCCGTACGAGGACATCCCCATCCCGTCCTCTTCCTGCTCCGCCTCTTGGAGGAGCCGGCGGGTGACGCCGCGACGCCGCTCTGTGGGTGAACAGCGGACCGCCCGTGCGCGATAACGCCCCCTCCATGCCGTCGACCGCGCAGCGGGCCCCGCCTGTCGCCGGTGCCGGGACCGTGCCCGAGAGATTCAGACGACGGACGGCCGCCGCGGCTCGGTCGGGACGATCGCGTACTCGTCGAAGACCGCTCAAGGGCTTCGTGACCGTGCGTGCGGCGGTACGCCATCACGGCCGCCGTCACCGGCAACATCCAGAGAATGCGGGCGTGTCCGTCGGCCAGCGGGCACTTCTCCAGACCGGAGCCGTGGAAGTAGGGGGGCTGATCAGCAGGTGGTCGCAGTGGGACCCGGGCAGCCACAGCTCCCCGATGGACAGGCTGTGCGCGACGCCGGTGCAGGTGGTCGTCGTGTTGCTCAGAAGCCGTATCTCTATCGGTCATCAGGACAATTGGGATCGAACAACGGCCCAGGTCGGGTGATCTCGGCCGGGTGGCTGGCACGAGAACAGAGCCTCCTGGGAAGCTCGGGGTCGCGCCGCCACTCGAGTGGAGTCCCTGTTGTTCCAGTCCCGTGTGCCGGTCCCCGCTCCGTCCAAACCTCCCGCTTGGCGCGGTGCGATCGCCTCGTGCACCGGTTCGGGGTCGGTCGGCCGACTCTTGGAGTCATGCCGCGTCGGGGTTGAGTAGGACGATTTTGCCGATGTGGTGGGCGTCCAGGATGCGATGGGCTTCTGCGGTTTGGTCCATGGGCAGGGTCCGGTCGATGACGACCTGCACCGTTCCGTTCTCGATCAATGGCCATACATGTTCCTGGACTTCGGCCACGATGGCTGCCCTCTGTCCAGCTTGGCGGGAGCGCAGGGTGGTGCCGTGCACGGATGCACGCCTGGCGAGGAGTTCGACGAGGTTGAGTTCGGCCGTCAGGCCGTTCTGCAGCCCGATGACGACCAAGCGCCCGTCGAGGGCCAGGGAGTGGATGTTGCGCGGAAGGTAGTCGCCGCCGATGACGTCGAGGATCACGTCGTAGGGGCCGTGCTCGGCGAAGTCCTCGGTGCGGTAGTTGATCGCGAGGTCGGCGCCGAGTTCTCGGACCCTGGCAGCCTGCTCGGGCCCGCCGACGGTGGTGACGACGCGGGCACCGTGGGCCTTGGCGATCTGAATGGCTGTCGTGCCGATGCCGCCGGCTCCGCCGTGCATGAGGAAGGTCTCGCCTGGCTTCAGCCCACCAGTCATGAAGACGTTGGACCACACCGTTGCGGTGGCTTCCGGCAACGCTGCCGCCTGGACCAGGCTGACGCCCTTGGGCACCGTGAGCAGCTGCCCTTCAGGGACAGCGACCTTCTGCGCGTATCCGCCTCCGGTCAGCAGTGCGCACACCTCGTCGCCGGGCTGCCAACGCGTCACACCCTCGCCGAGAGCGCTGATCCGTCCGGAGACCTCCAGGCCCGGGTAAGGTGACGCTCCCTCCGGAACCGGGTACAGCCCCAGCCGCTGTGCCACATCGGCCCGATTGACGGCGCTGGCAACGACGTCGATGACCACTTCACCCCTCGCGGGGACGGGGTCCTCCACATCGATCCACTGCAGGACTTCCGGCCCACCGGGTTCCTTGATCGAAACTGCTTTCAAGACATTCCTCCGAGTGCGCCGCCTGACGGACGGCACATACGCCGGTCCGACGTTGTGAAAATGCGAGTGAGAGGGCACGCCCGGCAGGCTTACGCTGGTCCGGGGCCGCCGCAGAAACTCCGCCCGAGCCTGCCTGTCCAGCCCACGCACTGGAAACTGACGAGCCCAGGACCCGGACAGCCCTGAGCTCGAAGAACAAGCCACCTGTCACCGACAAGACGCGAGCAGAACCGTCGAACGCCCCGAGACACTTCACGAGCAGGACCGGTCCGGCCGATGCGGATCAAGGTCAAAGTTGGCGCAGCGTCTCGATGATCTTTGCCGTGACGACCTTGGTGGAAACGGGGTTCTGTCCCGTCACGAGCCTGCCGTCAGCGGTGGCGAAGGGGGTCATCGGGATGGTGGCCTTGACATAGTTCGCGCCCCGCTTGCGGAACTCGTCCTCCACCAGGAACGGCACCCGGCTCTTCACCATGGCGACTCGCTCCTCCGCGGTGGAGAACCCGGTGACCGTGCGGCCCTCGACGAGCAGGGAGCCGTCGGAGAGCGTGATGTTCAGCAGTCCGCAGGCACCATGGCAGACCGAGGAGACCACGCCGCCGTTCTCATAGATATCCCGCGCGACCTGCTGAAGCGCGGCACTGCCGGGGAAGTCCCACATGACGCCATGCCCGCCCGTGTAGAAGATCGCTGCATACTCGGCCGGGTCGACGTCGGCCGCCTTCCTGGTGTGGTCCAGGCTCGACATGAACGCGCGATCGTTCATGTACTTGCGAACCTCTTTGTCGGCCAATCTGACGCTTCGCGGATCCAGCGGTACCTGTCCCCCTTCCGGACTGACGATGTCGACCTCGAATCCAGCCTGGCGGACTCGGTCGTAGAAGTGAACCAGCTCTGCGATCCACAGCCCGGTCCGGTGGGGGTTCGTTCCGTAGGTCGACTGGTTGGTGACTACGGCGAGGATCTTGCTCATCTGTGTGCCTCCGGCGGTGAGGCAGGGCTGTGGCGGCTGCCCGGATCACGAGCCTTTTTTCATGGCCACGACCTGCCAAGAGTGAGACGGCTTGTGAGGAGTCGGCCGCCTCAGTCGCCGTTGTCATAGGTGCCGATGTCGTCCGCGTGCCTCACTGCGCCCGTACGGGGCCGGCTGGCGAAAGCAGCGTCTGGTGCCCCTCCCAGGCGCAAGCGGATATGCGAGGTTCAGGCCAGCTTCTTGAGGATTTCGGCTGCGGCGGGTCCGGCGGAGGCGGGGTTCTGGCCGGTGATCAGGTTGCGGTCGACGACCACGTTCGGGGCCCACGGCTCGCCCTCCTGGTAGTCCGCGCCGATCTCGACCAGACGGTCCTGGAGCAGCCACTTGGCATTGGCCGCAAGACCCGTCTGGGTCTCCTCGGCGTTGCTGAAACCGGTGAGCCGATAGCCGGCGAAGGCGTTGCCGCCGTCGGCCGTGGTGGCGGCGAGCAGGGCGGCCGGTGCGTGGCAGACCACGCCGAGCGGCTTGCCCGAGGCGAGGGCATCGATGAGGAGCCTGCCGGAGGTGGCGTCGACGGCCAGGTCCTCCATCGGGCCGTGGCCACCGGGGTAGAAGACGACGGCGTAGTCGGCGAGGTCGACGTCCTCCAGCCTGATGGGGTGCTGAATCTCGTCGATCGAGGCGAGGGCGTCCGCCACCTTCTTCGCCCCCACCTCTCCGCCGTTGAACTGCGGCGCCAGGCTGCCCTGGTCCAGAGGCGGTACGACGCCGCCGGGTGTGGCGACGACGATCTCGTGGCCGGCGGCCGTGAACGCCTGGTACGGGGCCACGGCCTCCTCGGCCCAGAAGCCGGTCGGGCGCTTGGTGCCGTCCGCCAGCGTCCAGTGGTCGGCGCCGGTCATCACAAAAAGGATCTTCGACATGGTGTGGTGGTCTCCGAGAGCTGGGGGTTCACGCTTTGACGTTTCGACTTCAGAACGTCAGCGCTCCTACGTTTGAAACTAAAGCCGCCGAAGAAATCGCGCCAATGAAGGCATCGATACCAGGTATCGACGAACCGATGCCCTGCACGGGGACGAATGGCAGGTGGCTGCCGTGCGTACCTCGTAGGCTCGACGCCGTGAGCGATCAGGACACTCATGGATTGGGTCCGCTGGACCTGAACCTGTTGCGCACCTTCCTTGCCGTGCACCGCCTGGGGTCCTTCACCGCCGCTGCACGGCGGCTGGGGCTGTCGCAGTCCACCGTGACCACGCAGATCCGGGCGCTGGAGAACCGTCTGGGCCGTGAACTGTTCGAACGCCGGGCGCACGGTGTCACCTCGCTGCCCCACGCGGACGAACTTGCCACGCGACTGTCAGGCCCCCTGGATCAGTTGGCCGACATCACCGGCGAGGAGCCGAGCAGCACCGCGGGACCGGTGCACCTGGCCGGGCCCGCAGAGTTCATGAGTACCCTCGGCCTTCAGACGCTGGCTCCGCTGGTCGCGCAGGGCGTCCGGCTGCGGGTGGCCATCGGACTGACCGAACCGCTGCTCGAGGAAATGCGGGCCGGACGCCACGACCTCGTCGTCGCCACCCGCCGGCCCCGGGGCCGGACGCTGCAGGCCGAACTCCTCGCCGACGAGGAGTTCGTCCTGGTTGCTGCCCCCGTCTGGGCCGAACAGCTCATGGGACAGGAACTGCCTACTGCCCTGGAAAGCCTGCCCATGATCGCCTACGCCGAGGACCTGCCCATCGCCCGCCGCTACTGGCGCCACGTCTTCGACCGCCGCCTGCGCGTCCAGGCCGCGATCACCATCCCCGACCTGCGCAGCGTCCTCACCGCCCTCACGGCCGGCGCCGGCTGGAGCGTCGTGCCCAGCTACCTCTGCCGGACCGAACTCGCCTCCGGCGCCCTCCGGCTACTGCACCAGCCGGAGGACCCCCCGATCAACACTGCCTACCTCGTCCAACGCCCAGGCAGTTCCATCAATCCTCACGTCACGCTCGTCCGTGAGCATCTGCTCGCCGCTGCGAAGACCTGGTGAGCCCAAGCCGGTACCCCGAGGTCATGTCGGGCTGACATCGGGTTGCGTCACCGGCACTCCCGATCAGCTGGGGCTACGAGCCAACACAGCGCCATTCGTAACGCAGAGTAACAACCCTCTACCGATCGTGAGGCTGGTTCTGATCGAACACGGTCCTTGGCCGGGCGATCTCGGCCGGGTGGTGAGTACGGGGCCCCTAGCTCGGGTTTGCGACCACTGGAGTGCCAGGAGGTCCTGTTGTTCCGGTCTCGCGTCACGGTCCCCGTCTCGTCCAACTCCCGCATGGCGTTGCCGGTGACTTTGCGGCCTTCCAAAGCCCGTCAGCGACAACATTGCCGCAGGTCAACGGCTTGCGCTGCCGCTAGATGCCGCATCTCAACCAATCATGGAACGTGCGGTTCGAACAGGTTTCCCGCCGGGGTGATCTTCCCGCTGTACGCGCATGAAGGCAGGGCCTCTCGGTAGCTCGGGGATGCGAATCTAACCGATGCTTCGCACCGGAGGATGCAGCGGCTGCACGCTGTCCGGCACGTGTCGGGTATGCAGGCCGATGGCGAAGGTCTTCCAGGCGGCGAAGGCACCACTGGTTACCTACTGCCAACACCCAGAGAGGTAGACATGCCTGCTGTGATGGTCGAGCTCACGCGCACCCCGCAGACCGATGTCGTCCAAGCCCCGGAGAACGTCATCCTCGTCGGCGACATCGCGGAACTCACCGCGGACGCCGTGCCCGGCTGCAACGACGACAACCCCTACAACTAGCCCCCCCCTGCTGGGGCCTCGCCACACGTACCCGCGGCGAGGCCCCAGCGCCACACCCCACAGGAGACTCCATTGCCCACCCCGCGTCTGACCGAGTTCCCGCAGACCGTGCTGCGGATGATCGAGAAGTTCAGCGGCCCCATTGTCGACGTCGGAACCATCAACGCAGGTCTCAACAGCGCCATCGCCGCCCGCGTGCGCACGACCGACCGTGCCTTGTTCGTCAAGGGCCTGCCTCTCGATCACCCACGGGTCTGGACCCAGAAACGTGAGGCGCAGATCAGCCCCTACGTCCGAGGCATTGCACCCGAACTGCTCTGGCAGGTTGAAGAGGACGGCTGGAGCCTCCTCGGCTTCACGTACGTAGACGGCCGCCACGCCGACTTCACCCCGGACTCCCCCGACCTGCCCGCGGTCATGGCCTCCATGATTCGACTGGCCGAAGTGCCAGCGCCGGGAGTTAAGCTGAAAACCATGCCGCACCGGCTCAGGACATACGTGGACGACCCCGCAGACCTGTCCTGGTTCGCTGGAAACAGCCTCCTGCACACCGAATGGAACCCACACAACGTTCTCATGACGGGCAGCGGTGCCATGTTCGTGGACTGGGGATGGGCCTCAACCGGCGCCGCCTGGATCGACCCGGCGCTGTGGCTGCTCTGGCTCATCGCTCACGGCCACACCCCCCACCAGGCACAGAGCGCAGCCGCCGCTCACCCATCATGGAAGCTGGCCCCGCCCGCAGGACTCGACGCGCTCGCCCGGGCCCAACACCGAATGTGGGACTCCATCGCGGCCGCAGACCCAGAGAACTGGGCAAAGCCGATGCAGAACGCCTCACACGCCTGGCACGAACATCGCCAATCTCGGGCTTGACCCGACCCTGCACGGAAGCGCGGCAAGGAGCCGGTCGACGAACACCAGCCGGTGTTCGGCTCCAGCGCTCACGGCTCGCTTCCGCGGCCGGGAAGCAAGCCGCTTCTGGTGCCGCTCATGCCACAACCGACCTGAGCGATGAGTTCTGGCACCCAACGCTGGGTCAGTCGAGCGCGCGTTCGCTCACCTGCACTGCGGGCCGTTCAGGCCGTATAGCTCGCGCCGAAACCGCCAGTACCTACGGCGACGGCAGATCCGGCACACGATCCCCGAACGCCGGGACCAGCGGGCCAACCGGTGGCGACGCGGCAGCCGAGGCGGCCGCCCCGCCGGCTTCGACGGGACGCGCTATGCCCGCAGGAACGAAGTCGAGCGGACCATCAATGCGCTCAAGGGCTCCCGGGCCGTGGCAACCAGGTACGACAAGAGAGCGTACGTCTTTCACGGCACGGTCACCCTGGCTGCGATTCGACTGTGGCTCCGTTGATGATCCGCCGGGCAGTCCTCAAGCTCGGTCGTCCTGCAGCTGAGAGCTCAGCCGCACCTCAGCGAGCTCTTGGCCGGTCAACACCTTGTCTCGCAACTGACGGAAGCCGTGCAACGCATCCTCGTCGTGGACGGTACCAAGCGCCTCTTGAATTGCCTCTTTTATCATCGGGAGGTCTCGCGCCCAATTACGAACGTGCCAGTGGATCATCTCGTCCAAGAAACGACATGATGGACTCTTTTCTCCCTCATCGCGGATAATGACCTCTCGCCCCGCCCAGATGCGTTCAAAGCACCACAGCAGGGTGAAGTAGGCAGAGCGCGCTGCAATGAGATCGCTGGCCTGCTCGCGATACCGGACCAGAGTACCCAGAACGTCACGGGCTGCCTGTACGTGACCCGATGTCAGGTCGGCGTGCAGAGAACGAGCAAGCTCCAAGCTGGTTCGACGCCTCTGGTTTCGATGGGCCGCGAAGGACAGAGCCACTGCCCCAGCGGACACAAGCAGAGCCAACACGCTCATCGCAGTCTGCACTGCACACCCTTCCCCACCCTCCTTGCCGAGCCAGCCGCACGGCCCAGAGCAACTACCAGCTATCTCAGCTGACAGCAGCCCTGCCGAGAAAAGCTACCAAGAGGATGGGACGACCAGCCCTGGTGACCCGTCGGACACGTCCTAATCCCCGCAGCGATCCTGCAGCACATCCTCGATGCCATCCGGGAGGCAATGGAGACTTCGCCGACTTTGTCCCGTGGCCAGGCGGCGAGGTCACCGAATGGGTCGGCGACGAACTAGGTGACATCGGGCCGCTCGGCAACTTCCGGCTCGTCGAGCCTGACTTGGCCGACGCCTGGACCGTGCAACCAGCCTGCCAATGATCAGCTCGATGAACCCTGATCACACCAAGCCGCCGTCACCCAGGCGATGGGGAGCGGGGAGGCCAGAGCGCGCAGGATCATGTCGCGGGCCAGTTCGCCCTTGGTGGCGAAGGTGCAAGATTCGCGCTTCCGGCGCTTCCTGGAGGACGCCGAGCTCTCCTACGTGGTCGCCGTCCCCAAGTCACAGCAGGTCAGCGGCCCGCGCATCGACCATCTCATCGCTCAGGCTCCGCCCGAGGCATGGCAGCGTCTGTCAGCAGGGCCGGGAGTTAAAGGCGAACGGTTCTACGACTGGGTCGCCGCCCGGCTGCCCGCCGTGACCCAGTCCGGCGCCGACGAGCCGACACGGCAGAAGTGGGTGCTGGCCCGCCGCAGCATCAGCAGGCCCGACGAGATCGCCTACTACCTCGCCTGCGCTCCACTGGACGCAACCGTCGTCGACCTGGTCCGCGTCGCCGGCTGCCGGTGGAAGATCGAGGAGTGTTTCCAGAGCGCGAAGAACGAGTGCGGCCTCGACCAGTACGAAGTCCGCCGCTACGTGGGCTGGCACCGGCACATCACGCTTGCCATGCTCGCCCACGCGTTCCTCGCGGTGATGGCCGTGCAGGAACGTGAAAAAGGGGTGCCGAGGCCGACACACCCGACCTCGTGGACCTCACACCAGCCGAAATCCGTCGTCTGCTGGCAACTCAACCCCGCAACCGTCCTGCACGCCGCGACCACGCGGTGAACTGGTCCCGATGGAGGCGTCGCCACCAGGCACGCGCCCGACGCTGTCACTACATGCGGCGCGGACACACGTTGGTGGGACGACCTGTCCAAGACAGTCCCGCGCATACCGCACCCGCGCTACACTCCCCACAGCCAGGCCGTTGACCAGCAGAAATACAGAAGTCCGGCTGGAGTACTAATACTCCAGCAGTGGTTCGTGTCCTGAGCTGGTGGTTGTCGTTGTCCTGGTATGGAGGGGATGACTGAAGTCGCTGACTGACTGGTGAGTTGGAGTCGGTGTTCGCCCGGGCGGCGGGCCGGTTTGCTCGGGCGGATCTACGGTGGCGGATGCGGGACTACGTCCGCGGTCTGCTGGGGCGGGCGACACGCAAGAACGGCTGGCAGCTCGCGGAATGGGCAGGTCACCGCACTCCCGACGGCTTCCAGCGGCTGCTGAACAGCAGCGTCTGGGAGGCAGACGCCCTGCGTGACGATGTCCGTGGCTATGTCGCCGAACGGCTCGGGCCGGACGGAGTGCTGATCATCGACGACACCGGGTTCATCCAGAAGGGCACCACCTCGGCCGGGGTCGGCCGGCAGTACACCGGAACCTCCGGGGCTTGTTTCTGAATAACTGTCAGGGTTGGTCCCCCTGGTGGTCCTCGTCGGGCAGGCGGACTCGGAGCTGTTCGAGGGTCCGGGCAGGCGGCCCGGGCAGCGGTGTGACGGTGATGCGGTGCAGGTCCAGGAGTCGGTGGCCGTCTTGGAACTGGTTGGATAGGTTGGTGCGGGTAACGCCCAGCAGCTGGGCCATGAGGGTGCTGGTGATCGCTCTGCGGCGGCGTAAGAGCGCGGCCAAGAGACGGTAATAGTGGTCCAGGCTGCTGGTCTGCGGGTGGAGGTAGCTGCGAGGGCGGTGGAAGCGCCGTACCGGCTGGGTCAGTGTCGGCACGGATCACGACACCGCCGCGTTCGCTGTCGCCTCCATCCGCCGATGGTGGCAAGCCCGCGGCAGGCACGACTACCCGGCCGCCACCCGTCTGCTGATCACTGCGGACGCGGGCGGCTCCAACGGCTACCGCACCCGCGCCTGGAAGACTGAACTCGCAGCACTGGCCGCCGAGACGGGCCTGGACATCACGGTCTGCCACATGCCGCCGGGCACTTCGAAATGGAACAAGATCGAGCACCGGCTGTTCTCCCACATCTCCATGAACTGGCGAGGCCGCGCGCTGACCAGCCACGATGTCATTGTGAACAGCATCGCGGCGACGACCACCCGCGCTGGGCTGAAAGTGCATGCCGAACTCGACCCGGGCACCTACGACACTGGCATCAAGGTCACCGACAGCGACATCGATGCCCTGCCGATGGACCGGCACCGCTTCCACGGTGATTGGAACTACACCCTCCACCCTCAGCCTCGCGACACCACCAGCGCGGTCGGTGAAGCCAAGAGCCGGCGATCAGCCGGCCCATCCCCGCCGCCCGGCACTGGGTTTCTGCGCAACCCGGAGCTGACCGGCATGCCCGAACCGGCACTGGACGAACTCGTCGACCAACTGACCGCAAAACTCTATGAGTTACGTGAGCAGGCGCGGCTCGAGCAACGGGGAGGCGAGCCCATCCGCGCTCGCGGCGCAGGGGCGAAAGACAGGCTGACCACCGCCGACAGAGTCCTGGCCACCGTGCTCTACCTGCGGAAACTCGGCACCCGAGACCTACTCGCCCAGCTCTTCGGAGTAAATGGCAGCACACTCACCAGGGCCGTTCACCAAGTCCAGCCCCTCCTGGCCGAGCGCGGCTACACCATTCCACCCTCGACCGCCAGGTTCCGCACGCCTGCCGAGGTCACCGCGTTCCTCGCGAACAGCGGCCCCTCGGAGATCAAATCAGCATGTTGATTCTCTGCGAGCCCTAACGAGCTCGTGCACGGTAGGCAGGAAGGTGTCGAGGATGTCGCCGGGGCTTGATGTTCACATCTGCCGTGCCGATGTCAGGTCCCGGTCTGTTGGTGGGACAGCAGTCCGGCGACGGTCTGGACGGTGTCGCTCATGTGCTCGCGGTGACCGAGGTGGCGGGCCAGGGCCCGCCAGTTTTTCAGGTGGGCGATGCCGTGTTCGACCCGGATGCGGCGTGAGGAGTGGGCTTTGCGCTGTCGTTCGTGTATCTCCTCGTACCAGTCCGGGGCGTTCTTCTTGAACTTGCGGTGTGGTGGTGTGATTACCCGGCCGCCGGTCTGGGCGCTCAGGCCCTGGTAGCCGGCGTCGGCGAGGATCTCGACCGCGGGGCCGTCGGCCAGGAGCTTGACCAGCCCTAGCTGGCGGGCGTGGGTGATGTCCGCGCAGTTGCCGGGCTTGGTCGGGCTGCAGAAGAGCACGCGGCCGTCCCCGTCCGTGACGACCATGGTCTTGACCGCGTTCTGCTTGTTCTTGCCGGAGATGAACCTGTCCCGGTCCTTGCGCCCGGCTGCCGACCGGCGGACCTGGATCTCGGTGCCGTCGATGATCCCGGTCTTCCCGTCGGCACCGAGGTGATCGATGACCTCGGCCAGGGTCCGCAGCCGCACACCCGGGCTGACGGTGCACCCTCGCTCGGCGAGCAAGTGCCGCACCTCTCCGATGGCCCGAGTGATGGTGGAGCGGTCGACACCGAACCAGCAGGCGAGCACGTCGTGCGTGGTGGCATGCCGGAGGTGCACGAGCGTGGCCAGGAGCCGGTCGACGAACACCAACCGGTGCTTCGCGCCCGCGCCCACAGCACGCTTCCGCCGCCGGGACGCAAGCTTGGCCTGGTGCCGTTCGTGCCATAACGGGCCCAGCTCTGCGACGAGTTCAGCGATCACGTTGGCCGACAGGCCCGTGATCCTCCGGTCGCTGATGATCGCTGCACGAGACGCGTTCCCCACCACACGACCATGATCGACGATCAGAAGCTCGACGCCTCACTGCCTACCGTGCACGAGCTCGTAAGGGCCGTCCCGTAAATGATCTTCGGGGGGCCTTGGGCACGGTTGGTCGTTGCGCGGCCCGTTGATCTATCCGGCGAGGGCGAGGTTGTGCATCCGGGCGATGCCGAGCATGGCGTGGTGAACGCCGTCGCCTTTGAGGCGGCAGTCGCGGAGGATCTTCCAGGCCTTCATGCGGGCGAAGACGTGCTCGACGCGGGCGCGAACCCGCTTGTGGGACTTGTTGTGTTCCTCTTTCCAGTCCGGGAGCTCGGTCTGCCCGCGTTCACGGCGGTGCGGGATAACCAGTCCGGTGCCTGGGTAGCCGCCGTCGGCGATCGTGAGGGTCCTGCCGACGGCAGCCTTGGCGCCTGACTCCTCCCATGCCTTGCAGTCGTTGCGGTTCCCTGCGAGTGGCCGGCCGACTACGACGACCAGGCGGGTGTCGGCGTCGATGACGACCTGGTGTTGGTGGAGTACCTGTATTTCTTCGACTGCTCGGCGATGGCGTGGTCCCGGGTCGGGACCAGGGTGCCGTCCACGATGAGCACAGTGTCCCTGGCGAACCGCTTGCGGGGCTGGAGCGCGAGCATCGGCCCGAGGTGGTCGATGATCCGGTCCGCCGCCGACTTCGACACCCCGAACAGCGGGGCGAGCTGCCGCATCGTCAGGTTGGTGCGCCAGTAGGCGGTGACCAGCAGCGTCCGGTCCTCCAGCGGAAGGCTCCACGGCCGGCCCCTGCGTACCGCGTCCGCACCTGCGCGGCGCAGTACCGTCACCAGCTTCCCGAACTGCCGCGGGCTCAGCCCGGAGAACGGGGCTATCCAGGACGGTTCCGACGTCGTGATCACACCAGCCACGCCAAGATCATCTCATTCGCCCTATCATCCAATCCATAGAGACGAACATCGTTGAGGGGGCCGATGGGGATGACCGCAGCACGCATGGCAGCAGCCGTGCTGGCCACATGGGCCACGCTGATCCTGCTCCTGCTTGCGCCGTCGCCCCTGCCAGAGCATTGGCGCTACTACATCTACTCTCCAGCGAGCGTGGGCCTGTGGCTGCTGGCCATGCTCGTCGCCCCTGTCGTGGTCTGCATCGTGAAATGGCCATGGATCAAGTCGGGCGGCAGGTGAACCTCGACTTGCATACGGGCCCGAGGACTACCCCTTAACGCCTGGTCATCAATTACGGGCGGCTGAGGTACGGACGGGCCCCGGATCGAGTGATGGCCCTGCGGCAGCTTGAACCTCAGTAATCGCTGGCACGGTGTGCCAGTCCGGGCTGACCACGACTATGCGAACCATCCAAGCCCCCTCGGTCCCTCACAGCCAAGCACCGTTCAGTAGGAGTCGACAGTCAGGCTGTTTTCCAAGCACACTGTCGCCATCTTTTTGGGGAGATCCACAGACTAATCCTGAAATGATCAGTTACGCTGCAGAGCACACTGACGCGAGCTAAAGCTGGTTGCGCCCCGGGGGCAACATGGGTACACCCATCACTGCAAGCACTTATGTACACCGTGGGCGCCACGAGAACATCTCACTGCTACAGGAGGTGCTCAACGCGCCAACGGATGAAGCGTGGTTCGCCGCCGTCCAGCGTTGCAGATCCAGGTTTCATCCAAGTCTCCTGGCCGAAGCGGACTATCTCGCGCGTAGCGCCCCCTTTGAGGGGGACGGGGAGCTACTAGGGCACATCTCTGTCTCCCTCTTCATGTTCACGCTAGGTGAGAATCTCCGGCTACGCGATACGCGTGGCGCGATCAACCAGCAGGCCGTCGACTGTGCCCTCAGCACGTACATGAGCTTGGTGTCCGACGGGAACGGTGACTCCCTTGTACTCCACGTCCGCGCGGCACGCGCCGCGCTCTCAGCATCATTAGCTGTCCTGCCCGGCAATGAAGAGAGGGTCAACCGGCTGAGAACGGACCTCCTGGCTTCACTGGAGTCCTGCGCTGACATGGAACACCTCCGCTCGACCATTGGCGAATCCCTGTACAACCTGTTCTACCTTCTCCTCGACGGCCCGTTGACCCGACTGCCCATGATTGCTTTCACACTTGAATCCGGAGAGAAGTGGAGGGATCTACGCGGGCTGATGATGCCCTCATGTCAATTCGATGCTCCCGAGAGCCTCGAACGCTATGTGGACGATCTGCGTGGCTTGGCCGCCAAACTAAAGGAGGCAGACCTGGGTGGCGGAGGCCAGATGTTGGAGAGCATTGCATCCGCCTTACAGACATCACGCCTTGGCTTCATGCCTACCCATTCAAGAGAGCGATGGTCCATGGGATCCGGGCCATGCGGGAACTGTGCCATGAACTTCGCTTCACAAAGTCTTTTGGTGCTCGACGAGAACAGTCCCAGTATCTCCGCACCTAACGGATGCGTCTATTTCAGAGAATCACTCAACCGAGCACGGTGTCTGTTCTGCGGCACCAGTGCCCACATGGAAACCCCCGGTCTGCTTTACTGGCGCGAGCGAAGAGCCATCTACTACCGCATACCCAAGACGTCGAACCTGCGACGAGACGAATCCACAGAATTCTATCGAGAGGCTATCGAGGGTCTGCGTGAACTATACAGGGACCAACTCTCGGAGTCAGAAGCCGAGGAATTCGATGCCGCCATCGAAATCATCACCCACGGATGGGGCGAGTGGGTTCACGCAGTGCACATGGGAGACATTATTGGGGAGGACCACACGCTGAATCTCGTGGAAACGGGCCCCGAATCTGGGATCGTCGTTGACATAACAAAGAACTTCATGCAGGAAGTAAGTGGCCAGGAGTACCTGGCATGGCAGGAAAGGGCGCGTAACTCTCGGAATATCGTGTCTGAACCGGACAGGATGAAGCCCGGTCACCCAGACCTTCCCGGCAAGATGACTGTGAGCAGCGCGCTGCAAAGGATCACGCGGTTGTTCCGCAGAGACCAAGGCGCCTAGGAGGCAATGCCCGCCTTGGAGAATCGAGCTCCGAGATGAACTCTGTCGTCGAATTTTTCACCGCCGAGTCTGGCATCTTCGCGGCGGCCGTCGCAGCTGTCGGCCTCCTTGGTGCGATTATCGCTCTCGTGCGACCCTACTTCGAATCACGGAGGAAAGACTCGGAGGACGTTGGGCGTCTGGAGATCACTGCACTACACGTAAGCGATCTCGCCGAGTGGAGCACAGCACGTGAGATGCGGTTCGCACTGTCCAACGCTGGCAACCGTCAGGCCGTCCTTGTGTCTCTGCATCTGCATGTGGAGTCATCCACGCCTAGCCAGACGATCCACCGAACGAGAACGGCCGCCCCGGTCGAAGTTTATCAGCACAGGGTTGAACTCTCGGTGGACAAATCAAGTTTCGACATCCGGGGGAGGTCATTCAGTACGCATGTCAAACCGCTCAACTTTGAAAAGGGAGAGACGATGGCCTTCATCGTCAAACTCGTTTCCCCTTCAGCTTACGTCTACCATATGCGCGTGGAGGCGGCGTGGTACGACGTCGGAGAGCCTCATACCATCCGGCAGTCGCACACGGAGTACGTAGACGTCGATTTTCCTCAATTTCCGCCGCGAGACGAACCCCAAGTGCAGCTGTGACGCGGTACAGCAGCGAAGTACAGGCCCAGCCACCCTGCCAATGCGCGACAACGGCTCTCACGACCCATTCGGCAGCCTGCATGCGTCCACGTCCTGACCGGGTGCCAAATGGACCCTAGGTTCTGTCTCTTTGGTCAGCGGCGGGTCCAGATGAGGATGCCCGCGAGGTGGAGTGCGGCCTGGTAGGCGATTGCGAGCTTGTCGGTTCGTGTGGCCAGGCCGCGCCACTGCTTGAGGCGGTTGATACACCGCTCGACGGTATTCCGCTGCTTGTACGCCTCGCTGTCGAAACTGGGCGGACGGCCACCGAACCGGCCTCGCCGCAGACGGTGGCCGACTTGGTCGGATGGCTGCGGGATGACCGCACGGATGCCCCGGCGCCGCAGGTGGCTGCGGATGGCACGTGAGGAATACGCGCGGTCGGCCAAAACCGCCCGGGGCCGGGTCCGGGGCCTGCCCGAGCCAGCGCGGGGGCACGCGGATGCGGGACATCACCTAAGACGTCATTTCAGTTGGCGTGATCTTGCGGCAGTCTGGGGTGATGGCTGCTGTGCTTGTCGAGCGGATGGTGCCGGAAGACCTGTGGGAGTTGT
>NZ_JBVKAI010000036.1:0-38960 GCF_055639495.1 Streptomyces sp. NPDC039424
GACGCTGCGCGTCCCGCTCATCCTGCTTGCTGCGCAAGCAGGATGACGCTCCGTCCGCTGCGCTCCCGGAGCTGCGATGGACTGCGTCCATCGCAGGAGTCTTCGACTTCGTTTCAGACTCCGGCGGGTCCGCTGCGCTCCCCGCCCTGACGGCCCTTCCGGCTGCGCCTCCAGGCCGTTAGGCCCGCTTTCGCGGGCCAGGCTGGCTACGAGGGCATGTTGGCTAATCTTTTTGTGCCTTGCAGTCTTGTTGGCAGCTATGTGACAGATCCACGTGAGGACCAGGCCGGCCGCCACCACGATGCGCCCCGCACTGTCACCATCAATCACCCGCCACACCAGTAGGCTCATTTGCTCAGGCAGAGCATCGGCCAGTAAATAGGCGGCCCCCACCGGTTACCTGGCCTCGCTCATGGCGGCTGGCCGCCAATTCGAATGGCGGCGGGTCAGGCATGCGCCTGTCGTGGTGCGGTCGCCCTCCGTGATGCGGCGTGATGCGCAAGACGGGCCGAGCCTGCGGCCTGAAGACGCTGCAGCCACAGGGAGGCCGTGAGCAGCAGACCGGTGAAGATGGCCAGGAACAGCATGGACACCCACATCTGCCGGCTCCCGGGAGACTGCCAGGCCGTCCAGGTGGTCGATGCCGCCCACAGCAGGACGCCCACCGCGTAGAAAGCGCGGACCTGGCGCAGTTGGCGCACGGCCCGCAGGGACTTGATGCGATCAGTTGAGGGTGCCATGCCGGCCCCTGTACCCCAGGGGACGCTGTTCAGCGCATCGGGTTCGTCCCTGCTGTTTCGATCACCTTGATTCTCGCTGCTCGGTGCGGCCTTCGAAGTCACGTCGTACTGCTGCACCTTGGTCTTCGACCAGCCCCGCGTCGTCGGGGAGGTCCAGAACGGTGCCGCAATGGCTGCACAGTTTCCCGTCTTCGGCGGGCGTGCCGCACGCCTTGCAGAACCGGTTGCCCTTCTCGTTCTCAGTCTTCTGCGTCATGGCTCTCCGGGGACAGGGTGGACAGTGACGGATGTGGAGTACCCATGGCATCGGTGTTGATTCGCTAAGGCATTCTGCTTCATTTTGAGCCTGCGATAGACTCTGGATTCGGATGACGTCAGCTGTGGTGTTCTGTGATCCGCTGCGAGGTGGCCGTCTGTGTCTTCGACGAGAGGCGCGAACCCTGTATCTCGCTGAAGGCGCCGTGTCCCATCGTACGTCGTTGACATGCTGGTTCATCGTGTTCGGCGTGTGAGACCTTTCGTCCACCTCGCAGAAGAGGTTAGATCGGAATGGCTGTGAAGGAACTCCGTCCTCATCAGCGAGAAGCCGTAGATGCGGTACTTCGTGCGCTCGAATTGCCTGCACGCGCCACCGTGCCCGAGCGCGGGCTGCGGACGCAGGTGGTCATGGCGACCGGCTCCGGGAAAACTCTCGTCGCCGTGCGCAGCGCGGAGGAGCTCCGGGCGGGCCGTGTGCTGGTACTCGTGCCCTCGCTGGACCTGCTCGCCCAGACCGGAACCGCGTGGCGTGAGGGCGGCCGGACGGGACCGATGCTGGGAGTTTCGTCCCTGCGCGGGGAGGAGGCTGGCTTTGCGAACACCACGGACGTGGACGAGCTGGTCGCCTGGGTGCGGCCGTTCGACAAGGTGACCGTGTTCGCCACCTACGCCTCGCTCGGGCTGGGCACGCTCGAGCGCGCGCACCAGGCCGGCCTTCCGGGCTGGGACCTGATCGTCGTCGACGAGGCGCACCGGACGTCCGGCCGGATCGGGAAGCCCTGGGCGGTCGTCCACGACAACACCCGCATCCCGTCCCTGCGCCGGCTCTACATGACCGCCACACCGCGGCTGTGGCAGCTGGACGAGGACCAGGCGCAGCAGGGCGTGCCGGGTGAGCTGGTGGCCTCCATGGACGACGATGCCGCCGGGCCGTTCGGGGCGCGCTGCTACACGCTGACGTTGTCGGAGGCGATCGACCGGGGCATCTGTGCTCCGTACCAGGTGGTGTGTGTGGATGTCACGGACACTGAGTTGCAGGCCGCCCTGTTGATGGGTGCGGACGGGCGCACGGAGGCTGTGCGCGGGGCGCGGCTCGCCGCGCTGCAGACCGCGCTGCTCAAGGCGGCGGCCGAAGAAGGATTCCGCCGCACCCTCGTCTTCCACCATGTCGTGAAGGAGGCCGAAGCCTTCGCCGCCGGCCTCCCCCGAGCCGCCGAGCAGTTGCACGACGACGACCCCGAGCTGTACCCGGCGACGATTTGGGCGGACTGGCTGTGCGGGGACCACAAGCCGCTCCACCGGCGCCGCGTCCTGGGCGAGTTCGCCGGCGGCATCGCCACGGACGGCACGGTCGTCGAGAAGAGCTTCCTCGGGTCGGTGAAGGTCCTCGGGGAGGGCGTCGACACCAAGAACTGCGACTCCGTGTACTTCGCCGACGTCCGCGGCTCCATGCCCGACCTCGTCCAAGCCGTCGGCCGGGCGCTGCGCATGCAGCCCGGCGAGGGCAAGACGGCCTCCCTCGTGGTGCCGGTCCTGCTCGGGCCCGGGGAGACGGCCGACAACATGCTCACCAGCAGGGCATACGACGGACTCGCCAAGCTGCTCGAGGCACTCAGGGCACACGACACACGCATCGTGGAGCAGCTCGCCCAGCCGCAGGCACCGAGTCGGTCCACCGGCGTACAGACCCGCACCGGAGGCCAGGACGACGAAGAAGTCGAGAGCGACCGAAGCGACCCTGGACTGTCAGCGCCAGCACGAGCACTGCTGAAGTTCAGCACACCACGCGACCCCGCCGCCCTCGCCGCCTTCATCAACCTACGCGTCCTCAACCCCGAACACGAACACTGGCGACGAGGCATCGAAGCCGCCGTCATCTACGCGCGCAAGGTGGGCAACCTCAAGGTCCCCTTCACCTACCGCGTGCCCGGCCGCGACGACCAGGCGGTGGAATCCGAGGGATGGCCGGCCTCGCTCGCCGGGTTCCCTCTCGGGCAGTGGATCGCCGACAACCGGCGCTTCTACGCCCGCGGCGACATGGACGAGGACCGCATCGATCAGCTGGAGAAGCTGGGCATGGTGTGGTCGCACTTCGACGTCGCCTGGGAAGAGGGCTTGTCGGCGGCCCGCGGATGGGCCGCTGAACACGGCCACCTCCTCGCCCCCACCGACGCCACCCACCAAGGCCACAAGATCGGCATCTGGCTCAAAAACGCACGCGCCGCAGCCCGCAAAGCACTCGAAATCGAGCGGCAGCGCGCCGAAGGACTACCCGTCCCCTCCTCCGCCGGCGCCCTGTCGGAGGAACGGCGCGAACAGCTCGAGGACATCGACCCCTCCTGGTGCCCGGCCTGGCCAGTGGAATGGCAACGCGCCTTCCACCTCACCCGGCAACACCTGGACGAAGGCGGCACACTGCCGACCGAGCCCGGCGACGTCGTGCACCAGGGCGAGGACCTCGGACGGTGGGTACGCGCCCAGCGGATCAGCTTCGACCAGCTGACCGGCGTCCAGCAGTGGTTGCTGGAACAGGTCCTCCAGATCACGCCCGCAACCGAAGAGGAGCAGCCGCGCCCGCGCCGCACCCAGGCCGACAAATGGGCGACCAACCTCGCGGCAGCCAGGCAGTTCTACCAGCGGGAGGGGCACCTGCGGGTACCGCGCAAGCACATCGAAACGATCGTCGTCAGTAGCGGCAACGGCGAGGACCAGGAGCAGCGGGACATCAAGCTCGGGGCCTGGATCGGCAACCAACGCAGCAGGGCCGCGATGTTGTCGCCGGAGCGGATCGAGCAGCTGTCCGCCATCGGCATGCGCTGGACGTAGCGGTTAGGGACCTGGGTACGGCAGCGGGGCCACGGCTGTAGCCCCGAAGCAGGAGCTCGCCGCTCATAGCGCAGCATTCGCCTTGAAGCAGGTGGATGCCGCTTATGGATCAATACTCGCTACTGACATGAATGAAGTAAAGAACGCTCATTACATGTGATCGACATCACGTTCCCAAGAGGCGTATCTGTGCTTCGAGGGGCTTTAGCGGCAACCCTGGTTGACACCTGTCACCGTCCGTGACCTGGGGTGAAAGCCCGCCATCTCTGCCCATCCCGGAGCCTCGATGGCGGGCCTCACTCCGACGCACCTGAACGCGTCTCGCTAATACCTTGCCGGAATCACCGGTTCCGAAGGGTATATGTGACCCACATCACAGTAAAGAATTACTCCACGTAGCGGGAGCTCTACGACGCGTTATAAATATTACTATCCGTCTAGCAATAGCACACTGTCTGTACTGGACGGATGTGCAACCGACCGGAGAAGATGCGTTCACCGTCGTGACGCGCCGCCCATCCCACATGCACCACCTGCCGCGCCGAGCGACGACGGAGTCCTCGAGACCCGCCCCGGGCCTCACTCCACGCACCTGACACGTAGGAAGTGCCATGACGCGTCGTCCCCCGAAGGACCAGTCCGCCGTTCCCAAGACCGGTAAGTCCTCTCCATCCGGTTCCAAGAAGGACCGGCACCAGAAGGACACCCGCGCGCGCAAGGGAGAGCGCCGTGCGGGTGACCGGGCAAAGCCGGTCCAGCCCTCCGTCCCGAAGCAGGTGGTCCCGGACCGACCGGTGGCCCAGAAGCCCTCGGGCATCACCGAGCCGGTACCGGCGCTCCCCCAGGCCGCACCGTGGATGCGCTCCCGGCTGTTCGCCCGTCTCGCCGGCGCGGCCATGACCGGCATCTCGCTGATTCCCGGCACGGAGTCGCTCCACCCCGGCCTGCGGTGCGCTGCCATCGTGATCTTGGTCTTCGATGTAGCGTGCGAGACCATCGGTCAGTTCCTGGCTGCTGCGAACGCTCTCCGCAAGGCGGTCAAGATCGAACCCCTCAAGGCCCGCGCGGACCACAACGGTCACGTGACGCTCGACTCCCGGGTCGTGCTGCGCTCGATGCCGCCCCTGCCCAAGCTCCGCATCACCGGGCGGATCCTCAGCGGCGGGCTGCTCGCCGCCCAGTGGCTGAACGATCTGCAGTTGCTCCACACAGAACTGCTCGCCGTGGTCCTCTCGGTGCTGCTCTTCGACGGGGTCACGCAGATCGGCAGCGAGGTCCGCTCGCGCTGGGAGCGCTGGATCGATGACGTCAGGTCGCGGACCGACACGAACGACGAGGTCTGATGGGCTCCACCACGCACCACGGCCTCCCCTCGCACACCAGCGGGGGGAGGCCGCCCCATGCCGACAGACGGGCTGCCATGGACGAACGGGCCGCGATGTTCGAGGAGTTCGTTGCCGATACGCGCGCGAAGCTGACCCGGATAGCGAAAGTGCGGGCGCCGGCCTCGACGGCAGAGGACCTCGTCGCCGAGACCTTCGAGGTCATGTACACCAAGTGGCGCGAGGTACTCGCCGACCCCACCCCGCCCTTCCGCTACGCCTGCGGCATCCTGCGCAACAAGGTCGTCAACTCCTGGCGGCACACCCACCGCGAAGTCCTCCCCAGCACCGCCGACCTCCTCGACCTCATAGAGCCCCAACTCGAGGAATCCGCCGAACAGACAGCCGTCCGCAACATCCAGATAGACACCCTCACCGCATCCATCAGATCAGCCCTCACACAACGCGAACAGCAGACACTCCTGCTGCGCTACGTCGACAACCTCACCACCGCCGAGATCGCCGACATGCTCGACATCAACCCCGCCACCGTCCGCGCCCAACTCAAACACAGCCGCCAAAAACTCAAACGCAGCATGAAACACAGCACCACCCTCCACGACGACTAACCCCACACCGCCCACCACCGCAACCACCGGGTGAGTGCAGGACCCGTCGAACCGGCGGAACCCGCACTCACCCGCCGCAACCGCCCCGTCCGCCGGCGCCGGTCCTCAAGGACGCGCACCTTGGTGTATGCGCTGGGATCGTGCGGGAGACGGCTCCGGTCGAATCCGGAGTCGTCGGTCGGCCGTCAGTCGGGGTTGAGTGGGGCCTGGAGCCAGCCACCGAAAGTGTCAAGACCGGTGGCCCAGTGCGGCAGGAAGACCGCCAGGGAGCGAAGACCCCGACGGTGAGAATCAGCAGGTAGACAGCCGATTCGTTGTCCACTTGGTCATGGAAGTGGTACGGGGAGAGAGTCAGGAAGCCGAGTTCCTCCAGGGCGACGATCATGAGCGCTACCAGGCCCCAGAGAACGAACACGCCGATCAGGGAGTAGACGGCGAGCTGCCACACGGTGTTGTGCTCTGCCCGCGCCAGTTGTCCGAAGCCGGAACCGACCGCGGTGGATGCCGCGGCCAGCACGACAAGCCCCAGAGCCAGGGTGATGCGGCTCGCCCAGTACACGGAAGCAACCTGGCTGGCGTGGTTCCGTGAGGAGGGCGGTGGCGGAGGAACCGGAAAGCCATACCCGCCTCCGACTGGTGTCGCGACGGGCGGCGTCTGCCCGCCGGGGGTGCCGGGCGAGAGCGCCGGACCGCCCGCGTTGCCCGGCAGAGCGTCTGCGGTGGCTGTCGCGGAATCGTGTTCACCGGATGCGGTGTGGCCGGCGCCCGCGGCTGTTCCCGCAGGTGGCGGCAGGGATGCATTCCGTTCTGCACCCCCTTGGAGTCCGGCCAAGGGGGTTGCAGACACGTTTGCAACAGGCACCGTAGCCAGGCCAAGCTGTGCCCTCAGCTGCTCCCGCAGCGCCTTGACTTCCTTCCGCGCCTTCTTCCGCTCCTGCTCAGCCAGGACGGCGCATGCCCGCACCGTGGACAGCTCGTCCTGCATGCGCAGCCGTTCATCGTGTGCGGCCTCGCGGGCCGTCTTGCACTCGGCGGACACCCGGTTGTAGCGGTCCTGCCAGTTCTCCAGCACGCACTCGACGTCCGCGAGGCGCTCCTGCAGTTCGTCGACGTGGCGCTGCGCCGCGTGGCTTTATTCACGAGTCGTGGGCTCTGGCACAGATCTTGGGGAGCGGTCGCGGAGCGTCACTGAAGCAGGATCATCTTGCGTAGTAGTTCGAATCCGGCGCGTCCGTAGAGCTGCCTCTTGATCTTCTTGCTGCGGTTCACAGCACCTTCGGTGCCGCCGGAGCTCCAGCGCAGGGTGAGACCGGCGGTCACCGCGTCGAGGTCTCGGAGCAGGTGGAGTGCGAAGTTGGTGAGGCCGGGCAGTTGGCTGGCGTCGACCGCATTGATCCATGTGGGGAGAGTGGAGCCGAGACGGTCGGTGAGGATCTCTCCGAAGGCGCGGACGTGTTCGGCGGCGGCGTCCAGTTCGGGACAGCGGGCCAAGACGTCCTTGAGCGCCGCGCACTCGTCCTCGCTCAGGGCCGCGGGGTGTGGCGGGTGAGCCAGCCGGTGACCCGCCGCACGGTCGGTGGAGGCGTGGGCATCTGCGCCGGCGCGGCGCGCAGAGTGGCGATGTAGGCGCGGACCATCTGGTAGGTGACGGGGGCGTTCTCGGCGATCAGTTCGCGGTGCAGGCGGGTGACGTTTGTGTAGCCTGCGGCGAACTGTCGCTCCAGGTAAGGCTTGTAGGGGTCCAGTCGGCTGGGCCGGGGCCTGTTGTACGCGGGTCGCTCGAAGAGCGAGCTGGCCGCGTCGCTGGGGGTGGACCGCAAGACGGTCAGGAAGTACCTGGCCCCGGCGGAGGCGGCCGGGATCAGCCCGGGCGGCCCGCCGATGAGCGAGGCCGACTGGTCGAAGCTGATCAAGGAGTGGTTCCCCGGGCTCATCGACAGAAGGCTGAGGCAGGTGACCTGGCCGGACATCGACCAGCACCGCGACTACATCAAGAGCCTGCTTGGGACGGTGACCGTCTCGACGATCCATCAGCGGCTGCGTGATGAGCACAAGCTGCAGGTGTCGATCTCCTCGTTCCGCCGCTGGGTGCACGCGACGCTGCCGGACGAGGTGGCGAAGTCGCAGGTGACCGTGTTGCGTGACGACATCGAGCCGGGATCGGAGGCTCAGATCGACTACGGCTTCCTCGGGCAATGGACCGATCCGCGGACCGGGAAGCGCCAACCGCGGGCCGCGTCGAGCGCGACCGCCTATTGACACAGCCTCCGGCGTCACTGTTACCAAGGTAACCGTGACGCCGGTGAGCCGCTTGTTTTCAGTCAGTTGCAGACAGCGTGGACGTCGGCGATGTAGCTGTCCATGACGTCCTTGTCTGCCCCAGCCGCCGCGTTGGCAGGTGTGTGCTCCTGGACGGTGGCCAGGTTGACCACCCAGGCCGTCAGAACCTTATCGTCCAGGTCACCGGGCAGCTGACCGTTCTCCTTGTCATCCTGGTACTGGCTCATGAGTCGGCTGCCGTAGCTCATGGCCTTCTTCGCCTCGTCCGGACCCGGGATATTATCCCCGGTCCAGTAGGCGTAGTCGTAGCTGGCTCGATCTATCCACCCATCCGCGAAGCACCACTCATTCGCCGGGGAGTCCGGTTTAGGGAGGCCCCCGGTTTCGCTGGAGCATGCACTCGCGATGGCAACAAGGGCGCCAGCCGCAGCCAGCGCCCCAAGATTCTTGTTCATCCCCACCCCTTGCAGCTTCTAGGGCAGCCGCTCTTGATCGGTGGGCTGCCTCTTCGGCATGGCGTACTCCAGACGCGACGGTCCCCACGCTCCCGCCAGCCGTATACGTCAAAGCCACAGGCAGGACGGAATCAACTCCGCGGGCCCCGAGAGACCTTGGCCGACTGTGTCCCGGCGGCGTGGGCGCGGGGGCGGCGACGGACGGCAGTACGCGTCTAGCCGTACGCCCCACACAGTAGCGGCCGCCACCCGACAATCCGACGGTGATCCCTCGGGCCGGGCCGGTCACCGGTCCGGGTTCTCCTGCGTGGCAGTACGAGTGTGGGCGAGGGCCGACAAATGGGTCACCAACCTGGCCGCCGCCCGCCAGTTCCACGCGCGGGGAAGGGCACCTACGCGTACCGCGCAAGCACGTCGAGACGATCGCCGTCGGCGACGGCCAGGCCCGGGAGCAGCAGGACATCAAGCTCGGGGTCTGGATCAGCAACCAACGCTCCCGCGCCGCCACACTCACCCCGGAGCGGATCGAACAGCTCTCCACCATCGACATGCACTGGACATAACGGAAAACCTCCGCATCGGCGGGGAGGACCAGGCCCCTGGGATCATCCCGCAGAACCCGAACGGAACACTCCTGCGTCGGCGGGAGGACTTCTCGACCGTGGGAGGTCGACGTTCGCCACGGTGCCGCCCAGCTCGTTGCGATCCTCGGTCGCCCCAGGTGGCGACCGCCACTTGGCTTCCATGCGCCGCGCCTCTTCGGAGGTGTGGTTGCGATCCTCGGCCGTCCCACAGGGCGACCGCCACGTTCACGAAGGCCACCCACTACCCGGACGGCTACCTGTTGCGATCCTCGGCCGCCCCGAAGGGTAACCGCCACGTTCACCAGCGGTCCGTGCTGGTGGGTGAGGCTGTTGTTGCGATCCTCGACCGCCCCGGAGGGCAAACACCACACGGCTTTGACGGGGCGTGAGGCTAGGGTGCGGGTGTTGCGATCCTCGGTCACCCCGGAAGGCGACCGCCACGGGCCAGTAGGCGTACTGCACGAGCGAGGAGCAGTCGTTGCGATCCTCGGTCGCCCCGAAGAGCGACCGCCACCAGCGGTACCGTTCGCCGCCGCGCGCCCAGCCGTTGTTGCGATCCTCGGTCGCCCCAGAGAGCGACCGCCACCGACTCCCCGTGGCCGAACGGCTTCGACCCCGCGAAGTTGCGATCCTCGGTTGCCCCGGGGGGCGACCGCCACGATGGCCTCCTTGGCGGCGGCGGGCGTGAACTCCCCGTTGCGATCCTCGGTCGCCTCGGAGGGCGTACCGCCACCTGGACGAGGTGTACGACGACATGCAGATCACGTACGAGTTGCGATCCTCGGTCGCCCCAGAGAGCGACCGCCACAGCTGCAGTTGATCGCGCGGCCGCCGTCGCAGGAGTTGTTGCGATCCTCGGTCGCCCGGAAAGGCGACCGCCACGGCGCCGCTGACGACGTCCCAGACCTGCCCGTTGTTGTTGTGTTGCTCGGCCGTCCCGGAGGACGACCGCCACACCGGCCGTCTTCCAGCCGGACCGCAACGTTCTTCCCCTTGCGGTCCTCGGTGGCCCCGGAGGGCGACCGCCACCCCGCACCTCCCCAGCCGCCTCCAACTTCCTCGTCATGTTGCGATCCTCGGTCGCCCCGAAGGGCGACCGCCACGTCAGCTCTTCCCGCAGTTCCTTCTTGATGGCGTCGTTGCGATCCTCGGTCGCCCCGAAGGGCGACCGCCACCGTGGGGGGTGGTGCGGTTGTGGACCTCCCAGAGGGTGTTGCGATCCTCGGTCGCCCCGAAGGGCGACCGCCACTTCATGCCGACGGTGATCGTGTACCCGCCCGACGAGGTTGCGATCCTCGGTCGCCCCGAAGGGCGACCGCCACCAGGTGCCCAGGCTTGAGGTCATGGCCGCATTCGATGTTGCGATCCTCGGTCGCCCCGAAGGGCGACCGCCACCCGAACGCCGTCTCCACCAGACGCCACGTCCACGCGTTGCGATCCTCGGTCGCCCCGAAGGGCGACCGCCACACGTCGGCCTGCTTCTTGCTGGCCGGGCTGACGCGGTTGCGATCCTCGGTCGCCCCGAAGGGCGACCGCCACCGTCAGTCGCCGGTCCGGTCGGCCCGGGCGTAGTTGTGGTTGCGATCCTCGGTCGCCCCCAAGGGCGACCGCCACCACGGGGCGCACGGATTTCCTGCGGATATATGCAGTGTTGCGATCCTCGGTCGCCCCGAAGGGCGACCGCCACCTCCCGCCCTGCGCCACCCGCCCCCGAACCACCGGTTGCGATCCTCGGTCGCCCCGAAGGGCGACCGCCACCGTTCCGACAGGTGGCCTTGGGGGTCGTAGTCGACGAGTTGCGATCCTCGGTCGCCCCGAAGGGCGACCGCCACCCCTGGATGACCAGCAAGATCACAGTAGTTGCTGGTTCCTTCAAAGCCATAAAGACCAGACGAGTGGGGTGTAATCGGGCGTTTTACTTCGGCGTGGTCTGCGTGTTGCCTGTCCACTTGGGGTTCCGAAGCGAACTGACAGCGATCATAGGACGAGGTCTTCGCGGTGTGGCTGTACTTCAGCTATGCCGAGCGTCTGAACGCCGTCGAAGCCGCCCTGGGGCAGTCGGTAGAGCCGGATGCTGTCGGTGTCGGGATCGATGGTATCGCTGAGCCCGTCAAGCAAGTGCAGAAGGCTCTTGTCGTCAGCGACGATTTCGAAAACGGATTTCTGGACGCGCAGACCATGGCCTTCGCAGAGTTTGGCGACGCGGCGCAGCCGACGGCGTCCTGCTGGGCTGGTGGTGTCGACGTCGTAGGTGAGTAGGAGGTCCATTCAGGCCGCCGTCCAGGGGAGGTAGCCGGGTAGTTCGCCGCGCAGGTGGCGGGCTAGGAGGCGGTCCTGGACCACGGGGAGGAGGCCGGCGGGGACGCTGCGTCCGGCGATGGGATGCTCCCAGGTCTGTGTCTTCCACTCCTGCCAGGCGCTCAGCAATGTCTTGCGGCCTTCGTCGGTGAGGCGTACGGCGCCGCCGGTGACGTTCTCGAAGTGTTCGGGGCGTAGTTGGCGCCGGTTGAGCAGGGTGAGGGCGAAGCGGTCGGCGAGTACGGGGCGGAATTCCTCCATCAGGTCGAGGGCCAGGGCGGGTTTTCCCGGGCGTAGGCCGTGCAGGAAGCCGATGTAAGGGTCGAGGCCGACTTGTTCAGCGGCGCCGCGTTGCGATCCTCGGTCGCCCCGAAGGGCGACCGCCACCCGGGCTGATCCACAGCGCGCGGGACTGCGGGGTGTTGTTGCGATCCTCGGTCGCCCTGGAGGGCGACCGCCACTCCGGTGGGCCGTAGGGCCGGTCGGTGCGGAAGTGGTTGCGATCCTCGGGCGCTCCGGACGCCACTGTCCCGGAACGCTGTATCGATCGGTGGGTCCTTCGGTCGCTGCCCGACTCACTAGACGGCGGGTTCGATTCCTCGTTGGGGGTGGTAGGGGCCTGTCCACTCGTATAGGTCGCCGGCGATTTCGACGGCGTGTCCAGCCTTGATCGCTGTCTCCAGTTCTCGTTGTGGGATGGATGCCATGTGGGTCTGGAGTGTGCGGTAGGTCTCGGGGGTTGGTATCCCGCTACGGAGTTGTTCGATGGCATTTTGGGCGGCCTGTCGGTCGTTCTGGTTGAGCTGGGAGCGGATGGCGACGATGGCTACGGAGTGCTCGTTGTCGATCATGCGCATCTGGCGGGCGGTTTCCGGGTAGTCCAGCTTTTCTCGGAGTGCTTCGATGGCTTCTCCGGTTGCTCCGTTGGGGTCTGTGGAGGAGCGTCCGGCCTGGAGTCGGTAGCGGTGCTGGTAGTAGGAGCGCAGTGTGTCCAGATCGTCT
The DNA here is from genome assembly GCF_055639495.1 of Streptomyces sp. NPDC039424. Taxonomy (NCBI): domain Bacteria; kingdom Bacillati; phylum Actinomycetota; class Actinomycetes; order Kitasatosporales; family Streptomycetaceae; genus Streptomyces; species Streptomyces sp. NPDC039424. Next base: position 12,395 of record NZ_JBVKAI010000036.1, read on the forward strand.
GGGTCTGCGAGGCCCTTGCCGAAGCGGCGGGATGCTGCGGCGATGCCGCATCGGTTGTAGATCGCTTGTGGCTGGAGACCGTCGGTCGGTTCGAAGATGGTCATGATGCTGTCTTCGGTCGTGCGGTGCCCTTCACGGTTGATGCGCCCGGCGGCTTGCTGTTCGGACTCTGGCAGCGATCTGGCGCGGTATCCGCGCGGGAAGTCGAGGTCGACGCCGGCCTCGATCAGCGATGTCGACACCAGCAGTGTGTCCAGGCCGGCGTCGAGGCGTTGCTTTGCCGCTTGGATGGTTTCTCTGCGGTGGCCGCCGGTCATGCGGGTCGACAGGTGCAGGGTGCTGGGGTCCTCGTCGCGGTCGCCAAGCCAGACCTTGTGCACGTGGTTGGCGTCTTTCGTTCCGTTGACCACCATCAGAGCCTGGCCGTGTGTTGTGGCCTCTGCGGCGATGCTTTTGAGGGTCACCTCTGGGCCGGTGCGCCAGTCGTACCGGACCCGGCGGAGCCGCTGGAAAAGCGGTGCGGGGTTGGCGACGATGTCGCGCTGTGGCAGGCCGGTCTGCCAGGGGTTCAGTGCGGTGAGTTCTGGTTGGGTGGCCGAGGACAGGACCAGGGTTACGCCGTAGTGCTCGACGAGTTCCCGAAGTCCGGACAGGATCGGTGTCAGCAGGGTGTCGGGGAGGGCTTGGACCTCGTCCAGGACGATGACGGAGTTGGCGAGCCGGTGCAGTCGGCGGGTGGCTGACGGGCTGTTGCCGAACAGGCTCTCGATCAGCCGGACTGTGGTGGTGACGATGAACGGGGCGTCCCAGTTCTCCGCGGCCAGTTTCGCCCACCGGTTAGGGCGAGCACGCCTTTGGTCTTGGTAAATGTCGCCTGAGGTGCCTGAGGATCGTGGTGCGTGCCGGTCGGGCGCCTCGAAGTTCACGGCGGAGTGGTGTTCCAGCACCGTCCGCGGACCGTGCTCTGGATCCAGCAGGTTCCGGTAGACAGCCGCATTCTGTTCCGTGATCGAAATGAACGGGACCGCGACGATGACGCGCCGCAGTCCGTGCAGCGCGGCATGTCGGAGTGCGAATCCTCCGCCGGCGAAGGTCTTGCCGGCGCCGGTCGGCAGGTGCAGCCGGTACACCCCCGGCTCGCCGGCCGCGGTTTCGATCGCCTCCTGATAGACGTCCTCGCGGAGCCCGTCCAGCCACGAGGGCTCCTTGCGGCGTCGGCGCTCGGCAAGGGCCTCCTGGCGGCGGGTCTCGTACCGTTCCCACAACTTTGGCATGCCCGCATCCGGCCGAGAAGGTGGGCCCGGTCTGAAGTGCGCGGTGGTGTCCAGTCGGTCGGCGTCGATCACAGCCGAGTAGGTCATGCGGACCAGCATCTCCACGCTGATCCTGTTGCACGGGTCGAGCCAGTCCGGGATAGCCGGGCAGGTTCCGTCCAGGATCTCCGGCATGACTTCGGCGACCCGGCTGATCGCCTCGTTGACCTTTCGGGAGTCCCGCATCAGGCCCTTGAGCCGGACACTGAGTTCCGACCAGGCGGACAGGCCGGTGTGGTGTCCCTCGATGACGCCGGCGAACGGTGTCAGCACCGGATGCTGCCGGGCTACTTGAGCGAACAGGAACGCCCCGGCGTCATGGTGTGCGGGGCGGCGGACCTTCCGGCCGGTTGTGGCTTCTTCGATCAGGCCGTCCTGCCAGGCGCACGCGCCCTTGCCGGTGTCGTGGTCGCGTCCCAGCCGGTAGGCGAGTTCTCCGCCTCCCCATGGCGCGGCGAAACGCCGGGCCAGCTCGCCGGTGCCTCGGGCGTGGTCTTCGTACCAGTGCCAGATGCCCCGACGGCCCGGTGAGTGGGCTACGAGCTTGCCTGCTGGGGCTGGCATGCGTCCCGATATCTCATCAACTGCCTTTTTTGCAACCATACTTGACTTACCATCACTTTTGCGTTGAGATCCGGCTAGATGACCGTTCACTACCGGCCTGCGTACCGAAGGTCGTGGATCGAGGCAGTGCGACGACGCTAGCCGCCGGCACTGACAACGGGCCGAGCCAGCTAGGACATAAGGCGGGAAGGTGCATGATTTCTACACAGTCACGACAGCGTGAGGAGAAGGCCGACCGGCCACTCCACGTGCAGGTGGAGGCCTGGGGTCCGCTGGCATGCTTCACCCGCCCGGAACTCAAGGTCGAACGGGTCTCCTACCCGGTCATGACCCCCTCGGCGGCGAGGGGGCTGCTGGAGGCGATCCTGTGGAAGCCGGAGATCACCTACCGGATCGAGCGGATCGAGTTACTCAAGCCGGTGCAATGGACCAGCTTCCGCCGCAACGAGGTCAACAACTCGATCATCACCAAGAAGACCTTCGAGGACCTGCGCGCCAACAACGGCTACCGGTATGACGTCGCCGAGGACCGCGGGCAGCGCGTCACCGTCGCACTGCGCGACGTCGCCTACCGCATCCACGCCACCATCAACGCCACCGACCGCTGCACCGCGCCGCTGCCGAAGTACCGCGACCAGTTCGACCGCCGCCTCAAGCGCGGGGCCTGCTTCGAGCAACCCCACTTCGGGTGCCGTGAGTTCGCGGCGTTCTTCGGCCCCCGCGGATCAGCGCAGGAGGCCGGTGTCGTCACCGCCGCAGACCAGGCCGGCATCCCCCCGATCGACGAGATCGGGCTGATGCTCCACCACATCGAGTACCTGCCGAACGGCAAGGAGCGCTACCACTGGTTCCGTGCCCGTCTTGAGCGCGGTGTTCTCCACGTGCCGGACCGCCCGCTCGCCCCCGCGCAGATCGGCCAGATGCCCGGGGCCGAGGGCCGCGCTTCTGCCGAGGGGACGGCCTGAAGTGCTCCTGCACAACCTCGTCCAGCACGCCGACAGCCGCGAAGACGCCGTCCCCGACTACTACCAGCGGCGTCCGATCATGTGGCAGATCGACCTTTCCAGCACCAGCGATGCCGAGCCGCTGATCATCGACCTGCGGCCCGGCAAGGGGGAAGAACCGCGGAAGGTCACCGCCCCCTACACCGGCCGCTCGGGGAAGAACCCGCCGCCGTTCCTGCTCGCCGACAGCGCGCTGTACGTCCTCGCCCACCCCGGCCTGGTGAAGGGGCCCGACGATAAGAAGGTTCCGTCGACCGACCCCAAGGACATCGCCAAGGCCAAGGACCGTCACACCGCCTACCGCACCGTGGTGACCTCCTGGTGCAACGAGCACCCCGGCCTTCCCCAGGCCCGCACCCTGGCCCAGTGGCTGGACAGACCCTTCACGCCGGACGACTGGCCCGAGGAGATGGATCAAGGGCACCTCGTGGCCATCAGCGTGGACGGCGAGTGGATCCACGACCTCCCCCAGGCCCAGCGCTGGTGGGCAGAAAAGGTCAAGAGCACGAAGAGCGGCAAACCGGGCAAGGATCAGGAAGGCATCTGCCTTGTCTGCGGGCAGACGGGAGCGTTGCTGTCCACCCTTCCGGTCCCCGTCAAGGGTCTTCCCAACTCCGGGATGAACACCCAGCTGATCTGCCTCAACCAGCCAGCCCACTACCGGGCCGGCATCAAGCAGCTCGGTGCCACCCCCGTCTGCGTCGACTGCGGAACCAAGGCCGCCACCGCCCTGAACGCACTGCTGGCCGACCCCGGGCACCACACCCGCGCTGGCGACTCCGCCATCGTGTGGTGGACCCGCAACCCCGCCACAGAGACCGACATGTGGACCCTGGACAACCCCGAACCCACCGAGGTTGCCCAACTCGTCGACGGCCTCCACCACCCCCACAAGGGACGCGACGCGCTCGCCGCCCTCGACGACGACGCCTTCCACGCCGTCACCTTGCGGGTGAACACCAACAGGGTGATCATCGCCGACTGGATCACCATCCCCGTCCCCGAACTCAAGCAGCGGCTCGGAACCTGGTTCACCGACCAGCAGACCTGGGACGGCTGGAACAACACCCACCTCTACTGGCCCATCTGGCGCCTGGCCCTGGCCGCCGCCCGCTGGGACAAGCGCAAGAACACATACATCGACACCACCATCCCCAAGCACTTGCAAGCCGACCTCGCCAAAGCCGCCCTCCACGGCACACCGCCACCGGCCCACGTCCTGCCGGTCCTCATGCAGCGCATCCGCGCCGACCACCACATCGACCGGCCCCGCATCGCGCTGCTGCGCCTCGCCCTGACCCGTACGACCACCCGCCACAAGGAGCTGTGCGTGCCCCAGCTGAACACCACCTCGACCGAACCCGGATACGTGTGCGGACGGATCATGGCCATGCTCGAAGCGATCCAGCGCAAGGCCATGCCCAAGGTCAACACCACCATCACCGACAAGTACCTGACCACCGCCGTCGTCTCGCCCCGAGCCGTCCTCACCCGCCTCCGCATCGGCGCACGCCCCCACCTGCGCACCATCGCCCGCAAAAGCGAACCCGCCGCCAAGGCCATGGAAAACCGACTGCGGGACGCCTTCGACCTGCTCGACACCCTCCCCGCCCACCTCAACGCCGAGCAGCAGGCCCTGTTCATCCTCGGCTACGAACACCAGCGCGCTCACTCCGCCCGAGCCGCAGCCGAAGCCATCAAAGCCCGCGAAGCCGGCAAGGAACTCGCCGACGACCAGACCGCCGACGCCCTCCCCGAAGCGGCCGAAGACACGGACACCACCGACAGCACCCTCTGGTAGGCGCCTCGCAGCCCCCAGGACCGTCATCTCGGAAAGGAATCAAGCACAGTCATGACCGCCGCACACCTGGACCCCACCCGCAAGCACGACTACGTCTTCCTCATCGACGTCAAGGACGGCAACCCCAACGGCGACCCCGACGCCGGCGGCATGCCCCGCACCGACCCCATCACCAGCCAGGGCATCATCACCGACGTCGCCCTCAAGCGAAAGATCCGCAACACCGTCACCCTCGCCCACCAGGGGCAGCCCGGCTTCGAGATGTACGTCGAGGAAGGCGTCGCCCTCAACCCGCAGATCCAGCGCGCCTACCACGAAGGCGGCACCACGGAAGCCGACACCGCCACCGCCCAGCAGTGGATGATCCGCAACTTCTACGACGTACGCCTCTTCGGCGCCGTCATGTCCGTCGGCGACCAGAAGAAGCACGCCGGCAGGGCCCGCGGCCCCATGCAGCTCACCTTCTCCCGCTCCATCGACCCCGTCACCCCGCTCGAGGCCGGCATCACCCGCGTCGCCCCGAACAAACCCGAAGACCTCGCCAACGGCAAGGTCACCGAGATGGGCAACAAGCACTACGTGCCCTACGGGCTCTACCGCGGCCACGGCTTCTACTCCGGCGCCCTCGGCACGAAAGCCGGCGTCACCCCGGACGACCTGGCCGCCTACTGGCACGCCATGACCATGATGTTCGACCACGACCGCGCCGCCTCCCGCGGCGAAATGGCCATCCGCGGCCTGTACATCTTCACCCACGACGACGCCTACGGCCGAGCACCCGCCCACAAACTCTTCGACCTCATCCGCATCAAACCGCTCGGCCACAGCGAAGCACGATCCTGGGACGACTACGCCGACCAGATCAACATCGACGAAGACAACATCCCGGAGGGAGTCACCCTCACCCGCCTCATCGACTGATGCAGCGCAGCAGCGCGGAACACGGCTCAGAGCTACGTACCGTCTCGTAGCGGTCGCCCTCCGGGACGACCGAGGATCGCAACCAAATCCAGCGCTCGATCGCCATTCCACAGGGTCAGATTGGCGGTCGTCCTTCGGGACGGCCGAGGATCGCAACATGGTGATGCAGGGAACCGGCGGAAACCACGGTTCCTGACGGTCGCCCTTTGGGGCGACCTCGGATCGCAACAACCGGCCGACCGCCATCGTCGGTGAAGGCAAACCTGGCGGGCGCCCTCCGGGGCGAACCGAGAATCGCAATGCCGTTGACGACAACGCACAGTCACACCCGAAGATTTTGGCGGTCGCCCTCCGGGGCGACCGAGGATCGCAACTTGTCGCGGTCGACGCCTTAGAACTCCTGCGGATCTGGTAGTTGCCCACCGAGAAGACCGAGAACTGCAATACCTGGGGGTTATCGGTGGGCGTGCCCATAGCGTGGGCCCTGGCGGTCGCCCTTTGGAGGCAGCCGAGGATCGCAACGACCAGTGGGCAGCGCACCACCCGCCGGAGGTGTGAACTGGCGGTCGCCTCCGAGGCGAGCCTGGATCGCAACACACCAGGCACCGGTCCGGTGGTGGCCATCCCTGCGTCCGGCGGTCGCCCCGAAGGGTGACCGCCATCAGCCGAGCCGCCGTCGCCAGCCGCAGCCGCGCATCCCAGTTGCGACCCTCGGTCGCCCTGAAAGGCGACCGCCAATCCGGATTATGGCGCCGCCAAGGTAGCCGTCCACCTGGTTGCGATCCTCAGTCGTCTCGAAGGGCGACCGCGAGCTTCAGCGGGGAGGCCTAGCCGGGGATCGTCTTGGTGTTGCGCCCCTCGGTCACCCCCGAGAGCAACTGCCATCTGCATTGGACCATGTCGCTGCGCCCGCAGGAGTAGTTGCGGCCCTCGGTCGCCCCGAGGGGCGACCGCCACCATCCTGCAGGGTTGTCGACCAGGATGGAGTAGCCGCCGTTGCGATCCTTGTTCGCCCCAGAGTGGTGACCGTCCCTCGGGATGGCGGCAGGGCACTACGTCGTATCAGGGCAGTCTTCGTCGCCTCGCGCCTGGCCACGCTTGACATCTGGCTCAAGAACGCACGCGCCGCCGCCCGCAGAGCGATGCAGATCAAGCGGCAGCTCGTCGAGGGACTACCAGTGGCGCCGTCCGCCGGCGCCCTGTCGGAAGACCGGCGCGAGCAGCTCGGGACATCGATCCCTCGTGGTGCCCCACCTGACCGGTGTAGTGGCCGCGGGCGTTCCATCTCACCCGGCAACACCTAGACGAGCGCGGCGAACTGCTCACATCGCCGGGCGACATCGAGCGCGAAGGCAAGGCCTCGGACGATGGGTGCGTGCTCAGCGCCTGGGCTAGGACAAGCTCACCGCCGTGCAGCAGTGGATGCTGGAGCAGGTCCTCGGGATCGGGCCCGCGAGCAAGGACGAGAAGGCCTCGCCCTCGCCGTACGCAGGCCGCCGAATGGGCGACCAACTACTCCGCCGCCTGCCAGATCTACGAGTGGGAAGGGCGCCTGCGGGTTCCGCGCAAGCCCAGTGCCGACGGTCCTCGCGGTACCAGGGCCGCACCTCGACGCGGGCCCAGTCGTAGATCCGCCAGCACGGGGTGGTCGATGGACCAGCGGGCGACGACGGTGTCGTGCCGGGTGGTGGCCATGACGTGAAAGACGTCGGCCTGCTCCAGCTCGGACCGTCAGCCCTTGCTGTAGCCGTAAGCAGCGTCCGCCGTCACCCAGCCGAACGGGACCTTCTCAGCGATGGCCCGGCAGACCACCGCCTTGGCCATGGCCACCTTCGTCTCGAAGGCGACCTTGTCGTCAATGCCCGCCCGGCGGCAGCGCTCCCGGTCGTCCGTCCAGGAGGTGGGCAGATACAGCCGCCGGTCGATCAGCATGCGTCCGCGGCCGGTGGCGTAGGCGAGGAACACACCGATCTGGCAGTTCTCCGTACCGGTCTCGATCGCCCCGAGGCGGATCGGAGGGCACAGAGGAAAGCCTGAGCGGCGGTGACGAGGGTGACGTGGTGGTGCCAGCCGCCAGCGAATTCCGTCGGTTGGCCACTCAAATACGGCCTGGACCACTTCGATGGCCGCACTTGGCGGCTGTGCTGCCCCGATGGCGGGCTGCCGAGTACCCACCCCGAAGGCCGGAAAACATATATGTGACATGAATGAGCCAAATCACCCGTATGGGCTAATTGTAGAGTTTTAGCCCATACGGGTATGTCAGTCTGGAGAAGTGCGTGAATTCCGTGTGGACTTCTCTGCTAATCCCACCGCGAGCGACCCGAGAGGGGTTCTCCATGGCTGACCTGGTTTTCGAGCACAAGGACGAGTCGGGCAAGGTCGTGATCGCCGTGTTCCGCGAGCAGCTGTCGGCTCCGGCGTCGCACTTCTTCGATCTGCGTTGCGCTGTTCCCAGTGACATGGTGGCGGTCGGCGGCGGGGCGATCGGGGCAGAAAAGCCGGCGGGAGCGCTGCTGACCGCTTCGTGCCCCAACCCTGACGCATCGGCGTGGCTCGCGTCCTCCAAGGACCATGTGGCGGAAAACCCACACCGCCTGCAGGCTTTCGCTATCGGCATGAAGATCAATGGAATACCCCGCGACGTTCTCCTGAATGACCATATGAAGTACTTTCAGGCCGAGAGCACACGGGGAAACCACCTCGACATGGGCCTTGGTGACCCGCCAGCGGCGTTCACCGTGATCAGTGGGGGTTTCAAGGTGAACTGGCGGGGTGCAGGGAATTTGGGGACCGCTTCGTTCCCCGAGGTCGGAAACATGTGGCGGGCCCGGTCTCAGGACCACAAGACCGCCAGCCCCGCCACCATCACAACGTTCGCCGTGGCACTACGGACAAGGCTGCGTGGCATCGGCAGAGTTGTGCGCGGGGAGAGCAGCCAGCCCAACCGCACTCCTGCCCACCATCCCACCGTCCGGACCGAGCTCACCGATGAATTTGCCCTAACCGGCATTGGCGCCGAAACGGAAACCTCCGGACCGGGACAATTCTTGTGGCGCCTTGAGCCGATCGAACGGGGAGTAATCGCGGGCTCCAAGGATCACCTGCTCGAATCGCCAGGGTTCGTCACGGCATTCGCGCTCGGAATCAAGATCGAGACCGTCCACGAAGGCCCGCACTCATAGTGCCGGATCCGAGTCGTCGTCCATAACCATCGTGTTCTTCGTGGCTGCGGTTCCACGCATCAACCCCTGCTGCGCCTGTGTTCTGCCGGTCGAGGTGCCTCGCCCCACCGTGCGCTCCTCCGGTCGCAGGACTTGGGAATCTCCGCACCACGTCGCGGGACCCACATCGCCGAAACCGCAGTTCAACGAATTTCGTCGGTGACCCGCACGTCGCTCCAGCTGTCCGCGTAGACGCCGTCCGCGCACCACAGCCGAATCAGCAACTGCCAGGGGGCTCGCCGAGTTCGCTAGGTTCCGTCTTCAAACGGATCTGCCCAGAGCAGGAGAGACGCGAGTGTGACCGCTGCTTCGTAGGTTGTCGACCAGGGGCCGGCTGAGGTGGTGGACGGCGGCGACGCGTGAGCACATCAACCCGCCGGGCCGGTTCACCCGGCGCTCCCAGCCCGCCCATGACGCCGCTCTGGCGGCCGGAATACGCGGATCCCCGCCCCGGCTCGGGGGATCCCGGGACGGAGACCCGCACCTCCATGCTCATCCCGCCAGGGCTGCTACGCGCTGCGCCGGGGCCTACGCGACGTCGCCTTCTTCGCAGAAGTCTTCTTGGCGGGCGTCATCTCCGGCAGTTCGTGCACCTCGGCCGGGCCCTGGCCGCGGGAGGCCTCGGCTTTGGCGACGCTCTCCTTCAGGGCGGACATCAAGTCGAGCACGGCGCCCGGCTGCGTCTCCTGCTGGGGTGTCTCGGGCAGCGGCTGCTCCGCCCGCTTCGCCTCGATGATCTTCTCCAGGGCCTCGGTGTACTCGTCGCGGAACTCAGAGCCCTCGAGATCGTCGCGGGACATCGTGTCCATCAGCGCCAGCGCGCCCTCGATCTCCCCCTCGTCCACGTCGACGGCCGCCGGGTACAGCTGTGAGGGATCACGGATCTCGTCCGGCCAGCGCATCGCATGCAGCACCAGCACGCCCTCGCGGACCCGCAGCAGGCCCAGCCGCTCCCGGCCCGACCAGGCGTACTTGGTCACCGCCACCTTCGACGATCTGCCCAGTGCTTGTACCAGCAGCTTGTAGGGCTTCGCCGCGACCTGGCCGTCCGGCTGCAGGTAGTAGCCCTCGCCGATCCGCAGCGGGTCCACCGACTCCAGCGGCATGAACGCCTCGATCTCGATGGCCTTCGCGGTCGGCAGCGGCAGGTTCCGCAGCTCCTCGTCCGTGATGGGGATGACCTGCGTCCTGGTCAGCTCGTAGCCCTTGCCGATCTCGCTCTGGCTGACCTCACGGTCCTCCAGCTCGCACACCTTGCGCACCCTGACCCTCGACATATCCGCAAGATGGAACTGGTGGAAGCGCACCGAATGATCCTCGGTAGCGGACACCACATGGACGGGAACGGTCACGAGACCGAAGCCGATCGCACCACTCCAGATCGTCCGGGGCATCGCACACCTCCGCCATACGCCCCGAGCACCCCCAGCCTAGCCACACCAGACCGCGACAGCGGACCGCACGACACGGGATCCAGGGCAGCCCGGCGTACGGCTGCGTTGCTACCTGGACCTGCGCCAGGAGCTCAACGCGTAGCACAGCAGAAGGGTCGCCCGAGCCTCACGTCACCCGTGCGTGAACCGCCAGGCTCCCCCGAGGGAAGCCTGGCGGGCAGTTGCAGGAGATCGCAGCGGATCGTGCCGCAACGAAGGGCCCGAGCACCAGGAGCTGGGGCACGTCATGCCTCAGATGGACCGGCCCTGCCCGGCGTCGCGTACCGTGACCCGCCGGCTCGCCTCCCGCGAGGCTTCGGCGTGCCGCCGGGTCAGGGCAGCCGCTGTCACCTCTCAGCGCTCACCGGGAGGGCCGTCCGGGGGTCAGTGGCGGGCACTGCCGTGGTCGTGGTCGCCACCGTGGCGGTGGTGGCGACCCCAGGAGTAGTCGTCGACGAAGCGGTCGCGGTCGTTGCGCAGGGTGGCGGTGTCGGAGTCGTTGTTCCACACGTAGTGGCGGCGGTCCTGGTAGAGGTCGGTGTCGCGGTCGCGGCCCTCGCCGGTGTGGATACGGACGGTGGAGCGGCCGTCGATCCCCTCTGAGCCCGCGCGGCGCCCGCCGCTCGTGACCCACGCGTTGCTGCTGCGCTTCATATCGATCCTGGGTGCCTCGACGAGCTTCTACCTTCTTCTGTCGGTGGTCCCTGGCTACGCCACGAGCGGCGGTGAGGGCGGGAGCGGCGGGCAAGCGGGACTGACCACCGGCATCCTGATGCTGGCCACAGTGATCGGTGAAATCGCCACCCCGGCCCTGGCCGACTGTTGCGGCTACCGCGTCGTCCTGGGGGTCGGCCTGGGTCTGCTGGGCGCGCCAACGCTGGCGCTGGTCTTCTCCCAGGACGCGTGGTGCATCCTCCTGGTCTGCTTGTTGCGCGGCCTGGGTTTCGCGTTCACCGTCGTCGCGGGTGGCCCGTTGACGGCGTCCCTCATCCCGGCCGAACGGCGCGGTGAGGGGCTGGCGCTGGTCGGCATCGTCGGCGGTGTGCCCGCGCTGGTGACACTGCCGCTGGGCGTGTGGCTGGCCCAGTACGCAGGCCACAGCGTGGTCTTCGCGGTCGGGGCCACGGCCGCTCTCGCTGCGATTCCGTCAGTGCTCGGCCTCCCCGCCCGCCTGAGCGAGGCCGCGCGTCCCGTCCGCATGTCCGAGGGGCTCCGCAGGCCCGAGCTGCTCAGGCCCGCGGGAGTGTTCGCGGCCACGGCCATGGCCGCAGGGGTCGTCGTCACCTTTCTGCCGCTCGCCGTTCCCTCGTCGGCCACGACTCTCATCGCCGTGGCGCTGTTCGTCCAGCCTGCGGCGGCCACGACGGCTCGTTGCCTCGCCGGGCGGTACTCGGACCGGCACGGCACCACCGCGCTGCTGGTCCCCGGCCTGCTGCTGTCGGTCCTCGGCACCCTGCTGATGGCGTTGACGGGCAGTGCGTCGGCCGTCATCATCGGGGCCGGCTTGTTCGGGGCCGGCTTCGGGATCACGCAGAACGCCACGCTGACCCTGATGTACGCGCGCGTCCCGGTAGCCGGGTACGGCACCGTCAGCGCGTTGTGGAACGGCGCGTACGACGCCGACATGGGCGCAGGCGCCGCCGCGTTCGGCTGGCTCGCCGCAGGCACCGGCTACTCGTGGGCTTTCGCCTTGACCGCCGTCGGCATGCTCTGCGCCCTCAAGCCGGCGCTGACCGACCGCTGGGCCGCATTGCGGGGGCAGGCGGAGTACCCCTACAGCGGTGATGGAGGGCCCACACTGTCTGCCCGGCAAAGCGAAGCGCCCTGAACTGGCCAACGCGGAGGCCGACTTTTTGGCCTCGTCGTTCCCGACCGGAGGCGGAGCCTATACGTTCGGAACCGCGTCTGGCTGCTGTGAGTCACCACGCAGCAGGCAACGGCACTGGTCAGTACGTCGCTCAGATCTGGCCGTACTGCAAACGCCACGAGCAGGTTCGCCTTGATTCCCCACCCGAAGGCGCACGCTCCTCGGGCTGGCCGCGGCGGTCACCTCGGCCCCGGCACGCTTGTAGAGATGCGTCATGAGTCCACGGCGCCGCCACCCGCGCCGGGCACCGACCGGCCTGCGGCCATCACCAGAGCGCGCTGATTCATACGTCCTAGCGGTGGCGGGCGCGCCAGCGAGCCAGGAGTCCGAAGGGTGTACGGGCGGCAGGTGCCGACTGGGCGTGCCGCTTGTTCTGCCCGGTAAGAGGGACGCGCGGCATGAGGTACAGCTTGCCTCCACTGATCAGGGCACACAGGGGCTCGCATGGCCGTCACCGGCCTTCCTCGTCATGCCCTTCTCCGGTCCGCGCGCTGACGCGACGCGGCCCGGTCGTTCCGAACGATCTGGAGACAAGCGTGCGTTTCGCACTCTCGAACGACCTTACCGAACTCACCACCGAGCGGCTGGTGCTGACCACGTGGACGGCCGAGGCCGTCGGTGCCGTCCTCACCGGTGTCGACCGCCGCCGGCCCACTGGGCCGCGGACTTTCCCGCCGACGGCGACCGCGTCATCGCAGGGCTTCTCGAAACGAACCGTGACTGGCTCGGCGCATATGGCCACCGGCTGATCACCGAACGGCGCACCGGCCTCGTCGCCGGTTCGATCGGCCTGTTCTGGCCGCCCTCCGACGGCGTCCTCGAGCTCAGCTACGGCGTCGTCGCCTCCCATCAGGGCTGCGGCTACGCCACCGAGGCCGCCACGGCACTCGCCGCGTTCGCCCTCAGCACGTGGTCGCCGGCGTCGCACTGTCGAACCCGGCCTCCGTCCGCGTCCTGGAAAAGGCCGGCTTCGACAGGTTCGAGACCGTGCCCGCTGAGGACGGTGGTGAGCTGGCTCGCTACCGGATGACCACGGTGCCGGAACTCCGCCAGGCATAGACTGTGCTGGCCGGCGACGGACCATCCCCGCCGGCCCCGGCCACCCGTTGCGGATGGCCGGGAGGCTCGTGCCTTCCTCGCGTCCTACGCCTCAGTGGCGGCCAGTTCGGTCATCAGACGTGTCGTGAGCGGCGCATGGACGCCGTGCCGTTCTGCCGCCCGGAGCAAGGCGCCGCCGATCGCGTCGAGTTCCAGCGGTCGGCCCGCTTCGGCGTCGCGTTGCATTGACGATTTGCTGTCGGCTGGGAAAGCGTCGTAGCGCGTCATGATCTGGCTGACGTCCGTCGGCCCACCGCAGGCCCTGCTGACAGCGGTGGTCTCCGCGACCAGCGCCGCCAGCTCGTCGCGTCGCTCGGACCGGATAGTGCCGATCGGCAGGCGGTAGCGGGTGGTGAGGAGCGCGAAGGGTGCCAGGAAGGCCAGCTTGCCCCACAGCACAGAGTTCTCGTCCGGGACGACGCGGGTGTTCGCGCCGATTCCGGTGAGCAGTTCGGCGATCGGAACGGCGGGCTCATGCTGGACGGCCAGGTCGATGTCCAGAAACGGGCTGCCGTGTTCGATGACGCCCGGGGCGGTACGGGTGGACTCGACGCGGATCACAGCCGGTACCACTCTCCCGGCGCCGTAGCGTGCCCGCAACAGGCTGACGTGCTCGATGCCGTTGAGCAGGGGCACGACGAGGCCGTCGTCGATGAGGTGGGGCGGGACACGGTCGAGTGCCGCGCCGAGGGCGGTCTGCTTGACCGTCACCAGGCAGACGTCCACGGGCTCGCGCAGCTCGGTGTCTGCCTCGACTTCGGTGGCGAAGTCGCCGAATTGACCACTGGAGACGTGGATGCCGCCGCTGCGCAGGGTGCGTGCGGTTTCCTCGCCGGCGATGCAGATGACACGGTGCCCCGCGCGTGAGAGCAGCGCGGCGAGCAGGCCGCCGATCCCGCCGGGGCCGAGCACAGCCACCGTCGAACGGGGCGGGACGAGAGTGGAGTCGCTCGTGAGTGGTGCGGTGTGGGACAGGGGGGACATGGGGTCCTCTCAGTTCGTCGGGTCGACACCCGTCCCGCCGCCTCAGCCTTGTCCGGACGCGGCAGGAGGAGCGGGACGGGTTGCCGCCTTGGGCCCGAGATGATCATCGGTAGGACTCGATAGGCGAGTCAATCCTCGGGTTTTCTTCCAACCTCCAAGGAAAACCTTGGGCACGGGGGGAACCTACCTTGGCTTCATGCCCGTGACCTTCGATGACCTGCGAATTCTCGTGGCGGTATGCCGGGCCGGAAACCTGAGTGCCGTCGCCCGCCTACGCAGCCATCCACGCGGTTGCCGGCGTCGTCGGCCGACCAGACACCGGCCCGACGCACTTCTCGCCGACCGCTCCCGGCGCCACTCTGGAACGCGAGGTATTCGGTTGTGTCCACCGACAATGGCGTCGGATGTGTCGGTGGGCAGTCAGACAGGTCGCAATGCCGAGAAAGGCCTCATGGATGTCGTCCCGTCGACTAGGTCGGCGAAGAGCGAGCGCTGCTCCACACCAGTGCCGGGCACTCAAGGCGCTGGCAACGCGACGGCACCTGGCCCCAACTGCTGACCCAGCTGCAGGATGCCGGCCGAGGAGGAGGACCTCGATGAGCGCGCGAGTGCCGTCCCGCTCACCGTGGGCCTTGACGGCAGCGTCCCGCCAAGCGTCGTGGACGGGAGTGAACCGGCCCGCGGACCGTGCCTGGTCGAGTGCAGTTACGCCCGGGGAGGGCGCCGGGCTTGCGGACGAGAGCCTCCAGGTAGTGGTGCAGTTCGAGGCGGGTGCCGCCTTTGGCGATCAGCCGTGCAGCATCGCTCGGACGTTCCGGCCGATCAGCCGGACCGGCACTGAGTAGCGGTTGGTGCGGACGCTGATCTGTTCTCTGAACTTGGTGGTGAGGGGCCCGCGTACTCAGTTGTCGCTGTGGTCGAGGAAGAGTTGGGCCAGTCGGGGAAGGCGGGCGTGCATCTCTGAGGCGTCGTTGAAGTCGAAGCTTTCGCCCATATCGGCCGGTTTGTGGTCGGTTCGGGTTCCGCAGAACTGGTCGTAGTCGTCATAGAAGGTGCAGTCGTCCTCGTCGCCGTTGATGCGCTCGTAGGCGTAGGAGGCCGCGTAGTTGACTGTTTCATTGAACAGCGCCTCGTCACAGCCTTCGTCTGCCGCAGCGATGACGTCTGGATGCTGGGCGAGAACGTCGGGTGCGGTGGCTGCCCGGTCGTACCAATCCCGGCCCTGGGCGATGAGTCCAGCGCGGAAGTCCATGAAACCGTCGTCGGAGCAGCCTCCGCCGATGAGATAGCCGGCTGCCCACATGTCCCAGCGGTATATCGCCCCGTGGAGCTGATCGAAGCACTGCTGGTATTCGAGGATCGTCTGCTTCGACGTCGCCGCAAGCCGCTCGACGAGGGCCGATGCGAACGCTGGGCCCGGGTCGCCGGAGGTCGAGGCGGCGTCGGTGCGTGCTGTTTCGATGACGGTCCAGACGTCGTCGATGTTCATGGCCGCACCTTCTCACCGGTACTGACAACCGGTTCCGGGGGTCGATCGTGCCGCTGGGACGCGGAGGCGTGACAGTGGGCATAGGCAGGTCGACGGATCGCGGGGCCCGCCGGTCGATCTGGGCGAGCTTGTCGTTCGCTCCCGAGAGGGTGATCTGTAGCCCTTCGACCTCACCGGGCCAGCCCTCGCGTTCGGCCTCGGCGATCCGGGTGATGATGTTGTCGCGGATGTCGGTAAGCCGTGACCGTTGGGCCGGGTCGGGCCAGTGCATCGAGCATCGCAAGCAGGCTTCTCTGAACTAAGACCGTGTCCGGCGTGGCGGTGAGCGACTGTGACGTTGCGGTTGTCCCGTCCCGCTAGACGTTCTTCTCCCTGTCACGCTTGATCTTGGTGATTTGGCTGCCCTGGCACCTCACTACCGGGCGGCCGGTTACTCTTTCCGATCATGCGAGCCCTCTTCCCAGGATCCTTCGACCCGGTCACTGAAGGGCACCGGGACATACTCCGGCGCGCTGCCCTCCTGTTCGACGAGGTCGTCGTGTGCGTGATGTTCAATTCGAACAAGACCGGACGCTTCCCCGTCATGGAACGGCTGGACCGGCTCCGCGCGGCAGCAACTGACCTGAGTAACGTCACGGTCGACTCCCACACCGGCGGCCTGCTGGTCGACTACTGCAGCCGAGTCGGAATCGATGTCGTCATCCGCGGAGTCCGCGGCGTTTCCGACCTGGACTACGAAATGCCGATGGCCCGCATGAACCACGAACTGGCCGGAGTCGAAACGTTCTTCATCGCTGCAGACGCCGCCCTGGCCCACATCTCCTCCACCCTCGTCACCGCGATGAGTCAACAGGACCGTCTCTGAACTTGGCCGCCATGCTGTCCGTGGGGCGGGGTGGCGTCATTCGGCGGCGGTTGGAGGGGGCTGCCGGGTGGTGGAGCCGGTCTCGGTGATGGTGGGGAGGCCGAGATCGACGACACTGCGACTTGTGGGGAGTCGGTCGAGCTGGGCGAGTTTCTCTCCAGCACCGGCCAGACTGACCTGGAGTCCTTCGACCTCACCGAGCCAGCCCTCGCGCTCGGCCTCGTCGATCCGGGCGATCAGGTTGTCGCGGATGTCGGTAAGCCGTGACCGTTGGGCTGGATCAGGCCGGAGGAGCGAGCATCTGACACAAGCTTCTCTGAACTTCCTGTCGCCCACCTGTCCGCCCGGCGGCTCTGGCCGCCGACATGTCAGTGGGCTCTGACAGCATCACGGCCATGACCGACATTGATGACCTCGTGCAACGTGTTGCCATCCAGGCCGGAGCGGACAGCAAGGACCTTCCCGAGCCTGTCGACGATGCCGAGATTGTGGAGGCCGAGCGGCAACTGGGCATCGCGCTGCATCCCCTACTTGCGCGCCTGTATCGCGAGGTCGCTGACGGCGGCTTCGGCCCTGACTACCGACTGCTGCCACTGCTTGGTTCGGGCTCCAGCGTCGTTGGCGAATACCTGACGCGACGTGAGGCGTCCATTGGAGTGGAGCACCCGGAGTGGCCCGAAGGCGTCGTACCGATCCTGACCTGGGGCTGTGCCATGTATGCAGGCGTTGATTGTTTCAGTGAGGACGGTCAGGTCCTGCTCTTCGAGCCGAACCCGTATAGCGGCGGATCGTGGGAGCAGTGTTGGTTCCTCGACTCCGCCAGCCTCGCAGCGTGGCTGGAGACATGGCTCGCGGGGACGGGCTGGTTCGAGGAGGACGCCTTCGACAGGGACGACCTGGTCGAGCCTCAGCCATGGGAGCAGGCCGCAGGCCGGCTGTCGTCCAGTGCATAGCGAAATGGCAACGCTTCGCCCCGTTGGCGCAGGCGCCGTCATCCCGGGCATGCTCACAGCTCCCTTCGGAGCGTCGGCATCGGGAGGGCGACCGACGCACTGGCGGCGCGTCTGGCGATCTGCGCGAGTTTGTCTTCCGCTCCGGCCAGGCTGACACGGAGCCCTTCAACCTCACCCAGCCAGCCTTCGCGCTCGGCCTCGGCGATGCGGGCAATGAGGTTGTTGCGGATCTCCTCCATGCTGGGCCGGGTCTGGCCGGAGGAGCGAGCAACGAACGCAAGCATGTTCATGAACACAAGGGCTTGAAAAGGCACGAGCGCAGGTGCCGATGGAGACCTTGCGCTTCTCGAAGTGCGCCAGGAATGCGTCTCTTTCCTCCTCGGTGGGGGTTCGATACTCATCGCTGGGCCGGGTGGCTCTGCGGCGGGCGATGAAGGCGCGATGGGCCTCGATGGCCTCGGCCGGGTAGATCGCCTTGTAGCCCATTGTCGTGTCGAGACTTCGATGCTCGCAGATCACTTGAGCGATGTGCGGTGGCAGACCGTTCATGATGGCGTCGGTCACGAAGATTCTGCGGAAGTCGTGTGGGGAGAAGACGAGCGGTTCGCCGCCGGCATCGGTCAGGCCGGCGCGGCGAGCGCGTTGATCAGAAGCTTGCCGTAGGCGCCACCGGCCGCGTCGCCGGCAGAGATCATCGCCGTGATCACGGCGATCGCCAGCGTCGTCGCTGCTTGGCTCACCGCCACGGGGGGATCATCTGGCGGCGACCAGCACGACAGGCAACCTTCAGCTGTCACCTCGGCCAAATTTGCACCTGCCGAACCCACCACAGTCTCCATCACATCGTGGACTGAGACCCCTGCCCCGGGCGGCGGGAAGGTGTACGAGTTCGATGGCACGGTCAAGCCCCTGCCAACCGATTTCACGATCTTCGTAATCATCCAAAACCCTGACCGCAGGCCGAAGGGAGCTGATCATGGCGAGCGGTTCCAGAGCTGGCTCGTCTCGCCCAAGGCTGAGGTACGGAGAGATGACCGATGGCACGTGCGGTGGGTCATCAACCACCCACCGCGTCAGGCTCGTTGGATTGCTCTGGTTACCACTCAAGCTTGGGGCATGTGTAGCGACTGCACAGGGCCCACGCTGCCTCTTCGCGAAGAGGTGGCAATCTGAGGACCAGATATGGCATGGGCGATGAGTACCGCAGGTCCTGAGTCGAAGCACTCCCCGAATCCCCGCCATTCGTGATGCACCGTCCCGGCAGTCGGAACGAGGAGAGCGGCGAGCACGGCAGCCGCGGCGGCGGTACGCAGGAGCGGCAGGTGCCGCCCGGCCACCCGGCAACAGGTGCTCGAAGCCCTGCACCAGCAGGTCCGGGCGCGCGTGCACTGCCGCCCCGACGCAGCCCTCGGCATTTTCCAGTAGCTCCAGGTGCGCCGACACTTCTCGCCCCGCGCAGAGAGGGTGGGCCATCCATGCGCGATGACCCCCCCCCGGGCGCCGGCTTCACCGGCCGGCGTCATCTACCGTCGGCTACGGGGGTCAGTGACGGTGACCGCGGTGGTGCCCCCAGGATTACCGGGCGGGGCGGACACGTTCATCCAGGATGATCAATGGCGCGAAACCGCTGTGCGGCAGATGAGGAGCGCCCTGCATCGGCGACTGTCGCCCGATGCCTTTCCCTCCGACCGCGCTCCAGCGGTCAGGCGTCCTGGCGCGGCCCGCCGAATCGGAGCTGCTCCACAAGAGCAACGAAGAGGAAGAGGTTCGGGATCTTCTTGACCGGGACCCTTGCCCAGGGCAGCTTCTTGCCGGCCTTGCGCAGCACCAGCACTCCCTGCGAGAACTCGGCCTTCTCGATCTGAGGCCACGGCAGGCTGTCCTTTGAGGTGGCTACACCGCCCAGGTTCACCGAGAGCTCCCCGTAGGTCAGGGTACCGCCCTGCTCCAGCCCGGCGAGCAGCCCGGGGAGCTGTGCCCGGGTGATCTCCTGCTGCAACGCCGGGCCCCAGCGCTCGGGCTGGGCGTAGAAGCCGGTCACCTTGAGCGTCGTACCGTCTTCGCGATACAGCGTGTAGACGTAGGTGGTGCCGACGTATACGCCGTTTGCGTACCGCTCGGTGATCTCCTGGAGCACCGTCACCGTGTCCCAGCGGAAAACGGACACCTCGCCGTTTTTCCCCACCTCGGCCAGGCCATGCTCGAAGAGGTGCAGTCGGCGGGCAGCCTGCTTGCGCGAGAGATTGGGCGTCTGGGCAGCCAGCCAGAGGAAGTACGCGCCCAGAGGAGGAAGGATCAGGGAAACGGTCCCCATGAGGAGAAGGGTGGCCAGGCGCACAGGGCCGACACGCTGCGGCAGGAACGTCTCACGCAGCTGCCCGAGCCCTTCGGTCCCCAGAGTTGCCGCCTGGAGGGCTGATGTCTTCTCGGGGTCCCGCTGAGCGGCGGATACTACCATGAGTCGTGCTCCCTACCGTGGTGTTTCAGAAATTCGGTGACCATTGTGCGGTCGGCCCCAACGGCGGCACACATTGGGGGTCTCTCGCGGGCACCGGAGCCGGCACGCCACCCCGGAGGAACTGATTTCGTCTCGCTCGCCTGAGCAGCGCGTCTGCGGCCCAGATGAGGAGCGGCCCGCGCAGCTTCCGCGTTGCCTGCGGAGCGCTGTTGGGAACACGACGCTGCTGTCCCCGATCCGGAGGCAGCCGGACACGAATCTGTCCGGAGGACCACCGCACCGCGCACGTCGGACCGGGATCACCGGATTGGGGGAAGGTCCCCGAACTCCCGTGCCCCTCCCCCGGCCAGGACTGCGGCGACGAAGGTGAGGGCCAGGGCACGGCGGACATTCCACAGGCGCAGCTCCCGGTCATCTGGGGCTGATCGCGGCCGTCGGTTGGCTGTCATGAAGACGGAGACAAGGCTCGGAGAGCCACGGTTGCAAGCGGGGCTCGGGATACGAGGACTGCTTCCGCCCCCGCCCGGACTGGATTTGCGGACCGGAGTGTCATGATGCCGGGCGGCTGGGGGCCGTCATGACTGGACGGCCCCCACCTGCAGGCCCCAAGGACTGATCACGGCTGTTTGCGGCTGGTGACGATCTTGCTGGCTTATTCCGTGCCCAGCGGGGCTGACGGCTCGTTGGTCAGGACAGCAGCGGCCGTCTTGGCGTTCCCGGTCGCGGGTGGGGTGTGGAATGTCGATGCAGCCGAGGCCGTGGCCGAAGGTGCCTGAGCTGACCGCGCAGGTGGCGCGGGCGGTGGCGGCACGGGGCCCGTACCCGTTGGCGATGCGGGTCCGTGACGAGCTGGGCGAGTTGTTCGCGGACGCCGAGTTCGCCGAGGCGTTCGAAGCCAGAGGACGTCCAGGCTGGTCACCGGGCCAGCTCGCGCTGGTGACTGTGTTGCAGTTCGCCGAGAACCTCACCGACCGGGCGGCAGCGCATCGGGTGCGGTACGGCATGGACCTGAAATACGCGCTCGGCCTGGAGCTGGATGATCCCGGGTTCGACGCATCGGTGCTGTCCGAGTTCCGCACGCGGTTGGTTGAGCACGGGATGGAGGAGAAGGTGCTCGACCTGCTGCTGACCGCGCTCAAGGACCGGGGCCTGGTGAAGGCGGGAGGCAGGCAGCGCACTGACTCCACCCGCGTGCTGGCGGCGGTACGCGATCTGAACAGGCTGGAGCTGGCCGGGGAGACGCTGCGAGCCGCGCTGGAGGCGCTGGTCTGCGCGGCCCCGGACTGGCTGACCCAGGCGGTGCCCGTTCGGGAATGGGCCGAACGCTACGGCCCGCGGATCCACTCCTGGCACCCGCCCGCCACCGAGGCCAAGCGCAAGGAGATGGCCCTGGTCTACGGCCGGGACGGGTTCGCGCTGCTGGAGGCGGTGCACGCCCCTGACGCGCCGGCTTGGCTGCGTGAGCTCCCGGCGGTGCAGGTCCTGCGCATGGTGTGGCTGCAGAACTACCACCGCTCTGTGACCGAGGCCGGGGCGGAGGTGACGCGGCGGGAAAGCGGAGATCTCCCGCCCGGCAGACTGCCGCAGACGGCACAGCGAGCGCCTTCACCGTGGTCCCCAACCGTCTGCCCGCGCGCCCCCACCACGCTCTGCTTCTCACGAAAACCCCGGAACTCATGCGGTGCCAGACCCCGCGCCCGGCTCCTGGTCTCCACTCACCCTTCCGAACAGCTCATCGCACAGAAACCGAACTACAGCGGTGGAGTGGTCACCGGAGTCGGTGGGATCGACAAGTGCACGCCGCATAAGCCGGATACCTGCACTACCGAGCCGGAACTGTGGATCTGGATGCCCGGCCCGCAGCAGTGGGCCCCGGCAGGCGCGCCGGGCAGGACCACCTCCTGTCCGCCGCCCCGCCGCACTGATTCCTCCAGCCAGCGATGCCATGAGAGCAGCAGCTACCCCAAGTACGGCTACAAGATCATCACGACCGGCACCATCGTGTACGGCTCAAGCCACGACTCCGGCAACGCCCAGAGCGACGTCCTGTACCTGAGGTGCGTCTGAGAATGGCTCTTCTGCACGGGCCCCGATCCACCGGCGCCCGTGCACAATGCCCCAATGAACCCTGCTGAGGCCGACGCGACCCACTGGTCACTGTCGAAGGAAGCAACCGGTCGGCTCATCGCCACGGTCGACCAGGCGCCCGACCTCCGAGACGAGCAGCAAGAACGCTTTGCCGTCTGGGAGATCGAGCCGTCAACAGGCCAGGCTCTTACGGAGACCCTCATCCTGCTCGGTGTCCACGCCGCTGTCCGAGACCACGCATGGAACGATGCCAACACGCCACGCGTGGCATTGGGGCGCCTCGGTCTTCACTCGATAGCCGAGTCCCTCCGGACACGGCCCCGGCACGAACTCTTCGCCACCCTGCCTGCCACACTGGCCGACCAGGACGCCCGCTGGATCGAGCAGTTGCGCCTCATGTCCTATTCCGTTACGCCTCGCAGCACTCTGTCGCTGGAGCGGCTCGTGCAAGAGGCCGCCATGATGATCCGTGCTGCCGCTGATGCTGTCCCTGGGCCCGGGCAGACTCTCGGTGATCTCATCTGGCCTACGTCCTGACCGACGCCGTGGCATGAACGTAACCGCAGTGCCCCCGGCGGCCGTTGGAACTGTATGACGAGAACCGAAGAGCACGCCGAGGACACTTGCCCGCTTGCCTACCAGTGCCGTCTGCCGCTGTCCACGCACACCGTTAACCACCTCGCCGACCTGCTGCGACGCCGCCTGAAGGCAATACGGTCCAGGTGGCGGATCCTCCCGCCCGGGAGGATCGCAGTGATCGTCCTGGCCATGCTGCGCCACGACCAGCGCCTGGCCGACATGGCCGGCGGCAACAACGTGTCCGAATCCACCGTCCGCCGCTGGCGCGACGAACTGATCGCCCTGCTCGCTGCGCAGGCCCCGCGCCTGGACCGGGCCTTGAAGAAGGTCGCCAGGCAGGGCGGGGAGGTGGTCCTGATCGACGGCACCCTCATCGCCACACAGCGCCGCACCGGGAAGGCTGATCGGCGGAACTACTCCGGCAAACACCACCATCACGGCCTGCACTTCCTCGCCCTGACCGACGAGCGGGGCCGACTGATCTGGATATCCGCCGCCCGGCCCGGCCGCACCCACGACAACACCGCTGCCCGTCAGGATCACGTCCTGGCCCACCTGCGCGCCGCCGGCCTTGGGGCCCTGGCGGACCTCGGCTTCCGCGGCCTGGACAACGACGTACTGGATCCCGTGATCGTCACCGGCTTCCACGCCAGCCGCGTCCACAAGCTCACTCCCGGACAGAAGACCGCCAACCGGGTCCTCGCCGTCGGACGCGCACCGGTCGAGCACGGCTTCGCTCACCTCAAAAACTGGCGGATCCTCACCAAGCTCCGCACCGATCCCGCTCGCGCCACCCACCTCTTGCGCGCCCTGCTCGTTCTGACGAACCTCGAAGTCAACCGCTGACAAACGATCTACTTCGCAGGCAGTCGCCGACGACCAGCGTGAGTACCCCGGAAGCCGGTCACACCAGCCCTTTCACCTGCGGATTCAAGTTGGCGGAAGCTCACTGGGGCGCCTGGATGCTCACCTCCGAGGCGATCCGCATGGGCATCGAGTCGAAGCTCCAGACCGTGTCGTACGCCCTCACACAGCAGTGGCTGCGCCCTCTCCTCCAGTCTGAGGGCATCGACGACTGGCACCGCTGGCTCGTCTGGTAGGACACCGCCGGCCTGCGCGTGCGCACCAACCGCTCCGAGACCGCTCTGCAGGCGTACGACCGAGGCGTCATCAGCGCCGAGGCCCTGCGACATGAGACCGGCTTCGAAGAGTCCGACGCCCCCACCCCGGAGGAGCAGGAAGCCCGCAAGCCGCAGCCTACCGACGACCAGCAGGACCAGGGCCAGGAGGAGGACGACAGCGCGCCGAGGCCGAAGCCCGACCTGCCGGTCGACGAGACCCAGGAGGAGCCCGACACCTTGCCCGCCTCCGCCCGCCCCGCCCTCAGCTCCGGACTCCTCGCCGCCGCAGACGGCCTGATCTGGGCCGCCCTGTCCTCCGCCGGGGACAAGCTGATCCGCACCCCCGCCTGCCCCCCGCAGCGAGCGCTCCCGCGCCCGCGAGATCCAAGCCGCCGCCCTCCACACCGAGATCCGCGTCGAGCCCGGCCAGGTCGAGCAGTTCCGCCTCCTCGACGGCGCATGGACCCGTGTCCCCGAGATCGCCAAGCGCTACGACCTCGACGCAGCCTGTCTCACCGCGGCGCTCGACGGGTACGCCCGCGAACTCATCGCCGCCGGCGTCGAGCACTCCTACGACGTCGTGCCCGCCGTCGTGACCTCCTGCGTAGGGCTGGCGGCATGACCGGCCAGCGAGGGAGCAGCACCGTGGCCGAAACCCCCGCCGCCCCTGGCTGTCCACGTCGACCTGGGCCCAGCCCGCGAGGACTGGTGCGCCACCTGCAAAGCCCGGACCCGTGTCACCGGCGACATCCTCATGCTCACGGCGGACGGAGTGTCCGTCGTCGGCACCTGGACCGCGTGCGAGATCTGCGACGACCAGGAGGACGACCGTGGCTGACTGCCGTCACGACCTCGACCTCTGCCCCGACTGCGACGGCCTGCGCGTGGTCGAGATGACCCGCCTCGACGTCACCGGCATCCGCTTCGACGGCCTGGCCGGCCCTCTCGTCCCGAGCGGCCCGGCCACCGTCTACATCGGCCCTGTCCCCGGGCCGTGCCCCAACGTGAGCAGCGAGGAGACCAACGATGCGGGACGCGACTGACGAGCCGATGACCACGGAGCCGCCGAAGCTCCACGTCGCCCCGCCCGGCCACTCCCGCGCCGGACACCGCGCGTTCGGCTGGTGCTCCCGCTGCCCCGGCCGCGAAGCATGGGAAGAACTCTGGCCTGGCGGACCCGCGACAACAAGACGGTCGGCGAAGCGTCCGCCCCCGACCGGATGCCGCATCCCAGCCTCGAAGCGGAGGCGGTGAGCGCCGGTGGATGAGGACCTGCCCCAGCTCCTGGAGGACGCCGAGGAGACTGTTGCCGAAGAGGTGTCGGCCGTCCTCGCAGAGGTCGCCGAGGAGTTCGCCCAGCAGCTCGCCGACGCCACCGAGCTGGTCGCCGCGCGGTTCTCCGTCTCGCGTATCGCCCGGATGTTCACGGACCGCATGCCGCGCATCGTGCGCCGCCTCCTCCGCGTCTCCGAGCAGGCCGCCGACCACACCGCCCAAGCCACGGACAGCGAGCTGCCGCGCGAGTGGGAGGACCTCCCGGGCCGGTACGACGACGACCACGACCTGCCCCCTGCCATGAGCGAGTACGTCGACGTCACCGAGCACCTGCTGCGCGCCGTCGGCGACCGCCTCGCCGAGGTCGCCCGCGACGAGCTGGCCGCAGGCGTCGACGCGGGGGAGGACATCGAGCAACTCCGCGCCCGCCTCCGTGAAGCCTTCGCCCGCGAAGGCGCGCAGCTCGGCGAGATGCGCGAGGAGAGCATCGCCCGCACCGAAGCCGGCCGGGCCTGGAACACGGCCACGCTAGGCGCGGCCCGCGACGCGACCGGCAGTCCCGCGCCGATCGTGGACAGCGTCCGGACATGGCATCAGGACAGCGTCCGGACGCCCCGGCCGCGCCGGTGGCGACGGTGACGTCGAGGCCCTCACCGCAGCCCTCGCCGGCGGGCCCCTCGTCGACCTGCTCACCGACGCGGTGACCCGCCGCCAGGACGAACGCCGCGCCGAGATCGAGGCCATGGCCGCCCTCGTCGCCGAGCAGCCCGCCACCTCCACCGCCGCCACACAGAACGGAATGATCTGAGATGCCGTGCAACTGCCAGAAGGGCAAGGCCCGCTTCGAGGTCGTCGTGACCACCGACGGCAAGGAGAAGGTGGTGTTCTCCTCGGGCAGCAAGCCGACCGCCGAGACCGCCGGCAAGCGCTACGCCGGAAGCACCATCCGCGAGATCCCCCCGAGTGGACCGTCGGCGATCGCGAAGTAGGCCGACGACGAACACGCGAAGGCCCCCCGCCCCGGGGGGCCTTTCTCCTGCACAGGGTCAGCCGAGCATCAGCCTGTCCTCCCGGGTGCCTCGCAGCACCACCGTCGAGGCGACAGCGGCGCCGACCGCCTGAGCGACGGCGTTCACGCGTTCACGTAGTCCGGCGGGAGGACCGCGGCCCCTCCCACCACGACAACACCGATGAGGATGGACTTGAGGCGCGGCTTGCGGTGGAGGGGATGACGGGGGCCATCATGGTTCGAGGGCGTCAGCACTGTTGTCGTCCTATCCGCCGCGAGAGCGGCGGTCCGGCCAGGCGTCCTCACGATGCTCGCGAGGCTAGAGGTGCCTGGTGGCCGCTGAGTTGGTGAATTCCGAGTGTGCAGACCCCCTTGCGTCAATGGCTAGGGCGTCGAGACAATCCGCACTGGTACGCCTTACACCGTGTCCTACATGGTCAGTTTGAGGAAGCGTTTGTAGCAGCAGAGGGCTGCAGCGAGGCCGAGAAAGGCCAGGTAGTTGCGGGGGTGGCACTCGTAG
>NZ_JBVKAI010000037.1:0-36598 GCF_055639495.1 Streptomyces sp. NPDC039424
CGGCAGCCCGTGTCCAGGCCCTCGCCGACGGCGTCGACGCGTGCCCGCACTTCCGACCCGGCACCGCGCTCGTCCCCAAACCACCTGGCAACCGCCAGGTGGGAGACCTACCGCCAGGCCGCGCATGCGGTGCGGGCCAGGATCGACGTGAAGTACCTGCTCGGTGTGGAGTTGACCGACCCCGGCTTCGGCCACACCGTGTTGACCGGGTTCCCGGACCGGCTGCTGGCGCACGCTCTGCAGGCGAGGATGCTGAACCTGCTCCTGGAGCGGCCGGCTGGGATGGACTGATTGTTTCCGGCGGGCGGCAGCGCACCGACTCCACGCATGTCCTGACTGCGGTCCGCGCCCTCAACCGCCTGGAGTTCGTCGGCGAGACGCTGCGAGCGACGCTGGAGGCGCTTGCCGTGGCCGCGCCGGACTGGCTGAGTGCGTCCATGGACTCGGCGTGGCAGGACCGCTACGGGACGCGGGTCGATGCCTGCCGGTTGCCGGCCGATGAGCAGGGGTGACGCGCTCGGGCCTTGGAGAGCGCTGCTGACGGATTGCTTCCGCTTGAAGCGCTCTCCGCCGCCAGGCCACCTCCTGTTCACTGTCGCTGGGGGTGCGAATGAACTGCGGCACCCACACCGTGCGCAGGAACGCCGACGGCGGGCACCTTCCCGCAGCCACGCCGGCGCCTTCGGCACGTCCCGCCTAGATGAACGCACCGGCCGATCTTCGAGGTGTCGAAGCTCGAAGGAGGTCAGCACGATGACCGCACCTGACAGTGTGCCCCTGCACGCCCTCGCCGAGGACACCTCGCTGCGGCGAGTCCGGACCTGCTGCGCGCGATGGTCAAGACGTTTACCGAGGCGCTCATGTCCGCGTGGGCCGACGCTCTCTGCGGCGCCGACTTCGCGCAGGCCGACGACGCTCACCGGCGGCGCGGGTCGGGCGGGCTGGCGGGCACGCGGCTGTCGCAGGTTGCATCGCGCGACGATTCGCCGACGGGGTTGGCGGCGCGTGGCACACACGGTGCCCAGAGAAAGGGTCTTCTCTCCGGCGCCGCCGTACCGCTGCCGGCCGCGCTGATGCCCCGGGCACTGGCGAGCGCGGTGATCACCGTCGCCTCCCCTCGCCTGTGCACGACCTCATGCTCCCCACCGGCTTGGGAGGGGACATGTTGCCCGCCCTACGGTCTGCCGCTGCCGGGCGGTCGGGCTGAGTGGCCGCTGAACGCGGACAGGAACCGCAAAGCCCCGCCAGTTTGAGCATGAACTTCGCGGTGGGCGGCGCCGTAGGGGCGGAGCTTGTCCGTGACGGCCGCCCGGGGCACCGCACCGGCCCTGGGCATCTGGATGCGGGCCTGCACGCGCAGCTCGCCGCCAGCCGGAGGCTGGAAATCGGTGCGCGTCGCCTCGATACGGCCCGACGTCCAGTTGCCGGCCCCGGTAGGGGCGCCCAGCATCCAGAAGGCGGGCCAGTAGCCCTTCGCGGCCGCCCCGGTGACTTCCTTCATGCGCCTGCGGAAGAACCGCCTGGCCGCGGCCTTGTCCTGGCGGGTCCGTACGACCCTGCTCAGCCAACGCCAGTTGGTCGCCAAGTGTGCACCTTTCATCCCAAACTCCCTGTGATTCCAATTCGTAGTCACCGAGCTGCCACAACGCGTGAGCGCTAGGGGTAGGGTCCCTTGCCGAACACCACCAACGGACACAGGACTTCCAGTGCAGTCATGGCACGATCCCCGCCCCGTCGTCGCCCCCTGCTCATGCACACCCTCGTCCGTTCCCAGGAGATTCATGTCGCCCGCCCTCACCGTCGTTCGCATCGACGGGTCCTACGGCCCTGAGGCGCCTGACGGGGGCACGATCTCGGACGGTGC
This sequence comes from Streptomyces sp. NPDC039424, assembly GCF_055639495.1. Taxonomy (NCBI): domain Bacteria; kingdom Bacillati; phylum Actinomycetota; class Actinomycetes; order Kitasatosporales; family Streptomycetaceae; genus Streptomyces; species Streptomyces sp. NPDC039424. The sequence continues at coordinate 1,865 of NZ_JBVKAI010000037.1, forward strand.
TGCGCAAGGGGTGTCGAGGGCCGCCGCTTTGACCCTCCGCCACGGCCCGGAGACGCCGGCTCGGCGGCCTGCTCCTTCGGCTGCTTACGCCGCACGCGTCCGCCGCCTTCACCCGGCTCCGCTTCGGCCGATCTCAGCATCGAACCCGTTCAGCCCAGCCGCGGCTGTGCCCGGCCCCGGCCTCCCCGCTGCCGCCCCCGCCCACAACCCCGACACACCGACGGCTTCCCCATCCGTGAGGACCTGATGACCGAACTCATACTGAGCGCCGCCACGTTGCTGACGTTGGCCGGCGTCGGTTCCGCATGGCACTTCCGGCGGAAACGCGACCAGGCCGAACGCCAGGCCGAGCTTCTGAGCCAGCATGCCGACCTGCTCACACAGCAACTCCTGGCGGCCGAACAGTGCGTCGGGTACGTCGCGACGACCGCGGTTCCGGCCACTGTGGGCGGCGGGCAGGGTGGCGGTCGGGGAGGCGAACTCGTCGTACCGCCGCGTCTGGACGGCACTCAGCTCGCCGAGCGGCTGCGCGCCCTGCCTGGTGCTGTCGCCTCGGCGGTGGAACAGGTCCGGGCTCAGGAGCGGACGGCTGCCGCCCAAGCCGCCGATCAGGTCCGTCAGGACGTCGAGCGGCAGGTCGCCCAGGTGCGCCAGGAGTCCGTGGGCGTGGCCCGGGCCGCCGTGCGCGGCTTCGCCAACAACGTGGTGGCGCGGGCGGCGATGCTCGGCCAGACCGTCAGCCAGGGTGTGCGGCGGCACGTCTCGGACGAGGCGTACGCGACGCTGGTGGAGATCGACCACCTCGCGCAGCAGATGCTGCTCACCGCGTCGGGGTATGCCGTACTCGCCGGGGACAAGCTCTCCCGGCGCTGGCCCGCCACCACGCTCACCGACATCGTGCAGGCCGCGATGGGCCGGATCGAGGGATACGAGCGGGTCAAGCACCCGGAGATGGGATCCGTCGCGGTCGAGGGCCGCGCGGTGGAGGCGGTCGTGCACGCCCTCGCCGTGCTGCTGGACAACGCGCTGCGCTACTCCCCGCCCTCCGCCAATGTCCACGTCTCGCTCGAACAGGGCCACCACGCCTGCTTCCTGATCGTCGACGACGCCGGACTGCGCATGGACGACGAGCGCCTGCTGTGGGCCAGCGACGTGATGTCCGGCAAGCAGCGCGACGACATCACCCGCCTGGGCGCCCACCCCCAGACCGGGTTGCGCGTGGCGTCCGTGCTGGCGGAGGACTACGGCTTCCGCGTCGAGCTGACCGCGCCGAACATCTACCAGGGCACGCGAGCCATGCTCGTACTGCCGAAGGACATGCTCACCACGCCCACGCCGGCCGAACCCGTCGCCTCTCCCGTGCCCTCGGGCCCCGCCGCGGAACCCGAGCCGCCCGCCGCCCCGGCGACCACCACCGCCAGCGGCCTGACCGTGCGCCGGCGCTCCGCGGCTCCCGCGGTGTCCCGCCGCACGGCAGAGACCACCGCTGCCGAGCCCGGCCGTCCGGCTGTCGCCGCGGCCTGGGCCGAGGGAACACGCCGCGGCCGGCAGGGCGAGCCCTCCCAGACCTCCGCTGGGCACGACGCTGCACACGACGAAGGACACTGACCGTGCGAGACATACACTCCAACAGCCTGGGCTGGCTGCTCGACCAGGAACTCGGCGCCGTCGAAGGCGTCCGCTACGCCGTACTGATGAGCAGCGACGGGCTGTTGAAGGCCCGAACCGAGACGATCAGCCAGGACGACGGGGAGAAGTTTGCGGCCCTGACGGCCGCGCTGCGGGCCGCGGGCAAGGCGTGGGACGAGTTCACCTGTGGCGAGGGCATGCGCCAGCTGCTGATCGAGTCGGTCAGCTGCATCGGCCTGACGACGACCGCTGCGAAGAACACCATGCTGTCGGTGTGCACCACCGGGCCCGACGCTGACGTCGGACTGATCTCCCATCACATGGTGCGGCTGGCCACCCGGGTGGGGCACGAGATGGCCACCGCCGATCGCCTGCCGACCGGGGAAGGCGGCTCGCCGGCATGACGGGGCCGCGGCGTGACCCCGACATGGTCAGGCCCTACGTCCGCACCGGTGGGCAGGTCCGCGCCCGGGACGATGTGCGCCTGGAGAGCGTGGTCATCGCCGCGACCGGCCCCACGGACACCCTCGGTCCGGATGCCCGCCGACTAATGCGCCTGTTCGGCAGCACGGGTGGCGGCCTGGCCGTCGCCGACATCGCCTCCGCACTGGAGCTGCCGCCCTCGACGGTGCGCATTCTCGTCTCCTCGCTGATGGACTCCGGCCACCTGTCCAGCCCGGTCGCCGCTACCGGCCATCAGCCCGACTTCGACCTGCTGCAGGAGGTACTCCGTGGACTACGCTCCCTGGTCTGACCTGCCCGTCACCTACGTCCCGGCCACGGTGACGCGGTCGGCCAAGATAGTGGTCGCGGGGGGCTTCGGCGTCGGCAAGACGACACTCATCGGCAGTGTCTCGGAAGTGAAGCCACTGCGGATGGAGGAACCCATCACGCAGGCCAGCGTCGGTGTGGACGATCTGCGCGGCACTCCGCACAAGACCACGACCACCGTGGCGATGGACTTCGGCCGCATCCACATAGCCGGCGGCAGGATCGCGCTCTATCTCTTCGGGCTGCCGGGGCAGTCCCGTTTCCGGCCCCTGTGGGAAGACCTGGCCGAAGGCGCGCTGGGCTGTCTGGTTCTGGCCGACACTCGCAACCTCAACGCCTCCCACGACGCGCTCGGTCTCCTGGAGAGCGGGGGCGTGCCCTATGCCGTCGCCATCAACGCCTTCCCGGACGCGCCGAGTTACCCCGAGGCCGAGCTGCGCCAGGCCCTTGCCCTTGAACCCTTCACTCCCCTGACGGTCTGCGACGCCCGCGACCGCACGTCTTCCCTGCATGCCCTGATCACGCTCACCGAGTATCTCTCCGAGCGTCGCTCAGCCGACCCCCTGGAGCCCCGCCGATGACGATGCCTTCCCCTGAGCCCACGCCGTCGAGCCCACCGAACCGGATCGCCCTCTACTCCCCGGAGTTCGCCGCCGACCCGCACGCCATGTACCGGCAGATGCGCCGCGCCCACGGCCCGCTCGCCCTCGTGGACCTGGCTCCCGGTGTGCCCGCGACCCTGGTGATCGGCTACTACCAGGCCCGCCGCATCCTCAACGACCCGCTGCACTTCCCCGCCGACCCTCGGGCCTGGGAGAAGCTGATCCCCAAATCATGTTCGGTGCGGCCGATGATGGAGTGGCGTCCCAACGCGCTGCGTTCCAGCGGCGCCGAGCACGCCCGCTACCGTGCCGCGAACACCACCGCCATCGACGCGATCGACCAGCACGAGTTGCGGGCCCTCGTCGAGAAGGTCGCCTCCAGCGCCATCGGTGAATTCCGCGCGGCGGGCAAGGCCGATCTGCTCACCCAGTACTCGTTCCCCATCGCCTTCCGCATCCTCAGCGCGCTGCTGGGCTGCCCGGACGAGATCGGCCGGCGCATCGCCGACGGCATGGCGAAGATCTTCGAGACCACGGACGCCGGACGCGGCAACGAGATCCTCGGCCAGGCCGTCCTCGACCTCGTGACCCTGCGCCGACAGCACCCCGGTGACGACATCACCTCCCGGCTTATCGCCCATCCCGCGCACCTCACCGACGAGGAGATGGGCCACCAGCTCGTCACGCTCTATGGCGCGGGGATCGAGCCGCTGACCAACCTGATCAGCAACACCATCCTGAAGATCCTCACCGACGAGGAGTTCTGCGCCGACCTGCACGCCGGGCTGTCCACGGTGCGCGACGCCCTCGACGCCGTGCTCTACACCGACCCGCCCTTGGCGAACTACTGCATCTCGTATCCGCCGTATCCGATCGACGTGGACGGGGTGCTCCTGCCCGCCGACCAGCCGGTCGTGATCTCCATGGCGGCCGCCAACAACGACCCGGTCCTGACCGAGGGCGTACCCGAGGGCCGTCTCACGGGAAACCGTGCCCACCTCGCCTGGAGCGTCGGCCCGCACACCTGTCCCGCCCGCTCGCACGCCTACCTCATCGCGGAGACCGCGGTCACCTATCTCCTCGACGCGCTGCCCGAGACGGACCTCGCCCGCCCCGTCACCGAACTCACGTGGCGCCCCGGCCCGTTCCACCGGGCCCTGGAAACCCTGCCCGTCGTATTTCCCGCACGCTAAGGAGCCCAGCCATGGCCCAGCAGCCTCCGCTTGTCCTCAATCCCACCGGTGCCGACCACCACGCGGAGCACCGTGCCCTGCGCGCCCGCGGCCCGGCCACCCGGGTGGACATACTCGGCGTGGAAGCCTGGTCGGTCACCGACCCCGTTCTGCTCAAACAGCTGCTCACCAGCACCGACGTCTCCAAGGACGCCCGCGCGCACTGGCCCGGATTCGAGCAGGCGGTAAACACCTGGCCGCTCGCCCTGTGGGTCGCGGTGAAGAACATGTTCACCGCGTACGGCCCCAACCACCGCAGGCTGCGCCGGTTGGTGGCACCGGCCTTCAGCTCCCGCCGCATCGCCGCCATGAAGCCGGCCGTCGAGGAGATGGTGACCCGGCTGGTGGACCGCCTCGCGTCGCTCCCCGCGCAGGAGCCGGTCGATCTGCGCCAAGAACTCGCCTACCCGCTGCCCATCGGGGTGATCAGCCACCTCATGGGTGTCCCGGAGAGCCAGCGGGATGAATTCCGCGTCCTCGTGGACGGTGTCTTCGACACCACGCTGAGCCCCGCGGAGGCACAGATCAACACCGCCCGTCTGTACGGGCACCTGGACGAGCTCATCGCCGCAAAGCGCAGCGCCCCGGGGGACGACATGACGTCCCTGCTGATCGCCGCGCGGGACGACGAGGGCGACGGCGCCCGCCTCGGGCCCGACGAACTGCGCGACACACTGCTGCTGATGATCAGCGCCGGGTACGAGACCACCGTCAACGTGATCGATCAGGCCGTGTACACCCTGCTGACCCGCCCCGACCAAATGGAGTTGGTCCGCAAGGGGGCAGTCACCTGGGAGGACGTGGTCGAGGAGACACTGCGCCACGAACCCGCCGTGAAGCACCTGCCGCTTCGGTACGCCGTCACGGACATCCCTCTGCCCGACGGGCAGACCATCGCCCGCGGTGAGGCGATCCTCGCCTCCTACGCGGCCGCCAACCGTCACCCCGACTGGCACAGCGACGCCGACACGTTCGACGCGGCCCGCACGGTCAAGGACCATCTCGCCTTCGGCCACGGCGTCCACTTCTGCCTCGGCGCACCCCTAGCCCGCCTTGAGGTCGCCCTCGTGCTCCAGAGCCTCTTCGACCGCTTCCCCGACATCCGCCTCGCCGAGCCGGCCGGTGAACTTCGGCCCGTGGGCTCCCTGATCAGCAACGGCCACCAGCGACTCCCGGTGCATCTCCACACGCACTGAGCACCTGCCCCCGCGTAAGGCCGCCCATTGAGCGTTCGCGCGAGGAGCGGGGCCCGTACGCCTGACCGGGTACGCCGTCCGTCGGCAGGCCGCCGCGCCGGACGTCAATCACCGGTCAGGCGCGGCCCCTTCCTCTATGCTGCCCGGTCAGGACGCCATTGCCTTGAGCGCAACCAGCTCCTTGTGAATACGCGAACATGTCGCCGACGATCCACGGCACCGCGGAACCGTTGCCGCGGCAGTCGCCCGAATACCTCACCCACCGGCAGCCGTTCACCGGCTGCCCCGCCGGCGTGACGTTCTTCCACGCCGGCTTGTTCGGGCGGGCCTCGATCTGCAAAACGGTGGACTCAGGCTAGGTTGCGGGGGTGGTGGGAGTGGCGGATGCTGGAAAGGGGTGTCCGGCGTTACCAATGAAAAGCGCATCCTGAACCGGCGCGGTGATCGTCATGGCTATTCTCGACATGGACCTTGTCGGTGATCACGATGGGAAGCCGCTCGAAGGCGTCTTGATCGAAGCGCACTTGGTGCTGGTCGCCCGGTCTCGCTTGGATCCGCCCGATGTGGAGGGCCGGCCCGATGTGGAGGTTGGGGCTAATCCGAGCCCGGAGAGCGGCCGAGTGATGCTTCGGCCAGTTGTCCCCCTCAGTGATGTCGTCGAGCAGAGCTGTGGAGTGCGCGAGGCGACAACGGCCGCCGACGGGAATGCCGTTTTCGCATGGGACCCGGCTGCTGTGCAGGCCGAGATGAACAAGCTGGAACCACGCCGCTCGGGTCCCGAGGCAGCCAAGGTGACGGGAGAGTTCCGGCTTTCCGTGCACGTCGAAAACGTGAAGAAGTCCGGGACGCTGCGACAGCGGATGATGCGGGCGGATGAGACCGTAAGCCTCACCCGGAGGCAGCTGCTCGCCTACACCTGCGTGGGGCACACCACGGCGCAGGAGACCTGCGTCTGGTTCTCGTTGATCGACCCCCCGGTCCCCGGAGCGAGGTATGAGGTACGGCTTTACGCTGCGCTCGCCATCAGGCCCGTCAGTGTGGGGAGGCGCCCGCGGATAGCCCCGGCGCCACAAGTGGGTGTGAAACAGGTTGCCCTCACTGAGCGGAACGGCACGGCACGCTTCACCGGGCTGACGGCGGGCAGCTCGTACACTTACAAGGTCGTCCGGGTGGGAGGGAACATCACCCCGGCCGAGCGTGTCGTGGCCACGGGATCCGTGGGAACCGTCCAGCAAAACCCAACGCAACTGCGGATCGCCTTCGCTTCGTGCAAGACCGCGGTCAACACCCGAGAGGGAGCGGCCCTGCTGGGCGAACTCGCCCGACAGCCGCGTGACATGCTCTTCCTGATCGGCGATCAGCTCTACGGGGACCGGGCCCGAGAGGAGTTCGGATGGCTGACCACCAAGACCGCGAAAGACGCGTTTCGGATTTACGACCGGCATTACGCCCAGGCATGGATCAACCCAGGCTGGCGTGCATGCATCGGGCGGAGCCCGGTCTACATGATGCTGGACGACCACGACATCGCGGACGACTGGGGCACCACCTTCTCAGAGGACACGGAGCCCGCCCTGGTCTCCGGCGCCCTCAAGGCCTACCGGTCGTGGCAGCATGACCACAATCCACCGACGGCCAAGGGGCAGTACCACTACCACTTCTCCGTTGGTCCGGTGTCCTTCTTCTTCATGGATCTGCGGACCCATCGCGGACGCGGCGAGGACGCGAACCACCCCTTGCTGGGCCCGGTGCAGGCAGCCGACCTGCAGTCCTGGGCGAGCGGCCCAGCGTCGGACGCCGACGTGGCCGTCCTGGTATGCCCCGTGCCGCTAGCCCTGATCCCCGCAGCGATCCTGCAGCACATCCTCGATGCCATCCGGGATGCAATGGAGAGCTTCGCCGACTTCGTCCCGTGGCCAGGCGGCGAGGTCGCCGAATGGGTCGTCGACGAACTAGGCGACATCGGGCCGCTTGACAATTTCCGGCTCGTCGAGCCTGACTTGGCCGATGCCTGGACCGTGCAACCGGCCCGCCAAGACCTGGTATTCGTTCTGAGCACGCTGTTCGGTCTCGCGAACGATGTATCCGGCGGCGGTCAGAAGCCCCGGGCGGTCATTGTCCTGTCCGGCGATGCACATGCCGGAGCCATCCATGAGATCAGCTCGATCAGCCCTGATCACAGCAAGCAGAGGTCCGTCGTGCAGTTGCTGTCCTCGCCGCTCACCGCAGCCCCCGCCACCGGGCTCAACAGCGAAAAGGCCCGCAGCGCTTATGCCGCCCTGCTCCCACTAGGCCTGGACATGCCTCTCCCGTATTGGGCGCAGTTCAAGACCTCGCCACCATTTCTGGCCGCTAACAACTTCGGCATGCTGACCATCACCAGAACGCGGCAAGCCACGCGGACCTACCGGATCGAGGGCTCGATCCGGTCTGGCAGAGGAAGCCTCACATTCGACCGGGAATACAAGCTCAGCCCCCTGGTCATGCCCGGATCCGTCCGGCACATCCCGCCTTCCGGAGGACATCAGGGCGGGTGAGCACCCCGCCGGAAACCGTCCTGGCCGAGAACGACATCACGGTGAGTGGCTCGTACGGGCAGAACGGGGTTGCCGTCCCCCGTGAAGATCGCCGTCTCGCCGTCCGGTACACCTCCACCTGCCGTCAACGATGCGGCCCCGCTCGGGTGTCCGGGCAGGGCCGTCGTCATGCGGTCAACCTCCCTGCGGGTGTCGGTGGAGCACGTCGAGCAAACCGTCGCCAGACCCAAAGATCTTTGCGGTCACGAAGCTGACGCTCATCCGCCGCGGGCGCGGCGGGCGGGGACGTCGGCTCTCCGGCCGTTCCGTACGTCCGGGTGTTCGCGCGGCTTCGCTGGCGCCGCACGGAGGGATGGGTCTTGCGCCTGACCGGGCGTGCCGTTGGGTTTCCGCTCGCGGGCGCGGTAGCGCCTTCGTGCTGGCACTGATCGGAGCGAGCCTGCTGGTCTCCCAACTGGAACAGCTCCGCGAACGCAGGAAGCTGCTCTCCGCGCTGGTCGCCTTCGGCACCCGGCGCCACACACTCAGCCTGTCCGTCCTGTGGCAGACAGCCCTCCCGGTCGGACTCGGCTTCGCACTGGCCACGACGGTGGGCGTCACCCTCGGCGCGGTACTGCTCAAGATGACCCGTACACCGGTGACCATGGACTGGGCGAGCGTCCTGACCATGACCGGCGTGGGCGCGGCCGTGGCCGGCGTGGTCACGCTGCTCAGTGTGCCGCCGCTGCTGCGGATGATGCGCCCGGAGGACCTGCGCACCGAATAACCCCTCACATATCCCCCGAAGTGGGCTCCTCCTGCCAGGAGGAGCCCACCCCTGCACGCAGGCAAGCCCGGTCGGCATCAGCACTGTCACCGTCAGGACAACCTCGGCGCACAGCGGGATCCGCAGTCGAGGGGAGCACGCCACCAGACGGCGTCGGCCGTGAGCCTGCCGACAGCGACCAGGCAGAGCTCTGCGGCCGAACGGCTCGCTGCGTCACCCAGAGCAGGCATCGAGCATCACCGAAAGCGCCGGGCAGCCTGGCGGGCTCAGGCGGCGATTCGGGCCGTGCCAAAGCCAAGGTGATGGCCCCAGCGGCGTGCGGGGCGTGGTGCCGGTGGTGTCAGTGCCAGTAGCCGGGCATGCCACCTTCCGAGTTGAGAGCGGCCCAGATCACCAGCAGTACCGCAGCCACGATGACAGCCGTCCCGATCAGGCAACTGTGGTCTCCGCTGCGGCTCGCCTCTCGACCGAGAGCCGCTTGGGCGGCCTGACCTTCGGCGGTGTCCTTTCGTTGCTCAGCCGCCATCTCGGCCGCACCGTCGGCGATGGCCTGCGCCACACGCAGGACGTCGTCCGCGTTGAAGCGGACGACGGTCTGCGACCCCCAGGTCGAGTTCGATGTCCAGCTTGTGGTGCGTACACCGTTGGCTCCGGCGACCGCATGGACGCATGAAATGCGAATCATCGGCCAGGCCGCAGCGACCAGTTGGGGCGTCAGCCAATCCTCGTCGTGCCCAGTTCGGATGTCGGACATGTCAACAGTGTTCCGTACGGCCTCCCCGACACGTCAGTAGAACGACGCAAGTCGGGACGTCGATCGACGGGCCACCGGGTGGCAGGTGCGGGACTGCGAGAACGCTCCGGACACCGGCGTCCTCGAACGCGGGGTCGTCGGTTGCGGCAGCGTGGGTCATACGGTGTCGGTAAGCGGCGGAAGGCTGGCCTGTCCTCCGGTGAGGGTGACGTCGAGGCCGCTGTCGGTGACGTCGACCGCCGTGGCCCTGAGACCCAGGGGATAGTCGGTTCCCGGGCGGTCGGACAACTGCTTGCGGAAGCGGTCGACGACGCCTGCGGGGGCAGGGCGGCCCAGGATGTCCGCGTCTTGGAGGAACAGTGTCACGTGTCCGTTCCGAAGGCGTGGCCGCAGGGTGACCTGCCCCAGGCCGCCCGGCCCGAGGTCGAGGGTGATCGTTTCGGCTTCGTGGTCGAGATGCACGCCGGTGACCCGGAGCCTGCTGCCGGAGCTAGCGACCAGGACCTGGAGAGAGGCGGCGGGCACCGTCACGTCGGCCCGGGTGTGGGCCACCGTGGCGGAGTGGTCGCCGACCAGGCGTACGTCGTCCAGGCGGGCCCGTACGGACGCGTCACGGACACGGCCCAGGTGGGCGTGGTCGCTGCTGACCGTCACGGCATCGAGGTGCCGGTCGAACAAGGCGAGCAGTGCCGGACCTGCGTCGATGCGAACCTCGCTGTCGCTGCCCAGGCCCCGCCCGGCCGCGGCGGCCACACGGTCGTGGAGCCACGCGCGAGCGGTGAGTTCGGCGACGGAGGCGGTCGCCAGAAGCGCGGTCAGGGCGGTGACCGTGACGGTGGCGGCGCGACGGCGCCGCAGCAGTGACAGGATCATCGTCCCTCCTCCATCGAGGCGGCGGTGGGGGCCGGATCAGCTGAGCCGACCGGCGCGATGCCCGCAGCGGGAGGGGAATGCGCGCCCTCGGGATCCAGACGGGGCAAAAGGCGGTCCAGCCACTGAGGCAGCCACCAGTTGGCCCGGCCCAGCAGGTACATGGTGGACGGCACCAGCACAAGCCGGACGACGGTGGCGTCGATGACCACGCTGACGCCCAGTCCCAGGGCCAGCATCTTGACGACCACGTTGGTGGAGAGCAGGAACGCGAGGAAGACGCTGGTCATGATGAGGGCGGCACATGTGATGACGCGGGCGGTGCCGGCGAGTCCCGTCGCGACGCTCAGATTGTTGTCCTTGCTGTGCAGCCAGGACTCCCGGATGCGCGACAGCAGGAACACCTCGTAGTCCATGGACAGCCCGAAGACGATCGCGAACATCATCATCGGGACGTACGACTCGACCGGGACCGGTTCGGGTACGCCGAACAGCGCGCCGCCCCAGCCCCATTGGAAGACGGCGACCGTAACCCCGTAGGCGGCGGCTATGGACAGCAGGTTGAGCAGGGCCGCCTTCAGCGCGACGAGCAGGCTGCGGAAGACAGTGAGCAGCAGCAGGAAGGCCGCCGTGACCACCACGGAGATGATGACCGGCAGTCGGTCCACCACCACGTCACGGAAGGTGAGTTGGGCCGCGGTGGTGCCGGTCACATGGCCGTGGGCGCCGGAGCCGGCGAGGGCGTCGGGGAGGGTGTGGTCCTCCAGTCGGTGCAGCAGGTCGGAGGTGGCCCGGTCCTGCGGGCCCGTGCCGGGGGTCACCGTGGCGATCAACAGGGCGTTGTCCTCGGTGGTGACCGGGAGGGAGACCTTGGTGACGTTTGGGGCGGCGGCCAGGGTGTCGTGCAGGGCGGTGGCGAGGCCCTGGATCTTCGCGGGGCTGTCGGTGCGGTCGGGGTCGAGGGCGGCGACGACGGTGAACTCGCCGTTGGTGCCCGGGCCGAAGCCGTTTGAGATCAGGTCGTAGGCGCGGCGGTCGGTGTAGCCGGTCGGGTCGGCCCCGTCGTCGACATGGCCCAGGCGCATCGAGGCGGCGGGGATGGCGAGCACCGCCAAGGCGAGGGCGCCGATGACGAGGAACAGCCAGGGCCGGCGGCCGACGGTGCCGGCCCAGCGGTGCCAGGTGTCCGCGGTTCCGCTCGGTTCGTCCACCGGTGGGCGGACCCACCAGCGGTCGATGCGGCGTCCGGCGAGGCCGAGGAGGGCCGGGGCGAGGCTGAGCGCGGCGGCGGCGGCCACCGCGACGGTCAGTCCCGCGGCGACGCCGAGGGTGCCGATGAATCCGACGCCCGATGCGTACAGGCCGCCGAGCGCGAGGGCCACCGTGGCCGCGGCGACGATCACGGCGCGGCCGCTGGTGGCCATGGCCCGGCCCGCCGCCTCGGCCGGGTCGCCGACTTCATGGAGCAGGCGGCGGTGGCGGGTGACGAGGAACAGGGCGTAGTCGATACCCACGCCCAGGCCCAGCATCGTGGCCAGGGTGGGTGCGGCGGTGCCGAAGGTGAAGGCGGCGGCCAACAGGCCCAGCAGAGAGATACCCGTGAGCAGCCCTCCCACGGCGGTCAGCAGCGGGAACGCGGCCACGGCCAGGCTGCCGAACCCGGCCAGCAGCACGACCACGGCGGTGACGATCCCGATGGCCTCCGACAGACCGTCCGCGGCCTTGGGCCGTGCGAGACGGCCGAGCGGGCCGCCGTATTCGACCTGAACGCCGTCCACCCGCAGACCGTGCACGGCGTCGTCGACACCGTCGAGGTAGGACCGGTCGAAGCGGACCGGGTTCTCGCTGAAGCGCACGGTGACGATGCCGGTGGTCCCGTCGGCGGAGACGGCGCCCGGGGTGCGGACGGGGTCGACGACCGAGATGACTTCCGGCAACTTCCTCAGGGCGGTGACGGTCTCGTCGACGGCGGCCCGGTGGGCGTCCAGCGGGCCGCTGTCCGGGTGCAGCACGATCTGTCCGGCGGTGCCGCGCACTGCGGGCGAGCCGTGGCTGTCCAGCAGGTCGGAGCCGATCTGCACGGAGGTGCCCGGAAGGGAGAAGTCGTCGTCGTACGAGCCACCCCAGATCCGGTCGGCTGCGAGCGCGGCCAGCATCGCCAGGAGCCAGATGCCCAGTACCCTCCAGGGCCGCCGTGCGCACCAGAGGCCCAGCCGGTGCAGCCGGCCCGCGGGAGTGCCCGGCCCGGGGCTGGGAGGTCGCTCAGTCGTATGCGGGGAGTCGGCCATGATGTCGTTCCTGATCGGGGCCCGGTCGCTCGGCGGCCGGTGCGATCGGGGTGTGGTCCGGGCCCGGTCGGGCGTGGGCAGGTGCCGCCGGGCGGTCGTCGAGGGTGGAACGCCGCCGCGGGCGCGGCGGGTGCGGAAGAACAGCAGGGAGACGGCCACGAGCAGCGCGGCGGCGGTGACCAGGGTCAGGGCGAGCAGTGCCGCTCCACCCGCGCCGGGGCCCGCCGCGGTGTCCGCGAGCGAGGTCACGGAGGGGACGTGGGTGACGGCGACGGCATCGGCCGGCCGACTCGACGCGATCAACGCGCTTCCGGTGCTTGCCACGTGGTCCGTCTCCTGTCTTCGTCGATCTTGGACCCCAGCCTGCCGGAGCCGTACGAGCAGGGCGTTCGGCGCATGTTCGGGGAATGTAAGGAATCGGCTGAGGTGCGGTGGGCTGCGGCGGCGCCGGTTAGCATCGAGCATCCACGGCTCTGGACCGGCCCCGGGTGCCGGGGCCGAGGAGAGAGAGACATGCCGGAGAACAAGGGCCTCGTTCTGGTCGTCGAGGACGAGCGGCACATCGCCGACCTGCAGCGGCGCTATCTGAGCCGGGAGGGCTTCGGCGTCCATGTCGAATCCGACGGGGACGGGGCACTGGCCGCCGTCCGCAGGATGCGTCCGGTGGCGATCGTGCTGGACATCGCCCTGCCTGGAATCGACGGCATAGAGGTCTGCCGGCGGCTGCGGGCGGACGGGGACTGGACTCCCGTGGTGTTCGTCACCGCCCGGGACGAGGTGACCGACCGGATCCTCGGCCTGGAACTCGGCGCCGACGACTATCTCACCAAGCCGTTCTCTCCGCAGGAACTGGTTGTCCGCGTCAAGAGCCTGCTGCGTCGCGCCGCCGCCCCGCAGCGCGACACCGTGCTCCGGGTGGGGCGGCTCGCGCTGGACCCGGGCCGCCGCACTCTGCACGTGGACGACCGCCCGGTTGAGCTGACGACCACGGAGTTCAACCTCCTCGCGTTCCTGATGCGCCATCCGGAGCAGGTCTTCTCCCGGGAGCAGTTGCTCGCCCAGGTGTGGGGTTACCCCGGCTACCGGGACACCCGGGTGATGGACGTCTACGTGTCCCAGCTGCGCGCCAAGCTCGGTGTCTCCAGCCCCCTGCGCACCGTCCGCGGAGTGGGCTACAGCGTCACCGAGACCGAACGATGAGCCCCGTACGGCGCCGCGCCTCGCTGGCCGGGAACGTGATCCTGCTGACGACGACGGTGGCGGCGGTCGCCGTCCTCGTGACCGGACTGTTCGCCTGGCGCACGATCCATACGACCGCCGAGGCCCAGGAGCGCGACCAACTCACGCGGCAGGCCGAGGTCATGGCCCGCACCCCCGCACTGGCCTCCCTGCTACTGGACCGGCAGCAGCGCATCGCCGGACCGGACGGGACCCGACTCGCTCTCGTCCAGCCCTCGGGCGACGTGGACGGCCCGGCCGCGGCCGTCGTCGACACCGCGCGGCGGACCGCGCTGCTCGCGGGCCGGCACGTCTCCGCGAGTGACTCGCTCGACGGACAGGAAGTCCTGGTGCAAGGAGTGCCCACGCGCACGGGCGGCGCTCTCGTGCTCACGGAGCCGATGAGCTCCGTCGACGAGGCGACCGACCGGATACGCGGGGGCCTGGTGCTGCCGCTGGCCCTCGGGCTGACGGGCTCAGCGCTGGCCGGAGCCCTGCTCGCCCGGCGTCTGTCCCGGCCTCTCGCTTCCGCGGCCCGTACCGCGCACCGGTTGTCCGAAGGCGAGCGCGGACTGCGTGTGCCGGAGGAAGGACCCGCCGAGGTGGCGGAGCTGGCCACCGCGCTCAACTTCCTGGACACGGCGCTGGAGCGCAGCGAGGACCGGCAGCGCGACTTCCTGATGTCCGTCTCGCACGAGATCCGCACTCCCTTGACGGCGGTACGGGGTTATGCCGAGGCCCTCGCCGACGAGGTGATCACGGGCGAGGAGGTGCCCGAGGCCGGCCGTGTCCTGGGTACGGAGGTCGAGCGGCTGGAGCGATTCGTCGGCGACCTGCTCGCCCTGGCCCGTCTGGAAGCAGACGACTTCCGGCTCGACGTGGCGGAGGTCGACCTGGACACTCTGGTCGCGCAGGCCGCCGCAGCCTGGTCGGTCCGCTGCGCCGGGCACGGCGTCGACTTCCGTGTGGAACGTCCGGGACACCCGCTGCCGGTCGCGACGGACGGCGCGCGGGTGCGCCAGCTCATCGACGGCCTCGCCGAGAACGCCCTGCGCGTCACCGAGGCCGGCCGTCCGCTGGTCCTGGCTCTGCAGCCGGACGGCTCGCGCGCACGGCTGGAGGTTCGTGACGGCGGCCCCGGCCTCACCGACGCCGATGTGGCGGTCGTCTTCGAACGCGGCACGCTCACCGAGCGCTACCGTGGCGTACGCGCCGTCGGCAGCGGGCTGGGCCTGGCCATCGCCCACCGTCTGACCGCACGGCTCGGCGGCACCATCACCGTCCGCGGACGCGGTCCCGAGGGCGGAGCCTGCTTCACGGTACGGCTGCCGCCCCGCCCCGGCACGGCCTGAAGCGTGTTGCAGAATGCCGTGATTTTGCGGGTCAGGGTCCGGCCACGGATCTTCTGATCACGCGGCCAGGGCGAGGTTGTGCGGGTGCGCGAGGGCCTGCGCGGCGTGGTGGAGGCCTCCTCGACGTAAGCTCTGCGAGACGGTGTGTGCGCAGCGCCGATGTCTCGGCAACGAGGGAGTGCCACGTTGGGCCGGAACCCCACCTGTTGTTTCTGCTACTTGATCATCGATCTTGATCAGGACCGGAGGGCGACCGAGCTCAGACTTGGTGCGGTTGACCCGGCGAGGGGCGGTGATGTGCGGCAATGGGCCTACTCGCACTCGAGCTGTCTGCGCGAGCGAGTCCACACCAGCATCGACCTCTGGTGGGAGTTGTAAGACCAACGGGCCGCCGCCAGGATGGCCGGTCACGGATGAAATGATCTCGCGATACCTGGTGTGATCACCGCGTCGGAACCGTCCTGGACAGCCGCGCTCACCGGGACGATGGCGCGTCAGTTCGGCAAGCTGGTCACCCGTTGCAGCCTCAAGCGGGAGGGTCCAGTGACGGCCCTTGCGGACCGGATCCGCGCCCTCACGCTGATGGTCACCGCGTACTGGCGCACCAGCCTCACCCTGCGCCAACTCGCCCCGCTGTTGGGCATCTCGAAGTCGGCCGCCGACCGCATCATCGACCACCTCGGACCGTTACTCGCGCTCCGGCCCCCGCAAGCGGTTAGCTTCGACCACGTCAAGATCGACTGGTGCGGCGGCCAGACGGAGGGCCTGGACCAGGCTTGCGGACCTGGAGTCGGTCTCCCAGAAGTCGGGTTTCCCCTACGACGTGGGGGAGTCCCGGGAGGTGCGACTTACACCGGCCATCAGTGCAGGTCACACCGTAGGCGGGTCACCTGCCGGTATCCAGCCGGAGGGCGAGGTCGTGGGCGGTGGCGCTGGTGAGGTCCCCGACGAAGGCCCCGACGATTTCGAGACGGCCGCCGGTGATCGAGGAGGTCACGGAGGGGTTGCCCCAGAGCTTGCCGTCGATGACGATGGCGAATTCGTTGCGCGGGGCCGGGGCCCCGGCGATGGAGCCGGTGAGGGCGGCGAAACGGGTCCGGTCGGCGGAGCCGAGGGTCACCTCGACCCGCCAGGTGCCGTCGGCGCTGCTTTTGGCGGCCTTCGCGGAGGTGACACGGACGTCGGTCATGCCCTTGGCGCGGTCGGCGTGGATGCAGAACGTCGCGTGGGTCCCGCTCGCGGGCACGGTATAGCCGCCGCTGCCATGGGTGCAGGTGCGCTCCGTGGAAGAGGTGACCGGCAGGATGGAGATCAAGGCCGCCTTCTCGCTGTTCCCAGTTGGCCCTGCGGCGGGCGGAGTTACGCGCGCGTGCTGGTTCGCGCCGTCCGCGACGGCCACCCAGGCGGTGGCCACCGCGGCGGCGGCAGCGATGCCGACCCCGGCGCGGGCCAGCCGCTGCCGCCGCCGGGCGACCTGCAATGCGCCGTCTGCCAGGCCGACCAGATAGGGGCCGGCGGCATTACCGCCGCTCTCCCGGACATGGGCGTGCAAGGCATCGTGCAGCAACGCTTCGCGCAGCGGGTGTTCGGTCGAGTCGTTCATGCGATGACGCCCCTTCCGGAGGCAGTGGAGGAGGAGGCGGCCGACGGCCCCGCCTCGGCCAAGGTGATACGAAGGGAGGCGAGGGCCTTGTGGGTCTGGCTGCGGACCGTCCCCTGGGCGACGCCCAGAATCTCGGCGATCTCGGTGTCCGGCCGGTCCTCGAAGTAGCGCAGCACGATCACCGCGCGCTGGCGCTTGGGCAACCGCCGCAGCGCGGCCATGATGTCCTGCCGCTGGACCACGGTGTCGGCCCAGTCGGCGGCCTGCGCGGACGGCTGGTCCGGCAGGGTGTCGGTGACCGTCTCCCGTCCCCAGCTGAGCAGCCGGAAACGGTCCACTTGGGCGTTGTAGATCGCCCGGCGCACATAGAACTCCGGCTGCTCCCGGTCACGCAGCTGCGACCAACGCCGAGCGGTAGAGGCAAGCGCGGTCTGGAGCAGGTCGCGGCCCTGCTCCCAGTCCCCGGTCAGCAGGTAGGCCGTGTGCAGCAGCGATCTCGACCGCGCCGCCACGAACTCGCGGAACTGGCGTTCCTCGTCGGCGTTCATGTGCCCTCCCTCGTTTCCCCGTAAAGACGGGTACGGAAGGGGGTTCGACTGCCCTGCCGGTCAGACTTTCTCGGTCACGACACTGCCAGGCTCCTCGCGCGGAGCGTCGTGGCGGTTCATGCGGCCTGGCCCTGTCGCTCGATCAGGACACCGTTCTCGAACCTGCCGCCTGTCCGGACCAGCGGCAGTGGGCTCCGTTGATCGCCCTCCAGCACGCCTGCCCCGACTCAAGGAGCTTGAAGACCGTGGCGATGGCGGAAGGACTCCCGCACGCTCCAGCGCCGTCCGGCTACCCGGACCAGCCCGTGTAGCGGCACGGGTGTGGGTGCATTCGTCGACCATGGCCGGGGCGGGTCCGGGGAGCCGGTGGCCGGGCTGCTGCGGCCCGGGAACGCGGGCAGCAACACCGCGACTGACCCATCGAAGCCGCCCGGCTTGCGCTGTCGCAGCTACCGAAGAAGTATCGGCGCGGACGGCGGACGCTGATCTGCACCGACTCGGGTGGCGGCATCCACGAGTTCGTCGACTGGTTGTCCGCCCGCAGGCCGGTGGCTGGGCCACCGGCCTGCGCAACCTCCCCCTGCACGACACAGCACAGAACCAGGTCTGGCTGGAGATCGTCCAAATCGCCGTCGTCCTGCTGGCCTGGCTGCCGATGCTCGCACTGACCGGACAAGCCCGCCGATGGGAGCCCCGCCGCCTGCGGCTGCGACTGTTCTCCGCGGCCGCTCAGCTCGTCACCACCGGTCGGTGTCGCATCCTCCGCCTCTCCAGGCACTGGCCCTGGACCGGTGTGATCACCGACGCCCTGCAACGGCTCGCGGCCCTGCCAAACCCCGGCTGACCAGCAACGTCCCGTCCCCACGAGCAGCACCACCCGACCGGAGCCGTGGAACCCGGCGCCCGCCCGACGCGACAGCCGGGCCACCAGCCTGCCCACTTGCAGAAATCTCCGCCTCGAACGAGCCGAAAGGGTCCGTCAGCAAGCTGACGGACCCTCATGCAAGATCGGGGCTAATCCCCCGTCCCTTTCCCGCGGCCGTGCTTCACCGTGCCTCGCGATGGCGCGACCGCGTGCGGGCTGGATTCACGGCTTGGTGGCGGGGAAGACAAAAAAGCCGTCGTCGGTGTGGACCCAGCCGTAGTCCGTCTGGTCGAAGTGCGGGACGAGCTGTCCGGGCAGGTCTTTGGCGAGCACCTTCTTGGTGCGGGCCTCCACCGCGATGACGGTTGCCTCGGCGTCGGCCGAATTCTCCTGCTGGGTGCCGTAGAGCACTCCCGTGGGCGAGAGCTCCTCGGCCTCCATGGGCGTCTCGCCGTCCTGCTGGTCCCACAGCTTCTCGCCGGTCTCCAGGTCCCAGACCATGGTGCCGTTCTCCTCGGTGGTCGCCGCGAGCTGCTGGTGCTGGTCGAGAACAGCGGGGGCCTCGTCGGAGTCGTAGACGGGACCGGCGGCGAGCGCGTTCGGCGAGGTGAACTCGTATGTGGCGATCACGCTCTTGCCCAGTCCGCCGGACCCCCACCGCGTGATGATCTTCTCGTCGGCGACACGCAGCACCTCCAGGTCGGCGGCGCGTTCGCCGTTGTCGAGCACCTTTACGCCCTTGGGCGGCTTGACGTCCTGGGTGCTCCACACCTTCTTGCCGGTCGCCAGCTCGTGCATCACGAGGTGTGTCTTCTCTCTGAAGTCGGTGCCGTACGTCGTGCCGCCGATGATGCTGAAGTAATAGTCACCGGTGATCAGCGGCGCCTCGGCGCCTTCCGCCTCGACCCCGAACGGCCCTGTCCGGCCGAAGCAGTTCTCGTCCTTCAGCTTGTTCTCGCACGTGAACGACTTCACGGTGCCGGTGTCGATGGCGGTTGCCTTCACCTGCCCGGAGTTCGCGTCCGCTTCGATGAGGTAGCCGTCCTGGACATGCAGGCCCGAGCCGTTGCCTTCTCGTCGCACGCGGCCCAGCTTCTTCCCGGAGCCGTCGTAGACGGTGATGATGACGGTGTCCTTCGCCGCGCTGAGTCCGTCGGAGGGGGCGGTGGCCACGGACCTGACCTGGAGCGCGGGTACACCGCCGTGCCAGGTGGTGACTCCCACCTCCTCGTCAGAAAGCTTGAGAGTGCCGCGCACCTCGCCGGTTTTGCGATCACGGAACTCAAGGGTCCCCGTTTCCGCCTCGCCCACCTCCGACTCCTGGTCCCCGTACTCGGACTGGACGTCGACCGCCCCCTCCGTGGAGAAGACCAGGGTGTTTCCCATGCTGTAGGGCGGCAGCGGCGCGTCTTTACGGGAAAGGCTCCACACGGGCTGCCTCGCCAGCCCGGGAGCAGTCGGCCCCCTGTAGGCAGGGCCCTCGGGCGCGCTCTCGCCCCCCTTCGAACCGCTGGCTTTGGGCAGCGGGTTGCTGTCGTCCTTGTCGGCCCCCGAGCTGCACCCCACAACCAGCCCGAGCGACAGTGCGATTCCGGCAGCCGCCATGAGTCGATTCTGGTTCACGTCCCTACCTCTCTCTCCGCCGTCTCCAGCCCCTCGGCATGAACACGCGCCATTGTTGATCAACCCGCCCACGCTGGTTCTTGACCTGCGGGCGCTTCCACCCGACCAGCTGTGGCCATGAGAAAGGGCGCCCAAGTAGGCGTTCAGTGGACGGAGTGAGTCCGCGTCCGCATCATCGCCACCAGGGCTTGGACGAACCCCCGTCAGCGCTTCCCGAGCTCGTGGGTCTTCAGGCGCGGCGTTGCAGGCCGACTCTTCTCACTGGCTCAGCAGCTCGACGATTTCCTTGTATGACGCTGCTTTCCACCCCCGCCGCGGTGTGGGTCAGCACGTCGTTCACGGTGTATGTGATGCGCTCGTCCGAAGCCTCCTCCGTGCCCCTCGGCTCACGGCCGCACCGTCGTGTAGGTGGTTCGCTCGGCCAGCTACGATGCTCAGCTCAAGACAGGTGTCTTCGGCGGGTACGCGGCAACCAGGGTCCCGGGCGCGGCTCGCCGCGTTACTTGGTGTGAGGCGGGTAGTTGGTCGCGACGCACCCCTCTTCGAGGTGGACGACGGTAAAGCCGACCTTGGGCGGCTCGAAGCCCGGGAGGCAGGAGAGGTAGAGGAGACCGCCCTCCAGCAGCTCCTTCTCAAAAATCCGGTCGGTCTGCACACCGAAGTCCCGGCCGATCATCATGGACCTCGTTCCTCGCTCTTCGTCGGCCGCCGAGGCCCAGCTCTGGAGAAACTGCCGCATGTCGGAGGCGTGGAAGAAATCGGTGCCGTACTCCCCCTCCTCTGTGTCGCACGTCCCCGCTCCATCGACGCCGGCCATCCTCTTCTGAAGGTTCTTGAGCCTCCAGGGACTGCGATAGGTCACCTGCGTGCAGGGCAGTTTCGTACGAAGGAGCTCACCCACCGCCCCCTGGTCGGCTGCCGCCGGCAGGCTGTCCTGGTCGTTCCCTCCACACGCTGTCGCCAGCGCGGGAAGGAGCAGGAGAGCCGCACATGCAGCCAGTGTGCGCGAGCGAGACCGTGGGCGGACGCAGTCAGAAGCAGCCATGAAGTTTCCTGAACGACTGGAGGAATAAGTCGCCGGAACGCTAATGACACCGCCCGGCACCACGCCAGGCCATTCGAACTTCTTCGAATCATCTGCCGGGCACCTCAAGAAGGCAGATAGGCTCTGGCGCGGGTTGAGGCGGCCGCGGACGCGAGAGCACTGGTAGTACGGTTGGGGGCGATCGGGGCGAGGGCGCTCACGAGGTGGCGCGTGAAGCCGAACGGGCTGGTCGACGCCGTATGGCTATCGAACCCTTCCGGCACGTGGGGGTGTGCCCGGCGCAATTTCGAGGGATGGGACGCAAGTGGCAGGCGAGAGCCGCCGACCTGAGGAACCTGTTCGACACGCTCCTCGGCTGCCCCTATCACTGCCTCCAAAGCCGCACGAAGCACGACGTCGGCCAACCCTGCGCAATAACACCGGCGCTCGCCGCATCAACGTCGAAGTCGACCATCAGCGACGTGAGACGCCTTGCACTTCTTGTCGCGTTCTATGGGATTCGGGCCCGTTGCCCCCCTTTGATGCCCGCATGTTCACCGAGTCGATCGCGCGCCGCGGCCAGTCCAGGGCTGTGCGGGCGCCCAGCTCACCGCCGCACGTAACCGTCGATGCCCTCGCCTCCCTCTGTGCGAGAGGCCGTCACTCGAGCGACGCTGACCCCGTGGGAAGCGAGCCGAGCAGTGCCGCGGTGCACTCTTCGGCGAGGTCCTCGGGCGTGTGCTGAAGCTTAGGCCGGCGATGTCTGACGGCGGGGTACCAAGCTCCGAAGAGCCCAAGTGCCGCTGTTCCACCCGACGGCAACAGGCAAGGGGAAGAGCGGGTGGGCGAACACCCGTGAACCCCCGATGACAGAATACGGTCCCAGCCGCCGTTGACGTTGTTGTCCCTTGGTGAGCCTTCAAACCAGCAGATGATCACAGCTCAAGTCACTCCCTGGCCGCAACAGGCGCGCGTTGAGCCTGGTGTGGGTGAGCCAGGTGCGGGTGACGATGGTGGGGACGACTACTCCAGCAGCCGTTGCATGATCAGCTCCATCACTTCCGCGCGGCTGCGCTTGCCGTTGTCGGCCGCGTTGAAGTGGTTGCCGATGCGCACCGAGACGGCGAGCAGGCAGCGGACCTCGACCTCGTCCTCGTCGGGACAGAAGGAGGAGAAAAGGGAACGCAGGTAGTCCATACGGCGGTTGTCGACACGACGAAGTCGCTCGGCGACAGCCGCGTCTCGGCGGGCCCAGTCGCGGATCGCTATATCGGCGCTGGTGCCCCGCACCGGCCCGTCGGTGGCAGCGGCGACGATGGCGAACAGCCGCTCCAGCCTGGCCCTGGCATCTCCCCCACCGCTTTCAACCTGCTCGATCACACTCTCGGTGACCTGGTACTCCCAGGTATCGAGCATTTCGGCGAGCAGTGCGCCCCGGTTGCGGAAGTACCCGTAGAAGCCACCCTTGCTGACGCCGAGCGCCTGCGCCAGTACCTCGATCCGGACGGCTTCGGGGCCGCCTGCGACCAGTGCCCGCAAGCCTTCCTCGATCCACTTGCCGCGCGGAGTGCGCGTCGCGCCCATGTGCATAGCTCCTCACGTCCCTGCCGAGTATACGGGGGCGTATAGATGGGTCTACGCTCGATGTGTACGCCACCGTATAGATGGGAGCCTGCACATGCGCCTTCCCCGAACCGCCCACACCCAACGCCCCTGGCGCATCCACGAAATCGCCGACGGCTTCAGGATCGAGGACGTGTGGGCACTGCCCACCCCCGGCGGACCCGACGACCTTGTGTGGCTGGTGCGCCAGTTCGCCGAGGGGATGAAGGACGGGGTGACGGGAGAAGGTCTCGTCGGCCGCGCACTCTTCGCCATCCGCTGGAGGCTCGGAGCACTGCTCGGCTGGGACGAGTCCAGTGGCGGGGTCGGCGCCCGGCTGCCTTCCCTGCGCGACCGGTTGCCTGCGGACCTTCGCAACGGGCCCCGGGGGCCCGACCTTGGCTCGTCCTCGTTCACCTCCCTCTATCAGAGGGATGACGAGTGGGCCGCCGAGATGGGCAACAAGACCGTGCACGCGGTGATGCACATCGGCTGGGTCCTGGACGAGTCCTGCGGCTACCGCGGCCAGATGGCCGTCCTGGTGAAGCCGAACGGGCTGTTGGGCGCCCTCTACATGGCCGCCATCAAGCCCTTCCGGTACATCGGGGTGTACCCGGCGCTGATGCGCTCCATCGGCCGCGAGTGGCAGGCGAACTCCGCCGGACGGAGCGTGCTCTGACCGGGTTCCAAAACCCGACGCTGGCATAGCCACCGGATCTGGCGCCAGGCCCAGCTCGTGCTGGACTCCGAGCACGCGCGCCGGGCGGTCGGCGAGGTCGCCCTCCCCTACGGGTTGTGCACCGCGCGGTCCAACGTCGCCACCGGCGGCCACGACTGCCCCGTCCGTTTCCGCCGCGCGGGCTGCGGCCACTTCCGCACCGACGTCTCCTGGAGTCCTACCTTGCCAACCTGCCGCGCAGCCGCGGACGCCTGGTCGCCATCAGCGCCGATGACCGGGCCAGAACCGAGGCCATGCCGTCCGACGAGGAGATCACTCGCGCCCGCCGTCTGATCAGCCGTGCCCGCGCTGATCTCGATGAACTCACCGACGACGACCGCGCCCAGATCCAGCAGGCCCTCCAGATCGTCTCTCTCGGCCTGCCCCGCGTGCGTCAGCCTCTGCCTGACCAGCCCGATGACCGAGAGGAAACGAGCCGCCTCCGCCCGACGCCGCGAACATGTCCTCCACCCCCTCGACGCGGGCCCTGCGCAGTCGGCGGACCGCAGCTCGGCCAACAGCACCTCGTGCAGCTGCGGTCAGACTCCGGCCTCGGTCGAGTCCCGCAGACGCCGCCAGGCCGTCACACCACTGCAGCGCTGCCAAGGAACTTCGGCAGCGGCCCGCCGCGGGAGCCGCGCCTCATCCGGTTACGGACACGGTCCACCGGGATTGGAATCGTCGCTTTGAGGACCGCGTCTGCGCAGGTAGGAACATTTGCTGCGGGATCGTAGGCCTTGTCGGCCCGAACCCCGTCCGGGCGCTTGCGCGGCCGCTCAAGTCCGAGCCCGGGGAAACGGATCGCCGCGCTGCCAGCGCCGGAACAGGTCGTAGACCCGCTCCCACCGCCCGTAACGCTCCGGCACGTCCTGCTACGGGGCGCCGGTCCGGTCCGCCACTGTATGCCGTCTCTCAGCTGCCACCGCGTCCACACCTGCGGACGGCCCGGCCTGATGCCCTGCGACAGCAGTGGCTCAAGCCAGGCCCACTGGCAGTTGTGGCGTGTACCGCTTGAGTTACCAGCGATACCAGCGGCCCTTGCGGCCGCCACTGTCCGCCGTCCACACAACGAAACCCAGCAGCCGGACCATCAACACAATCACGGCGATCCACCACAGTGCCTTCAGCGCGAACCGCGCACCGAAAAGGATAAGAGCCAGCAGCACCGTAATGCCGGTGCAATGCGGCCGGACGGGGCACCGAAGGCGCTTCGTGGCCGCGGAGCCGGGAAGCCATCAATGCCGACCGTGAGGGTAGGCGGTAGTGTCTCGGGCATCACCCGCACGGCGCGGGTCGACCGCACTTTCCTCTACCGCCACCGGGACCTGCTCGCCCTGATCCACGCCGCCGATCTCGAGCCTGCCCAGCAGAACACGGCGGGCGCCACCCCAGTCAGCCGTGCCTCACGCCAAGCAGACCTGGCCAGCGCACAGGCCCGCAACACCCGGCTCGTCGCCCGCCTCCAGCAGTTGGAGAAGCGCCTGTCCGAGGCATTGGGGGAACAGATCCGACGGGAGTCCGGCCTCAGCGCCCCCGCCGATGTTGAGGAACTCCAGCGGACGATCACGCGACTGGAACGGCAAACAGTCGATCTGAGCGCGTCTTTGGAGGAGCGCGAGGCCGAACTGGAGGCTGCCCGGGCGGCCAACCGCGAGCTGACCCGGGCCTGAACCAGAAGAGAGCCGCGGACCGCTAGGGGTCTGGCCGGCCCGGTCGTCCAGCTTCCGGTCGGGGTAACCCCTTGACCGCGCAAGGCGCGCTCCGGCGGGCGCCTCCCGCCTCGACCGCCGTCCCAAGGAGACCGGCGCCGACCCCTACCGATCTTGCGCAGCCCGAGCAGCAGCAAATACTTGGCTAGCCACATGATTGCCGCTACGGTGTTTATGTGGTCAGCCACCTAAATGTGGTGGTGGCACGAGAGGAGCCGTCATGAAAGCCATCCTGTTCGACCGTTTCGGAGGCACGGAGGTGCTGCGCGAGGCGGACATCGAGGTCCCGCAGCCCGGCCCCGGGCAGATCCGCGTCCGCGTCAAGGCGGCCGGGCTGAACGCCCTGGACGGCAAGATCCGCTCCGGGGCCATGGAGGCCGTGTTCCCCACGCCGCTCCCCTCCGTCCCCGGTCACGAGCTCGCCGGCGTGGTGGACGCCCTGGGTGAGGGCGTGCGGGACGTGAAGGTGGGCGACGAGGTGCTGGGCTGGTCGGACACCGGCTCATACGCCGAGTACGCGCTGGCCACCACCGTGGCCCCCAAGCCCGCCGGCCTCGACTGGCAGCACGCGGTCGCGCTGCCGGTGGCCGGCGAGACCGCCGAGCGGGTCCTGAACCTGCTGGGGGTCGCCCCCGGGGAGACCGTGCTGATGCACGGCGCGTCCGGAGCGGTCGGCACCGTGGCGGTCCAGCTCGCCACGGCTCGCGGAGCACGCGTGATTGCCACTGCGGGCTCCTCCAACCAGGACTACCTCGCCTCGCTCGGTGCCACCGCGACCGTGTACGGCGACGGTCTGGTCGAGCGGGTGCAGGCGCTGGCCCCTGACGGCGTGGACGCGGTGTTCGACCTGGCCGGGAAGGGAGCCCTGGAGGACTCCATCACCCTGCGGGGTGGCACCGACCGCATCGTCACCATCGCCGACTTCGGTGCACGGCAGCTGGGCATCACCTTCTCCCAGGGGTCCCAGGAACGCTCGACTGCCCGCTTGGCAGCCCTGGCCCGGGACGCCGGGGCCGGCAAGCTCGTCACCACCGTCACCGCCTACCCGCTAGACCAGGCGGCCACGGCCCAGCAGGTCAGCGACGCCGGGCACGTGCGGGGCAAGCTCGTCCTGACCGTCGACTGAGCACCCCCGCCCACCCCTCACACACCACCACCCGCTGCCTTTACGGTGACCGGCCGGTCACCGCCCTATCGAAGGACCCTTCATGCTGGATTCCCTGTGGACGCCGACCACTCTTGGCGGCATATCTCTGCCGCACCGCCTGGTCATGGCCCCCATGACCCGTGACCGCTCCACACCTGAAGGCGTACCGACCGAGCTGAACGCCGAGTACTACGCCCAGCGGGCCTCGCACGCGCTCGTCATCACCGAGGGAACCCAGCCCTCCGCCGACGGCCAGGGCTACCTCCTGACCCCCGGCATCCACAACGACGAGCAGATCGCCGGGTGGCGCAAGGTCACCGACGCCGTGCACGCGGCCGACGGCCGGATCGTCATCCAGCTGATGCACACCGGACGCATCGCTCACCCCGACAACACCCCCCACGGGCGCCAGCCGGTCGCCCCTTCGGCAATCCGGCCGCAGGGCATGATGTTCACCGCGTCCGGGCCCCAGGAGATGCCGACCCCCCGTGCTCTGGCGACGCAGGAGGTCGCGGCGACCGTCGACGACTTCCGCCGCGCCGCAGCGGCCGCCGTCGCGGCAGGCGCCGACGGCGTGGAGATCCACGGCGCCAACGGCTACCTGGTGCACCAGTTCCTGTCCGACAACACCAACCAGCGCACCGATGGCTACGGCGGCTCGATCGAGGGCCGCATCCGCTTCGCCGTCGAGGTCGCCGCCGCGGTGGCCGACGAGATCGGCGCCGAGCGCACCGGCATCCGTATCTCCCCCGCAAACCCGTACAACGACATCGCCGAATCCGACACGGCCGAGCTGTATCCGGCGCTCCTGAACGCCCTGCGCCCCCTGGAGCTGGCCTACCTCCACGTGATGCACACCGGCGACGAGGAGCTGCTGGGCACCCTGCGCGCGCTGTGGCCGACCACGCTGATCCTCAACCGGGGCGGCACCGATCTGCCCGCCCGCGCCAAGGACATCGACAACGGCACGGCCGACCTCGTCTCCGTCGGCGCCCTCGCGCTCGCCAACCCCGACCTGGTCGAGCGGCTCCGCGCCGGCGCGCCGCTGAAC
This sequence comes from Streptomyces sp. NPDC039424, assembly GCF_055639495.1. Classification (NCBI taxonomy): domain Bacteria; kingdom Bacillati; phylum Actinomycetota; class Actinomycetes; order Kitasatosporales; family Streptomycetaceae; genus Streptomyces; species Streptomyces sp. NPDC039424. The sequence goes on from NZ_JBVKAI010000037.1 coordinate 28,970, forward strand.
ACTCCCGACCCGGCGACCTTCTACGGCGGCGGAGCGGCCGGCTACACCGACTACCCCACCCACACCGACTGAGGAACCGAACCATGCCCACCCCCGGACCCCGCATCCCCACGACGGCCGGCGCGGGACCGATGAGCTACGCGATCTTCCAACTCGCCCGCGCCCACCGCGCCCACGCCGCCGCCATGCTCCGCGAGATGGACCTGCACCCCGGACAGGAACTGCTGCTCATGCAACTCCTCGACCGGGACGGCCAGACCCAGTCCGAGCTGCTCGAAAGCGTCGGCCTGGACCACTCCACCGTCTCCAAGTCCCTGCGCCGCATGCAGGACGCCGGCCTGCTCGTGCGCGAGCCGGCCACACACGACCGGCGCGTCATGGTCGTCCACCTCACCGACAAGGGCCGTGCCATGCGCGAACCCATCGCGGCCCTGTGGCAGGCCCTGGAGGAGACCTCCGCCCGGAATCTGTCTGAGCAGCAGGCGCAGTCCTTCGTCGAGACCGCCTACGCCATCACCGAGGCGATCAGCAGCCGCGCGCTGCCGGAAGAAGAGTCCGTGTGACTCCCCGGTGTTCACCCCATGCCCGCGTACGCCACACCACACATGAAAAGGGGCACGCAAGCTGGGGTGAACACCGTCCCGTATGCGGCGCGACCACCGCCAGGTCGGCCCTGTCCCCCATCCCGTAGTGGCTGCCTTCGGACGCGGTACGTTCCGGCGGCGAGGCGCACTGCGGATCCGCCCCCACGGCCCGCCTCCATCAGCCCGCCCGGCGCGCAGGCGCCCCCACGTCTGCAGCCACCTTGCGCCGCCCACCAAGCCCGTCGTTGATGACCTGACGGAAAGTGAAACCCCCATGCCTGCCGCTGACTCAACCACCCTCCCGGTCCTCGTCGTCGGAGCGACCGGCTCCCTGGGAAGCAAGGTCGTCGACGAACTCCTGGGGCGCGGCAAGACCGTCCGCGCCCTGGTGCGGCCGGCCAGCGACGCCAGCCGGCTCGAAAGCCGGGGCGTTCAGATCGCCCGCGGCGACATGCTCGACGTCGACTCGCTCGTGGCCGCCATGAACGGCGCCGACGCCGTCATCACCACCGCCGCCGGCTACACCCGCGGCGGCAAGAACGCCAACGACATCGACACCATCGGCAACGCCAACCTTGCGGAGGCCGCCCACCGCACCGGCATCCGGCGGTTCGTCCTGACCAGCATCCTCACCAGCGACCAGACGCCCCAAGTCCCGCACTTCTGGCACAAGAAGATCGCCGAGGACAAGCTCGAACAGCTCGGCGTCCCGTTCGTCGCCCTGCGCCCGGGGGCGTTCCTCGACCAGGTCGCCGGCATGGCGGGCGACCCGATCGACAAGGGCCGCATGGTGTGGATCGGCAAGGCCACCGTCCCGCTGACCTTCGTCCACACCTCCGATCTCGCGGCGTACCTGGCAGCCGCGGTCGACGCCGAGGCCGAGGCCGGTGAGCGGATCGACATCGGTTGGGACCGTCCGGTCAGCATGCGAGAGGTGGCCGACGTGATGGGCCGCCGGGCCGGAAAGAAGATCAGGGCGACGGCGGCAGAAACGGTTCTGGCGCTCCTGCACCGCTGACCGTGGCAGAAATCCGGCGACTCCTGGCAGTTGGCCGTCCCCCGCTGACACAGCTTCGGTGCACCGGCCACGCGCTGAGCTGGTCCCGCTGGCGCAGGCACCACCAGGGCCATCGCCAGACGCTGCCACTACCGCCGCCGAGGTCACGAAGTCCCGCAACCTGACGGGTCACCAGCCGGATACACTCAGGAACACGCCCCTGACCAGCAGTGATAGCGAACTGCGACTGGAGTACCAGGCGACGACTGCACGCAACTCCCGTGTCATGAGAGCGACCGAGCCGCGCTCCACGGGGGCCGGGCCCGATGCCAGCCCGTCCGGGAGCGGCGGTTGGCTGCCCAGCCCGCTCTTTTAATCTGTTCACGTGATCGACTACGACGATTCCGGCCTTCCTGTGGTCCAGGTGGGAGACCCCGGCCCTGCCCGGCTACTGCTCTCGGAGCCGACACGACCGTTCGAGGACGAGCCAACGCTCGACTTCCTCATCAGGGCCTGCGGGCCATGGGGCAACGTCGCGACCTCGGTGCAGACCTGGGACGGCGACGGCCTCGACACCTTCCTCACCTCGCTTGCCGAAGACTTCCGGGGCTGGGAAGGAGCACGTACCTGGCACTCCCTCTGCTACGACCTGACCCTCTCAGCGGAGCACCGCCCCGGTGGCCACGTCCAACTGACTTGGGGCATCCACGACCGAGCGCCCTCCGAGGAATGGCACTTCGCGACCACCACGGTGCACGCAGCAGGCGAGGACATGCGCAACCTCGCCGCCGAGATCCACACGCTCATTGCGGGCGTCGCGAAGTAGCCGAAGGGGGTTGGCGTCTCAGCTCGGCAACCACGACCTGGTCGACCGCGTCAAGGAGCTTACCGCCGGCTATCCACGGCGGAACGGCAGGCGACCACCCAGAACGTGGAACTGCAGCAACGAATCGTCCAGCTTGAGGACGACCTCGCCGCCGCCCGCACCAGCCTCCGGCGCATGATCCGCGAGCAAAACTGATTGATCCCGCCCTTCAGGGGCGCGCTTTTTGAGACCGGATCAGCACTGCCACAGGAACTTCGCGCGGCCACACGGTTCGCAGGCGAACGCATAGGCGCCGCCACAGCCGCCGAAGTTCATGGCGGTGCTGTGGTCCGGACCTTCCTCAAGCTGGACGACCAGCGGCATAGGAGTGGCGCATGACGGGCAGGACGGTGTCTCGTCGCCCTGAATCCAGGCGGGGCTACCTCCGAGCTGGCCGAGCACGGACGACGCCGAGCGGTCGTTTCCCGCTGACCACTCTTCGCTGGCCTTGTCGTAATCGGGCTCGTCGACATGCACCAAGCTGACCGCCCGCACGGAACCGAGCAAAAGCAGGTCCTCATCGACACCGTCGGGCTGGGGCAGTGGCTCAAGACCATCCGTCGGGAAGAGCAAGGCCTGATTCCCGCCCGAGTCCGGCTCCCAGTCGCTGCACATACCTGGGTCGTTCTGGCATGCGAACAAGACGAGGATCCCTCGGCCCTCAATCCCACCCCCGAGGTCATCCAAGACCACCTGAGCGAGGAACTGCATCGGGCCATTGCACGAAGTGCAGCAGGGCCACGGAGTGGCGGCCGGTGCCAGAGGCACTCCACCGGTCCGGGTCACCCGAGCAGCCAACGCGACTGGACCTGCATCGATCATGAGAGTCGTCACAGCCAGGACTCTAGGACAGAGCGGTGACATCGCCCGGAAAGGTCTAGCCCGGCCCGCCCGCCATCGTCGTGACCAACGTGCCTCACGACCACGCAAGCGCTTGACCTGCCAGAACGGTTCTCTCACCCGAGATAATGACGGTGCGCAGGACGGTGAGGAAGTACAGGACCCGCACGGCTTCGACTTCGTCGGTGTACTGGCGCAGCTGGGGGCCGGCGGTGTCGCCGGGGATCGGCTCGCCGACGTCGGGGTCGACGGAGATGACGACCAGGGCGCGGTCCAGGGCGTGGATGTCCGCCTCACTGGTGATGTTCTCCAGCTGCTTGGCGGCGGAGTCGGAGAAGGCGATGCGGGCGCGGCGAGGGCCCGGGTGAGGGGCCATCAGGCGACGGCCGGGCGCTGGCCGGCGAGCCGGGCGAGGTGGGCCTCGCGCAGCTCCTCCCACGGCGTGCAGTCCTCCACTGATGGCAGGCCGTTGGCCGCGATGTCCTCCAGGACGGCGGCGAACTGGTCGGCGTTGGCGCGGGTCCTGGCCGCGTAGGCGCGGACCGCGTCGGCGGCCGCGGGCTCCAGCTGCTGCCTGGCGTGGTCGGCGGAGGTGGCCGGCTGTTCGCTCATCGAAGGGCTCCAGAGGGCACAACTGGCGTCCCCCTCGACGGTATCGGCCGCCGCGGGTGCTGGGGACCACTCCGGACGAACCGGCTGGTGCGAGCGGGTGGGACCCACGGACCCAGGTGGACCCAGATGCCGGTTTCGTTCGTGTCCACCAGGGAAATCACCGGTCTTGGGACCCAGGGACCCAGGGACCCAGGGACCCAGGGACCCAGGGACCCAGGTTCCTGGCGGCTGCTGGGTCTACCTGGGTCCCCGCCGTCGGCGGTGACCCAGATCAGCTGATCAGTGACACAGACAGGCGTGTCCACCTGGGGGAACAGGGTGTTGATGACACAGGTCGTGTCCCGTCTCGATTGATCTGGCTCCGGGGCTGGGCTTCTGAGCTGCGGCGACCAGTTTAGTAGCGGTCGTCGTACGGGGAGTACCACTCCCCGCCGGTCAGGGTGCAGTTCGCGCCGTGCACCGGGGTGATGACCGCTTCGGCCTTGAGGACCTCGGCGCGGGTGTTGCAGCCGTCGTGGTCGGCGTCGGTCCAGTGCTTGAACTCGCTGCACTCGTAATTCCGGAATCTGCAGAGGGAGGGTCACGGCCCGGCCACCCTGAAAAGGGCGCGGCACAGTGGTGGTGACACAAGGCTGCGAAGTCGCCGAAAGTGCCTCGCACCGCGCTATCGGCCAGGCCAGCCAGCCTCGCCGGTGACAGGCAGCGTGCTTCGGCAGAGTTGGCGAATGGATGGTTGAGTTGGTGAGCTGAGTGTGCGGGTTAACCGGACCTACTCGCCCAGCCCACGCTCAACTCGCCAGCTGAAGCGCTCAGTCCGGCCGAGTCGCACCTGGCGGATCGTCGGCCCTGCGTCAGCCGAGGCCGACCAACTCGGCGATCGTCCCGCCGAGGACCCGGTCGCGTACCTCGCCCGGGCTGGTGACTCGTTCCACCAGGGCCCGGGTGAGCACCGGGTCGCCGTACGGTGCGTCCGAGCCAAACAGGGTCCGGTCCGGTATCTCCTTGATGGCCAGCCGGACCGCGAAGACGACGTTGGCCGTGGACAGCTCCAGGTACATGTTCGGGGTGTCGCGCACCAGTTCAATGGCCTGTATCCAGTGCTGCCCTCCCATCTGGCTGACCACCAGCGGAACGTCGGAGTACTGGCCGGCCAGCGCGGCCAGCGTCGCCAGGTCCTCTGCGGTGGTCGGCGTGTATCCGTGCACGACCACGGGCAGCCGCCCCTGGTCGGCCGACGCCTGGAGCACCGGTTCAATCAGCCCTGCCCCTCCCGGCGGCGGTGTCAGCTCCCCGATCCCGCGCAGTCCACGCCCGACCACCTCCCGCTCGACGACCGCAGCCGTCTCCTCCGACCTCAGACCCAGCGGCACCGACAGGAAGCCGATGAACCGCTGCGGCCGCGCGGCAAGCGCGGCGTCCAGCTCCCGCCACGCCCCCCGGTACGCCTCGACCGTGCTGGCCCGCCCTTCGAGCGCCTTCTCCAAGACGGCCATCTCCTGACGCAGTGCGGCCAGGTCGCCCGCGCGCTCAGGGTGGGGCCGGGTGGCGAACAGGACGGTACGGTCGACCCCGGCCTCATCCAGTAGCCCCACATGCGCCTCGACCGGGTCGTGGACGTGGCTGTGCGCGTCGATGATCACTCGTTCGTTTCCCTCCGTCGCGACCGGTCCGGAATTCGGCCGGTCAGTGCACTGTTGCTCCCTGACACCGTTGGAAGGTCAAGTCGAAGGGACGAATCGTGCTGATCGGGGAGCTGTCGCGTCGGACTGGAGTCAGCGAGCGGCTACTGCGCTACTACGAGCGGACGGAACTCATCCACGCCGAGCGCCGCGCCAACGGCTACCGCGAGTACGACGATCAGGCCGTGGAGACGGTGCGCCGCGTCCGCGCCCTGCTCGCCGCCGGCCTGCCCACCCGCACAATCCGCCAGGTCCTGCCCTGCACCCACGACACCGCGGCGCTACGCCCCTGTCCCGGCGTCCTCACCAGCCTTCGCGACCAGCTGGACATCCTCGACCAGCGCGCCGCCGACCTGGAGACCGCCCGTCGCCTGCTGCGCCAGACGATCGCCATCACCGAGAACATCGAGAACGCGGCCGATCAGGCTCCGCCTCCGGGGTCCCGCACTCCTTCGCCTCGGTGAGTTCTCTCCGGTGCGGACCACAGCCGCCCATTCGTCCGTCGGGTGAAGAACCCGGACTCACCACGTCAAACGCTCAACTCGCCAACTGAAGCGCTCAGTCAACAATTAACGGCTGCGATAAAACCTGTATACGGCCGCCGCGACCACCATGCGGCGACCGGAAAGCCGTCACCGTTTCCGCGACGATTGGGAGGCTCGTGTGAGCACCCCCTTACCCGCTCCCGCCGCCTGCGCGTCCCGACACCCGGCGCGCCCGCGCCCCGCCAGCTGGTCGACTGGGCGAAGGTCGGCCGCCGCTCGGTCCGCCGACGCTCCACCGGCATGACCGCCACCGAGGCCGCGGCCGCGCTCGAGGAAGCCCGGCTGCAGCAGCACCTCGAACGCGACCGCGAGGACCTGGCCGACGACGAACGTGGCCCCGCCGAAGTCGGCGAGTGGGAGCACATCGCCAAGCTGCTCGCCACCACCGGCGGCGTCTACGACCCGGAGGCGACACCGTCGTCCAGGACGAGTTCGCCGCCGACGCCAAACGCGGGCAGCAGCAGCTGATTTCGTTTGGTGTGATCTTGCGGCATGCTGTTCGCGTGGCGAGCGAGTTGGTCGAGCGGATGGTGCCGGACGGGTTGTGGGAGCTGTTTCAGCGGGTGGTGCCGTCGGCTCCGGTACGGCCGCAGGGCGGCGGTCGCAGACGGCACGGGGACCGAGAGGTACTGGCGGCGATCGTGTTCGTTGCCACGTCAGGCTGCACGTGGAACCAGCTTCCGCCCGGCTTCGGCCCATCGGGCGTCACCGCGTTCCGCCGTTTCACCGAGTGGTCGCAGGCTCGTGTGTGGGCCGAGCTGCATCGCTTGATCCTCGACGAACTCGGCAGCCAGGGTGAGCTGGACTGGTCGCGGTGCGCCATCGACTCCGTGAGCGTCCGGGCGGTCAAAAGGGGCGTCTGACCGGACCGCATCCGACCGACCGTTGCAAGAGCGGATCGAAAATCCACCTCATCGTCGATCGTCGCGGACTGCCCATCTCGCTTGAATATCCGCAGCCAACACCCATGACAGCCAAGCCCAAGCCCTGCAGGCCCTCGTGCAAGGCATCCCGCCGATCCGCTCACGCCGCGGGCCACGGCGCCGACGCCCGGCCAAGTTGCACGCGGACAAAGGCTACGACTATCCCCACCTGCGACGATGGTTACGCACGCGCGGCATTATCCCTCGCATTGCCCGCCGCGGCATCGAGGACCCCACTCACCTGGGCCGACACCGCTGGGTCGTCGAACGCACCATCGCCTGGCTCATCGGCTGCCGGCGCCTGCACCGTCGCTACGAGCGCAAGCCCGACCACTTCCTCGCCTTCACCGCCCTCGCAGCCGCTCTGATCTGCTACCGCAGACTCCCCAAATGAAATGAGCTGTAAAAGTCCCCCTGACCAGTTTGTGCTTCGGACATGTCCGAGACACAGGCATGCGTCCACTCTGCTAACACCGTGTCCTACATGGCCAGTTGGTCGTTGGTCGGGTCATGGGGAGTGGGCGGTGGAGATGGATCGTGCCGGACGGCTTGTGGGAGATCGCGAGGTCCTTGCTGCCGCCGGC
>NZ_JBVKAI010000038.1:0-34525 GCF_055639495.1 Streptomyces sp. NPDC039424
AGCTTGCCCTTCGCGTGCTGCGCCTCGGTCGCCCGCTCGCTCGGACCCGCCACGGCCTGCGCACGGATCTCGTGCAGCTCGGCGACCCGCCCGCGGATGTCGGCCGGGACGGAGTCGACCGGAGCGGCGTCGACCGGAGCGGCGTCGACCGGAGCCGGGTCGACCGGCGCGGAATCGACCGGCACGGAATCGGCCGGGACGGAGTCGAGCGGCACGGCATCGACCAGAGCGGGGGCAATCGTCATCGACATATCGTCAGATCCCTTTCCTGAGGGCGGAGCATCATCACTGCCAGCTGCGCGGTGCCCGGTAGGCCTCCGGCCGCCGCCACCACCGGGAGCGGTTGACCGGCCGTGTTCCACCGTCTTCCGGCTCCGCCGCCTCGCCGCTCAGCGCCAGCAGCACGACCGTGAGCGCGGCCACTTCCTCATCCGTGGCCCGCCCGCGCTCGACGCGCAGCGCGGGCTCCCCGCGGTCCGAATCGCCCATGCCCCCTCCTCCAGCGTTTCGGCCACCGTCGGTCATGCCCCTCAAAGGCCGCTCTCGCCCCGCTCGAAGAGCACTCGACACACGACCGGGCACCGCCCCGGCAGGTACGGAAGCGGCCATCCCTGTGAGAGCGGCTCACACGCTCCGCGCCCGCACGGCCTCCAGCCCCCGGGCCAACGCCCGCGCGCTCTCCGCGGCGTCACCGATCCCCGTCATGACAACGGCCGGGGCCGCTCCCAGCTGTGCCGCCGCGCCCCGGGCGATCTCGTAGGCCACCGGGCCCGCGGGCCCGCACCCGCACACGACCAGCCGCCGCCCCGGTCCCAGCAGTTCCTGCAGCACGGACAGCGGCAGGTCCGGCGCGCCCTCGATGGTCAGGGCGACGACCCGTTCGGGACCGTCGTAGCCCCGTGCCAGCGACTCGTACGCGCCGGGCGTGACGCCCGGTACGGCCACGAGGCAGACCACGTTCCCCTGCGGCTCGCCCGCGCGCAGTACGGCCAGCCCGAACAGCCGGTGCCGGCGTCCGCGTTCCGCGAAGCGGGGCACCTCGGTGGTGTCCAGCAGGTCGAGCACGTCCGCCACGGTGGCCTGTCCGTCCCGGTGGTCCGGCAGGGCACGCAGCAGGCGCATGCACTGCGACAGCGTCGCGGAGGCGTCGGCCTCGGAGAGGAAGGCACGGTCGTACACCGCGGTCAGCACCAGCCCGCCGTCGGTGTCGTACTGCGCGACCAGGGTGACGGGCAGACTCGTGTCACCACTCACGTTGTGCGGGACGCCCACCCGGATGCCCTGGGCCGCCAGCTGAGCGCGCAGGTTCTCCGGCAGCTCCTGGCGGTCGTCGAAGCGGACCACGGTCTCGGCGAGGTTCACGTCGTCGTCGCGTCCGCTCCACTCGCGGATCCGCTCGCCGGAGACCCAGGCATAGGGGGTGAGATCGAGTACGGCGTCCCGCATCTGCCGCAGCAGCTCCTCGAGCGGTTCGCCGGGGTCCACGACGACGGTCATCGGCAGCGGGTTGCCGAGCAGCCCGGGGATCCCGGAGGCGTCCGGCAGCGCCATGTCCCGGCCGGAGAGGTGAACGCCGAAGGTGACCGGCCACGGTCCCTCGACCGCCGCCGCCCGGTACAGCAGCAGGGCCCACACCACGTGCAGGGCACTGCTCTCCCCCGCTCCTCTGAGCGCCGCCCAGGACCGCAGCCGGGATGTCTGGGGGGGCCGCAGACGGCGCTGGACGCGCCCCGGGCCGGTCGTGGTCCGGGGCGGCCCGCCGGGACGGCCGGGGCTGACGGCGGCGCCCTCGGGCGGTGCCGCGCGGGCCCAGAACGCGTTTGCCGCGTCGGTGTTCTGACGGGTCACCCACTGGGCGTGGTCGCGGATGTCGGGACGCCGGGCACCGCCGGGCAGGGCTCCGCCCGACACGTACGACCGGTAGAACTCCCGTACCAGCAGCCGGGTACCGCGCTCGTCGAGCAGGGCCCGGTGGTAGGTCACCAGCACCCGGATCGGGGCCCGGCCCGTGCCCGTGGTGTCCGGCGGGCCGTCGAGCAGGGTGACCCGCAACAGCCCGGGCCGGTACAGCTCGAAGCCCCGCGCCCGTTCGACCTTGAGCAGATCGCTCCAGCTCACGGCGGTGTGCACATGGCGGACCACCTCGACGACGGCCCGGTCGTGCAGGACCAGCCGTGGTGCCCCCGTCCAGTCGAAGGACGCCCGGAGCACAGCCTCCCGGTCCGCGACCGACTGCCAGGCGGCGATGAAACGCTCGAGGTCCAGCGGACCCGACCAGTCCCAGGAGAGCTGTTCCAGGTGCCGGCCGGGACCGCCCCGGCCGGTCACGGCCGCGAGCAGCAGCTCCCGCTGGTGCCCGGTGACCGGGACGGTGCCGTCGGCGACGGGGGACAGCAGGTCGGCCACCAGGTCGGGGGTGAGCGGCGCCGTGCGCCGCGCGGTCGCGTCCGGGGTGAGACGCACGACGTACCGTCCCCCGCCGCCGTCGTCGAGTTCGACGGCGTACTCGCGATGACGCTGGGCGAGTCTCGCCGCGACCGACTCCGCCTCCGAGGTGCCGACCGTCCCGCACAGCTCGAAGACGAGGGAGGGGCCGGGAGCCGTACCGCCCGGCTCGTGGACCACGGCGAGGACAGTGCCCGCGTACGAGTGATGACTGCTCATCCGCTGCCCCGGGCGCCGGGATCCACCGCCACAACGAGGCGGACCGGCCCCCCGTCCTCCATTTCGAATCGTTTCTGCAGAACATGCGGCGCCTGGGGTTCCGGCCCGGGCCGGACTCCTGGCACGCCGGAGGGGCGGCCACCCGCCATCTCGTGGCCGCCGTTCGCTCTCATGGTTCCCCTGGATTCCCCGATCCCGGAAAGCCTAGTGTCGGCGCAGGTCGAAGGCCTGTCACCGCAAGTTCGGCTGAAGCCTCCCGCAAGCGGACCTCGACCCCGCCCGCCGACGCCACGAGCCGCTCCTGCCGCAGGGTCACCAGCGACCGGTCGCCGTCGGTGGGTTCCACCGTCCGGGTACCGGTCGTCACAGTGCCGGGCCAAGCGGCGTCCCGCTGCTCGAACTCGATCGCGCGGGTGTGGGAGGAGCGCACGTGGTCGGCCCCGGCGTGGACGCCGAGGGCAGCACCATCGGCCGGCGGGGGGCATCGGCGAGCATGCCGTGGACGACGCCGCTGGGAGCGTCCACGCGGGCCGTGTCCTGGGTCGGGGGGTGCACTCGCCGGTCCGCCATGAGTGCCCTCCCTCCTCCAGGTCCGCTCAAAACTGAGGCGTGCTTCTGGAGCGGTGGTCGAGCACGGGCGGAGAGAGCGCCGGCGTGTCGCCGTCCGGCCGCTCAGCCGACCGGTGCCGCCGAGGCCATCCGGGCGGCACCGATGCCGCTGTCCGCCCCGGCCATGAGGATGGAGCGCTGCAGCTTGCTCAGCACGCCGGACGGTTCCAGGCCGAGGGTGCGCACCAGGATGGCGCGCAGCCGCTGGTAGGCGTCCAGCGCCTCACCACGGCGCCCGGAGCGGTACAGGGCGACCATGTACTGGCCGCACAGGCTCTCGTGGGTGGGGTAGCGGCTGACCAGCACGGTCAGTTCGGCGAGCAGTTCCCGGTGCCGGCCGAGCCGGAGGTCGGCCTCGATCCGCTGGTCGAGCGCGCACAGCCGGCTCTCCTCCAGCCGCTTGATCTGCGTCTCCAGGTGGGTGCCGGCCTGGACGTCGGCGAGCGCGGGGCCGGTCCACAGGGCGAGCGCCTCACGCAGCAGGCGGGCGGCCTGGGGGTAGTCCTCCGCGTCCATGGCCCGGTATCCGGTACCGGCCAGCCGCTCGAACTCCCTTACGTCACTGGTGCCTTCACCGCTCTTGAGCAGGTAGCCGCCGGGGACGGTCAGGAGCACGTCCTTGGCGGTCCGGTGAGGGCTGCCGTCCTCGCCGCCGCTCTCCAGAGCGGCGGTGATCAACTCGCGTAGCTGCAGGATGTACGTCTGAAGCGTGGGGCGTGCGCTGCGCGGCGGCTTGGCGTCCCAGAGCTCCTCGGCCAGGGTGCCGACGGGCACGACCTGATCGGCCTGCAGAGCCAGGAGCGCGAGCACCTGGCGCGGCTTGGGGGCGGTCGGAGTGATGGAGACGCCCCTCTCCCGTACGGCGAGTGTGCCCAATATGTCGATGTCCACGCCGTCTCCCCGTTTGCTGGTGCCGTTGTGCAGCGGTTCCCTAGCACCATCAGTAAAAAACAGCACATGCGGTATGTCAATCCCGTACGGGGCTCCTGTGCCGCATTCGACTCGTGCACGAGATCCGCTCAAGGAACACTCCGCGAGCGCCCGACAAGGCCCCGGGGGGCGCGGTCCGGCTACGCCCCCTGGCTCCGGGGGGCGCGGTCCGGCTACGCCCCCTGGCTCCGGGGGGCGCGGTCCGGCTACGCCCCCTGGCTCCGGGACGTCACGGAAGCGAACTGCGGGGAAGCCGCCAGCCGCGGCAGGATGAAGGACCAGAACAGATCCACACGCTCCCCGAAGAGCCACTCGACGCCCCAGCCGCCGATGACCTCGAAGCCCAGCGTGGCGGCGACGATCGCCGCCGCCGCACCCTCCGGAGAGACACCGTCCGCCAGCTCGCCGGCGTCCTGCGCCTGGACGACGAGGTCGTGGACCCAGGCGTACCACCACTGGGGCACCCCGGCGTCGTTCTTGCGGGACGGATCGTTGCCCAGCTTGAAGCCGGCCCTGACCACGGGGTCGGACGCCACGGCCGCCAGCAGCCCGTCCGTGGCGTTCACCAGCGACTGCAGCAAGGTGTCGGCCGATGTCCGGCACTGCTCGGCCATCCGCTCGACGGAGTCGGCAGCAAGCCCTTCCACCTCCCGGGCCAGCGCGTCCTTGCTGGCGAAGTGGAAGTGCAGCGCCCCGGCGCTCACGCCGGCCCGTTTGCTGATGGCGGGCAGGGTCGCCAGTGCGTAGCCGTCGTCGGCGAACGTCTCGGCCGCTGCGACGATGAGGGCCTGGCGCGTACGGGCCGCTCGCACCTGTTTGACCACCACGTTCTCCTTGCCCAGCGTTCCGTTTCCAGCACCTTAGCAAACCGCATGATTGGTAGGTTTACTAGAGCCGCGACTGTGTGGCTCTTGTGCGGCTTTAGTGTCGGCATTTGACAGGTTGGCTGTTCAGGGCAGCCCGCCTCCCCTTCACCCCGCGCCGCATGGCAGTTCCAGGCCTATAAAAACAGCACGTTTGGTTTCTTAATTGGCCTGGGCGTCTGCCGGCTTCAGGGTGCGCAGCCCGCTTCTGGGCAGCGGAAAGATTCCACATCGCCTATCGGGTGCTCACAACTCGCCGATGCAAACCAGGTGCCAGGTTTGCGGAAGGACCGACGGAAGCGTGTGGAGAGTTGTTCGATGTTCGGAAAAGTGGCCGCCGAAGGCTGTCAGGCCTCGGACGGAGCAAGCACCGCTTCGTCAGCGTGCTCCTCGCGCGTCCTCACCATGCCCTCGATGACCCGCATACCTCTGTCCGGCGCGATATCCAGCCTGATCAGCGAGGTAGGGGTGGCGATGGCGGGAAGTATGTGCTTGTACAGCACGGACACGCGGTAACTCAGGTCCGCCCACTTGGCGTTGGCCTCGGAGACCGCCTGGATGCCCACCCAGGCGCCGAGGAAGAACTCCGCCGTTTCCTCGGGGTCGAGGTGCGGCAGCGCTTCGCCCCGCTCCTTGGCCACGGTCAGCTGCTCGACCAGCACCTTGGTCCAGGCCGGCCAGGCACTGCCGAACAGGGTCCGTCCCTGCACATCGGCGGAGAGACGGATACCGGCCTGCAGCAGGACCTCGTTGGGAATCCGGTAGGCCAGCGTCATGCCGAGGTCCACGAACTCCTGGAGCTTCAGCTCGCGAGGCGACCAGAAGTCGTCGGTGATCTGAGCGTCGATCACCCCGCGCGCCAGGGCCTGCTTCGAGTCGAAGTGGAAGTACAGTGCGCCCTTTGTCACCCCAGCCCGGTCGAGGATCTCGGCGATGGTCGCTGACGCGTAGCCGCGCTCGGCGAAGACCGCCGCGGCGGCCTCGATAACAGCGCGCCGGGTCCGAAGTGCACGTTCTTGCCGTGCCATGAGACCCTCCTCTGCCAGGAAAACAAAACCGAACGTGAGGTACCTTACCCCATCTCGGGTCGTATACCCGTGGTAAGCGCGGGGTTCACCAGGCGGTCCGGCCTCCGTCCACGGCGAGCGTGGCGCCCGTGACGAAGCTGGCCCGGTCGCTGCACAGCCAGGCGGCCGTCTCCGCCACTTCTTCCGGAGCCGCCGCCCGCTGCTGGGGCGCCGACCGGTACGCCTTCTCCTCCGCGCCCGGAGAGAGGCGGAACCACTCGTCGACCATTTCCGAGCGGGTCAGGCCCGGGGCGATCGAGTTGACCCGTATGCCCTGCTCGGCGTACTCCACCGCCGCGGCCTTGGTCAGTCCGATCACGGCGTGCTTGGAGGCGATGTAGGGAGCCGCGGCCGAGGAGGCGACCAGCCCGCCGACGCTGCTGGTGTTGACGATCGCGCCCTTCCCGCCCGCCAGCATGGCCGCGATCTCGTGGCGCATGCAGTTCCACACTCCGCGTACGTTCGTCTCCATGATGTTCTCGTAGACCTCGTCGTCGAGGAGGTGCAGGGGCGTCTTGGGGTGCGCGACTCCAGCGTTGTTGAACGCGACGTCAAGGCGCCCGTAGCGCTCGACGGTGTCCTCGACCGCCCGCCGTACCTCCGCGCCGCTGCGCACGTCCACGACGTAGTAAGCGGCTTCCACCCCCTTGTCACGCAGGTCCGCGACGAGTTCCCGCAGCCGGTCCCTGCGGCGGCCGGTCAGCACGACGGTCGCCCCCTGGTCGGCGAACACGCGGCCGGCAGCCGCCCCGATGCCGCTGCTGGCACCCGTGATGAGCGCGACCTTGCCCGCCAGAGGGGCGGTGCCGTTCTCGGTCACGACCGGCCCCCGCCGGCGACCAGGTCCGCGGCCGGGAGGCCGGACTCCCGCCACACCGTGCCCTCTGCCGCCTCCCGGTCGAGGAGCCGCACCAGCGACTCGTCGATGTCGTGCGGCGTGCCGACCAGGTGCCGAACACCGGCCGCGCGCATCAACTGCCGCTGGAATCCGTGCTCGAAGCCGCTGGGATGCCCGATGAACGGCACGTTCAGTTCCTTGGCCCGCTCGGCGACGGTCGTCACGTCGTCGATGAAGAGCACCTGATCGTAGGAGAGGCCGAAGCGTTCCCGCACGATCTCCCGGATACCCGGCCGGAAGTCGTTCGTGCAGACGTAGCGCGGCTCGACGAGGTACGGCGCCCAGGGGCGGAGATGTTCTTCGACGTACGAGGCATCCATCCCCCCGTAGCTCACGACGTCCAGGCCCAGCGCGCGCAACCGCCGCAGGAGTTCGGCCGCTCCGTCGAGCGGGCCCTCCGGATGGGTCCGCAGGTAGCGCTCGCGCTCCTCGAAGTACGCGTCGAGGATCTCCAGGGGGCCCGCCGTGGACCCGATGGCCCTGGCGAGGACCCGGGCCGCGGTGAGCCTCGGCTGCGAGAAGACCTGCTTCTCCAGCTCGGGGGTGTAGGCGACGCCGTGCCGTACGACGAATCGGTGGATGACGGGGCTGAAGGTGTCGTGAAGCAGCACGCCGTCGACGTTCACGGCGGCGAGACGGAGCGTGCGCAGTGGAGGTCTCGTCACGGTGGTCTCCCTGTAGGTTTTGACCCTTATGGGCTTTCTGTCGGCTCAAAAAGAAACCGCTAGCCAGGTTTTGATCTGCGACCGCATGACAACAGATGGCCCGGATTCCACGGAAAGATACGGGAATAAACCACTCGAAACGGAATCCACAGTTCGCCGATCCTCGCCACACTTGGCCAACTCTTTACCTATCCGCCGATCCAAGAAAACCGGTAGGTCCGTATCTTATAGGCGTCGTCGAACGAAGCATCAAGACGGGGGTTCTGATGAGTCTTTCCACCCAGGGTGTTGTCGGACTGCCAGCACTGCCTCGGCTGACCACCACGGTCCCCAAGGAGTACGTCCACCGCGCCTGCCTCGCGGAGGTGTTCCTCACCGGCTGCACGGCCCATGACGGCCTGCGCTTCTCCCTCACCGGCCAGTGGCCGCGCGTCCACGCCCTCTTCAACAGCCCCGACGGAACGAGCCACGACCCCTTGCAGACCGCAGAGACGTTTCGGCAGGCGGGTCTCTTCCTCTCCCACGCCGAGCTGGGCGTGCCGCTCGACCACCACTTCGTGATGTGGAACCTCAGCTACACCACGGACCTGCACCAGTTGGGCATCGCCTCCAGCCCGACCGACTTCGACCTCGAGGCCAAGTGCACGGAGATAACCCGCCGCAAGGGGCTGGCCAGCCAGCTGCGCATGGACTTCTCCATCCGCAGGGAAGGAACGCTGGTGGCCCACGGCGGAGCCCACTTCACCCTCATCACGCCGTCCGTCTACAACCGGCTGCGCGCGAACCGGCCGGACCCGGACCCGGGTTCCGGCGCCCCGTCCCCCGCGGCCCCGGTACCGCCGGCCGTCGTGGGCCGGACGTCCCCCGCCGACGTCGTCCTCTCCCCCACCGACCGGCCCGACCGGTGGCTGCTCACCCCGGACCTCAACCACCCGATCCTCTTCGAGCACGAGGCTGACCACGTGCCCGGCATGGTGCTGCTGGAGGGCGCCCGGCAGGCCGCATCCGCACTGCTCGGACCCCGGACCCTGACTCCCGCGAGCGCGTCCACCTCGTTCTACCGCTACGCCGAGTTCGACCGGCCCTGCTGGATCGACGTCACACGCGTGTCGCCCGAGTACGGCGACATGATGACCATCGAGGCCACCGGCCACCAGGACGGCGAGACCGTCTTCACATCGACCATCACCGGCCCGGTCGCCTGATCCCGGCTCGGCCCGCACGTACACACACCTCATGAGCGGGCCTCCCCCCGGCCTGCGTCGAGCGTTGTACGTCGACCGCTCGCCTCGCACCCCGCACGGTCAACCAACCGCAGTACAGCAGGAATTGACCGAGAACCGAAAGGTTTTCAAGCACCTTGTCGGTCACAGCACCGCCGCACGTTCAGGCACGACACCGGCCGAGGGCGGCGGGACACCCTGCGTGGTCACCGCTCCGGCCGCTCCAGTGATCACGGACCACCGCCTCTCACAGCGGCAGCGACACTCCCCGCCCCCGGGCCTGCGAAGACGGCGGCCCGCCCTCCGACCGTTCCGTCTTACGCCCCTTGCTACCGGGCGCCAGCGTGCGCGGATCCACCGCCTCGGCCGGCGCCCCTGTGGCGTACAGCCCGTCGGGCACGGTGTCCCGGTCGTGCGGCAGCAGCCAGAACACCCGGCGGCGGAACGTGCCCGAGGACCGGGACGGTTTGGCACCGGGCCCGAGCAGCGCGTAGCCGACCATACGGCCGTCACGGTGGTAGGCGGGCCGGCCACGGCGGGTCGGCAGCCGGTCCAGGCTCTGGCGCACGTAGTCCAGGTCGCCGATGTCCTCGAGCCAGACGAAGTCGACCTCGTGGATGATCTCGTCCTCTTCTATGAGGGCGCTCATGCTGTCTCCTCGTCGGCGACCAGTCCGATGCCCGGGTAGTACTTGCGCTGGTTGGACAGGATCATCTCCTTGGGCGACGCCAGTCCCACCACCTCTCGGACCCGTGCCGCGAAGGCCCGGGACGAGACGGCCGGGGCGCCCTCATTCTGACACCAGCGCTTGTAGACCGCGTAGAGCTGTGTCTGTTCCGCCCTCAGATCGGCCGCGATCCTGCATGACTCGGAGAGGAACCGTCCGGTGTGGTCCTCGGTCTCCGCGTACGCCGTGGTGGCGATCCGCACCCGCTCCGGACCCGTCAGGTCCTTCTCGCCGCCGAGGTACCGCCGGGCACCCAGGATCAGCCAGTTGAGGATGCCCGGGCCCTCCTCGGTGACCAGCATGTCCGCGAGGTTGTCGATCTTCCGGTCGTCGGAGACCACCCGTTCGAAGGGGATGAGCCGCATCCGGCGCCAGAACGCGAACCCGCCGGTGCCGACCTCCGGCCGGTGGTTGCCCAGCAGCCACAGCTTGTGCGTCGGCTGAAAACTGAAGAAGTCCTGCCGCATCCGCCGTGCCTTGATCCGGTCGCCACCGGTCAGCAGCTTCACCCGCGCCTCGTCGAACCGGTCCCCCGGCTTCACCTCACTGCACACGATCACCCGCCGCCCGTGCAGCTCCGCCAGATCCGTCGGATGCCCCTCGTACGGCCGCGCCATCAAGAACCCCGGAGGCGCCGCGTCCGCGTAGTCGCCCACCAGCTTCATCAGCACATCCAGCAGCACCGACTTGCCGTTCTTGCCCGAACCGAACAGAAACGGCATCACCTGCCCGCCGACGTCACCGGTGATCGAGTACCCCAGCAGCAGGTGCAGGAAGTCGATCATCTCCGCGCCCTCCGGCCCGTCGCCGAAGGTGTCGGTGAGGAACCGGTCCCAGCGCGGTGTCGGCATCGCCTGCGGGGCTGCCGAGGTGGAGCGGGAGTGGAAGTCCTTGTCCGGGTCGGGGGTACGGAGCAGACCGGTCCGCAGATCCACGATGCCCGACGGCGTGCACAGCGCGTACGGATCGGCGTCCAGCCGGGCGGCGTTGAGGACCATCCCGGGCGCCGACTTCGCCTGTGCCAGCATCGCGTTCATGCCGCTGGTACTCAGCGCGCGCCGCCGGTGCTGCTGCAGCGCGGTCGAACTGTGCACTCCGCGGGGGTCGTCGGTGGCCAGGGACTCCGCCAGGTCCCCGGCCGCCCACAGCACGGTGTCGTCCTCGTCGATCTGCCAGCGGGTGCTGTCCCAGCGGTACCAGCCGAGACCGGGGACGTGCCGGTAGTCGTTGGAGTAGAGCCTGACGAACAACTTGGCGTTGCCGCGGTCGCTGAGCGTGTCGGGCAGCAGCCCCTCGGCGGTCGCCTCGCCGTCGCGTCCACCCGCCTCCAGCCGGCTCTCACTCGCCTGGCGGGGCAGCTGCGGGCCGCGCTGGGCGAGGATCTGCGCGGCGACCGCCTGCGCGTCGAAGAGCGCGTTGTCGTCCCGGGCGGTGAAGACGGCGTTGTCGTCGGTCACCCACGGCCTCCCGGTGACAGCGGCCGCAGCCGGCCCGCGCTCAGACCGCTGCGGATGATGGCGCGGTAGCGTCGCTCCTGCCCCGGCCGGGCGTGCTCCGCGGCCTCGGTCAGCACTCGCTCGGCCTCCTCCTCGGCCAGGTGCCCGGCGGCCACCAGACCCCCTGCGGTGTACGCGGCCCGGTTGAGCTTCTCGGAGAACCCCGCCCCCTCGGACACGGCGGCACAGGCGGCCACCTCGGTCAGTACGGCGGTCAGGGCCCGGCCCACGGCTCCATGCCCTCCCCCGGCGGCCAGGACGGCCTGCCGGGCCCTCGGCGGCACCGGGCGCGGCACCGGCACGTGCGCGGGCGGCAGATGGCCGGTGCGCTCCAGCTCGCGCGCCAGCCAGCCGGGCAGCGGCGCGGGCTCGCGGATCGGCCCGACCGGCTCGTACACCCCCGCCTCGGTCGCGGTCCCCGGCGCGACGATGTACCCCCCGTGCGCACGTACGTCGACCTGCCAGGCCAGTGAACGCCCGCCGCCCGATCCGGCGGAGCACTGCCAGCGCTGCCCGCTGTGCGCCCGGTACCAGACGTGAAGGCCCCCTGAGGGCGTCCGCACGCGCAGGGTGGTCTCATCGTCCGCCGGGCTCCGCTCGCCGCGCAGAGCGGCCAGCACGCCGAGCGTGTGGAACCCGTTGGCCAGGCCCGTGAGGTCCACCCCCGCGGAGATCCCGATGCCGGGCAGCAGCCGGTCCCGGTCCGGCAGCGACTGGGCGTGCGCGTCGATGTCGACGACCACGAGGTTCGCGGGCCCGCAGGCGACCCCGACACCCAGCCGCGGGTTCGTCCTCCACCACTGCTCGATCCTGGCGTAGTCGAGGGTGGCGGCATGGAATCCGTGGCACCAGCGACCGGCGGCCGGGCAGCCGCACCCCCGGTGGGTGTGCCCGGGCTCGCGGCAGGCCTCGCAGTTGCCCGCGGGAGTCTTGCGGCCCGGTGCCAGCGGGTGAACCGGCCAGCCCCGGGCCGCGCACCACCGCGCGGTCGCCAAAGACCGGCCCTCATCCTGCGGAACGGCGGACGGCTGCCTTGAGTCGCTGCGTGAAACCCGCAGCTCAGGAGCCATCCACATCCCCCATCAGCGACCGAAGCGACTCAACGACTGAGACAGATTAGCGAACTACAAAGACAGAAGGGGACACACGGGAAAACAAAAATCACCCATGTGACGCCCCCGCTCCTCCAGCGACTGAACCCCAAACCCCCCAGCGACCGAAGCAACTTCGGTCGCTCTCTCGGTAGCTCAACGAACACGCAGGTCACAGGGTACGTACATCCCCCAACAGCGACTGAAGCGACTCAACGTCCCTATATATGACGCGCACACGCGCACGCGCACGCACGCCAATGTCTCCATATACCCGGACCCTCAGTCGCTTCAGTCGCTGTTTCCCGCCCAACTGCCCTCTGACCAGGCCTTTTCTGCAGCGACCGAAATGAGACTCAACCGCCTTCGGTCGCTCCCCTTCAGTCGCTGCCGCACCCCCGCCCGCCCCGCCCCGGGCAGGAGCGACTCAAGCGACCCTGCAGCAAACCTGAATCCGACGCCCCCTCCGGGCCTGTCGACCCCACGCCACGGTCGCTTCGGTCGCTCCGGTCGCTGCCCCCTTCTGTGACTCAGGCCACACCGACCCGATGTCACGTCCGACCGGTCAGCTCCCATCTGATGGTCGTCAACGGCAAGCGAAAAGGACGAGACGATGAGCTCTCAGCACGCAACCGGCCCGGCCACCCCCCACCGCGTCCTGATCCTCGGAGCTGGCTACGCGGGCCTGTCCGCGGCCGTCCAGCTCGCGGCCCGGGTCAGGCGGCACGAACACGTTCAGGTCACCCTGGTGAACGCCCAGGAGCGGTTCACCGAGCGGATGCGCCTGCCCATGGCGGCGACCGGACAGCGACTCGCCGAACTGAGCGTCCCCGAACTGCTCCAGGGCACGGACGCGCGGTTCGTGCGCGGCTGGGTGACGGCGGTGGACACGGACGCGAAGACCGTACGGATCGACGACGACCGGGTCCTGCACTACGACACGCTGGTGTACGGCCTGGGCGGTGTGACCGACACGGCGGCGGTCCCGGGCGCCGAGGACCACGCCCACACCCTCAGCAGTGCCCAGGACGCCGAGGCACTCGCCGGTCGGCTTGCGCGGCTGGGCAGCGGCACCGTGGTCGTCGCCGGCGGCGGGCTGACCGGTGTCGAGTCCGCCGCCGAGATCGCCGAGCGGCACCCGGAGCTGACCGTGGTCCTCCTGGGACGGCGGGAACCCGGCGCAACCATGACGCCGAGGGCCAAGGCGCACCTGCGGGCCGCCCTCGACCGCCTGGGCGTCCGGGTACGCACCGGCGTCGAAATCCTGAAGGTGCTGCCCGACGCGGTCGAACTGGCCGGTGGCGAGAGCATCCCCGCCGACGTGGTCCTGTGGACCTGCGGTGCGCGGATGTCGCCACTGGCGGCCGCGGCCGGCCTGACCGTCGACGAGCGCGGACGCATCGTCACCGACAGCACCCTGCGCTCGGTCTCGCACCCCGAGGTGTACGCGGTGGGCGACGCGGCGGCGATCCGCCAGGGCTACGGCGTCCTGCACGGCACCTGCCAGAGCGGCATGCCGACCGGCGTACACGCCGCCCTGTCGATCCTCCGCACGCTTCGGGGCAAGCAGCCCAGGCCGTTTCGCTTCGGGTACTACCACACGCCGGTGAGCCTGGGCCGCGAGGACGCGGTCGTGCAGTTCACCCGCCCCGACGACAGCCCCCGCCGTATTCATCTGACCGGCCGTCTGGCGGCCCGCTATAAGGAGACGGTGACCGCTTCCCCCTGGCCGACCTACGGCCGTATGAAGAAGATGCCCTCCTCGGGCGCGTTCTGGCCCCGCGGCGGCCGTTTCACCCGCGACGGGGTGACCCGGTGACCCACCCGCTCGCAGACTCCGACTCCGATCAGGAGTTGTTCCAGCGTCACCGCAATCTGCTCTTCTCGGTGGCCTACCGCGTCCTCGGCTCCGCCGCCGACGCCGAGGACGCGGTCCAGGACGCCTGGATCAAGTGGTCGGCCGCCGACCGCTCCCAGGTGGCCGACCCCAAGGCGTACCTGACCCGGATCGTGACGAACCTGGCCCTGGAACGCCTGCGCTCCACCCGGCACAAACGCGAGACGTACGTCGGCCCCTGGCTCCCCGAGCCCATCCTCACCACCACCGACACCGACGGCACCACCGACGTCGCGGAGACCGTCACGAACGCCGAGTCGGTGTCCATGGCGATGCTGGTGGTCCTGGAGACCCTCAGCCCCCTGGAACGCGCGGTGTTCGTCCTGAAGGAGGTCTTCGGCTTCAGCCACGCCGAGATCGCGGAAGCCGTGGAACGCTCCGAACCCGCGGTCCGCCAGGCAGCCCACCGTGCCCGCGAACACGTACGCGCCCGCCGCCCCCGCTTCCCCGCCACCCCCTCCCGGCGACGCGAGGTCACCGAGCGTTTCTTCGCCGCGGCGACCGGCGGTGACGTCAACTCCCTGATGGAGCTGCTGTCCCCGGACGTCACCCTGTGGACCGACGGCGGAGGCAAGGTCCGCCAGGCCCTGCGGCCGGTCGTCGGAGCTCAGACGGTGGCCTCTTGGTTCGCGGCCATCGGCACCGTCACCTACCAGGGCGTCGACCCCACCGACATGAAGGCCGAACTCGTCGAGATCAACGGCGGCCCGGGCCTGCTGTTCACCGCACCGGACCGGGTGATCGCCACCGTCACCTTCGACTTCGACACCGACGGCCGTATCACCGCCATCCACAACGTGGCCAACCCGGACAAGCTCCAGGCCGTCACCGCGGGCACTGCGCACGACGTCGGGAGGCACTGAGGCCATTACGACGTAATAGCGCGCCGTCGTAACCGATGCCCCCTCCCCCGCCCCGCGCATGAGCTGAGCGCTCGTCGACGCGGACTCGAGTGCCGTCCCTCAGGCTGCTCGCGGAACCGCGTCCCCTCCCCCGGCAGCCGGAAGGAAGCCCGTCGATGGCCTCAGCACCGTGGAACCCGACGTTCGAGACCGTCCTCCAGCGGGGGCTGCCCGGCCTGGGCAAGGACAAGGCCCCCGCGGCCGACGAACCCCTGGAGACGTACGGAC
Source organism: Streptomyces sp. NPDC039424 (assembly GCF_055639495.1). Classification (NCBI taxonomy): domain Bacteria; kingdom Bacillati; phylum Actinomycetota; class Actinomycetes; order Kitasatosporales; family Streptomycetaceae; genus Streptomyces; species Streptomyces sp. NPDC039424. The sequence continues at coordinate 15,261 of NZ_JBVKAI010000038.1, forward strand.
TGGACTCGCTGGCCCTCATCGGCATCGTCAGCGCGCTGGAGTCGGCCTACGGCATCAGCCTGGCCGGCCAGGTCGTCATCCCCATCCGCACCCTGACCGCCGGTCAGCTGTGGGGCATCGTCTCCGCCGCGCTCCAGCCGGCCTGGGACGCCTCCCGCCCCACTTCCCGCCGCGTCCAGGACCCCAGCCCCTGGGCCATCGCCTGACGCTCCCGCACTCCCCCGCTCTCCCGACCCATTACGGCGTAATAGCCCGACGGCCACCGCCCCCTCCGCCGCCGGGCTATTACGCCGTAATGGGGCTGCACCCCAGCCAACTTTCCCTTACTAACGTGTCAATAGAAGCTTTCGATCTTGCGCGTTAGTAAGGTAGCCCCCATGAGTTCTCCAGCCACCTCCAGCGACCGCGAGAAGGTCGTGTCCAAGCTGCCGGGATGGCTCCGGCAGGACCTCAAAGTCAGAGCCGCCCAGCACGGCCTCGAGATCCAGAGCGCCGTCGAACAGGGCATCGCCGCCTGGTGCGACCTCGCCTCCGCGCCGGAAAGCATCGACACCTCCGGCGCCGACTCCTTCTCCACGTTCCTCCCCCAGGGCCAGTGGGACGCCTTCAAGCAGACCGCTGCGGACCGCGGGGTCTCCCTCATCCAGGGCCTCGCCCAGTCCGTCAAGCTCTGGCTCGACACCAACCCCGCCCCCGACGTCGTACGACCGGCCGTCACCCGGCGCATCATCGTCTGCAACCAGAAGGGCGGTGTCGGCAAGACAGCCATCACCGCCGGAACCGGCGAGGCGATGGCCGAGGACCCCAACAAGCTCCACCCGGTCCGTGTCGCCAAGCAGCTCGTCGCCGCCCTCCGCGCCGGCGAGACCGACGGGGAACCCACCGACAACCCGCTGGACGTCGAGAACCTCCCCGGCCTCGGCCTGCGCGTCCTCCTGGTCGACTTCGACCCCCAGAGCCACCTCACCAACCAACTCGGCGCGTCCCCCCTGCCGATGAACGGCGACAGCCTCACCAACCACATGGCGGGCGACCCCAAGGGCGATCTGCGCGACCTGGTCGTCTCCATCGACGAGGACAACTTCGGCGGTCGGCTGCACCTGCTGCCCGGCTGCAACGACGCCTTCCTCCTCGATGTGCGTCTGTCCGCCGTACGAGCCCGGGAAGCCGCCCTCGAAAGAGCCCTGGCTCCGCTGGAGGCGGACTACGACGTCATCCTCATCGACTGCCCCCCGAGCCTCGGCCTCAGCATGGACGCCGCCGCCTACTACGGCCGCCGCCGGGACAACGAGAAGCCCGGCCAGTCCGGCGCCCTCATCGTCGTCCAGGCCGAGGACAGCTCCGCCGACGCCTATGAGCTCCTCACCACCCAGATCGAGGACCTCCGAGGCGACCTCTCCCTCGAAATCGACTACCTGGGCATCGTCGTCAACCTCTACGACGGCCGGCGCGGCTACATCGCCACCTCCTCCCTCCAGGGCTGGGTGGACATAAAGGATCCCCGCGTGGTCGGCCTCATCGGCGACCTGAAGGAGCAAAAAGAAGCCGTCCGCGTGAAGCAGCCCCTGCTCTCCTACGCCCCCAAGTCCCAGCAGGCGGTCAGCATGCGCGCCCTGGCCCGGGAGATCTCATGACCAAGAAGGCCGACCAGCTGGGTGCTGGCCGGTTCGGCAGCTCGGCCCGCCCGGTCAGCGCCCGTCGAGCGGCGGTCGCGGCGGCCACCGGTGTGCCCACCGACGGCGTGGCCCCGCCCACCGAACTGCCCACCCACCGCATCAGCCTCAACCCCGACAACCCCCGCTCGACCCTCGGCGACCTCACCGACCTCGCGGGCAGCCTGCGCACCCACGGCCAGAAGCAGGCGATCACGGTCATGAACCGCGACACCTACATCAAGGCCAACCCCGATCGCGAGGCCGATCTGGAGGCGGACACCCATTACGTCGTAATCGACGGCAGCAGCCGCCTGGCCGCCGCCCGCGAGGCAGGCCTCGACACCATCAAGGTCATGGTCAGCGACGACCAGGGCAGCACCTCGGAGGAACTCCTCGAATCCGCCCTGGTCGCCAACATCCACCGGCAGGACCTCGACGAGCTGGACGAGGCCAAGGCCCTCAACCGGCTCTTGGCCATCCACGGCAGCCAAACGGCCCTCGCCAAACGCCTCCACCGCTCCCAGGGCTGGGTCTCCCAGCGCCTCGCCCTCCTCAACCTCACTCCCGAGCTGCAGTCCCGCATCGGCGAGGACCCCATCGACCTCCTCCGCGCGGTCGGCAACAAGCCGGCCGAGCAGCAGGAGACGGTACTGGCGGAACTGAAGGCGGAGCGCGCCCGGAAGGAAGCGGAGAAGCCCGCCCACAAACCCGGCAGGCGCCCGGCGGCCGACACCCCTCAGCCGCCCGCCCATTACGACGTAATAGAGGAAACGCCTGCCGGGGAGCCCGCGTCCGAAGGACCACCGCGCGAGGAGTCACCGCTGGAGGAATCCCTCCCCGTCCCGCAGCCGGAAACCCACCCCGCGGTCCCCGAACCCCGCGCCGACTCCTCGGCTCTCCCCACACTCCCTTACGACGACGGCGCCTTCCTCGCCATGCACCTCATCCGCAAGATGACGGACACGGAGTTCGACAAGATGCTGCGCATCCTGACCGAGCACCAGGCGCAGCGGGCCTCCGTGGAGCCGCAACCCTGACCCGCTATTACGGCGTAATAGCCATCCGCACAAGCGAGGCCCCGGCAACCTGCCGGGGCCTCGCTGCGTCAGGGGCGCTCTTGCCCCGCACACCTGCGGGTCGCATCGGGGTCCCGTCCCGCGCCTACGCCGGTCCGGTCCGCCTGGGGGAGTGCGACTGCGGGGCCGCCGCCTTCCCCCCACACACAAGGCGTGGCTGGACCCGGTGGTGGGTCGCTGAAAACACACGCGCGCCAGGTCGTCCGGCGCGCCCGCCGTCGTGGCTGGCTTTCGTCGGCCGAGGCTGGAGAGGGGGCCGGTTCGAGCGACTCCAAGGGGACAGCCGACAACGCTACTTGTACCAAGTAAGAGAGCGCCGCCCCCGGAACCCGGCGTGACCTGCGAAATCACCGTGCACCACCCAGATCCGCCGATCTGGCACACGGTTCCCTGAACCGCTGAGGCCGTTCCTACAACCTCGCACCCGGTTCAGAGGATCGTGGTGCCCAGTTCCCAGGAACCCGGCAGATTGACCTCACGTTCATCGTGACGGCCTCTGGGACCCGTTTGGGCGCCGCTTGAGCACCGCTGAAGAATCACTGGGAAGTCCAGCGACACGGCCCCCCGGGCAGGGTTTATCGACTTCCTGCTCATGTACGTTAAGTTCATCTGGTCGGCCTGACAGCCGCCCGCCATGAACTCTCCAGCAACCAGGCACGGAGGCCCTCTTGGGAACAGCGCGCAGACTGCTGGACGCTGACACAGGCGAGATCGTCCCCTATGCGCCGTACGCCTTCTCCGGCCGTCACACCCAGGTAGACAAGGCGCGGGTGGAGGCGATCACCGAGAGCAAGGCCTTCACGCCCAGCCAGAAGTTCCTCGTTCTGTGGTGGATCGGGGTCTCACCGGAGGGCATGGAGCCGCTCCGGGCCACCGGCGCGGACATCGCCAAGAGGGTCGGCATGTCCACGGACGCCGTGGGGAAGATCAATCGGAAGCTGGTCAAACACCGCATCCTGATCATCCGCGGCCGCATCGGCAACTACAACTTCTACCGGATCAGCCCGTACATTGCGTTCCACGGAACGGGAATCGAGCAACGGGAAGCCATCAAGAGCTGCAACCCGCCGCACATCCCCGGTTTCGACGATTCAACCCCTGCACGGTGGGAGGCCAAGTGAACAACACCAAGGACATGACCCTCCGCCTGCTCGAGCACACGGCCGGTCTGCCCGCCAACCAGCGCCTGATCCTCATGCTGTACGCGGCTCACCCCACCGACCGTGCAGGCACCGTGAGCAAGACCGCCGCCGAGCTCGCCGAGACCCTCGGCATGTCGCCCACCGTCTTCTCCCGCACCCGCCGCCAGATCGTCGAGGCCGGCTGGCTGGAGGAATCGGAGCGCCTCGGCCACATCCGCTACTACCGCCTGAGCCCGAAGGCCACCGGCGAGGACGTGGTCGTACCACTGCGCCGGGCTGCGACGTGACCCGGTTCGGCGAACGTGGCTGATGAACCTCAGGTCAATCAGCCACGTCCACCAGGACGCCCTGGGTGCGCACCGAAGCAATGAGACGACACCGCCCCTCAGGCCACAGGCGGACTCTCGCCCCTGACCCGCCCCCTACACCCCCCTAGACCACCCCTTGCGCCGTGCCCCGATGTGCAAGGAGTTCGTAAATTCCCTGTCAGGAAATACCCATGGCGGTCTACCGGGGACGTGGTCAATGGACAGGGAACGAGCTGAGAGCCAGTGGGCAGTGCGCCTCGAGGACGTGCGCAAGGTCTACGGCACGGACAGCACGACGACAACCGCATTGGACGGCGTCTCCGTAGGCTTCGCACCAGGTAGCTTCACCGCCGTCATGGGACCCTCCGGATCGGGTAAGAGCACCTTCCTGCACTGCGCCGCGGGCCTCGACCGGCCGACCTCCGGGAAGGTCCTGCTCAAGGGCCAGGACATCGGCGGTCTCAACGAGACGGAGCTGACCAGGCTGCGCCGCGACGAGGTCGGCTTCGTCTTCCAGGCGTTCAACCTGATGCCCGCCCTGACGGTCGAGCAGAACGTGACGCTGCCGCTGAAGCTGGCCGGCCAGCGCCCCGACCACCGCAGGATCGCTGAGGTCATCGAGCGGGTCGGACTCGGCGAACGCAAGCGGCACCGCCCCGCCCAGCTCTCCGGCGGACAGCAGCAGCGCGTGGCCATCGCCCGCGCCCTGGCCGTACGGCCCACGGTGCTCTTCGCCGACGAGCCGACCGGCGCGCTCGACACCACGACCGCCGCCGAAGTCCTCACCCTGCTGCGCGAGTCGGTCACGACGGACGGCCAGACCATCATCATGGTCACCCACGACCCGGTGGCGGCCTCCTACGCCGACACCGTCGTCTTCCTCGCCGACGGCCGGTTCGTCGACCGGCTGCACGCACCCACTCCCGACGCCGTCGCGGAGCGGATGACCCACCTGGTCGCCCGCGGTCGCACCCGCCCGGCGGACCACAGGACGTGGGAGGCCGCCTGATGTTCGCCATGGCGGCTCGTATGCTGCGCTTCAGGGTGGGGGCGTTCGTCGCCACCTTCGTCGCGCTGACCTTCGGCGCCTTGATCGTGCTCGCCTGCGGCGGACTGCTGGAGACCGCGGTACGCAACAACGCGCCGCCGCAGCGACTGGCGGCAGCCGACATCCTGGTCACCGGCGACCGCTCCTACGTGGTCCCGCACGGCGGCGAGGACGCGGAGACCGCCGTCCTGCCCGAGCGGGTGCCGCTGGCGGCCACGGCCGCGCGGACGGTGCGCTCCGTGGCCGGTGTGCGGTCCGTGGTGGAGGAGCGGACCCTCGACGCGGCCGTGCTCGGCGACAGCGGACCCGTCGGCGGCGACGAAGTCGAGGCGCACGGCTGGAAGTCGGCCGCGCTCGCCCCGTACCGGCTCGTCTCCGGAACTGCCCCGCAGCGGGCCGGCGATGTGGTCCTCGACGCCGAACTGGCCGCGGCGGCCGGGGCGAAGACCGGGGAGCGGGTGCGCGTCTCCGCGCACGGCACCGCCGACACCTACCGGCTGACCGGCATCGTCCGGCCGCCCTCCGGCCGCCCGGCGATCAAGCCGACCCTGTTCTTCTCCGAGGGGGACACCCAGCGCCTGGCCCACCCGGCCGGCCGCTCGGAAACCCTCGCGGTCACCGTGGCCGACGGCAACGACACCAAGGAGGTTCGCGAGCGGATCGCCGCCGCCATGGAAGGACAGCCGGTGAAGGTGCTCACCGGTGACGACCGCGGCGTGGTCGAGGACGCCAAGGTGCTCTCCGGACGGCAGCAACTCATCATCCTCAGCGCGGTGTTCGGTGGCATGGCGACGTTGGTGGCCGTCTTCATCGTCTCCAGCACGATCGGGCTCACCGTGCAGCAGCGGCGGCGGGAGTTCGCCCTTCTGCGCGCCATCGGAGCCACGCCCGGCCAGCTGCGCCGGATGCTGCTCGGCGAGACGCTCCTGGTGTCACTCGCCGCCGGCGCGGTCGCCTGGCTGGCCGGTCCGGCACTGGGCCGGCTGCTGTTCCGCCAGCTGGTGGACGCCGGACTGGCCGCAGAGGTGCTGAAGTTCTACCTGGGGTGGATCCCGGCGCTCGCGGCCACGGGAGCCATGCTGCTGACCGCGCTGCTGGGCGGCTGGATCGGTGCCCGGCGGGCGGTGAGCGCCCGGCCGACCGAGGCGCTCGCCGAAGCGGTGGTCCAGGACAAGTGGTTCAACTGGGTCCGCTTGGCTTTCTCGGTGATCTCCCTCGGCGGCACGGCGGCGCTGGGCATCCTCACCGTGGTGCTGTTCGACGGCACCATCGCGGCCGCCACCGCGGGCCCCGCGGTCATCGTGGCCGTGATCGGCCTCGCCCTGCTGGCACCCGGCCTCACCAAGGTGCTGATGGCAGCCCTGTCCGGGCCGGTACGTCGTTTCACGGGCGTCAACGGAGAACTGGCCGTGCTCAACTCCAGGGTGCGCGCGGTGCGCATGGCCGCCGTGGTCACCCCGGTGATGCTGGCGGTCGGTTTCGCCACCGGCAATGTGTACTTGCAGACGACCATGACCGACGCCTCCGAGAAGGCGTTCGTGGAGAACCTGCGCGCCGATGCCGTGCTCACCACCCCCGCGGGCGGCGTCGACCCCGGGCTGCTGGAGCGGGTGCGCGCCGTCGACGGTGTCTCGGGAGCGAGTCTGTACGCGGCGAGCACCGGGTTCATCGAGGAGCCGGCCGACAGCTCCCAGGACGATGCCGGGCTGCCACTGCAGGGCGTCAGCGCCGACGGCGCCGCGGCGACGATCGCCGCCGACGTCACCCGGGGCAGCCTGCGGAGGCTGACCGGCAGCACGATCGCGCTGACCGAGGACAAGGCCGACCATCTGAAGCTGGACATCGGCGACACGGTGACGGTCCGGATGGGCGACCGCAGCGCCCAGGAGCTGAAGGTGGTCGCCGTCTACCAGGGGCGGGCCGGCTACGACATGGGGCTGATGCCCGCCGACACGCTCGCCGAGCACACCTCCGGCGGCCTCCCGGCACAGATCATGGTGCGGGCCGACAAAGGCACCGGGAGGGACCAACTGGTCTCCGCACTGACGCCGTTGGCGAAGTCGGTGCCGGGAGTGGCGGTCGTCGACCGGGACACCCTGGTGGAGGGCCATATGAAGTCGATGCAGATCATGGCCTGGATCAACTACCTCCTCGGCGGGGCGATCGTGGGCTACGCGGCGATCTCCATGGTCAACAGCCTGATCATGTCGACCAACAACAGGCGCCGCGAGTTCGGTCTGCAGCGCCTGAACGGAGCCACCCGCAACCAGGTACTGAAGATGGTGACCGGTGAGGCCCTGCTGGTCTCGGCGGTCGGCGTCATCCTGGGCACGGCGGCTGCCGCCATGTCACTGATCCCGTTCAGCCTGGCCGCGGCCGACTCGTGGATGCCGTCCGGGCCCGTGTGGGTCTATCTCGGCATCGTCGGCATCGTCACGGTGGTCACCCTGGGTGCGACCCTGACACCCACCTGGCTGGCCCTCAGGGTGCGTCCCGCGCTCGCCGCGGCGGGTGCGGTGGACTGAGACCCCCAGGCCCGTATGCCAAAAAGCCCCGCTCCCGGCTGACCGGGGGCGGGGCTTTCGATCCTGGAGCGCCGGGCAGGCCTTGCACCTGCATTTCCCCGCAGGAAGCGGGACGTCTTTCCTTGGACCACCAACGCATCGAACTCTGCCTGTTCATGGCGGCGAGCTCAAGATCCACTGTACAGCACCCGCAACCGGCCCTGCGTCATGGTGTTTCGGTCTTTTCGGTGTTCGTATGGAGAACCTCGCGGGCCTGTTCCGCGGCGCGGATGAGGCTCTCGGCGACGAAGTCGACGAAGCGGGCGATGTTCTCGAGGCGGGTGGCGGCCGGGGTGTCGGGGCCGAGGATGCCGACGCCTTGTCGTGCGGTCTCGGCGAGTTGGGCGTTGGACCGGGCGGCGGCGATCATCGACTGGTAGAAGACGTCGTCGTCGACGGCGTAGCGCTCGCGGCGGCGTTCGTCGCGTTCCCGGCGGATGAGGCCCTGGCTTTCGAGGAACGCGACCGCTTTGGAGACGGACGCCGGGCTGACCTGGAGGCGCTGGACGAGTTCGGATGCGGTGAGGCTGCCGGCGTCGGTGGTGTAGAGGCAGGTCAGCACCCGGGACATCATCTTGGGCAGGCCCTGTTGCATGAGGAGGGTCGTGAACATCTCCTCGTACTCGCGCACGGCCTCGGCGTCGCGTCCGTCGGCCTGCGGGGACGCCTCCACCCCCCGGGGTGCGGCCTGCCTGCGCCGGTGGCTGCGGCGCTCGGTGGCGCGATGGGCCAGGTCGGCGCGGTAGGCGGTGGGGCCGCCATTGCGCATCACCTCACGCGTGATGGTCGAGGTCGGACGGTCGAGACTTCTGGCGATCTCCGCGTAGGCGAGGCCGTCGGCCAGTCCCAGCGCGATCTGCTGGCGTTCCTGCTGGGTGAGTCTGCCTCCCGGCATCGCGATCTCCTTCGTTCTCCTTGGTGCCCCCAGTGTAGCGTTCACCTCCAATCCATTGCAACGAACAGCCAGTAGTCGTTGCATTAAACTCTAAGCCATTGCAACACTTTCACTGCTCTCACCTGCAATAACACCAATACATCGCAACGGGCATGTTGCCCAATCCATGAATGCAACGTAGCGTTTCCAACGTCAGAAACAAGAACTCGAAGGAGTGCACGATGCAGAAGTTCGACACCCCCGCCCCGATCTCCGCCATCCTGGACATCCCCGCCGGACGCATCCAGTTCATCGCCGCGGACCGCGCCGACACCGCCGTCGAGGTCCTGCCCGCCAACCCCTCCAAGAGCCGCGACACCAAGGCCGCTGAGCAGACCACCGTCGCCTACGCCGACGGCGTCCTGCGGATCACGGCCTCGACCCCCGGCAACCAGCTCCTCGGCCCCTCCGGATCCATCGAGGTGACCGTCCAACTGCCCGCCGGTTCCCGCATCGAGGCCAGGACCGCAAGCGCCGAGCTTCGCGGCGTAGGCCGCCTCGGCGACGTCGCCTTCGAAGGTGCGTACCGCCAGATCAAGATCGACGAGGCAGCGAGCCTCCGCCTCACTGCGACCGACGGTGACGTCGAGGTCGGCCGGCTCAACGGCCCTGCGGAGATCAGCACCGCAAGGGGCGACATCCGGATCGCCGAGGCCGTGCGCGGCACGGTCGTGCTCCGCACCCAGTCGGGCGACATTTCGGTCGCCGCGGCCGCCGGCGTCTCGGCCGCCCTGGACGCCGGCACCGGCTACGGCCGCGTCAGCAACGCCCTCAAGAACGACGGCACCGCCGAACTCGACATCCGCGCCACCACCTCCCACGGCGACATCACCGCCCGCAGCCTCTGACCCGCAGCCCCTGAGGAGCGCCCATCATGACCAACCTGGCCATCGCGGCGAACGGGCTGCGCAAGTCCTACGGCGACAAGACCGTCCTCGACGGTGTCGACCTGGCCGTCCCCGAAGGAACGGTCTTCTCCCTGCTCGGCCCGAACGGCGCCGGCAAGACCACCGCCGTGAAGATCCTCTCCACCCTCATCACCGCCGACGCCGGCGATCTGCACGTCGGCGGCCACGACCTGGCCGCCGACCCGCAGGCCGTGCGCGCCGCGATCGGCGTCACCGGGCAGTTCTCCGCCGTCGACGGCCTGATCACCGGCGAGGAGAACATGCTCCTCATGGCCGACCTGCACCACCTCTCCAAGCGTGAGGGCCGCCGTACCGCCGCCGAACTCCTGGAGCGCTTCGACCTGGTGGAGGCCGCGAAGAAGCCCGCCTCCACCTACTCCGGCGGCATGAAACGCCGCCTCGACATCGCCATGACGCTGGTCGGCAGCCCGCGGATCATCTTCCTCGACGAGCCCACCACCGGCCTCGACCCCCGCTCCCGCCACAACATGTGGCAGATCATCCGCGAACTCGTCACGGGCGGCGTCACCGTCTTCCTCACCACCCAGTACCTGGAGGAGGCCGACCAGCTCGCCGACCGTATCGCCGTGCTCAACGACGGCAGGATCGCCGCCCAGGGCACCGCCGAGGAGCTCAAGCGGCTGATCCCCGGCGGCCACGTCCGGCTCCGCTTCACCGACCCGACCGCCTACCAGTCCGCCGCCTCCGCTCTGCGCGAGGCCACCCGCGACGACGAGGCGCTGGCACTGCAGATCCCCAGCGACGGCAGCCAGCGCGAACTGCGCTCCATCCTCGACCGGCTGGACTCGGCCGGCATCGAGGCGGACGAGCTGACCGTGCACACCCCCGACCTCGACGACGTGTTCTTCGCCCTGACCGGCAGCACCGACATCCCCAACCAGCCCAAGGAGTCTGTCCGATGAGCGCCCTCTCCCTCGCCGTACGCGACTCGAAGACGATGCTGCGCCGCAACCTCCTGCACGCCCGCCGCTACCCGTCCCTCACCCTGAACCTGCTGCTCACCCCGGTCATGCTGCTACTGCTCTTCGTCTACATCTTCGGCGACGTGATGAGCACGGGCATCGGCGGCGCGGACCGCTCCGACTACATCGCCTATATCGTCCCGGGCATTCTGATGATGACCATAGGCGGCACCGTGATCGGCACCGCGGTGTCCGTCGCCACCGACATGACCGAGGGCATCATCGCCCGCTTCCGCACCATGGCGATCCACCGCGGCTCCGTGCTCATCGGGCACGTCATCGGCAGCGTGCTGCAGTGCATCGCCAGCGTGGTCCTCGTCGGCGCCGTCGCCGTGGCCATCGGCTTCCGCTCCAGCGACGCCACGGTCCTGGAATGGCTGGCGGCGTTCGGGCTGCTCGCGCTGTTCGCCCTGGCGCTCACCTGGATCGCGGTCGGAATGGGCATGGCCAGCCCGAACGCCGAGGCAGCCGGCAACAGCGCGCAGCCGCTGATCCTCCTGCCACTCATCTCCAGCGCCTTCATCCCCGCCGACACAATGCCGGGCTGGTTCCAGCCCATCGCCGAGTACCAGCCGTTCACCCCCGCCATCGAAACCCTGCGCGGGCTGCTGCTCGGCAGCGAGATCGGCCACAACGGATGGCTCGCCATCGCCTGGTGCCTGGGCCTCGCGGCGCTCGGCTACTTCTGGTCGGCCTCGAAGTTCAACCACGACCCGAGGTAAACGCCATGACAGCGCGGACCACCCGAGGACGGCATGTCACCCAGACAAGCGCCCTACCCCCGCACACGCCAAAAGCCCCGCTCCCGGCTGACCGGGGGCGGGGCTTTCGATCCTGGAGCGCCGGGCAGGCCTTGCACCTGCATTTCCCCGCAGGAAGCGGGGCGTCTTTCCTTGGACCACCAACGCATCGAGTTCCGTCAGCCTCTCGGCGACCCACTCAAGATCCACTATACAACACCCCCGACCGTGCCCTCATCCCCGTCCAGCCCGTCCTCCACCGCAGGCTTCGAGAGAGGCGGTCTGGGCGGCGAAGCGCTGGCGGCGTCGTTGGGTAAGGCGTCCGGGGCCGCCGGCTTTGGTGTCTTCCTGGCTCTGTGGTCGGGGCTGTGTGTCAGCGAGTGATTGGAGGATTTGCGCCAGGTCGGGGGGCGAGTGTTGCAGGTGGGTTGGTTCGCGCGTAGCCCAAATCATCCGGTTGTCGCCGTGGTGGCTGGAGATGGCTTCGAGTGCCTGGCGATGTCTTTTCCTAGGCCTGCTCCGTATCCGGTCAGCCGCCTGTTTCGATGTCCACCGACCGGCGACTTGTTCATCACAGTCTTCGGTTCGACGGTCACTTCGGGCGTGGGCGCGTTTTCTTTCCTCCGCTCAGCCCTCGGCGCATGCCGAACCCGCCCCCCTGGTCTGGACACACGCGAAAGCTCTGGCTTGAGGTGGGCGAGATGCTTGTAGCGGCACTGGGCGGTGGCGAGGCGGAGTAAGGGCCGGGTAGTTGCGGGGTTGGCGTTTGTAGCAGGGGCTGAGTGGGCGGTAGCCGGACAGCCAGGACAGTCTCGTTCCCGGCTTGCCTCGGTCCATGGGGCTCGGAACTGTGTGTTCGCCCCCTTTTTTAGCCCTGACGTGGGTGGTGTCGAGGACGACGCGGGTGACGTCGATGAGGCCGGCGTCGTCGAGGCGGTCCGGCAGGGCTGAGCGGTCGATGTCGATATGCCGAAGCAGGGCGGCAGTTGGCGCCAGGCCCATCCGCTGACCAGGACGTAGATGATGGCCGCGAACACCGTCTCATCTCCAACTCCACGTACCCCGCCCCCTATACGGCTCAACGTCCGCCTCATCCCGTAGGACACGGTCTTAGACCGGCGCGGACGTCGCCGCAGTGACCACAGTCCGCATCCGCGAACTGATCGAGCGGCTCGTCACTGCTCGCCAGCGGAAGCCGGGCGACCCGAAGTCCGGGTCGTGCCGGACGCCGGATGCGACGCACCCCGCATCGCCCACCTGTTGAACGACCTGCCCGTCCGAGATCCTCGGCCGACTCCGCTCCGACCGGGTCATGCGCCGACCGGCACCGCCGAGGGTCTACGACCCCAAGGGCGGCCGACCACCCAAGCACGGCGGCGAGTTCGTCTTCGGCGACCCGTCCACGTGGGGTATCGAGCGAGCCGTGACGGTCACCGACACCCGCTTCTAGGGGAAGGCGACCGCGCAGGCATGGGACCGACTGCCCCCGAGGCTGACCCGGCGGGCGGCCTGGATCTGGACGTGGCTGGTGATGGCTGCGTATGCCTGGCTCCGGCTCGCCTGTCTGCTGGCTACCGATTTCCGGCGGCGTTGGGAGAAACCGGCCTCGTTGAACCAGGTTACGGCCGCTCGGGTCGCAGGGGGTTCAGGAACCTGTGGACCGAAGCCTTCGCGGCCAGCTCACGGGAGGTCAGCAGGCTGGAAAAATCGCCGCCTGGCCACCTGGCGTGACGTGGGCCGCGTCCTCGCCACCGGCGAGGCGTACAGCCGACCCGCCCACCACAAGAAGGGCACCAAGTCCAGGCGAACCGTCACGGAGCTACCGGATCAGATTCCTAAGGGCGAGTAGCTGCAGCAGCGATGCCGGACTTCCGAAGCGTGCGGGCCAGGTATTCCATCTCGGGAAGCGTTCCTGAGTAATCACCGTCCAACACACGGCGCAGCTCAGCCTTGGCGTTCATCAGGTCAATACCGAGCTCAGCCCGCAGCACGCGCATGATGGCGACACCCTTGGCCGACGGACTGCTCACCTGCAGCCTCACGGGTCCGTGCTCGGAGAGCATCTGATCCCGCAGTTCGGCCGGCACGTCGCCACCGCACACGGCTACTACAAATCCACAGGCGGAACAGGTTGACTCAACGTCCCATCGCAACCGGCCGTCCACCAGGGCCTGAACTCCCCAGCACTCCAGCTTCGCACCGCAGTCCTGGCACACAGCGGAGTACCTGACGGATTCGAAAACCGCCTGCTCCATCCCCACCCCCAACGGAAACGAGGTAAAAAACGACAAGTTTAGGGTCTGTTGCGAAAGTGCCTGCGAGGGCGGGTGTGTCGTAGTACCTCTGGATAGTCCCAGGAGGCGTCTGTTCTCTTTTGGAGTCGTCGATGGCCGTTCGCCGTGTCGTGCCCAACGTCCAGTCAGAGGCTGTGCAGGAGAGTCGGGAGTTCTACGGCTTGCTGGGATTCGAGGAGGTCATGAATCACGGCTGGATCATGACACTCGCCTCCCCATCCAGCCCGGCGGCGCAGATCAGCTTCATGGCCAGCGACAAGACGGCGCCAGTCACCCCCGACATGAGCGTGGAGGTGGACGACGTGGATGCGGCCTATGCGGTCATGCGGGACAGTGGTGCGGAGATCGTGTACCCCTTGCAGGACGAGGAGTGGGGGGTGCGGCGGTTCTTCGTCCGTGACCCCAACGGCCGGGTGGTCAACGTCTTGGGTCATCGCTGACATCGCTCCGCTGCTGGCAACGGTCCCGGTCGCTGATGAGTGACGTGTGAGTTGTAGTGGAGTGCGTCAGCTGTGTGCACCGGGTGTGGGAGGTGTTTGCGCTGATCGGGGGGTGGGTGGGGGCTGTGGGGGTGTCGCTTTGCTGGTGAAGGTTGTTGTCGTTTTCCGGTGAAGGTTCGTTGTCGTGCGTGTAGACGTGTGAGGGGGCGGTCCGGGTACGGCAGGCCGGCTGTTCAGAGGTGGCCGGTCGGGTTCGTTCGGGTTGTTACTGCGGCGGGAGTCCAGCGAAGGACGCGATCTCGGCTTTCAGAGTCCGCCATGCTGCTCGTTGCCGTTGTTGCGCTTCGTTCCGGTCGACGATGGCTTTCAGGTTGATGATCTGCTGGTCGATCCGGTGGGCGCGGAATGGGTCGGACGGCCTGAGCCGGTCGAGGCGGCGCGTTGCTGCGTCGATCCGGGCTGGGATGGGCATCGTTGCCCAGGATGAGACCGGCTGCTCGGCGGCGTCCGTGTTGAGGAGTGGTTCTCGTGTGTCCATCCGGATCACCGCACCCCAGTGCTTGGCTGTGATGGGTTGATCGGAGAGGTACCAGGCTGCTGGGTCGCCTCCGGCCTGCTCCACCGCGGTCCGGTTGTCGCATAGCTCGCGCCACAGCGGCCAGTACAGGATGGACGGGGCGGGGGCGACGGATATCCGGACGACGGTCCGGTCAAGGTCCCGCAGACCGCTGTCGTGCCCGGGGCCGTCGGTTAGCCACACAAGCCGGGATTGGCCGTCCAGGTGGCGTGCTGCCTGGGATGTGGTGTCGATGTAGCCGGACGCGCGGATCCCCTCCCAGGACGTGGTGCTGGTGTAGTGGAAGAGGGTGCTCGGCATGGTCACGACTCCAGTGTGAACTGGTGTACCGGGTGCCGACGCGGAGATGACCCGTATTTCCTCACTTCCCTCATTCGTGTTGATCTGTCCGGCGTGTCGGGATGGACACCCCCGAGCGTGGACAGCCGCACTGCGCGGGGTTCGGGCTGGGGGTGTGGGATGTCCGATCGGCGTCTGGTTGGAGAGGACGTGCCGCAGCGGCCGGGTGCGGGGCGTGAGGTTGCTGTGGCGCGCCTGGTAGCGCTGGATTCCCGGGGTGAGTTGACCACAGACCACGCACGTCTGGTCGCCGAGGCCCTGGGCGTCTCGCTGCGGACGGTGTGGAACTGGGTGGCGGTGGCCCGGCGTGAGGGTCGGTTGTCGGCTCGGCCTCCGTCCCGGGCTGGTGTGAGTGCGGATCTGCGTGCGCGTCTGGCGGTGTGGGGCGGAAATGTGGCCGCGGTGCACCGTGAGCTGGTCGCCGAGGCGACGGCGGCTGGCAGGGCGGGCTCGGTTTCTTCTCTGCGTACGTTGCAGCGTGCGGTGGCGCGGGATTTGTCTGCGGGGGAGCGGGCCGGTCTGAAGGGCGGTGAGGCGGCACGTCGCCGCTATGACGTGTACGGCAAGCGTCCGCCGACGTACCGCAATGCGTGCTGGGAAGGGGATCACAAGCGGGTTCCGGTGCGGGTGGATGTAGAGGGCCGGGCGTTGTGTCCGTGGGTGACGTGGTTCATCGATGTCGCGACGAAGGTGGTCGTGGGGGTGGCCGTCACTCCGCATGAGCCTGCCCGGGATGCGGTGTTGGCGGCGTTACGGACGGGCGTCAGCCGTGCCGGCCCGTACGGGCCGTGCGGTGGTCTGCCCGGCGTGGTGCGGGTGGATCGCGGCAAGGAGTTCCTGTGTCAGACGGTGTCGCGGGCGCTGGGCGGCTTCGCGGTGCCGGTGGAGGATCTGCCGGCTTACAAGCCGTACCGCAAGGGCACCATCGAGGCGCTGAACGACGCGGTGGAGGAGATGTTCCTGGTCTCTCTTCCCGGCTACACCCGCCGCGCTCGGCCCGTGGGCGCTCATCGCCCCGACGAGGTGGGCGATCTGCTGTCCTTCGCGGACTTCGTCGAGGCGCTGCTGGGCTGGGTGCGCTGGTGGAACACGCAGCACCGGCCCGCCGGCCTTGCTTCGGGGCTGACGCCAATGGCGGCGTGGGAGGCGGATCCGACCCCGGTGGAAGACGTTCCCGTGGAGCAGCTGGCGTTCTTCGCGCTGGAGGATGACGGCAGGGTGCGGAAGATCTCGACGAGCGGGGTCAGGTGGCGGCGCCGCTTCTACATTGCGCCGTGGATGATCGGCCACGTGGGCACACGCGTACGGCTGCGGTACCTGCCGCATTACGACGGGCAGATCGAGGTCTTCTCCACCGAGCAGTCCGGTCGTCATCTCGGGACCGCCTACCTGGCCCATGAGGCAACGCTTGAGGAGCGCAGGGCGCTGAGCTCGGTCAGGGAGAAGAAGGCCCGTGCGCTGAAGGCCGACTTGAAGGCGGCAGAGAAGCTGCGCCGCACTCGTTACACGGCTCAGGTCACACCAGGCACGCCTCGTCCGCGGCAGACGGTCACCGGGCAGCAGGCTCAGGCGGAGATCGCCCGCGCGAAGGCGACCGATCTGGCGGGCCGGGCGCTGCCGGACCTGATCCCGCCCCGGGACCCGCCTGCCGGCTGGGCCCGGCCGCGTCCCGCCGCCGGGCTGCGCCCGGGTACCGCGCCGCGGCCCTCGGCGTCGGGCGATGCAACCGGCACCGCACCTGCTTCGCACACCGAGGAGTGACACCAGATGGCTACCGCCGAACGCAAGGGGCGTCTGCCCGGGGAGCGGGAAGACCACTTCATGCGCCTGCCCGGCGCCCAGATCGTCTCCACGCGGGCGCTGCTGGCGGCTCGGGAGAACATCCGGGCGGCGATCGAGGCGAGGGCGATGATCTGCATCTACGGGCAGGCCGGCAACGGGAAGTCGTTCGCGGTGAACGCCTCCCTGCGCGAGCTCGCACCGACACTGACCCGCCGGATTCAGTTCCGGGCCCGCCCTTCCACTCGGGACCTGCGTCATGAGCTCTTCCACGCTCTAGGTCTGCCGGGCCGTCCGCCGTCGCATGCGATCGAGTTCGACCGGATGCTGCGCGGTGCGCTGGAGGAGCCGCGGGTGCTGGTGTGTGACGAGGCGCAGTGGCTGTCCAAGCTGTGTTTCGAGTACCTGCGCTATCTGTGGGACGACACCGCATCCGACCTCACCATCGTGTTCACCGGCGGCAACGGCTGTTTCGAGATGCTGCAGAGCGAGCCGATGCTCGAGTCCCGTGTGTATGCCTGGCAGGAGATCGGCCGCATGCCCCTGGACGAGGTCCTCACCGTCATCCCCGCCTTCCACCCGGTATGGGCCGACGCTGAGGCCGAACTGATCGCGGTCTGCGACCAGGAGGCCGCGTACGGGAACTTCCGCGCCTGGGCGAAGATCACCCATCACCTCATCACCGGGATGAAAAGAGAGCGGCCGCGAGCAGGTGGACGAGGAACTGCTGCGCTGGGCCTACAGCAAACTCAGCACCCGCCAGGCCGCGTGAGAGACCATGCTGACCTGCCCCCACCCGCCGCCCGTCACACTGGTCTTGGACCCCCACGACGACGTCACCCACACCCGCGCGGCCCTGGCCGCGCACGACCCGGCAGGCGGACGCATCACCGTCCATCCCACCCCCGCAACCGACTCCACTTTCACCCTGGCCTGCGACATCCTTGCCGCCCTCGGCAAACCCACCCCTCTGACCGCCTACCCCGCCTCCGACCCTCGCCCCGCCTGGACACTGTGCGCGGCCTGGACTCTCGCCGGCCCCGTCACCCACCTTGCCGTCCTGCGCGCCCACCTACTCCACCAGCGTTGCCTTGCCGAGCTGATCGCGCTGCGCTCCCGCACCGGGGTACGCCTCACTCTCGTCTGCCACCAGCGGACGCTCCCACGGACACTGGAGCGCATCCTGGCCCGCACGCAGCACACCGTGGCCGACGCCGAAGCGGTGTTCTCCCAGCAGCAATCTCCAGACGACGAGCCCACGGCCAACGTGCTGCGACGGCGGTGGATCAGCCTGCCGGCCCTGACCACACTGATGTCCTGGGAGGACAGCCCGGCGTGCGTGTGCGCCGCGCCCCTGGCGGATGAGCGCGGCTTCGTGCCTCCTGTCATGCCTGCGCTGACCGAGGAGGAAGTCGCCCGGCGCCTTCATGCCGGCACCGCCCATCCGCATCTCGCGGCCGAGCTCGCCACCGCGTGCTTCACGGCCGCCTCGAGAAGCCAGCTTGCCACTGCCCGGGTACGGGATGCCGCCCTGGACGGCAGCACGGTGACGCTCCACGACCGCCACAACGTCCGCCAGGGCTGCATGACCCACCCTGTGCCCACCTGGGCACGCCCTCTTCTCCGTGCTGCGGCATTCACTCATCTCCTGGCCACCGGCACCAGCAGCGGCAAGCTGTTCACCGATCCCTACGAGCCCACCGGACTGCCCTACCTGACCGACTTCGCAGAGCAGCTCAAACTGCGCCCGCCTCAGCCCCCACGCCCCAAGCGGCGCAAGAACACGCGCAGAAGACCACTGCCACCGACCGTGTGGCCACTCAGCAACGCCCACCACCACCTGCCCTGGATCACGCCTGAAGACATGCAGGGCTGCCCTCAGCCACTCGGCTACAAGCCCAAACGCCCGCCGTACGCGATGCGCTGACGGCCGATCACCGCCCAGGGCCATAGCCCGCACTTCAAGCAGCGAGCAGGAGCACCGGATGCTGCGCAGTTTCAGTAGTCGGTGGGAGCGGTGTGAGGCGGGGGCGGCAGGGAAGACGTGATCCAAATTCGATCCGAAGTCCATTTTGAAGCACAGATCTGAGCGCCCAACCCAGGTCTCCACAGTACCGGGACAGCCCCCCCTCTCTCCGAAGCCGTCCCCTGGCTCATCGTCACGTTCCTTCCACGAAGCCGCACGACCCGCCTCCTTGCTGCCGCACGGGCCGGAGGCCCGTTGGCCGCGCGCAGCGCGGTCGAGGCTGGAGCGCAGCGGAAGCCTCTGGCTGGACGGAGTCCAGCACCGGACTGCAACGCAGGCCGGCTCACTCCCGGAGCGCAGCAGAGGGAGTGTCAGTTCGCTTGCGAAGCAAGCGAACTGGGCGGTGAGCAAAGCGAACCGCCAGCGCTCACGCGAAGCGTGAGCGCAACTCGGGCGCGCAGCGCCCGAGTTCGCTTGCATCGCGCGCAGCGCGATGGGACCCGCTCCGCGGG
>NZ_JBVKAI010000039.1:0-30870 GCF_055639495.1 Streptomyces sp. NPDC039424
TCCGCCCGGTCCCGGCCATAGGTCGCGATGAGCGCCTGGGCCTCGATCGGATCGCCCAGCGTCGTGCCCGTACCGTGCGCCTCCACCACGTCGACGTCCGCCGAGGACAGGCCCGCACCCGCCAACGCCTGCTTGATGACACGCTGTTGGGAGGGTCCGTTGGGCGTGGTGAGGCCGCTGGAGGCGCCGTCCTGGTTGATGGCGCTGCCGCGGATGACGGCGAGGATCGGGTGGCCGTTGCGGCGGGCGTCGGAGAGGCGCTCGACGAGGAGCATGCCGGCGCCCTCGGAGCAACCGACGCCGTCGGCGGAGGCGGCGAAGGACTTGCACCGGCCGTCCTTGGCAAGGCCGCGCTGGGTGCTGAAGTAGACGAACATGTCGGGGTTGGTCATGACGGTCACGCCGCCCGCGAGGGCGAGCGAGCACTCGCCGTTGCGCAGGGCCTGGACCGCGAGGTGCAGGGCGACCAGCGAGGAGGAGCAGGCCGTGTCGACCGTCACCGCGGGGCCTTCGAGGCCGAGGGTGTAGGCGACGCGGCCGGTGACGATGCTGCCGTCGCTGCTGCCGAAGCCGTAGTCGTGGTACATCACGCCGGCGAAGACGCCGGTGCGGCTGCCCTTGAGGGACAGCGGGTCGATGCCCGCGCGTTCCACCGCTTCCCAGGAGGACTCCAGCAGCAGGCGCTGCTGGGGGTCCATGACGAGGGCTTCGTTGGGGCTGATGCCGAAGAAGGTGGGGTCGAAGTCAGCGGCGTCGTGCAGGAATCCGCCCTCGCGGGCGACGGTGCGGCCGGCCTTGCCGGGTTCGGGGTCGTAGACGCCGTCGATGTCCCATCCGCGGTCGGTCGGGAAGCCGGTCACGGCGTCCACGCCGTCGGCGACCAGCCGCCACAGGTCCTCCGGGGAGGCCACGCCTCCCGGATAGCGGCAGGCCATGCCGACGATGGCGATCGGTTCGGTGGCGGCGGCGTTGAGTTCGGCGTTGCGCCGGCGCAGGCGTTCGTTGTCCAGCATGGACTTTCGGAGCGCCTCGACGATCTGCTCCACGGATGCGTCCACGGTGAAGGTAAACCTCTCGCTCGGTGCGGCCGGCGGGGCCCGCGCACTCAGTTGGTTTCGTCGGTCGACAGTGCGGCGCGTACCAGGTCGTCGATGTCCATGCTCTTGATGGCGTCAGTGCGGTCGGCGGGGGTCTCGGCCGGTTCGGCGGTCGGCGCGGTGTCCTGGCCGGCGGCGAGGGCGAGCAGGCCGTCCAGCAGTCCGGCTTCGCGCAGACTGGCCACGGAGAGTGACTCCAGGGCACTGCGGACGGTCGCCTCGTCGGGTTCGGCGGTACCGCCGGCCTGCGACTCGTCGACGTCCGGGAGGGCGGGCGCCAGTTCCTCCAGCAGGTAACCGGCGAGCACGTCGGTACTGGGATAGTCGAACATCAGGGTCGCCGGGAGCCGCAGTCCGGTCGCCTTCTGGAGCCGGTTGCGCAGTTCGATCGCGGCCAGCGAGTCGAGGCCCAGTTCGGTGAACCCCTTGGTGACGTCGATGGCTTGCGGGTCGTCGTGGCGTACGGCGGCGACATGGGTGCGGACCAGGTCGAGCAGGACGCGTTCGCGTGCGGTACGGCCCAGGGCGGCGAGCTGCTCCTCCAGGGTGCCCTGTCCCGCGCTCGTGTCGGCCGCGGGGGCCGCGGTCTGGGGGGCGCGGGTCTTGGCGGGGCGGGCCGCGGTGCGGCGGGCGGTGCGGACGATCTCCCGGAACAGCGGGGAGAGTTCGTCGTCGGCGGCCGCGGCGAGCGCGGTGGGCTCCAGGCGGATGGGGACGAGGATCGCCTCGTCCAGGGCGATCGCCTCGTCGAAGAGGGCGAGGCCTTCGTCGGTGGACAGGGCGGGCATGCCCAGGCGGTCCATGCGGTGCAGGTCGGCTTCGGTGACGCCGCCGCCGAGGCCGGTGCGGACCGTCCACAGTCCGTAGGCCAGGGAGGTGGCGGGCAGGCCCTGGCCGCGGCGGTGGGCGGCGAGGGCGTCGACGAAGCGGTTGGCGGCTCCGTAGTTGCCCTGTCCCACGCCGACCAGGAGGCCGGCGCAGGAGGACACCAGGACGAACGCGGTCAGGTCGTGGTCGCGGGTGAGTTCGTGCAGGTGCCAGGCGGCGTCCGCCTTGGGCCGCAGCACGGCGTCCATCTGCTCCGGGGTCAAGGCGCTGACCAGAGCGTTGTCCATGATGCCGGCGGCGTGCACGACGCCGCGCACGGGGCGGTCGTCGGGGACGGCGGCCAGGACGGCGGCGAGCGCGTCGCGGTCGGCGGCGTCGCAGGCGGCGACCGTCACCGTCGCGCCGGCGGCTTCGAGTTCGGCGACCAGCTCGCCGGCGCCGGCCGCGTTCGGGCCGGAGCGGCTGGTCAGCAGCAGGTGCCGGATGCCGTGCTCGGAGACGAGGCGTCGGGCGACGAGGGCGCCGAGGCCGCTGGTGCCGCCGGTGATCAGGACGGTGCCGTCGGGGTCCCAGGGGGCGGGCCGTTCGGTGTCGTCGACGGGGATGCCGGTGAGCCGGGGGACGCGGACGTCGCTGCCGCGTACGGCGAACTCGGGCTCGCCCAGGGCGGCGAGCGGCGGGGTGACGCGGCTGCCGTCGGCGAGGTCGGCGAGCAGGATGCGGCCCGGCGTCTCCAGCTGGGCGGCGCGCACCAGGCCCCACACGGAGGCCTGGACGACGTCGACCGCCTCGGTGCTGTCGTCGTCGACGGCGACGGCGTCCCGGGTGATCACCATCAGCCGGCTGCCGCTGAGGCGTTCGTCGGCCGTGAAGGCGCGCAGCACCTTCAGTACGTCGTCCAGTACGGCCCGGACGGCGTCCGGGACGTCCCCGGCGGGCCGGGGGCACGGGTACAGGACCAGGTCGGGCACGCCGTCCCCGGTGTCGAGGGCGGCGGTGAAGGCCGCCAGGTCGGGGTGGGCGGGCACGGTGTCGTCGACGCCGGCCTCCGCCGCGGTTCCGCCAAGAACCGCCCACCGGCCGGCTCCGGCGCCGCCCGCAGTGCCGAGCGGCAGGTGGCTCCAGCCGATCCGGTGCAGGGCTTCACGCTGTTCGGTGCCGGTGGAGGCGGCGGTCGCGGCGGCGACCCGGTCGGGGGTGATGGCGCGGACGACGAGGGACTCGACGGTGGCGACGGGCAGGCCGGAGCTGTCGGCGAGTTCCAGTCGTACGGCGTCGGGGCCGATGGAGTTGAGTTTGACGCGCAGCCGGGCGGCGCCGCCGGCGTGCAGGGAGACCCCGGTCCAGGCGAACGGCAGGTGTGAGCCGCCGACGTCCTGGGGCCGGTAGCCGCCGAGGAAGTCGGTGGCGCTGAGCGCGGCGTCCAGCATCGCGGGATGGATGCGGTAGCCGGCGGCCTCCTCACGGGCCTCGTCGGGCAGGGCGACCTCGGCGTAGACGTCGTCGCCGTGCCGCCAGACGGCCTTCAGGCCGCGGAAGGTGGGGCCGTAGTAGTAGCCCTGGCTGGTGAGGTAGTCGTAGACGTCGCTGATGTCGACGGCCTCGGCGCCGGGCGGCGGCCAGGCGACGGCGCCCAGGGGTGCGGGCGGGGCGGCCGGGCCCTCGGACGAGGCGAGGAAGCCGGAGACGTGACGGGTCCAGCCGACGTGCTCGGGGGCGTTCTCCGCCCGCGAGTACACCGCGAGGGAGCGGCGGCCGGCCGTGTCCGCGGCGCCGACGAGGACCTGGACGGCGGTGCCGCCGGTGGCCGTCAGCGGCATGATCTGCTCGATGGTGAGTTCCTCGACGAGGTCGCAGCCGACCTCCTCACCGGCGCGCAGGGCGAGTTCGACGTAGCCGGTGCCGGGCAGCAGCAGGGTGCCGAGGACGTTGTGGTCGGCGAGCCAGCGCTGGCTGTCCATGGCGAGGCGGCCGGTGAGGACGATGCCGCCGTCCTCCGGGGAGACGACCACGGCGCCGAGCAGGGGGTGCCCGCCGGGCTGCTGGCCGATGCCCTCGGCGCCGCCGGAGTCCGGGGAGGGGGTGGCGTCCAGCCAGTAGCGGCGCTTCTCGAACGCGTAGGTGGGCAGGTCCAGTCGGCGTGCGGCACCGGTGCCGGCCAGCAGGGCGGCCCAGTCGGGGCCCGCGCCGTGCACGTGCAGCCGGGCGAGGGCGGTGAGCAGGGCCTGCGGTTCGGGGGTGTCCTTGGCGAGGCCGGGGACGACGGCGTGGCCGTCGCGTTCCAGGCAGGCCGCGGCGAGGGCGCTGAGCACTCCGTCGGGGCCGACTTCGAGGTAGCGGGTGACGCCGTCGGCCTCGAGGTGACGGACGCCGTCGGCGAAGCGCACGGCCTGGCGGACGTGCCGCACCCAGTAGTCGGCGCTCGCCAGTTCCTCGGGGCGGGCCTCCTGTCCGGTGACGTTGGAGATGATGCGGATCGAGGGGGTGCCGTAGGTGAGGCCTGCCGCGATGCGGCCGAACTCCTCCAGCATGGGTTCCATCAGCGGCGAGTGGAAGGCGTGCGAGACGCGCAGCCGGCTGGTCCTGCGGCCGAGGCCGGTGAAGTGGGCGGCGAGGGCGAGCACGCGGTCCTCGTCACCGGAGACCACCACGGAGCCGGGGCCGTTGAGGGCGGCGATGCCGACCGACGCGTCGAGCAGCGGCAGCACCTCCTCCTCGGTGGCCTGTACGGCGATCATGGCGCCGCCCTCCGGCAGTGCCTGCATGAGCCGGCCGCGGGCGGCGACCAGGGCGCAGGCGTCGGCCAGGGAGAGCACGCCGGCGACGTGGGCGGCGGCGATTTCGCCGACGGAGTGGCCCATCAGGACGTCGGGGGTGACGCCCCAGGCCTGAAGCAGCCGGTGGAGGGCCACTTCGAAGGCGAACAGGGCGCTCTGGGTGTAGACGGTCCGGTTCAGGTCCGGGGTGCCGTCCGTGGTGGGCGCGGCGTCGGGCGCGGCGAACATCACCTCGCGCAGCGGGCGCCGCAGGTGCGGATCCAGGTGCTCGCACACGGCGTCCAGCGCGGCGGCGAACTCCGGGAACGCGGCGTACAGTTCGCGACCCATGCCGGGGCGCTGGGCGCCTTGTCCGGAGAAGAGGAACGCGAGGGGGGCGCCGGGCGCGGTGGCGCCGACGACGGTGCCGGGGCGTTCCTCCTGGGCGGCGATGGCGCCCAGTGCGGCGAGCGCGTCGTCGCGGTCGGTCGTGACGACGACGGCCCGGTGGTCGAGCGGGGAACGGGTGGTGACCAGGGACAGCGCGGTGTCCAACAGGTCGCGCCCGGCGTCCTGGTCCAGCCAGGACCTCAGCTCCTCGGCCTGGCGGCGCAGGCCGGAGGCGGTGCGGGCGCCGAGGACGAGCGGCACGGCGGGCAGGGCCCGGGTCGGCGCCGGGGCGGCCGGCTCGGGCTCCGGAGCGGGCGCCTCCTCGATGATCATGTGCGCGTTGGTGCCGCTGAGCCCGAACGAGGAGACGCCGGCGCGGCGCGGCCGTTCGGCGCGCGGCCAGGGGCGTTCCTCGGCCAGCAGCCGCACGTTGCCTTCCGTCCAGTCGACCTGCGGGGAGGGCTCGTCGACGTGGAGGGTGCGCGGCATCGTCTCGTTGCGCAGGGCCATGACGGCCTTGATGACGCCGCTGACGCCGGCCGCGGCCTGGGCGTGGCCCATGTTGGACTTGATGGAGCCCAGCCACACCGGGTCGTCGGCGGGGCGCTGCCGGCCGTAGGTGGCGAGCAGGGCCTGGGCCTCGATGGGGTCGCCGAGCCGGGTGCCGGTGCCGTGGCCCTCGATCAGGTCGACGTCGGCCGGGCTCAGGCCGGAGAACTCCAGTGCCTGTCGGATGACACGCTGCTGGGAGGGCCCGTTGGGTGCGGTCAGGCCGTTGCTGGCGCCGTCCTGGTTGATGGCGCTGCCGCGGATGACGGCGAGGACCGGGTGCCCGTTGCGGCGGGCGTCGGACAGGCGCTCCACCAGCAGCAGGCCGGCACCCTCGGACCAGCCGGTGCCGTCGGCGGCGCCCGCGAAGGCCTTGCAGCGGCCGTCCGCGGACAGTCCGCGCTGCTGGCTGAAGTCGATGAACAGCTCCGGCGTCGCCATGACGGTGACACCGCCGGCCAGCGCCATGTTGATCTCGCCCTGGCGCAGCGCCTGCACCGCCATGTGCAGGGCGACCAGGGACGATGAGCACGCCGTGTCGACGGTGACGGCCGGGCCTTCCAGGCCGAAGGTGTAGGCGACGCGGCCGGAGGCGATGCTGGCGGCGCTGCCGTTGCCGATGTAGCCCGTCAGGTCCTCGGGCACGTGCGGCAGCCGGCTGCGGTAGTCGTGGTACATGACGCCCGCGTAGACGCCGGTACGGCTGCCGCGCAGCGACTCCGGGTCGATGCCGGCCCGCTCGAAGGCCTCCCAGGCGCCCTGGAGCAGCAGGCGCTGCTGCGGGTCCATCGCCATCGCCTCACGGGGCATGATCCCGAAGAACTCGGGGTCGAACTCGTTGGCGTCGTAGAGGAATCCGCCCTGCTGGGTGTAGGTCCGTCCCGGTGTGCCCGGCTCGGGGTCGTAGATGGCGTCGAGCAGCCAGCCGCGGTCCTCGGGGAAGCCGGAGACGACGTCACGGCCCTCGGCGACCACCTGCCACAGGTCCTCGGCGGACCGTACTCCGCCGGGGAACCGGCAGCTGATGCCGACGATGGCGATCGGCTCGTCGGTGCCCGCCGGTCGGGCGGGGGCCGTCGCGGCCGGGGTGGCGGCCGGCAGGGACTGGGTGTCGGGGGCGACGCGGCTCTTGAGGTAGCCGGCGGCGGCCCGTGCGGTCGGGTAGTCGAAGACGAGGGTGGCGGGCAGCCGGATCCCGGCCTCCGCGCCGAGTGCGTTGCGCAGTTCGACGGCCGCCAGCGAGTCGAAGCCGAGGTCCTTGAAGGCCCGGTCGGCACCGACGGCCTCGCTGCCGGAGTGGCCGAGCACGGCGGCGACGTGCTTGCACACCAGGTCGAGCAGCAGCCGCTCCTGCTGGGCCTCGTCGAGTCCGGCGAGCCGCTGGGCCAGCGTGTCACCGTCCGCGGCGGCGGCCGAGCGCGCGGTCCTGCGGGTGACCGTGCGGCTCATGCCCTTGAGGAGGGCGGGGAGTTCCTCGCTGCGGGCGGCGAGGGCGGTGGTGTCGATGCGCAGCGGGATCTGCACCGGGTGCTCGGGCCGGGCCAGCGCGGCGTCGAACAGGTCGAGCGCCTCGTCGACGGGCAGGGCGGGCAGGCCCAGGCGGGCCATACGGGTCTCCACGTCCGCCTGCGAGGAGCCACCACCGAGCCCGGTCGCCGTGGCCCACAGGCCCCAGGCGAGGGAGGTCGCGGGCAGCCCCTGGCTGCGGCGGTGAGCCGCGAGGGCGTCGAGGAAGGTGTTGGCGGCGGCGTAGTTGGCCTGTCCTGCGGCCAGGACGAGTCCGCCTGCGGAGGAGAACAGCACGAACGCCGACAGGTCGAGATCCGCGGTGAGTTCGTGCAGGTGCCAGGCCGCGTCGGCCTTCGGCGCCCAGACGCGGGCCAGACGGTCGGAGTCGATGTCCTGGACGAGGGCGTTGTCCATGACACCGGCCGCGTGCACCACACCGGTGAGTGAGTCGACGCCCGCGAGGAGTTCGGCGAGCGCGTCGCGGTCGGCGACGTCGCAGGCGGCGACGGTCACCGTCGCGCCCGCGGCTTCGAGTTCGGCGACCAGCTCGGGCGCTCCCGTCGCGTCCAGGCCCCGTCGGCTGGTGAGCAGCAGGTCGGTGACCCCGTGCCGGTCGACCAGGTGGCGGGCGACCAAGGCACCCAGACCACCGGTACCACCGGTGACCAGGACGGTCCCCGACGGCCACTGCGCCGAGGGCTCCACCTCGGAGGACACCTGGGCCAGACGAGGAAGGAAGACCTGCCCGTCACGTACGGCGATCTCCGCCTCGCCCGCGGCGATCGCCCCGGAAGCGAAGGCCGGGTCAGCGCCGGGCTCAAGGTCCAGCACGGTGAAACGGCCCGGGTTCTCGGCCTGCGCGGCCCGCAGAACACCCCACACACCGGCAGCGGCCACATCCACACCGGTGTCGGCGGACAGCGCCACCGCACCACGAGTGACCACGACCAGACGGCTGGAGGCGAAACGCGGGTCCTCGAGCCACTGCCGCACCCGCTCCAGCACCACGACCGCGAGAGCACGCGACCGCGTCGGTACGTCGCCCTCGCCGACCGGGATCTCCCAGACCACGGTCGGAGGCGCCTCGCCCTCGGCAGGCAGCTCGTCCCACAGCGGCAGGGCCGTCGTACCGGACTGGTCCGCGCTCGCGGACGTCCAGTCGATGCGCCACAGCACCCGCTCCAGGCCCCCGCCCGAAGCCTCCAGCTGCTCCGCCGAGACCGGCCGGGTGACCAGGGACTCGACGGTCGCGACGAGTTGTCCGGTGGAGTCCGCGACGCCGATGGCCGAGACCTCCTCGCCGCGCAGTCGCCTGATGTGGACGCGCAGGGACGCGGCACCGGCCGCGTGCAGGGAGACGCCGTTCCAGGAGAAGGGCAGCATGGTGGCGCCCTCGTCCTCCTCGGTGCCGTCGAGCAGCAGGTCGACGTGCATGGCGGAGTCGAGCAGAGCCGGGTGCAGGCCGAAGCGTGCCGCCTCGTCCCAGCTGTCCGAGGGCAGTTCCACCTCGGCGAACACGTCGTCGCCGCGCCGCCAGGCCGCCTTCAGTCCCTGGAACACCGGTCCGTAGCCGTATCCACGGTTCGCCAGGCGCTCGTAGGCGCCCTCGACCTCCAGGCTCTGGGCGCCCGGCGGGGGCCACGCGGTGAGGTCGAAGTCGGGAACGGTCGTGTCCGGCGCGAGCACACCGGTCGCGTGCCGGGTCCACGGGACGTCGGTGCCTTCGGTGCGGGAGAAGACCTCCACCGAGCGCTGCCCGGCGTCGTCGGCGGCGCCGACCACCACCTGCACCGCCACGCCCGCGTCGGCCGGCAGCACGAGCGGTGCCTGGAGCGTGAGTTCCTCCACCGCGCCGCAGCCGACCTGGTCGCCCGCGCGGACGGCCAGTTCCACGAAGGCGGTACCGGGCAGCAGGATGCGGCCCAGGACGTCGTGGTCGGCGATCCACGGGTGCGTGTCCACGGCCAGCCGGCCGGTCAGGACGAGTCCGTCGGAGTCGGGCGAGACCACCACCGCGCTCAGCAGCGGGTGGCCGATGCCCTCCAGCCCGATGGAACCGGCGTCACCGGCGCGCGTGGCGGGCAGGTCCAGCCAGTAACGCTGGTGCTGGAAGGCGTAGGTGGGCAGGTCCACCTGCTGCCTGTCCCGCGAGGAGAAGAAGCCGGTCCAGTCGACCGTGGCGCCGGAGGCGAACAGCTGGGCGAGCGCGGTGACGACGGTGACGTCCTCGGGGCGGTCCTTGCGCAGGACCGGGGCGAAGGTGACGTCTTCGTCGTCGATGGTCTGCTTGGCCAGCCCGGTCAGGACCGCGTCCGGGCCGCACTCGACGAACCTGGTGACGCCCTGGGCGCGCAGAGCCGTGACCCCGTCCGCGAAACGGACCGCCTCGCGGACATGCTCAACCCAGTACTCGGGGCTGGTGAGCCGGCCGGGCTCGGCGAGGGCTCCGGTCACGTTCGATACGACGCTCAGGGACGGTTCCGAGAACGACAGCCCGGCGACCACCGCGCGGAAGTCGTCCAGCATCGGCTCCATGAGCGGCGAGTGGAAGGCATGGGACACCCGCAGACGCGTGGTCCGACGTCCGAGGCTGCTGAAGTGCTCCTCGATGGCCTCGACACCGGCGCCGGAGACCACCACCGAAGTGGGCCCGTTGATCGCGGCGATACCGACGGTGTCGGTCAGCAGGGGCCGTACTTCCTCTTCCGTGGCCTGCACGGCGAGCATCGCCCCGCCCTCGGGCAGGGCCTGCATCAACCGCCCACGCGCGGCGATCAGCTTGGCCGCGTCCTCCAGGGACAGGATCCCGGCGATGTGGGCTGCGGTGACCTCGCCGATGGAATGCCCGGCCACGAAGTCCGGCCGCACACCCCACGACTCAAGAAGCCGGAAGAGGGCGGTCTCAATGGCGAAGAGGGCGGGCTGGGCGAACTCCGTCCGCTCCAGCCTGTCGGCGTCCTCACCCCAGACGACATCCTTCAGCGGCAGCCCGTCGAGGGCTTCGCACACGGCGTCGAAGGCGTCCGCGAACGCGGGGAAGGCGTCGTACAACTCCCGCCCCATCCCCAGCCGCTGACTCCCCTGCCCGGTGAAGAGCACGGCCGTCTTGCCCTCGTGGGCCTCGGTGACGACGGTGCCCGTGCCGGCGGCGATCGCGTCGAGTTCCTCGGCGAGGGACTGGGCGCCGGTGCCGATGACGACGGCGCGGTGTTCGAGGGCCGCTCGGGTGGTGGCCAGGGCGTGGCCGGTGGGGCGGAGTTCGTCGTCGGTGAGGGTGTCGAGGTGGCGGCGGAGCCTGGTGGCCTGGGCGCTGAGGGCGTCCGGAGTGCGGGCGGAGAGCACCCAGGGGATCACCGACGAGCTCACCGGCGCCGTGTCCTCGGTGGCCGTCTCCTGCGGCTCGGGGTCCGGAGCCTGTTCGACGATGACGTGGGCGTTGGTGCCGCTGATGCCGAAGGAGGAGATACCGGCGCGGCGGGGGCGGCCGTCGTCGGTGGCGGGCCAGTCGCGGGGCTCGGTGAGCAGGCGTACCGCGCCCTCGGTCCAGTCGACCTGGTGGCTGGGCTCGTCGGCGTAGAGGGTCTGGGGAAGCTGCCCGTGGCGCATCGCCATGACCATCTTGATGATGCCCGCGACGCCGGCGGCGGCCTGGGTGTGGCCCATGTTCGACTTGATGGAGCCGAGCCACAGGGGGCGCTCGGCGGGGCGGTCCTGGCCGTACGTGGCGAGGAGGGCCTGGGCCTCGATCGGGTCGCCCAGTGTCGTGCCGGTGCCGTGGCCCTCGACTGCGTCGACGTCGCTCGTGGTGAGGCCGGCGCCGGCCAGGGCCTGGTGGATGACGCGCTGCTGGGAGGGGCCGTTGGGGGCGGTGAGGCCGTTGCTGGCGCCGTCGGAGTTGACGGCGCTGCCGCGGACGAGGGCGAGGACACGGTGGCCGTTGCGGCGGGCGTCGGAGAGGCGCTCGACCAGGAGCAGGCCGACGCCCTCGCCCCAGCCGGTGCCGTCGGCGCCCGCGCCGAAGGACTTGCAGCGGCCGTCGGCGGACAGGCCGCGCTGGCGGCTCATGTCGACGAACGTGTCCGGGGTGGACATGACGGTGACGCCGCCCGCGAGAGCGAGGGAGCACTCGCCGTTGCGCAGGGCCTGGGCGGCCATGTGGAGGGCGACCAGGGAGGAGGAGCAGGCGGTGTCGACGGAGACGGCGGGGCCCTCCAGGCCGAGGGCGTAGGCGACGCGGCCGGAGACGACGCTGGCGAGGCTTCCGTTGCCGTGGTAGCCGGCGACGTCCTCGGGCAGCGGGCCCAGACGCAGGCCCCAGTCGTGGTACATGACGCCGGCGAACACGCCGGTGTCGCTGCCCTTGAGGCTGTGCGGGTCGATGCCGGCGCGCTCCAGGGTCTCCCAGGCGACCTCCAGCAGCAGGCGCTGCTGGGGGTCCATGGCCTGGGCCTCGCGGGGGCTGATGCCGAAGAAGCCGGCGTCGAACTGGGCGGCGTCGTGCAGGAATCCGCCCTCGCGGGCGTAGCTCTTGCCGGGGGTGCCGGGCTCGGGGTCGTACAGGTCGCGGTCCCAGCCGCGGTCGGTGGGGAAGGGGGTGATGACGTCCTCGCCGCCGGCGACCATGCGCCACAGGTCCTCGGGGGAGGCGATGTCGCCGGGGTAGCGGCAGGCCATGCCGACGATGGCGAGGGGTTCGTCGGTGGCGACGACGGGCGCGGGCCGCTCGGGCCGGGCGGCGGGGGCGGGTTGGCCGACCTTGGTGGCGAGGTGTTCGGCGAGGGCGCGCGGGGTGGGGTAGTCGAAGGTGAGGGTGGCGCTCAGGCGCAGGCCGGTGGCGGCGTTGAGGCGGTTGCGCAGTTCGACGGCGCCGAGGGAGTCGAAGCCCATCTCGGTGAAGGCGCGGGACGCTCCGACCGCTTCGGCGGAGTCGTGGCCGAGGACGTCCGCCGCCTGGGCGCGTATGAGGTCCAGCAGTTGCCCGACCAGGTCGGCCCGGTCCAGGCCCGCCCAGCGGCCGAGGGCCTGTGCGGGGGCGGCGGCGGGTCCTGCGGCGGTGCGCCGGACGGGTACACGGACGAGGTCGCGCAGCAGGGCGGGGATGCCGTCGGTGCGGGCGCGCAGGGCATCGTGGTCGACGCGCAGCGGGGCGACGACGGGGGCGCCGGCGATGACGGCCTGGTCGAACAGGGCGAGGTTCTCCTCGGGGGAGAGTCCTTCCATGCCGAGGCGGCGGGCGCGCTGGAGGGCGGCGGCGTCGAGGTGGGAGCCCATGCCGGCGTCGCCGGTCCACAGGCCCCAGGCGATGGACACCGCGGGCAGGTTCTGGGCGTGGCGTTCGCGGGCCAGGGCGTCGAGGAAGACGTTGGCGGCGGCGTAGTTGCCCTGTCCGGCTCCGTCGAGGACGCCGGCCATGGAGGAGTACAGGACGAACGCGGAGAGGTCCAGGTCGCGGGTCAGTTCGTGCAGGTGCCAGGCGGCGTCGGCCTTGGGGCGCAGGACGGAGTCCACGCGGTCGGCGGTGAGGGCGTCGACGAGTCCGTCGTCGACGACGCCCGCGGTGTGCACGACGGCGCCGAGCGGGTGGGCGTCGGGGACGGTGTCGAGGAGTTCGGTGAGCGCGGCACGGTCGGCGACGTCGCAGGCGGCGACCGTCACCGTCGTACCGGCCGCTTCGAGTTCGGCGACGAGGTCGCGGGCGCCGGGCGCGTCGAGTCCGCGGCGGCTGGTGAGCAGCAGGTGGCGTACGCCGTGGCGGGTGACGAGGTGGCGGGCGAGGTGGCCGCCGAGTCCTCCGGTGCCGCCGGTGATCAGGACGGTCCGCCGGTCGTCCCAGGGCTGGTCGGCGGACTGACCGGCGCCGGGGTGGGTGGCGAGGCGCGGTATCCACAGGGTGCCGTCGCGCAGGGCGGCCTCGGGTTCGCCGCTGCCGAGGACGGTGGCCGCGGCGGCCGGGTCGGGGGTGTCGGTGTCGGTGTCGAGGAGGACGAGGCGTCCGGGGTTCTCGGCCTGCGCCGAGCGGATCAGGCCCCAGACGGCGGCCCGGTGGGGTGCGGCCGAGTCGTCGTCGGTGGCGGCGACCGCGTCGCGGGTGCGGACGAGGAGCACGCTGTCGGTGAGGCGTTCGTCGCCGAGCCAGGCCTGTACGGCGTCCAGGGCGGCGGTGACGGAGGAGCGGACCCGGGTGAGCACGTCGGGGCCGGCGGGGGTGTCGGGCAGGTCGAGGACGACGGCGGCCGGTGCGGTGGCGGCGAGCCGGTCGAGGTCCTCGGCGGTGCCGTTCCAGGTGGCCGGCTGCTCGGCGGGCGCGGTGGCGGGCGCGTCGAGGCGGCGCCAGGTCACGTGGTAGACGGTGTCGCCGGTGCCGGTGCGGGCGGCGCGCAGCTGGTCGCCGGAGACGGCGCGCAGGACGAGGGAGCCGACGGTCGCGACGGGTGCGCCGGCCGGGTCGGCGAGGGCGACGGCGAGGGTGTCGGGGCCGGTGGCGGTGACGCGGACGCGCAGCGCCGCGGCTCCGGCGGCGTGCAGGGCGACGCCGTTCCAGGCGAAGGGGATGTGGACCTGTCCGCCGGGCTGCTCGGGGAAGGCGTGGTCGGCGGCGTGCAGGGCGGCGTCGAGGAGGGCCGGGTGCAGTCCGAAGGCGGCGGCGTTGCCGTGTTCGGCGGCGGGCAGGGCGACCTCGGCGTAGACCTCGCCGTCGCGCTGCCAGGCGGCGGTGACGGCGCGGAAGGCGGGGCCGTAGCCGTAGCCGTCGTCGGCCATGTCCGCGTACAGGGTGGTGATGTCGACGGGGGTGGCGCCGGGCGGGGGCCAGGCGGTGAGGTCGGCGCCGGGTGCGGGCGCGGTGCGGGCGAGCAGCCCGGTGGCGTGCCGGGTCCAGGAGGATTCGGTGTCCTCGGCGGTCTCGGCCCGAGAGTAGATCTCCAGGGTGCGCAGGCCCTGCTCGTCGGCGGCGCCGACGGCGACCTGGACGGCGACGCCGCCGTCGGCCGGCAGCACCAGGGGTGCTTCGAGGGTGAGTTCGTCCAGCAGGCCGCAGCCGACCTGGTCACCGGCGCGGACGGCGAGTTCGACGAAGGCGGTGCCGGGCAGCAGGGTGACGCCGGAGATGACGTGGTCGGCGAGCCAGGGCTGGGTCTGCTGGGACAGCCGGCCCGTCAGGACGGCGGTGTCGGCGCCGGCGAGGCCGACGGCGGCGCCGAGCAGCGGGTGGTCGACGGCCGTCTGGCCGAGGCCGGGGGCGTCGCCGGCGGCGGGCGGGGCGGTCAGCCAGTAGCGGCGCCGCTGGAAGGCGTAGGTGGGCAGGTCGACGCGCCGGGTGTCGCGGTCGGCGAACAGGGCGGCGCCGGCGAGGGCCGCGCCGTGGGCGTGGGCCTGGCCGACCGCGGTGAGCAGGGTGCGTGCCTCGTCGTGGTCGCGGCGCAGGGTGGGCAGGAAGAGGGCGTCGCCGGTGTCGAGGGTCTGCTGGGCGAGCGCGGTCAGGACGGCGTCGGGGCCGAGTTCGACGAAGGTGCCCACGCCGCTTGCCGCGAGGTGGCGTATCCCGTCGGCGAAGCGGACGGCCTGGCGGACGTGGTCGACCCAGTACTGCGGGGAGCAGAGCTGTTCGGTGGTGGCGAGGCGTCCGGTGACGTTGGAGACGACGGGGATGGTGGGCGCGGAGTAGGTGAGGATCTCCGCGATCCGCTGGAACTCCTCGAGCATGGGTTCCATCAGCGGCGAGTGGAAGGCGTGCGAGACCCGGAGCCGGCTCGTCTTGCGTCCGAGTCCGGTGAAGTGCTCCTGGATCGCGTCGACGGCGTCGACGGTGCCGGAGACCACCACGGAGGTGGGTCCGTTGATCGCGGCGAGGCCGACCGACTCGCCGAGCAGGGGCCGTACTTCGTCCTCGGTGGCCTGTACGGCGAGCATGGCGCCGCCGGCGGGCAGGGCCTGCATGAGCCGGCCGCGGGCGGCGACGAGGGTGGCGGCGTCGTCGAGGGAGAGCACGCCGGCGACGTGGGCGGCGGTGAGCTCGCCGACGGAGTGCCCGGCGAGGTAGTCGGGCCGCAGGCCCCAGGACTCCAGCAGCCGGAAGAGGGCGGTCTCCACGGCGAACAGGGCGGCCTGCGAGAAGCAGGTGTGGTTGAGCAGGGCGGCCGGCGGCGAGCCTTCCGGCGCGAACAGCACGTCCCGCAGGGGGAGTTCGAGCTGGAGGTCGAGGTAGCCGGCGGCCTCGTCGAGCGCCTTGGCGAACACCGGGTACGCCTCGTACAGTTCGCGGCCCATGGCGGCGCGCTGGCTGCCCTGTCCGGTGAACAGGAAGGCCAGTCCGTGGCGTTCGGCGGTGCCGCGGATCACGTCGGGCGACGGCTGCCCGTCGGCGAGGGCCTGGAGGCTCTGGCGGAGGGCTGCGCGGTCGGCGGCGAGGAGGACGGCGCGTTCGTCGAGGGTGGCGCGGGTGGTGGCGAGGGCGTGGCCGAGGTCGGCGGGCGTGATCTGCTCGTCGCCGTCGACGAGGGTGAGCAGGCGGGCCGCCTGGGCGCGCAGGGCGGGTTCGGTGCGGGCCGAGACCGGCACGGGCACGGGCACGGGGGCGGCGGCGGGCCGGTCCGGGAAGGTGTCCGGGGTGTCGGTGCCGGTGTCCTCGAAGGACGGTTCCTCGATGATGACGTGCGCGTTGGTGCCGCTGACGCCGAACGCGGAGATGCCGGCGCGGCGGGGGTCCTCGCCCTTGGGCCAGGGCACGGGTTCGGTGAGCAGGCGTACGTCGCCCGCGGCCCAGTCGACGTTGGGGGTGGGCTGGTCGATGTGCAGGGTGCGCGGCAGGACGTCGTGGCGCATCGCCTCGATCATCTTGATGACGCCGGCGACACCGGCCGCGGCCTGGGTGTGTCCGATGTTGGACTTCACCGAGCCGAGCCACAGCGGGTGGTCCTCGGAGCGGTCCTGGCCGTAGGCGGCGACGACGGCCTGGGCCTCGATGGGGTCGCCGAGGGTGGTGCCGGTGCCGTGGGCCTCGACGGCGTCGACCTGGTCGGGCATCAGGCCGGCCCGGGCCAGGGTGTGGCGGATGAGGCGGCGCTGCGAGGCGCCGTTGGGGGCGGTGAGGCCGTTGCTGGCGCCGTCCTGGTTGATGCCGCTGCCGCGGATCACGGCGAGGACGGGGTGGCCGGCCCGGCGGGCGTCGGTGAGGCGTTCGACGACGAGGATGCCGACACCCTCGGCGAAGGCCGTGCCGTCGGCGGCCTCGGCGAAGGCCTTGCAGCGGCCGTCGGGGGCGAGTCCGCGCTGCCGGCTGAACTCGGTGAAGGTGGCCGGGCTGGCCATGACGGTGGCGCCGCCGGCCAGGGCGAGCGTGCACTCGCCGCGGCGCAGTGACTCCGCGGCCAGGTGCAGGGCGACCAGGGAGCTGGAGCAGGCGGTGTCGATGGTGAGGGCGGGGCCTTCGAGGCCGAGGGAGTAGGCGATGCGGCCGGAGGCGATGCTCAGCGCGGTGCCGGTGAGCTGGTAGCCGTCGGTGCCCTGGGGGTCCTCGTGGGAGCGGACGCCGTACTCGTGGGCGCCGGCGCCGACGAAGACGCCGGCGCGGGTGCCGCGCAGCGTGGTCGGGTCGATGCCGGCGCGTTCGACGGCTTCCCACACGGTCTCCAGGAGCAGCCGCTGCTGGGGGTCCATGGCGAGGGCCTCGCGGGGGCCGATGCCGAAGAACTCGGCGTCGAAGTCGGCGACTTCGGCGAGGAATCCGCCCTTGCGGACATAGCTGCGGCCGGCGCTG
This sequence comes from Streptomyces sp. NPDC039424, assembly GCF_055639495.1. Taxonomy (NCBI): domain Bacteria; kingdom Bacillati; phylum Actinomycetota; class Actinomycetes; order Kitasatosporales; family Streptomycetaceae; genus Streptomyces; species Streptomyces sp. NPDC039424. The sequence continues at coordinate 16,884 of NZ_JBVKAI010000039.1, forward strand.
TCGGGGTCGTCGTCGAAGAGCCGGTCGAGGTCCCAGCCGCGGTCGGTGGGGAAGTCGTCGACGACGGTGCGCTCTTCGGTGACGACGCGCCACAGGTCCTGCGGCGAGGAGATCCCGCCGGGGAAGCGGCAGCCGATGCCGACGACGACGATCGGGTCGTCGTCGGCGACGGCGAACTGCTCGGGTTCGGGGGTGTCCTCGCTGAGGCCGAGCGCTTCGGCACGCAGGTGTTCGGCGAGCAGGGAGGGAGTGGGGTGCTCGAACGCGACGGTGACCGGCAGGGCGAGTCCGGTGGCGGCGTTCAGGCGGGTGTGCATCTCCACCAGGCTCAGCGAGTCCAGGCCCAGTTCGCGGAACGGGCGCATGACGTCGACGGCCACGTCCTCGTCGGGACGCACTTTCCGCAGCATGACTCGGGTCTGTTCCCGGACCAGGTCGAGCAGAATTCGACGCTGCTCCGAAACGGGCAGTCCCGCCAGCTCGCGCACGAAACGCGAACGGTCCACCGGGGTGTCCTCGTCACCGGCGGAAAGGAAAGTCCCAGACTCGCTCATCGAGGCACACTCCACGTTATCGATTAATCGTGCGCACAGGCCGCACACCGGGTCGCCACGCAACGGCACGGTACGTCAGCCAAAAGCCGAGCCGTCACCCCTATCCACCCCTAGGTGCCACCCCGGAGCCTCTGGCCTGGAGAGTTGGGGACCGGCGGGGACCATTTCACGGGGCCCCAGAGCGTGGCAGAAAACCTTGCTCGCACCTTAGGCCCGTGATAGGAATCCCGCAGAGAGTACGAGAGTTGCACCGTCAGTCGCACATTATCAGCCGCTGCATTCGGCGCCCGTCCGCGCTTCCGGCTCGCCGGATCATTTCCAAAACCCGGGCCGCCAGAACTCGCCGCCAGTGATGGGGGAAGATTCACGTGAGCTTGCGCCAAGAAATATCCGTCTCGGTTTCCGCGCCGGTGGACCGGATGCACGACTTCATGCTGGCCTGGGCCAGGGTGACACCGGACGCTCCAGCCGTGGTCGAGACCGGACCGGACGGCGAGCCCGCTGTACTGACCTACCGTCAGCTGGAGCAGCGGGTCCACGCGTATGTGTCCGTCCTCGACGGGCTGGGGCTCGACTGCGGGGACCGGGTGATCCTGGAGTCGCACACCTCCGCCTCGGCGATCGCGATGTTCCTGGCGTGCTCCACGCTCAGTCTGGCGTTCGTGCCGGTGAGCCCGGAGACCCCGGCCAAGCGGCTGGCGACCATCGTGGAGACCACGCAGCCGGGCCTGTTCGTGCAGACGGCCGACGGACGCCGGGAGGGGCTGCCGGAGGAGGTCGGCCTCGGGCGTTTCGGGCCGGAGGGCCTGGTGGTGGAGCGGGCGCCGGTGGAGCGGGTGCGGCATCGCCGTGAGCCGGTGGGCACGGACACCGCGTACATCATCTTCACGTCCGGTACGACGGGCCGCCCCAAGGGTGTGGTGATGAGCCACCGCGGGGTCGTGTCGTTCTACCGGGGCATGCTCCAGCACGCCATCGTCTCCCCCCGCGACCGGGTCGCCACCACCTCGCCGCTGCAGTTCGACTTCTCGCTCCTTGACATCGGTCTGGCCCTGGGCAGCGGCGCGGCCGTCGTACCGGTCCCCCGCGACACACTGCGCTTCCCGCGCCGGTTCGTGCGGTTCCTGAAGGACATGGAGGTCACGCAGGTCGACGGGGTGCCGTCGATCTGGCGCGGGGCGCTTCGGCACGAGGCGGAGCAGCTGGCCGCGCTGACCGAGCTGCGCGGGGTGCTGTTCTGCGGGGAGGACTTCCCGCTGCCCGAACTGCGCCAGCTGCAGCGGCTGCTGCCCCAGGCCCGCCTGGTGAACTGTTACGGGGCCACCGAGTCCATGGCGTGCTCGTTCACGGATGTGCCCAACCCGCTGCCGGAGGACCTGCAGAAGCTGTCCATCGGGTTCGCCCATCCCGGCGCCGAGATGACGCTCGTCGACGAGTGGGGGCGGGTGGTCGAGGAGCCCGGTGTGCAGGGGGAGATCCATCTGCGCACCCCGGCCCTGTTCACCGGCTACTGGGACGACCCGGAGGCCACCCGCCGGGCCCAGGTGCCCGACCCGGTCAACCCGCGCTCGGGTCAGCTGGTGCTGCGCACCGGCGACTTGGCGTACCGGGGCGAGGGCGGCGAGATGTACTTCTGCGGCCGGGTCGACTCGCAGGTGCAGATCCTCGGCAACCGGGTGGAGATCGGCGAGGTGGAGCGGAAGGTCCTGGAGTACCCGGGGGTCGGCGCGGCGGCCGTGCTGGTGCTGGAACGGCCCGACCGCGACCCGGTGCTGGGGGCGTTCGTGTCGATGACGGCGGGCGTGGAGGCGCCCAAGGGCGCGGAGTTGAGCGCGTTCTGCGCGCAGTCGCTGCCGGCGTACATGGTGCCGAGGGAGCTGCGGGTCGTACCGGAGTGGCCGGTGACCGCGCACGGGAAGACCGATCGTGCCGCGCTCGCGGCCCTGGCCGGTCTGTGAGTGCGGACATCTCCGCAGGCCGCAAGGGGTGGGCCCGCCGCAGGCGCGGCGGGCCCACGCCGTTGCGCCGGGGCTGCTCGCCTACAGCAGCGTATGAGACGAACGTATAAGACGTCGACTAAGGTTGGGGCCATGGGACATCGCGAGGACCTGCTCATCGGGGCGAAGCGCTGCTTGATCGAGAAGGGCTACGGCCGGACGACGGCGCGGGACATCGTGGCCGCCTCCGGGGCCAACCTGGCCTCCATCGGCTACCACTACGGCTCCAAGGAGGCGCTGCTGAACGCCGCGCTCCTGGAGGCGCTGGACGAGAGCGGCAAGGAGATCTCCCCGACCGAGGTCACGGATGTCGATCCCGGGGCGACGCCGGTGGAGCGGTTCGAGACGGCCTGGTCGCAGATCGTCCTCAGGTACACCACGAACCGGCAGCTGCTGCTGGCGAGCTTCGAGGTCTTCGCGCAGGTCGACCGGGCACCGGAGCTGAAGCCGGCGCTGGCCGACGGTCTGGAGCAGGGGCGCCGGTCGATGGCGGAGCTGTTCAAGAGCATCGCGGGCGAGGGCGCGGAGGACATGGACGAGGCGACGCAGCACGCGGTGGGCGCGTTCTTCCAGGCGCTGGCCACGGGTGTGATGGCGCAGTTCCTGGTCGATCCCGACCGTGCCCCCTCGGGTGAGGACCTGACGCTGGCGCTGCGGGCCATACTGGAGTGGTCCGGCGCGAAGCCGCACGCGGCGACGCAGGCCTGAGCGGCTGCCGCACCCCGACGCCACGTCGTCCGGCCGGTCCCCTTCCCGGGGGCCGGCCGGATCGCGTGTAGGTGGGGTCAGATGCGGCGCAGGACGAAGTCGTCGGCCGTCTCGCCGCGGAAGAGGTACTCGGGCCGGCCGCTGAGCACGTACTCGCCGTGCGGGGTGGGCAGGACGTCGGTCGGGTTGGCCTCGGGCCACGGCTGGTGGTGGACGGTGCGGGCGGCGGACCAGGTGTCGTCGACCGGGCTGAGGACGTGCACCGCGTCCGTGCCGTTCTCGTTGGCGAGCTTGTTGCTGACGACGACGACGGTGCCGTCGGCGCGCAGCGCGAACGCGTCGCCGCCGATGATGGGGCCGCTCTCCAGCTGGACCTGGTGGACCTCGCCGGTCTCGACGTCGATGCGGGCCAGCGCGCCGGTGCTGTACTGCAGGGTCAGCAGGAAGCCGGCCGGGTGGACGCGGATGCCGATGACGCCGGCGCCGGTACCCAGCTCCCAGCCGGGCGAGATGGCCTGGCTGTCGGCGAGGACCTCGGCCTTGCCGTCGACGTCGACCCGGTAGACCTTGTTCGCGGCCGGGTCGCTGACGTAGGCGGTGCCGTCCGCGGCGAGGGCGATGCGGTCGGCGGCGTGCATGGGCTCGGGGCCGAGGGCGAGGTCGACGAGGAACTGCTCCTCACCGGTGGTGAGGTCGTACACCGCTATGCCGGACTCCTTCAGGTTGGTCTCCGGCGTGGAGCGGGCCCCGATACCGAGGTCGTGGTAGCCGAGCAGCAGGCGGTTGCGGGGGACGTCGACGGTGATGCCGACGGTGGAGACGATCCGCGGGTCCGGGTCGGTCACCAGCGGCGTGACGGTGCCGTGGCCGTCGACGATGGAGGCGGTGCCGTGGCGGGTGGAACTCACCAGGAACGCCTGGCGGTTCGGGTCCCAGTCGACACCCTCGGGGTGCAGGGCGTCGGCGTGCCCGGTGATGACCTCACCGAAGGGGGCGTCGGACATGGTGTTCTCCTGTTCCGTGCGGACAAGTCGGGTCGTGCGGGGTGCCGGTGGTGGGGTGGAGGCGTCGGTCAGGTGGAGGTGGCCTGGAGCCGGGCGGCCTCGGTGCCCAGTTGTTTGCGGTCGACCTTGCGGTTGGAGTTCAGCGGGAACTCCTCGACGTGCCGGTAGTGCTTGGGGACCATGCCCTGCGGCAGCAGTCCGCGCAGCCGGCCGGCGAGGACGGCGGGCGAGACGGCGGCACCGGTGTAGAAGATGACCAGCTCGGTGCCGGTGTCGGTGGTGCGGGGCACGGCGACGGCGTCCTGCACCTCGTCGCAGGCCCGCAGGGCGTGCTCGACCTCGGCGAGTTCCACCCGCCAGCCCTGGATCTGCACCTGGGAGTCGAGCCGGCCGAGGTAGATCAGCTCGTCGTCCGGCAGGCGCCGGACCCGGTCGCCGGTGCGGTACCAGGTGCGGTCGTCGTGCTGGAGGAAGCGGCCCCGGTCGTGCTCGGGGTCGAGGTAGCCGGTCGTCATCTGCGGGCCGGTGATGACCAGTTCACCCTCATGGTCGGTGGGCTGATCCTGCTCGTCGAGCAGCAGGTGGTCGTGGCCCTCGTGGACTGCGCCGATGGGCACCAGGCCGTTGACGCACAGCCCCGGTGAGGTCTCGGGCGACCAGCGGTGGCCGGTGACGGTGACGGTCAGTTCGGTCGGGCCGTAGATGTTCTCCAGCGTGGAGGCGGGCGCCGCCGCCTGCCAGTCCGTGGCGTCCTGCTCGCGCAGCGCCTCCCCCGCGAACAGGCTCCAGCGCAGCGTGGGCAGCGCGCCGGGGGTGAGGCCACCAGTGCGGCGGATCAGGGAGATGGTGCTGGGTGTGGAGAACCAGACCGTCATCCGGCGTTCGGCGGCGAAGCCGGGCAGGTCGCGGTAGGCGCGCAGCGGGACGGGGTGGATGCTGCCGCCGGCACCCCAGGCGCAGAACATGTCGAACATCGCGCAGTCGAAGTTGGTGTCGAAGGTCTGCGAGAAGACGTCGTCGGCGTCGAAGCCGTAGCGCTCGTCCATGAGGCGGAAGTAGTGGGTGGTGCTGCCGTGCGAGATGGGCACGCCCTTGGGGCGGCCCGTGGAGCCGGAGGTGAACAGGATGTAGGCGCGGTCCTCCGGCGCGGCGGGCCGCGGCTCGGTCAGGGCGTCGCGGGCGTCGACGGCGATACGGCGGAAGCGACCGTCGCCGGTGGCGCTGTGCGGGGCGAGCACCGGCAGCGTGGAGTCGGCGTCCAGCGCCTCGCCGAGGGCGGCGAGTCCGGCGTCGTCCGCGAGGACCGCTGAGACCCGGGCGTCCTCGAGCATGCTGCGGGTGCGGGCCGCGGGGAACGCGGGGTGCAGCGGTACCGCGGTGGCACCGGTGTAGAGGGCGGCGAGGATGCCGGCGTACGCCTCGATGCCCTTGGCCGCCAGGATGCCGATCGCGGGGGGCGGTCCCGCCGGACTGGCCAGCAGGGAGCCCGCCCACTGCAGGGCGAGGGCGTGGATCTCCTCGTAGCTGTACGTCCGCTCCCCGGTGTGCAGGGCCGGGCGCTGCCCGGACACGGCGAGCCCGCGCAGGAACCGCGCGTGCAGCGCGTCCTCGGTCTTCTTCAACATTCCTTCTCCGAATAAGGGGCTTCGCTACCTGAATAGGGGGTGACGGAGCTGCTGCCCGGAACGCTTCCGGGAATATATTCGTCGCGGTGGACCCGTTTTCCTCTGGGAGATGATCGATATGTGGGATGAGAAGTTCGAGGAGACCCTGCGGAAACACCTTCCGTTTCTCGGCGACGACGCGCTGAATTCGGGTTCCGATCTGTGGGATCTGGGTCTGGACTCGATCGGCACGGTGGACCTGATGGCCGCTCTGGAAGACGTGTACGACGTGCGTTTTGTCGACGACGCCCTGACGATGGAGAACTTCTCCACGCCCGGGACGCTGTGGACCGCGCTGTCGGAGCTGACCGCACGGACCGGCTGACGGGCCCCGCGCCGGGCCGCCGTCGTCCGCCTCAGACGGCCGCGGCGGCCCGGCGCGGGAGCATCGCGGTGCGCGGCTTGACCGATACGACCTCGTCGAAGGAGCGCGTGGTGATACGGACCCGGCCGAAGAGGCTGTCCGGACCGCACACGTACAGCTGCTCGGCGCCGAGCCGCTCGCGCAGCGTAGCCACGACGTCCGGCCAGCGCACCGGCAGCACATAGCCGTCGAGGATCATCTGCCGCACCTGCTCGCCGGTGGTGAGCAGCGAGCCGTCCTGGTCGGCGACGACGGGCAGCACCGGGTCGGCGAAGTCGAGCCCCGCCAGCACCTCCTGGTCGATGCGGTCCCGCAGCGCGCCGAAGACGCTGCAGTGCATCGGCGGACGCATCGTGTACAGGGGCATGCCGCCCAGCGAGCGCAGCCGCTTCTCCATCCACTCCACGTTGGAGCCGTCGAGCGAGACCATGTAGAAGTCGTCGTCGATGTGGCAGGACAGGTCGTGCCACTCGCCGCGCTCGTCCAGCTCGGCCAGCACCTCTTCGAGCTTCTCCCGGGGGGTGCGGGTGAAGGAGAACGTCACCGCGTCCTGGAACTCCCGCGCGAAGTAGTCGTTCTCGACGCGTGCCATGTGCGCGGTCATGCGCACCGCGTCGGCGAAGTCCAGGACGCCGGAGAAGACGGCGGCGGCCTTGCTGCCGAAGCTGGGCCCGGCGACGGCGTCGGGCTGCATGCCGTACTCCTGCTCGGCCCACTGGGCGAGGGCGACGCAGTTGATGAAGAAGGCGACCTGCGCGTACTCGGTGTAGTCGCCGTCGGCTTCGCGGTAGCGGTCGAACAGCGAGTAGCCGAGCACCTCGTCCGCGGTCTTCAGCAGGGCGCGCGCATGCGGGTTGATCAGCATGAACTTGGCCACGTCCGTGAAACGGGTGGGCGCCATGCCGGGGAAGACGAGCGCGCTGCCGGTCCGGTCATTGGGCTGCATGGTCATCTGTCCTGTTCTCTCCTCGACGGGCGGCCGCGGAGGGTCTTCCGCGTTGGGGGTTACAGGGCGAGCTTGGTGAAGGTCTCTTCCAGGCGGGTCAGCACACCGCTCACGTGGGGCAGGACCAGCGGGTCGGCGGCCGCCAGGGACTCCTCCTGCTGCTCGGCCGTCTCGCCGTAGAGCATGCTGGTGGCGGCCTTGAAGCGGAGCGCCTGCTCGTCGTCGCCGAGGTGATGGCCCGCCAGGACGACCACCCCGTACGCGTCCAGCAGGTGCCGGTGCAGGGAGAGCGAGTCGGTGACGCCGAGCGGGGCCAGCCGGTCGCGCAGCGGCTCGAAGTCGGGGTAGACGTAGAAGGCGCCGGTCGGGGGCCGGCAGTCGGCGCCGGCCGCGACCACGATGCGGTGCACCTCGCGGGCCACCACGCCGTGCAGCCGGGCGCAGGCCGCGAGGCGCTCGCGGATCTCGGGCGGTTCGGCGAACGCGTAGGCGGCGACCTCCTGCATGGGGCCGGCCAGCGTCGACCAGACCTCGCTGGCCGCGGAGACGACGCCGTCGCGGATCCGGCGGCCCCACGCGCCCTCGGGGAAGCGGGCGGCGCCGATGCGCCAGCCGCCGAGCGCGAGGCTCTTGCTGAGCCCGGTGGTGACGACGGTGCGCCGCGGTGCCACCTCGGCGGGGCTGAGGACCTCGGTGGCGGGCTCGTGGACGACGTCCCGGTAGATCTCGTCGGAGACGATGAGGAGGTCCTCCTCCTCCGCGATGGCGCAGATCTCCCGTACCAGGGCGGGCGGGGCGAGGGTGCCGGTGGGGTTGTCGGGCAGGGTGACGACCACGATCCGCGGGTCGTGGCCGAGGACGCGGGCGGCCCGGATCGCCTCGCGCAGCGCGTTCGGTTCGGGGATGCCGCCGCACTCGGCGGGGATCGGCACCCCGATGGCCTGCTTGCCCAGGTAGCGGGCCTGGGGCGCGTAGGTGTTCCAGCAGGGGCGGGGCAGCAGCACGTCGCCGGGGACGGTCATGTGCAGGGCCATCAGCAGCGGCTTGCTGCCGGGCGCCACGACGACCTGGTCGGCTTCGGTGGGCAGGCGCCGGCGGGCGAAGTAGCCGGCCACCGCCTCGCGTACGTCCTTGCCGCCGGCGACGGGGCCGTAGGCGTTGCGTCCGGCTCCCGCCGCGAGCCGTTCGGCCAGGGGGGCGAACGCGGGCAGCCGCGCTTCGCCGAACCCGAGGTGCACGAGGGAGGCCCCCGCGGCTTTGCGCTCCTCCACCAGCTGGTTGAGCGCCAGGTTGGGGGACACGTTCCGGCCGGGCATGACCGTCTCCTTTCGCATCCTGACCGTGGTCAGGCCTTGCGGGTGCCGTTGATCGCGGCCGCGAGGTCGGACGGGGTGTCGGGGTCCAGTTCCAGGTCGTCGATCCAGGCCGCGTCGGGCGAGTAGCGGGCGCGGAAGGACCGTCCGACGAGCTGGGGGTCGCGGGCCTGCAGCATCCGCAGCTGGAAGCGGCTGCCCTCGGAGGTGTGCGCCACACCGTCGATGGCGACCTTGCCGGGGGTCGCGGACATCACCGGGCCGCGCACGGTACGGGCGAGGCCGGGCAGGGCGCGGTAGGCGTCCTGGAAGATGGTCACGGCGTCGGCCAGCGGCACCTTGAAGTAGTCGTGGGGGCCCGTGTCCCGCTCGACGAACATGTAGTACGGCACGGCGCCGACGGCGAGTTCCGCCCGCCACATCTCGTTCCAGGTCGCCGCGTCGTCGTTGACGTGCGCGATCAGCGGGGCCTGGCAGTAGACGAGGGCGCCGGAGGCGCGGATGCGGGCGACGGCCCGGCGGGCGAGGTCGGTCTGCAGCTCCCGCGGGTGGCTGAAGTGTGCCATCACGGCCAGGTTGCGGCCGGAGTCGACGATCTTCTCGAACAGCCACAGCACTTCGTCGGCGTCCTGGTCGTTGACGAACCGGTGCGGCCAGTAGGCGATGGACTTGGTGCCGATGCGTATGGTGCGCACGCTCTCCACGGCGAGCAGGGGCTCCAGGTGGGAGCGGAGCCGCTCGGTGGTCATCACCATCGGGTCGCCGCCGGTCACGAGGACGTCACTGACCTCGGGGTGCTTGCGCAGATAGGCGATGAGCTGGTCCGGGCTGGAGGCCGCGAAGCGCAGGTCGGCGTCGCCGACGAACTGGGCCCAGCGGAAGCAGTAGGTGCAGTAGCTGTGGCAGGTCTGGCCGTGGCCGGGGAAGTACAGCACCGTCTCGCGGTACTTGTGCTGCATGCCGGGCAGGGTGACGCCGTCCTCGCTGGGGACGTTGAGCTCCATCTGGCCCGAGGGGTGCGGGTTGAGCCGGGAGCGGATCTCGGCGACGACCGCCCTCAGCTGCGGCCGCGAGCCGCTCGCCACCGCCTCGGCGACCGCTCGCTCGTCCTCGGCGCTGAGCATGCCCCGCTGCGGGAACACCAGCTGGAACATGGGGTCGTGGGGGATGTTGTCCCAGTCGACGAGGTGCGTGAGCACATACTCGTTCACCCGGAACGGCAGTACTTCGGAGACCACGCGGACCGTCTCCGTCACGTCCGCCGGCAGCCCGTAGCGCGCCGCGATGTCGTCGATCTGGCGTGGTCCGTGGGCACGGAAACGCACCGTTTCGAATGAGCTGAGAGTCAGCTGAGACATTCGATATTTCCTCCGGTCTCCTGAACCACGGGTATTCGGGTGGCATTTCTTGAAATCACCACCCGCGCGACTTTCGGTCGGCCGGACTTTCTCGCCGGTGATTCGAGTGGAGATCGTTTCCCGGATTTCTCCGGTATTCGAGAGAGTTAGCCTGGGGCTGGCAACAACCGTAGTTCATAAACTGCCGCCGGAACCCCTAGACCTGCCCCCTGCCCTGCCCTTAATCTCGCTTTTCCGCGTCAAGCCCGGACAGGTAGGCGCGCAGCACCTGAAGGAACCGCTCGGGCTCCTCGAGGTGGGGCATGTGGCTGGACTCGGGGAGGATCTCCCAGCGCACGTCGGGAATGAGGTCGACGAAAGGCTGCACGGTCGCCGGGGTGGCCTCGTCGTGGGCGCCGGTGAGGACGAGCGTGGGGACACCGACGTTCGGGCAGTCCTCGACCACCGACCAGTCGCGCAGGGTGCCGATGACGTGGAACTCGTTGGGGCCGTTCATCGTGTAGTAGACGGTCGGGTCGTTGTAGACCTCCATGAAGGAGGCCATGAAGTCCCGCGGCCACGGCTTGAGCCGGCACACGTGCCGCTCGTAGAAGACGCGCATGGCCTCGAAGTACTCCTCGCTGTCGGTCGTGCCGGCGGCCTCGTGCTCCCGCAGGGTGTCGTCGACGCCCTCCGGCAGCGCGGCGCGCAGCACCGCCATCTCCCGAAGCCACAGCGGGTACGACGCCGGGGAGTTCGCCACCACCAGGCCGCGCAGGCCGGCGGGTCGGCGGGCGGCGTGCCGGACGGCGAGCATGCCGCCCCACGACTGCCCGAACAGCACGTAGTCGTCGGTGATGCCGAGGTGGCGCAGCAGGTTGTCGAGTTCGTCGAGGAAGAGGTCGGGGGTCCAGAAGTCGGCGCCCTGGCCCGGCAGATGGGTGGAGCCGCCGTTGCCGAGCTGGTCGTAGTGGACGACCGGCCACCCGTCCTCGGTGAGAGCGGTGAGGTTCAGCAGGTAGTCGTGGGTGCTGCCCGGTCCGCCGTGCACGAGGACGAGCGGGGGCCGGCCCGACTTCAGGTCGCCGGTGACGCGGTACCAGGTTTCGTGCTCACCGAAGGGTGCGGTGCCCTTGGCGCTGGGTGCCACATGCATGTCTGCCACTTCCAGGTGGTCGAGATCGGGTGGTGAGCGGGTGGGCCGGGGGTCACCCGAGGTCGTCGGCGGAGAGCGAGTCGAGAGCCAGGCTGATGAGGTCCTCGGTGTCCATCTCGTCGATGGACTCCTCCGGCTCCACCCCCGCCGCCTGGGCGAGGAGGTCCTCCCGCGCCCCGCCGAGTTCCAGCAGTACGTCCATCAGGCCGGCCTCGCGGAGCCTGCTGAACGGGATCGCCTGCAGGATGCTCCGCACCTCCGCCTCCGCCGCGTCGTCGTCCCCGGCGCCCGCGGGCACCAGTTCGGCGTGGAGGCGCTCGGCGAGGGCCCGCGCGTTCGGGTAGTCGAAGACCAGCGTGGCGGGCAGGCGCAGCCCGGTCGCGGCGTTGACCTGGTTGCGGAACTCCACCGCGGTCAGCGAGTCGAAGCCGAGGTCCTTGAACGCCCGCTCCGGCTCCACCTCACCCAAGGTCACGTGACCGAGGACGGACGCCGCCTGCCCGCACACCACGTCGAGCAGTACGGCCATGCGCTCCTGCGGCGGCAGCGCGGCGAGCCGCTGCCGCAGCGCGGCCGCCACATCCCCGGCGGCCGACGCACCGGCCGCCGCCCGCCGGATCCGGCCGCGCACCAACGCGCGGTAGACCGGCGGCAGCTCCTCCCCAGCGCCCGCGAGGACACCGGTGTCCAGGGCGATCGGCACCACCGCCGCCTGGTCGAGGGTCGCGGCGGTGTCGAACAGGGCGAGCCCCTCCTCGGCCGTCAGGGCGCCGATGCCGACGCGGCTCATGCGCCTGCGGTCCGCCTCCGCGAGCTCCCCTGCCATACCGGAGTCGCTGCCCCACAGGCCCCAGGCCAGGGACTGCCCGGCCAGGCCGCGGGCCCGGCGGTGCTGGGCCAGGGCGTCCAACAGGGCGTTGGCCGCCGCGTAGTTGCCCTGGCCGGCGTTACCGAGGGTGCCCGCGGCCGAGGAGAACAGCACGAACGCCTTCAGGTCCATGCCGGCCGTCAGCTCGTGCAGGTTCAGGGCCGCCTCCGCCTTCGGCCGCAGCACGGTGTCCATACGGGCCGGCGTCAGCGAGGCCAGGGCGGCGTCGTCGAGCACACCGGCCAGGTGCACCACCCCGGACAGCGTGCGCCCCTCCAGCAGGGCCGCCACGGCCGCACGGTCGGCCACATCGCAGGCGGCCACCTCGACGTCGGCCCCCAACGCGCGCAGTTCCTCGGCGAGTTCGGCGAGCTCGGGGGCCGCGCCGCCGCGCCTGCTGGTCAGCAGCAGCTCCCGGACGCCGTACCGGGTCACCAGGTGCCGGGAGAACAACCGGCCGAGCATGCCGCCCGCGCCGGTGACCAGCACGGGACCCTCGACGTCGAAGCGGGTCGCGAGATCCGCCTCGTCCCCGGCCACGGCCGCGACCCGGGCGAGCCGCGCGGCCTTGAGCCCGCCGCCGCGCACCGCCACCTGGGGTTCGGCCGACGCCACGGCCTCGGCGAGCACCGACTCGGGCGCGGTGCCCGCGTCGAGGTCGACGAGCACGATCCTGTCGTGGGCGAGCTGGGCGGACCGGGTCAGGCCCCACACCGCGGCACCGGCCAGGTCCGTGACGTCCTCGCCGTCCACCGCGACCGCGCCGCGGGTGACGACGGCCAGCGTCGCGGACGAGGACGTGAACCGCTCGTCGCCCGTCCACGCCTGGAGCACCCCGAGAACCCGCCGGGTGGCGGCGCGCACCGCCTCGAAGTCCGCGGCCCCGGCCGGCTCGTCGCAGCGCAGCACCACGACCTCCGGCAGGTCCGGCAGCGTCCCGTCGTCCGCGACACGGGTGACGTCCTCCCACCGGCTCCAGTCGACGGCCTGGGGTGCGCCCCCCTTCGCGAGGGGCGCCCAGTCGAGCCGGAACAGCGAGTCGTGGGTCGCCGACGGCCCCCTCAACTGCTCGTCCGTGACGGGCCGCGACAGCAGCGACCGCACGGTGGCGACCGGACGTCCCGCCGGGTCGGCCAGCGCCAGGGACACCGTGTCCTCCCCGGCCGTCGACAGCCTGACCCGCAGGGCCGAGGCACCGGTCGCGTGCAGCTCCACACCGGACCAGGCGAACGGCAGCAGTCTCCGGTCGTCCGCTCCACCGGCGAGCAGGGCGACATGCAGCGCCGAGTCGAGGAGGGCGGGGTGGAGGCCGTAGTGGGTGGCGTCGTCCCAGGTGTCGGTGGGGAGTTCGACTTCGGCGTAGAGGTCGTCGCCGTGTTTCCAGGCGGCTTTGAGGCCTTGGAAGACGGGGCCGTAGGTGTAGCCCTGGCGGGCGAGGGTGTCGTAGGCGTCCTCGACCGGCAGCGGGGAGGCGCCGGTGGGAGGCCACACGGTCAGGTCCTGGGCCGACGGTGCGGGTGCGGTGGCCGTGCTGAGCACTCCTTGGGCGTGGAGCAGCCAGGCGTCGCTGTCCTGCTGTCCCTCGGGGCGTGAGTGGATGGTGACCGTACGGGTTCCTGTTTCGTAGGCGCTGTTGACGGCGACCTGGATGTGGGCGGCGCCGTCGGGCGGGAGGATGAGGGGGGCTTGGAGGGTGAGTTCGTCGAGGTGGGTGCAGCCGGTCTGGTCGGCGGCGTGCAGGGCGAGTTCGACGAATCCGGTGCCGGGGAAGAGGATCGTGTCGCCGATGGCGTGGTCGGCCAGCCAGGGTTGTGTGGCGGGGGAGAGGCGTCCGGTCAGGACGGTGCTGTCGTGGTCGGCGAGGGTGAGGGCGGCACCGAGCAGGGGGTGTTCGGCCGTGTTCAGTCCGGCGGTGGTGACGTCGCCGCCGCCGATCTGCGCGTCGGCCCAGTAGCGCTTGCGCTGGAAGGCGTAGGTGGGCAGGTCGACGCGGGAGGCGTTGCGGCCGGTGAAGAAGCCGTCCCAGTCGACCGGAGCGCCGGAGGCGAAGAGGTCGGCGAGGGCGGTGACGGTGGT
>NZ_JBVKAI010000040.1:0-26843 GCF_055639495.1 Streptomyces sp. NPDC039424
AACTCACCCCGGAGTCGTTCCACTTCCCCCAGCCTCATGCTTAGAAGATGCCCAACACCAGGCGAGATCACCCGACGTAACGAAGCACTACTAGTCCGCTGACGGCTACCAATATCGCACCCTGATGCATTGATGGGGGCGATCTGTTGACAGCGGAGCTGAAGTTCCCGTCTTGGATCGGCTTCTATGGCTCCCTCGAGGGAGCTGCCGTCGTGCTGTCGGATACTGCGGGGCGAGTTGGTGGTGGCGCGCTGGCCAGAGGATGCGGATCGCTAGGGCCTGTGTGCGGTCGTGATCGGTATGCGTATTTCGCTGCCCTGGTGAGGCTGGTCGCGATAGAACGCAGAATGTGACATGGCGACAGTTCACCGCTGACCAGGGGAAGCTCATCGAGCCATACCTGCCGATGGGTGAGTACAGCCGGGCGGGGGTCAGGCGGGCGGGGTGTCGGGGCGAGCGTCGTACACGGCGCGGGCGGCATCGATGTGCGCCAGATGCGTGATGCTCCACTCCAACAGGGGTGCGGTGGCTTCGCGGAGGGTCCTGCCCATCGGAGTGAGTTCGTAACTGACGTGCGGCGGCATGACGTTGCGGACGGTCCGTGTGAGGATCCCGTCGCGTTCTAGGCCGCGCAGGGTGACGGTGAGCATACGCTGGCTGATCCCATCGACGGCCCGCTTGAGTTCGGTGAAGCGGCGCGGCCCCTGGCTGAGGTTACGCACGATCAGCAGCGACCACTTGTCGCCGACGATGCCGAGGACTTCACGGGCCTGGCACGGGTCCTCCGGCCGTGCCGGCCGCGACTCGCCGCCCGCTGTGCCGCTCATGGTTACCTCCAGAGAACCGGGGCACCGAAATGTGCCCTATTGATCGGGGTGCGGCAGGTGCAGCACGATGATTTCGGTTCCCGAAGAGTACCGAGGCACAAACAGGAACCGTGATGGTCCTGCTCCTCCACGCCCCGAAGAGAAAGAACATTCCCCTCATGTCAACCTTTCTGCTGGTACACGGTGCCTGGCACAGCGGCCGGTGCTGGGAGCGGGTGGTCCCGCTGCTGGAGTCGGCCGGACACCGCGTGTTCGCACCCTCGCTGACCGGCTACGGCGACAAGGCACACCTGCTCGGTCCCGAGGTGGGGCTCGACACGCACGTCGCGGACGTCGTGAAGCTGATCCACGAGGAGGACCTGACCGAGGTGGTGCTCGTGGGTCACAGCTACGCGGGGCTGGTCGTCTCGTCCGTGGCCAACGAGGTACCGGAACGGATCGCGCACCTGGTGTACCTCGACGCGATGGTCCCGGAGCACGGCGAGACCGCCGTCGACGTGCAGCCCATGACCCAGAACCTGATCGACCTGGCCGCCAAGTCCGACAACGGCTGGCGCATCCCGCCGCTGCCCGAGATGCCTCCGCCTCTCGGCCTGTTCGGAGTCACCGACCCGGCGGACGTCGCATGGCTGCGTGCGACGCTCTCCGACCATCCAGTGCGCTGCCTGCGGCAACCGGTCCGGCT
Source organism: Streptomyces sp. NPDC039424 (assembly GCF_055639495.1). NCBI lineage: Bacteria > Bacillati > Actinomycetota > Actinomycetes > Kitasatosporales > Streptomycetaceae > Streptomyces > Streptomyces sp. NPDC039424. The sequence goes on from NZ_JBVKAI010000040.1 coordinate 1,513, forward strand.
GGACAACCCTGCCGTGGACTCGGTTCCGCGCACGTACATCCACTGCGTCGGCGCAGAGCCGGAAGGCATCGTGCGGCGGCCCGTCCCCGCAGCACAGCCCAACGGCTCCCCGGCACGGATACGGGAACTGCCGACCGGGCACGACTGCATGATCACCATGCCGGCAGACCTGAGCGAACTGCTGCTTGAATCCACCCTTCGGTAGCGTCTGGACCGTGACTGCGGCAGCGAGCCGGGGAAGGCCCGCCACCGTCGGACAGCGGACCCGGCCCACGAAGCCGCCCGCTTCGCGAAAGAAGCGCCATAGTGCCTATGTGAGGTCTTGATCATTTTGTCTTCGGCAGAGGCAGGAGGCCGTTGATCCAGACCATCGAGGCTCGTAGATGGAGGCCGGCGTCATAACTTGCGGGGGTCTTGTCGTATCGAGTGGCGATGCCACGCCAGGCTTTCAGCTTATTGATCAGGCGTTCGACGGTGTTGCGGTCCTTGTAGAGCTCTGTGTCGTGAGCGACGGGCCGGCCGCCCTTGCTACCTCGGTTCTTCCGGTGGGCGGCCTGGTCTTTCCTCTCCGGGATGACGGACTTGATTCCGCGTCTGCGCAGGTAGGCGCGGTTGGCGCGAGAGGAGTACGCCTTGTCGCCAGCCACGGCGGCGGGCTGGGTGCGCGGGCGGCCGACGGGCAGTCGGACACGGATCTTCTTCAGCACCGGGATGAACTGCGGGCTGTCCGCGGCTTGTCCGGCGGTCACCACGATGGCCAGCGGCCGGCACTGGCGCAGATCGAGGTAGCAGCGCAGCCGTACGCCGGGCTGCCCATCGCGAGCGCCGCGTCGAGCAGCAGCCCGCCGTGGACACCCCGGCGGCCGGCACGGATGCGGCCCCCTTCACCGACTGGGAGTCGATGATCCCGGCGGTCGGCTCCGGATCGCGGTCCGCGCCGCGGACCCGGTCGCGCAGCCGGTCGTGGAACTCGGCGACCAGGCCCGTGTCGCGCCAGCATCGGAAGAAGGCGTAGACGCGGTCCCACGCGGGGAAGTCTGCGGGCACCGCCCTCCACGCGATACCGCCCGCGACCAGGTAGCGCACGGCGTCGACCATCTGCCGATGGCAGTAGCCTTCCGGCTGCCCGCCCTTTCCTTCCAGCCAGGCGGGGACGGGCATCGCGTCACGCACGACGGCCCACTCCGCGTCGCTCATGTCGGAGGGATACCTCGGACGCCTGAGCGGCCGGTCTCCGGCGTTCCCGAACCGGTAAGCGAGGCAATCGCACGACTGGGCCGCCGAGTTGGACGTCACCGGCGCGGACACGGAAGACTGCAGCACCCAGGGGCCTCCTGTTGCTCGGTTGGATTCGACACCCACGAGCTGTGCGGGAGGCCTCACTTTCATGCCCAGCCAGCCAGAAGATCACCCAACCGAGTCGGCAGGCTCGAACTCACGATCACCAAGCTCGATAGAGCAACGGCTAGTGAGGTGCACCCGGTGATGGCTTGATCACGGGGTGGTGGGCTGACCTGATGACTACGCTGAGCGGCTTCAGACTTCGGAGGGTGGGTTGGTACGGCGGAGCATGCTCGGGCAAGACTTCCGGCGGTTGTGGAGCGCTTACGCGGTCAGCGCGGCGGGCAGTGCCGTCGGCATGGGGGCACTGCCGCTGATTGCCCTCCTGGTGCTGGATTCCTCGGCGTTCCAGGTCTCTGTGCTCGCTGCGTTGTCCGCGGTGGCCAGCGGGGTGATCGCTCTGCCGCTCGGTGTGCGTATCGAGCATCAGTACAAGCGGCCGGTCATGATCACCGCCGATCTGATCCGCTGTGCGGTGCTGGCAAGCATTCCGGTCGCCATGGCTTTCGACCGGCTCACCTTCACCCACCTGTGTGCGGTCGGCGTTCTACAGACGGCGGCGTCTGTTGCATTCGACGCGGCGAGTGGGGCACATCTGAAGGCCCTAGTCGTGCCCGAGCACCGCCTTCGTGCCAACGGCCTGTTTGAGACGACCAACTGGATTACTGTCAGCGCTGGCCCGCCCGTCGGCGGGCTTCTGATCGGGGCGCTGGGCGCGGCCGCCACGTTGGTGGTCGACGCACTGTCCTTCCTAGGCTCTGCCCTTGGCATCCGTCGCATTCGGCAGCCTGAACCCGCGCCACCGACGCGCTCCGCCACCTCTCACCTGGGGCGTGACATCGCTGCCGGTTGGCAGTACCTCCTTGGGCACCCAGGATTGCGGCCATTGTTCTTCAACGCGCTCCTCTTTGGCGGATCCATCATGATGACATCACCGCTGATGGCTGTCCTCATGCTGGATGATCTCGGCCTGGGACCGTGGCAGTACGGACTCGCTCTGGGACTGCCGTGCCTGGGCGGCGTGTTGGGCTCACGCCTGACCCCGCTGCTCACCCGGCGTTTTGGACAGCGCCGCATCCTGCTGCTGTCCGGTGTCGCACGCACCCTGTGGACGACCCTGCTGCCGCTGACACCCTCCGGTGCCCTCGGCGTGTGCGTCATCGTGGCCTCCGACTTCGGCTTGCTCTTCTCAGCCGGCGTCTTCGGCCCGTCGTTCACCACTTACCGCATGGCTGCCACTTCAGACGCGTTCATGTCCCGCGTGGGCACCTCCTGGTCCGTCGGTTCCAAGTCATGCCAGGCCGTCTTCATGCTTGCCGGCGGCCTGATCGCCGCCGCAGCCGGGGTACGAGGCGCCCTGCTCATCGCCGGCCTGCTGTGCATGGCGAGCGCGTTGCTCCTGCCATGGCGAGAGGCTCGTATCTCCACCGGGCTTGTTCCAGCGCCCACAACGGAAGCGACCTCGTCCCCGGCTACGGATAGTTCCTCCGCTTAGCTGTTTCGCCGGATTGCGGGATGAAGGAGCGAGCGGTCGGCCTTTGCCGGTGCTGCGGCCGCCTGGGTTGTGCGGGCCTCGTCCCGGCCTGGACGGTCGGGACGGGGTTGACTCACGCGGAGGGCGGGTGTATGACGATCGGCGCGCTGCTCACGCTGCTGCCTGAGTACCTGTACTGATCTGAGGTCTGTGCGCCCCGCACGGGTGGCAGGAGAGTGGTCGTGCACTCCCAGTACTCGAAGCGGTGGCCGAGGGGTTGGACGGCGGCGAGTGGGACAGCCATGAGGCCGGCGAATGGCACGAACGCGCGCTGCGCCTGGGCCGCCTGGTCGATCAGGCCCGCTCGGCGGTGGGCTGGAGCCGGGAAAGCATGCGGATCAACCTGCGCGGGCGCCGCGGGGGTGCCGTCTCCCCGCCCGGTGAAGCGTTCGACGATGCGCTTGCCGTGCTCGACTATGTCGCCGTGCACACCGCGGGCGTCACTCGCACGGTCCTGGAGACCGCCGACCACACCGAGAAGGCGGCCCGCCCCGGGAGGCAGGTCACCGGTCCCTACGCCGACTTCCTCCAACACACCGCACGCGCCATCGGCCTCTACAGCCAGACCCGGTTCGCCGGAACCGGCCAGGACGACTCCGCCGACCAGGCTGCCCGAGACCGTGGAAGAGCTGCGCCACTCACTCGACGAACTTCACCACAGGCTGCCCGGCATTGTGCAGGACGATCCTGAGGCGCTGGCCACGCACGGAACACTCCTGGCCCAGGTCCGTCGCCTGGCAGATCAGCTCGCCCAGGGCTGACGCCGGCCGCGAACGCACTCCAGCCACAGTCGCCGGGCGTTCACAGCCAGCCGTTGCGGCGGAAGGTCCGGTGCAGGAGGACGGCGGCGGTGACCATCACGGCGATGGCGAGCGGGTATCCGTACACCCAGCTCAGTTCCGGCATGTGCGCGAAGTTCATGCCGTAGATCCCTGCGACGAGGGTCGGGATGGCCAGGATGGCGGCCGGGCGGCGTGCCGCGGCCGCGGGGCCACCGCCCCGACTCCTCTTCCTTTCCCTCCGGCCACACCGCTGCCGCGGTCGCCTTCACTGCCGCCATCACGCCGACCTGGCCGCTGGCCGGCGCCTTGTGCACGGTCCCCACCGCGATGCTGGGCGTCGAACGCGTCCACAGCGGCGCCCACTATCCCAGCGACGTCGCCGCCGGCGCGGTGATCGGCCTGGCCAGCGCCTGGCTCATCCACCGCATCCCCCGCCTACTGCGCCGTCCCCTGCCGTAGCGCACATCCGCTACCGGCCGGCCGACTGCTCTGATCAACTCCGCTGGCCTTTTGCCGCCCGATTCCTCACGGACAGCAGTTTGCGATCCTTTTGGCTAACGTAGGGGGTTCTTGATCAGTGCGCCCTCGTGGCGTGGGGGCCGTGCGTGCATACTCGGGCCATGGGAGAGGCCGACAGGAGCGACGAGCGGCTGTCCGCCCAGTTCACTGGGGGTGGACCGGGGCCGGCTGAGTGTGCATACGACGGCGCCTGGGTCGTTGCCGCTCACAGCGAGTACGACATGCATTCCCTGGGGTCGCTGACCAAGGTGCTGGAGGCGGCCGCCCGGGATCACGCCAAAGTGGTGCTGGACGCCTCCGGGGTGACGTTCGCGGATTCGGCGTTTCTGAACCCGTTGCTGCGCATCCACCGCGAGACGAGCCAGCGGGTGGCCACGCCCAGGCCGCAACTTCGGCGTCTGCTGGAGCTCACCGAGGCCGATGCCGTCCTGATCGTGCGGGACAGCCAAAGACGCCGCCGTAGCCTGAGCGTCAGCGACCAGATTTGTGTGGTCTGCCCTTCCCCGGGCACTCAAAACAGCAGCCCACCCGCGTCGCGGGACCGGGCTGGACGGCCCGCGGTTCGGACTCAAGCTGCGGGGCTGCTGAGCTCCCGTGCCCGAGGATCGGCCGCGGGAGCCGGTCGCCCGCAAGGGCCGCCCCGAAGGATCCGGTGACACGAAAGCGAGCCCGCGCGAGCCGCCGGTGCTGCCGGATGGATGCTGAAGGGGAGTCCGGGCAGGTGAACCAGGATGTCACGTCCGGTGAACCAGGATGTCACGTCCGTTTCCCTCTACCGGTGACCCCCATGACCTCATCCGCCCCTCCCCGAACCGCAGCACGCACGACAGCCGGCCACCGAGGCGAGTGCCGATGGTGGCGGCTTCTCTTGTTCGGCCGACAGTTGGACATGCGTGGGCCTGGCCCTCGGCCGAACGGCGGGCGCGCCTCCCGAGGCGACCGCCCCGGCCACCCCCGACGGGCGCCACACGGGCTCCGGCACCCCCGCACCGACGGCCCCGGCCTCCCCGACGGCCCCCGCCCTGCCGGTGGGATACCGCACGTACAGCGCCCTGGAGGGCTTCTCCGCCGCGTTGGCGCTCGCCGCGCCGAGCAGCGGGATGGCGATGGCGGATCCGGTCACTCCGGCCGCGACGAGGAGAGCTGGAGCCTGACGGGGGCGACGATGGCGGCCGTTCCCGGAGAGCATGCGGAAGCCTTTCGTGCGACAGCAGGACCGGCACGGCGGCCGGCAAGAACGCAGGCAAACATCCTTCGATCGCCTCGCTGTACTGCGCGCTCGCCGAAGCCGAGGCGACCGAGGCACCGGCCGGGCCGGAGATCATCGCCCCGCGTCGGCCGACACGGGTGGACCTCACCGGCCCCGGCAACGGCAGCACCGACCCCGAGCTGATGGATCGCCTCACGCAGCAGGTTCTCGACGGCACGAGCGACGAGGCGATTGACGCGCTCACTGAGCAGACCGACGACGGAGCGAAGGACGTGGTGGCCCAGCTGCTGGCGCAGGCCCGCAACGGCGGGGACGGCGAGTGATCCCGGGCGGTCCGCCCTCGTTCGGCCGACAGCGCGGGCGGCACCTGGCTCGTTTTCGGATGTGGACGACGAACGGAGGGTCCTGGACCGGTCGGCGTACGGGGCGGGGCAGCACCGTCGCGCGCTGAGATCCGTACCGAGGCCGCTCTCGCCGGGCGCCTGGGGGTGATGGCAAGGCCGTCGGTGTGGCCCGCCCTGGTGAGCTCCGGCGGGACCAGGCGGTGCGACGGCTGGTGCCGGCTCGTAGCCCGCCCATGACCGAGATCCAGAACCCGACGCCCCGCGGCGCCTTTGAGCTGCTCATGGCCGGTAACCAGCGCTTCGTCTTCGTCTCAGGCGCCCCCGAGCACCCGAACCAGGACGCCATACGCCGCACCGAGATCGCACCGGCACAGCAGCCCTTCGCCGTGCTGTTCGGGTGCTCCGACTCCCGGCTGGCCGCCGAAATCATCTTCGACCGCGGCCTGGGCGACCTGTTCGTGGTGCGCACCGCGGGGCATGTCGCCGGTGCAGAAGTCCTCGGTTCCATTGAGTACGGCGTGAGCGTGATCGACGCCCCGCTCGTCGTCGTGCTCGGCCACGACTCGTGCGGGTCCATCGCAGCCGCCCGTGCCGCAGCCGACGGCGGCAGGGTGCCCGGCGGCTTCGTCCGTGATGTCGTCGAACGGGTGACCCCGAGCGTGCTGGCAGCCCGCGCCGCCGGACGGGAGACGGCCGAGGAGATCCTGGCCGAGCACATCGAGCACACCGTGGACCTGCTGCTCGAACGCTCCCGCGTCCTGGCCGAGCGGGTGGCCGCAGGCCGCCTCGGCGTGGTGGGGCTGTCCTACCGGCTGGCCGACGGCAGTGCACAGCTCGTCGCCTCTCGCGGCCTTGATGCGGCGGTCCCTGCCGCGTCCTGACCGCCCCGGCCGTGGCTGCCCCGGCGTGATTTGCCCCGGTGTGAGGAGACCCGTATACGTGGATGGGGAACGCACCGGGCTCACCGCTCGATCTCCCGGGAAGGGCACCGCCCGATGGCTCACGGAGCCGACCACGCGTCCAGCACCGTCCCCCGCGCCGACCTGGGACGGGCCGCGGGCTGCGAGGTGTGCCTGGGATGGGGAACGGTCGTCACCGACGACGAGCGGCAGGAGCTGTGCCCCGCTTGCCAGACCGGCGGAAGCTCAGCCGAATCTGCCACGAATCCGCCCGGCCCCCGCACCCGGGAGCAGTAAGGGCAGGGTGTCGGCGCTGGTCACACGGTGGTCCGGGGCCCCGCAGCGCGGCGGAGCCGGTTGGCGATCGCCAGCCCCAGCCCCTCCTCCGCCGGCAGGGACGCGAGGATGAGGTCGCACCCCCGCTGGTCGAGTTCGCGCAGGAACCCGTACAACCCCCGCGCATAGGCGGCCATCGAACCGGGGACCTGCACCACCGCGTGCGCCTTCACCTCGGCGCCGGCGAAGGCGGCAGGAAGAAAGACGCCGACCCGGTGCCCCAGCTCCTGCGCCAGCTCCGCCTCGGCGACGACCTTCTCCGGCTCGACCAGGACGACCCGAGCACGCGGCGCGTAGTGCGACGGATGCTGGCCCGGCACCCGGATGTGGCTGGTCACAGGGACCGCGAGCGGGCATCCCAGCACTGCTTCGAGGTCCTCACGCGTCACCCCGCCGGGCCGCAGGATGGTCGGGATCTCGCCGGTGGCGTCGACGATGGTCGACTCGACACCGACCTCGCAGGGGCCGCCGTCCAGCACGTAGTCGACGGCGTCGCCGAGCTCGGCACGGACGTCGTCCGCGGTCGTGGGGCTCACCGAGCCGAAGCGGTTGGCGGACGGGGCCGTGACACCGCCGCCGAAGGCCGACAGCAGCGCGAGTGCCACGGGGTGGTCGGGCACGCGCACGGCCACCGTCTCCAAGCCACCGGTCGCCTCCAGAGGAACCCGGCGCCCGCGCCGCAGGACCAGGGTGAGGGGCCCCGGCCAGAAGCGTTCGGCCAGCAGGCGGGCCGTCGCGGGCACGTCCTCGACCCAGTCGTCGAGGTGGTCCGCGCTCCCAATGTGGACGATCAGCGGATGCGAGGGCGGACGCCCCTTGACCTGGAAGATGCGCGAGACGGCGGCGGGGTCCTCAGCGTTGGCGCCCAGTCCGTAGACGGTCTCGGTCGGGAGAGCCACCAGGCCGCCGGCACGCAGCACACCGGCCGCCTTCTCGATGTCACTGGTTCTTGCCGTCACCCTCGCAATCCTAGGAGCACAGAGGACCGGCGACGGCCATGATCGATCTCAGCGCCAACTGCGGCCTCATTGACCCCGGGCCGCTCGAGATCAACTACTGGCGGCCTTGGCGCTTATCTCGGCGACACCCCTCGACCAGGCCAGCAAGTTCGGTCAGCTGGCGGGCGACTTCGGCCGCGTCGACCAGGCCGCGTCCGGCGAGCGACCCGCAGCGAGCTCGGCGTCGCCGCCTGATCCTGCTGGTCCCCGGCAGCGGTGCGACACAGTTGGCGAATTCTGGGGGCTGAACGTGACGTCGGCCTTTATGACCCGTTGTGGTCATGAAGGCCGACGTCGTGTTTGGGGAGGGTGTCGGTGTCGTTGCGCGTCAGGAAGATCGGTGGGGTTCCGGAGGAGACGGCCCGGGTGGCGCGGGCCGCGTTCCCGAAGGGGCAGCCTGGCGGTACGGATCCGTGACGAGCTGGGCGAGCTGTTCTCGGACGCGGACTTCGTCGGGCTGTATCCGAGTATGGGGAAGCCGGCCTGGTCGCCGGCCCGGCTGGCGCTCGTGTCGGTCATGCAGTTCGCCGAGGGCCTGTCGGACCGACAGGCCGCGGACGCGGTTCGCGGGCGGCTGGACTGGAAGTACCTGCTGAGGCTGCTGGAGCTGGCCGATCCAGGGGCGCCCGGTGCGTGCAGGGCCGTGAGCAGCTTCAGCCCGTCGGCGCCGATCTGCTCTTTCACCGCCTCAACGCTTGGTGGACCGACATCCCACGAGCCCGCACACGCACATCTCATCTGGCAGCCCTCCGGCCCGCCGAGTAGAACTCGGCGGATGAGCCGAAGCCCGATAGCCGTCACTGCCGAAGACCATCCAGTCGCCTGGTAACTGTGTCGAGTGTCGGCCAAGGAGGACCCTCTCGCAGCAAGCGCAGGAATTCCTCTCCGAATCTCCGAATCGCCTCCCATTCGGAAACTGGTCGCCAAGCTCCCAACGCCACGCGGCGACCATCGCGATAACGAGCTGCCGGCACTCGTCCAGCAGCCCTTGGTCAACGATTGGATAGTGCTCGCAGACCGCCTCCGGGAACATGGGCGAGATCGAACTCGACGGGTCCACGGCAGCACGTCTCAAGGTCGGGAACAGCCCGATGTACCTCACCGTGCACATCTGGAGGGCGAAGCCGAGGCGATTGGGGTCACCACGCCGCTTCGCGATCAGCTTCCGGTCCTCGTCATCGAGGAAGAAGAAGAACTCCAGCTCAGGTCTCGGCGGCTCATCCGCGAACGATCCGAACGCGGTGGCTTGCTCATTAGTCATGAATTCCACGGGCATATCGCGGACGTAACCAGCCGCGGCGAGCAACCGTGGATCTTCCGCTGAACACCCCCCCGACGAGCCGATCATGTGTGCTAAACGACCAAGATCAAGTGCTTAGCGCTAATAGCTGTTCCGTTGGTCCCCAAGGCGGGTCAAGGTGTCTTCGGGTGCGGGGTGTCCGTCGGCCTGTCGTGCGCTGTGCTGGCGGACTCGGTGTGTGAGAGTGCGGCGAGGAGCCGCAGTTTCTCGTCGCTGTCGCTGTCCTTGGCGGGGTAGTAGACGACGAGGATGACATCGTCGAGGGGGAGTTTGTCCCGGTGGAGGCGTAGTTCACCGACGACGGGGTGGTGGACCGTGGTCGTGCCTCCGTCGAGACTGCGGACGTCGTGGCGGGCCCACAGGGTACGGAACCGCTGACTGGACAGGGCGAGTTCTCCGACGAGCTCGACGAACCGGGGGTTGTCGGTGTCGTCCCCGATGGTGGTGCGAAGGGTGGCGATGAAATCGGCGGTGGCTTTCGTCCAGTCCTGGTGGAAGGCTTGTTCCTCAGGATCAAGGAGGAGGGAACGCAGCCGGTTCTGGCCGGGCCGCAGCCGGGGGGAGAGCGCGACGGCCATGGGGTTGGAGGCCAGGACATCGAACGCGCGCCCTTCGACGAACGCGGGGATCTGAAGGTGGGCGAGCAGCTCGTGCACCCGCGCCGGTACGTGCTCGGGCCGCTTGCGGTGTGGCGCCCTGGGGCGTGCCGCCGCGAGGCCGAGCAGATACGTCCGTTCGATGTCGTCGAGCCGCAGGACGCGCGCGAGTGATTCGAGCACCTGGGGTGAGGGGTTCTTGTCACGGCCCCGTTCCAGGCGCAGGTAGTAGTCGGGACTGATCCCGGCGAGCAAGGCGACTTCCTCACGGCGCAGGCCGGGCACGCGGCGGTTGCCGCCGGGCGGGAGTCCTGCCTGCGCCGGGGAGACCAGCTCACGCCGGGCACGGAGGTAGCTGCCGAGCCGGTTGCCGGATTCCTCGTCCTTCATACCGACACCGTAATGCGGTGCGCGCATCTCAGAGGGGGCCCTGACAGGACCAGGGAAGACGGGGGCCTGCCACATCCAGCGAATGCCGTCAAGACTGCGGTGGCACCGTTTTGAAGGAAACAGAGAACATCACTGTCTGCGCCGGGCCTGAACGCCGTCGGCGCCCTGGACTGAAGGGTAGATCTCGTGGATCTCTTCAACCGCACCGTTCTCATCGTCGGTGGAACCTCGGGTATCGGGCGAGAGCTGGCCCGCCGGTTCGCCTCAGCGGGCAGCACCGTGGCCGTTGGCGGCCGCAGCCCAGAGGCACTCTCGAAACTTGCCGGGGAAGGTTTCGGCACGTTCGGTATCGACGTCACGGACAGTGCCTCCGTCGCGTCATTTCGTGATGCCGTGCTCGCCCGGTACCCCGAGCTGGACACCGTGGTGACCATGTCGGGGGTCATGCTCCTGGAGGACCTGCGCGACCCCGCGCACTTCGAGGTGGCAGAGACGACGATCGACACCAACCTGCTCGGCACCATCCGAGTCATCGACGCCTTCACCCCCCACCTGGTCCAGCGGGGCACCGGCACCTTCATCACCGTCACCTCTGGAATCGCCTTCCTGCCGTTCCCGCCCATGCCCAGCTACGCCGCCTCGAAGGCCGCAGTGCACGCCTACTCCGAGGCACTGCGCGCGCAGCTCGACGGCACCGGTGTCGGCGTCGTCGAGCTCGTCCCCCCGGCCGTCGCCACAGCAGGCCAGGAAAAGGTGAACCCGCACGCGCTGCCGCTCGACGACTTCGCCACCGAGGTCATGCACCTGCTCTCGGAGAACCCCACCCCTCACGAAATCCTCGTGAAGGGCGTCCTCATGCACCGCTGGGCCGAGCGCGACGGCACCTACGACGACCTCGTCGCACAGCGCTCCCAGGCCCTGGACATGCTCCCCAGCCGCGAAGGCTGAAGCCCTTCCCCCGCCAGCAGCCTCCTCGCTCATCGCCCCCGAGCGGCCAACGGGCAGCCAACGGGCAGCCACGCGTCCTGGACACGAACGGCCCGCCCTCGCGACCCACCCTGCCGGGCGGCGACGGTTCAGCGGCGGACGTCTCCGGGGGCGAGCGGACTGGTGAGTTCAGCGATCGCCTCAGGGGAGGGCTTGAAGTAGCGGCGGACGTTCTCCGGCTTCTTGTGCCGGGACTTCGCCATCAGCATCAGCAGCGAGGCGCCCCGCTCGCCGAGGTGGGTCAGGGCAGAGTGGCGGTACTCGTGCAGGTCCCAGCCCGTTCCCAGGCCGCGCAGGGCGGTGTGCTCGTCCAGCAGCGCGCGGGCCTGCCCGTAAGAGGGCATCTAATTTAGGTAGTTGGTAGTTAGGGATGATTTTGTGACGGCGGGTGCTGGCGGTCGTTAGGCCGGGCGTGAGCGTGCGTCGTCCTTACCGCAGTGATGTGTCTGATGCCCGGTGGGCTCTGATCGAGCCTGTCTTCACGGCCTGGCGGGCGAGACGGACCGGGCCGGGTGCTGCGGCCCGGGTGCATGACCTGCGGGAGATCGTCAACGCGATCCTCTACGTCAACCGCACCGGGATCCCGTGGGAGTACCTGCCGCACGACTTTCCGCCCTACAAGACCGTCTACGACTACTACGCGAAGTGGGAAGCCGACGGCACGACCCGGCAGGTCCACGACCTGTTACGGGACAAGACCCGTCGCGCGCACGGCCGCAGCACGCAGCCCACCGCGGCCGTGATCGACGCGCAGAGCGTGAAGACCTCGGCGAGCGTGGCCGAGAGCAGTCAGGGCATCGACGCCGGAAAGAAGATCAAGGGCCGCAAGCGGCATCTGATCACCGACGCCCTCGGCCTCGTGCTGGCCGTCCTGGTGACCGCCGCGAACGTCCACGACACCATCGGCGGAAAGCACCTGCTCGACGACCTGGCGGCGCACCATCCTGGTGTCACCAAGGTCTGGGCCGACGGCGGCTACCAGAGCAGCATGTCCAATCACGGTGCCGGCCACGGCATCGACGTCGAGGTCGTGCAACGGACCCGGCCCAAAGGCTTCGAGCCGCTGCCCAAGCGGTGGGTGATCGAGCGAACCTTCGGCTGGCTGATGCAGCACCGCCGACTCGCGCGGGACTACGAAGCACTGCCCCAAAGATCCCGCACGATGATCCACTGGGCGAATCGTGCTCAACCGGTGACACGGTCTCGTCATGCAGGGACATTCACGTCCGGTCGGTGTCCTGCCCGGGAGGGCCGGCCACGCCGACACACGCCTCGTTGCCCTCGGGGTCGGCCAGCACCCAGTTCGACGGCGCGTCGGCGTCGTTCACCAGACGTCCGCCGGTCGCAAGTGCGGCGGCTATCCGGGCTTCGGCCTGGTCGTACGGCACCCACACGTCAACGTGGACCCGGTTGCGCTGCGGGCGCGGTGCGTCCATCTGCTGGAAGTAGAACGGTGCCCCGCGGCGGCGCGGGTCGATCAAGTCCTCGCTGCTGTTCGCGCGGTCCTGGTAGCCGAGGAGGGCACGCCAGAACGCCACCACGTCGGAACCGGCGAGGGCATCGATGGTGACCTGGACGGTCTGTACGGCGGACGGGTCAGCTGGTATGTCCAGCGTGCGGGCCACGGCCGAGATCTGCCGGGCCAGCTCGACGTGCCGTTCGGCCAGCCCGTAGTAGTCGTCCGTGACCGTGATCAGCCGTACGATCACTCCCTCCTGCCTCACGTCGACGTCCGGGTGATCGTCTCCAACTCCTGGCATCTCACTGATCGCCTGCACGAACTGGGCGCCGACCGCGAACGACCCCGTACGGAAGTACGCACACGCCCCCTCGCCCACGACGCGCCAGTCCTCCACGCCCACGGTTTCGTGGAACTGCTGCGGCCTGATGCGCTCCGTCTTGCTCTCTACGTAGGTCATGCGCTCAACGTAGCGTGCAGGTCCGACACCCCCCTCCGACCATTGGGTACTTCGGAACTACTCGTCCAACGAGCTCGTGCACGGTAAGCGGTGAGACGTCGAGAACTTCGCTGTGACCCAGGAGGTCTGTATTGCGGTGCGGGATGCCCTATGGCAAAGCCACCTACGGATTGACGTGCAGCCGGTCTCTGTTCCGGAGGGTCGTTACTCACTTTCGGGTGACGGCTCAGGCCGTCGTGGGGTGGCGTGCTGTGGCTTGATGGCGCGGTCCCCCGGTGCCCGCAACGGGTGTCGGTCTGGCGGACCGTCAATTTAGTGCATTGGGATGCGGGCGGTGGCACCGTACAGCCGTTCAGTTTCCTGCCACTCCCCGTTCCTCTCCCACATCACCGCCAGATCCGTTAGCAGGAAGTAGTCCCCCCAGGCTTCGGCAGCACGGGCGAGCTTTTCGGCTTCCTTTCGATCCCCGGCCTCCACCCGTATCCGCGCCAGTCCCGCCATAGCGTAAGGATCTCCGAGGTCGGCGGCGGCACGATGCAGACGTTCAGCTTCCCTTAGGTCCCCGGCCTCCTCCCGCATCAGCGCCAGTCGCGCCAAGGCACCGGAGTTCCCAGCATCGGCGGCGGCACGGTACAGCCGTTCGGCTTCCTTCCGGTCCCCGGCTTCCTCCCGCATCCGCGCTAGGCCCGTCAAAACGTCGGTGTCTCCCGCAGCGGCGGCACGGTACAGCCGTGCGGCTTCCTTCTGGTCACCGGCCCCCTCCCGCATCAGCGCCAGTCGCGCCAAGGCACCGGAGTTCCCAGCATCGGCGGCGGCACGGTACAGCCGTTCAGCTCCCTTTCCGTCCTCCGTCCATCCCTCCCGTACCTGTGCCAACACCGTCAAGAAGTCGGGGTCCCCTGCATCGGCGGCGGCGCAGTACAGCTGTGCAGCGTGGCGGTAACGGTGCCGTAGCAGGGCCGCGGTGGTGAGGTTGCCGAGGTCGACTGAAGAGGTGAGGTGTTCAGCGGCGGAATCCCAGAAGGATGCGGGCGGGCAGAGGTACTCACGAGTGCGGCGGTCGTGTTGTTGGAAGTAATCGGCGAGGCGGACCGCGCCGGGCAGCGCGCCCATCTCCGAGGGACGGCGGACGTTCTGTAGCGGCCTGATGATCTGCTTGATCAGGGTTTGGGCGTGGGTGAGTGCCGCTGTGAACCATGTGTCGGGGTCGGCGGCGGCGCGTTCGGGGGCGGTGAGGTAGCCGGGCGCCGAATCCCGGAGGAAGTCCAGCGGCAGCGGTCCAGTGACGCCGAAGCGGTCGGCATCCATGGCTGCGCTGATCAAGGCTTTGCCGTAAATGCCAAGCGGACCGGTTGGATGCTCGTAGTGGGCGACGAGGTCTGGCCCGGCGGCCAGGTTTTGGGTGACGTCAGCGCCTCCGGCTTCCAGCGCGGCGGCTAGGGACGCATCATGGCCGGCGGCCTGGCGGGCGGCGTTCAGGTCATCGGCGAAGGAGTCGGGAAGGTAGGTGTAGTAGGCCTGGTCCAGCAGCACCCGGGCCTGCCGGTGAGGGTCGTGCGTGCCAGAGGCGTGTGCTGCGGTGAGGGCGTTGTGGTGCTCGGGCCATAAGGTGGCGATGATGAGGAAGGGACCGTCGGTGTCCAGGCGGCGCAGCAGTGCGGCCGCGACTTCCTCGCCTGTGGGACCGTCCAGGTAGTCCTGGGCCTCGTTCAGCCACAGGACGCTGCGTGCTCGCTCCACTCCTGATCCGTGCCCACCCCTGATGCCGTCCTCTCCCCGAACCGGCCTGCCCCGGTTCCCCATTTGCGGGAGTCCGCACCCGCCCCGCTCTGGCGCTGGCAGAACCCGCTCTGGCGCTGGCAGCACTGGGCGCTGGCGGCAGGGACGCTGGCCCTTGTAGTCCCGTCAAGCAGATGGCTCGTCAGAAGGCGGCGGGCGAGGTTCTAGGCGTGTTGGCGGACACAACCCAGCAGCGCCGCACGGCCGGACGCGGGATCGACTCCTTCTGCGGCAGCCGCTGCCGTACCCGCGGCGGTCCGGATCAGCTCACAGGCAGGTGGCACTCGTTGCACGACGGCGGCGCCGTGACGGAGCCGGTTCGGCGGGTCGATGCGGTGCCGTCCTGCTTGGTGTCGGCGAAGGGGTACTTGTCGCACGAGGGCTTGGTGCCGTCGTCGTGGGGGTCGACGGTCCACCAGATGTCACCCGGCCTGGGTGGGGTTACGACGCTCCTGAAGTCGCACACCAAGGCCATGCGCAAGCGAGCGGATGATCTCGGGCGGAGGTCGCCGCGATCTGCACTACGGACTCAGAATCACCTAACCCCCAGGCTCTCTCTGCGGTCATAGCGCTGCTGGGCCGCGATGACCTCGGGGGTGTGCGCCGAAATCCAGCGGACCAGTTGGGCAAACGGGCGGGACAGGCCTTGGCCCAACTCGGTCAGCTCATAGCTGACCTGCGGCGGGGTGGTTGGCTCCACGGTGCGATCTACCAGCCCGTCGCGGACCAGCGTCCGCAGTTTCGCGGAGAGCATCTTCTCGCTGATGCCCTCGATGCTCTGGCGCAACTCGAAGAAGCGCATCGGCCCAGGCGTCAGGGCGGCCAGGATCAGCGGCACCCACCGTCCGGTGACATGTTCCATCACCTCCCGCCCGGGGCAGTCGCTGTGAAACGTGTCACTGATCCACCGGGCGTCACTCTCATCCACGTGCTCACCTACTGCTATCTCTGGGGCTTACCTCATGGTACGTACTTACAAAGAATAAGCCCCAAACCTAGTGTCTCTTGCGTCTTCGTACGACGAGTCAGGAGAGACGATGAACAGCAAGCAGGTGGCGCTTGTCAGCGGAGCCAGCCGGGGAATAGGGGCCGCGACCGCGCGTGAGTTGGGTCGGCTCGGCTATCACGTGATCGTCAACTATCTGCGCGATGCCGAGTCCGCGGAGCTGGTGGTCAAGCAGATCGGCGCCGCGCAGGCGATCCAGGCCGACGTGACTGACGAGGCCCAGGTCACCGCGCTGGTGAACCGGGCGTTCGCCGAGCACGAGCGGATCGACGTGCTGGTCGGCAACGCCCACACCACGGCGCCGCCTTTCGGCCCGCTGGAGCATGTGCCCTGGGAGGCGTTCGCGGCCAAGGTCAGCGGTGAGCTGGCCGGCGTCTACCACCTGACCCGGCGGGTTTTGCCGATCATGCGCCAACAGCGGTCCGGCCGGATCGTCTACGTCTCCGCCACCGCCGCCGAGCTGATCATCGGCAGCGCCGCCCACTCCACGGCCAAGGCCGCCGTGAACGCCTTCACCCAGCAGGTCGCCGGCGAGGCCATACGGGACGGTATCACCGTCAATGCCGTCGCCCCTGGCGCGGTTGCTACCGATGCCACCGCCGAGGTCTTCACCGATGGCATCCGCCGCCACTTCGGCGACCGGTCGGTGACCGGCACGATGCTGCGGCCGCAGGACCTGGCTCGCCCGATCGCCGCTCTCGTGGACGGCGCATTCACCACAGTCACCGGCCAGGTGATCCGCGTCGATGGGGGATACCCGCTGCTGAGCCAGTTGCTGGACGGCCTGCCGGCTCAGTTCCCCACGGCTTCGTGAGCCTCAGAACAGCAAGTGCGGCTCAAGCCCCAGGTCGATGAAGTCGACCAGGTCGCGCAGCTCAGGGGAATCTCGAACGCGCAGGAAGCCCAGACGACAACTGCGGGCACATTGGCCAGCGGAGCTCGGACATGAGCGTGCCCGCCTCATATGCGGTAAACCACCGCCCTCCTGATGGAGAACACCTCCATCGGGGCGGCGATGGTGTACTCGCCGGTGCCGTCCATCCTCACCAGCTCGGCCTGGTGGCGGGGCGCTCACCTTGGGCTGCTTGACCTTGAGTTTGCCGCGGTAGCGGCCGACCGCCATGCCCTCGTAGGTGCGCATCTTGAGCAGATCGGCTTCGAACTCCGCGAGGACCACGACCCGATGTCGAATGCCATCTTCGACATCGGGTCGCCGGGATGTGGACGCGCGACCGCCGGTGAACGCGCCGCCCTGGCCCTCGGCCCGGAGGCGGCCCGGGCCCATGACGTGTTCGGTAAATGGCCCCGCCTGTGGCGGAACCACACCTGGGAAGCCGACCACGTCCAGGCACCGCTCCTCGTGGATGCCGACGGGGATCTGGTGCGCCTGTGGGTGGCGTGGTTCATCGATGTCGCGACCAAGACGATCACCGGCACAGCTGTCACACCCGGTCATCCGTCCAGGGCCTCGATCCTAGCCGCGCTGCGCGCCGCGGTCCTGCGCAGCGGCCCGTACGGCCCGGCGGGTGGCGTCCCGGAAGGGGTGCGTATCGACCGCGGCAAGGACTTCCTGTCCAGGACGGTCCTGGGTGTGTTCGGGACTCTCGGCGCCGAGGTCGTTGACCTGCCCGCCTACAGCCCGCATCTGAAGGGCACGGTGGAGAACCGCAACCGGTGCGCGGACCGCATGCTCTTCGCTGCGCTGCCCGGCTACACCGTCACTCTCTCGCCCCGGCGCGGCAAGAAGGAGTCTGCCGACTCTGGTGCGCCTCCGCCCCTGACCTCTCGGAGTTCACCGCCGAGGTCCTGGCCTGGACGATGTGGTGGAACACCGAGCATCGCCCTGGCGGTCTGGCCGGTCAGACTCCCATCGAGGCATGGCAGGCGGATGCCACGCCGCTCTCCGACATCCCTGAGGCCGCTCTGTGGGCTCTGATGCTGGAGGACGATGGCCGGGCGCGGAAGCTGACCAGCCATGGGGTGCGCTGGCGCGGCCGTGACTACGTCGGTGCGTGGATGGCCGGGCAGGCCGGCCGCAGTGTCCGTGTCCGGTACATGCCCCATCACGACCACGAGATCGAGGTCTTCGACCCCGCCGGGCGCCACCTCGGATCCGCCCACCTTGCCGACGCCGCCACCCCCGAGCAGTTCGATGCCGTGCGGCGGGCCCGTACGGCCCGGGCCCGCCGCCTGCGCGAGGAAGCCAAGAAGGCCCAGGCCCTGCGCCGGCAGCGTTTCGCCCCTGCCACCACCCCCACGGCCCCGCAGCGCCTGGGCACCGTGACGGCAGCGGAAGCCGACCAGGAGCTCGAAGCCGCGGCCCACAGCGACATGGCCACGCTCGCCCTCCCTGACCTGGCCCCACCCGCACCGCCGCCCGAGGACTGGAACACCCCAACCAGCCTGCGCCCCACACACAGGACCCAGTCCACCGGTAGCGAGGAGACACGATGACCAGCCGACTGCCGCCATGGGAAACGGACCACTACACGCAGCTTCCCGACGCCGCAGTCGTGACAACCCGCTCCCTGCTGGCCGGCAGGGAGAACATCACGGACACGATCGAGGCCAGCGCGATGATGTGCCTCCACGGTCCGGCCGGTGTCGGCAAGACCCTCGCCGTCAACGTCTGCTTGCGCGAGCTCGAGCGCACCCGGGGCGAGGAGGTCTGCCGGATCACTTTCCGTGCCCGCCCCACCGCCCGCGCGGTGCGCCACGAACTCTTCGCCACTCTCGGTCTGCCAGGCGAACCCCCGCGTCACCCATCCGAGTTCGACCGGCTGCTCCTGGACTCCCTCGCAGCCCAGCCGCGTACGCTAACGAGCTCGTGCACGGTTGGCCGTGGCACGTCGGAGGTGTGCGGCGTTGTCCGTGTTCACCCGTGAAGGCCGCGGCCGAGGGTGGCGGTCTGCTGGTGTGAGAGCAGACCGGCGACCGCTTGGACGATGTCGCTCATGTGCTCGCGTCGCCCAAGGTGACGCGCCAGCGCCCGCCACTTCTTCAGGTGTGCGATGCCGTGCTCGACGCGGATGCGTCGTGAGGAGTGAGCCTTGCGCTGCTGTTCGTGTCGTTCCTCGTACCAGGCGGGAGCGTTCTTTTTGAACTTGCGATGGGGCGGTGTCACCACCCGTCCGCCGGTCTGCGCGCCCATGCCCTGGTAGCCGGCATCCGCGAGGATCTCCATCAACGGGCCGCTGGCCAGGAGCTGGGCCAGTCCTAGCTGGCGGGCCTGGGTGATGTCGGCGCAACTGCCCGGGCGGACCGGGCTGCAGAACAGCACGCGCCCCTCGGCGTCCGTGAGGAGCATGGCCTTCACCGCGTTCTGCTTGGTCTTGCCGGAGACGAATTTGTCCCGGTCCTTGCAGCCCGCGGCCGGGCGTCGCACACGGATCTCGGTGCCGTCGATGATCCCGGTCCGACCGTCGGCGCCCAGATACTCGACGACCTAGGCAAGAGAACCCAGCCGGACGTCGGGCGCGACGGTGCATCCCCGCTGCGCGAGCAGCGGCCGCACCTCGCCGATGGCGCCCGTGATGGTGGAACGGTCCACGCCGAACCAGCAGGCCAGCACGTCATGAGTGGTGCCATGGCGCAGACTCACCAAGGTGGCCAGCAGTCGGTCGACGAAGACGAACTTGTGCTTCGCTCCGGCTCCTACAGCCCGTCGCCGCGGCCGGGCCGTCAGGCGTGCCTGGTGCTGTTCGTGCCACAACGGCCCTACCTCAGCGATGAGTTCAGTGATCACTGTCGGCGACAAGCCGGTGACCCGGTACTCCGCCACGATCAACTCACGTGCTCCAGCCCCCACCATGCTCAGTTCAACGAGCTACTCGTGCGCCGAGCCACGGCCAACCAAGCACGAGGTCGTTACTGGCCGTTCTCTATCCGTCCGTGTGGTCGGAGGGGTTCGCTGAGGGCCGAGGCCCGGAGCCGACCGCGGCGGTCGTGGACTCACAGTCCGTGAAGGCGGACGCCACCGTCACCCACGCCTCGCGGGGTTTCGACGCGGGCAAGAAGATCAACGGGCGCAAGCGTCACCTGCTCACCGACACCCTCGGACTCCTTCTGGCCGTGCTGGTCACGCCGGCGTCAACGACCGACCGGGACGCCGCCCGCATCCTGCTGCCCACAGCAAAGAATCACTTCCGGCGGCTGGTGCGGATCTGGGCCGACGGCGGTTACACCGGCCACCTCACCAACTGGACCGTCCAGCACCTCGGAGTCGTCCTCGACATCGTCCGCCGCAGCAACGACGTCCAAGGTTTTCAGCTCCTGCCCCGCCGCTGGGTCGTCGAAAGATCCTTCGCCTGGCTCCTGCGCAGCCGACGCCTGGTCCGTGACTACGAACGACGCACCGACACCAGCGAGACCGTCAGCCTGTGGTCGATGACCACCCTCATGAGCCGCCGCCTGGCCGCCCAGCACCAGCAGCGTCCTGCTCCGGCGCGGGCAGCGTGAACCTGCCCGGCTTCTCCTCGACCAGCCAGCCCCGCTCCACCAGCCGCTTCAGCCGTGCCCGCGCTCCCTCGACGCGCGAGGCGGACGCGCTGTCCCAGTCCAGCACCACCGCCGCCCGCCGGGCACCGAGCCCATCGGATCCCGCCTCCAGGGCGGCGGCCATCAACGCCTGGTAGTCCACCGACAACACCGCGGTTCCGGCCGCGTCCTGGCGGTGAGGCACCGCCCGGCGCGGCCCCACCGGTTACCTCTGCGACACCCTGTCGGCCACCACCGCGGGCGCGTCTTCCCCGGCCAGCGCCCCAGATACTGCTCCAGGCCGATCACCTGGCGCCTGAGCATCTCTTCCGCCTCCGCCAGAGCCGCCCGCACCCGCTCCAGCTCGGCTTCGAGTTCCTCCACCCGCACCGCCGCGGCCTTCTGCCGCGCTTCCAGAACCGCCCGCATCGATGGCACCCGCCACCCCCACGACATCTCGGTCAGCAACGGACCAAGACTCCCGCGACAACTGCGGTCTCATGCCTGACCAGCAGAAACCGCACACGAGGTTCGGAAAGAGAACGACCTCTGAACTGGCCCCACTTTTCCGGCCCGAGTTGGCCACACTTCGGGGATGGTGCGGGTGATTGGTGCGGCTTGAAGTGGCCCCGGCTTCCGGTCTGCTCCGGCCCCACCTTGGCCGGGACGGCTGTGCCGGGCGACTCGCTGTGGGAGAGAATGCCGGGCATGACGACTTGAAGAGCACCGGCCGGGCGGCAGCATTGGCGCAAGGTCGGGACATGGGACACGGTCTCCGACGGGGACCGTCGGATCTGTGCCGCCTGCGGAACGCCCGTCCGCTCGTACCAGTACCGATTCCATCCGCCCGAGTCCTCCATGTTCGAGCGGTGCATCGGACTCGCCTGGTGTTCCGGTTGCCGCATCTACTCCGGCAACATGGTGCACGTCCCGCGAAAGCGGGTCCTGGTCGACGCCCTCGCTTCGCTTCCCTGTGAACAACGGGAGGAACTTGCACGCTCGGAAACACGGCTGATTGAGTTCCTGGACCGCCAGGCCCGAGGCAGCAGCGATTAGATTCCACCGGCCAGCTGGCCTCGGTGCTACTTCTTCGTCTGCTGCTGCTTGGCCTTGGTCTGGGCGAGGCGGTAGGACTCGGTGCCGGTCTCGATGATGGTGCCGTTGAAGGTGAGTCGGTAGACGATGGCCGCGCAGAGCCTGGGGGTCGGTGAACATCTTGGTCCAGCCTCCAAACGATTCGTTCGAGGCGATGGCGACACTGTTCTTCTCCTCCCGCTCGGTCAAAACCTGGAACAGCATCTCGGCTCCGCGGCGGTCGAGTTCGAGGTAGCCAAGCTCGTCGATGCAAAGCAGGTCGACGCGCCCGTAGCGGGCGATGGTCTTGATCAGCTGTTTTTCGTCGGCGGCTTCAAC
This sequence comes from Streptomyces sp. NPDC039424, assembly GCF_055639495.1. Lineage (NCBI taxonomy): Bacteria > Bacillati > Actinomycetota > Actinomycetes > Kitasatosporales > Streptomycetaceae > Streptomyces > Streptomyces sp. NPDC039424. The sequence continues at coordinate 23,342 of NZ_JBVKAI010000040.1, forward strand.
GGATCGCCCTGGTCATGCCGACTTGATACGTTCAACATCTCCTAGGGCCTCGCCTCGCCCGAGGTCTTCCTCGGCACACCGCCGATACGCAGCGTCGACGAGCGCGGCTTCCTGCGCTGGACCGTGAGGACGCTGGGACGGTCACAGAGGGTTGTCATCAGAGGAAAGTTCCTCAGGATCTGACGACAGTTGAATAGGCGAGCTCACCAGTATCACACCCGGACTCTCCCACTGCCCCCTGGCCACCCCGTCCGTGTCCGGTACGACGGCGCACCAGTCGCCCAGCGCCGCATCGGCCAGCATGAGGGAGAAACCGTCATCCGTGACCTCGGAGAGTGTGTCGGCTCCACCGGGGTAGTTCCGGTGGGCCAGTTCGCCGTGCGACAACGGGGCCACGAAGGCAGTGAAGTCGTCTTGCAGCAGCTCCGCTCTGGGGCCCAGCTCCGGCTCGGTGGCCACGCAAACCAGCGAGCGCGGCTGCAGTAGTCGGGCCACTTCGGCTGTGCTCTCCGGCGTCACGCGGAACCATCTGCACCCGTGAGCGCCGTACGCCCAGCGCTCGCAGACCAGGGTCAAGCGCTCGGACGCCTCCGCCACCCTCGCCCAGAAACCCGCGTCCGCGACGGCGTCGACGGGGTCCGAGGCCTCTATGGGTTCAGGAGCCGCGTCTCGCCACAGGAACGTCACGCCCTCCCCATGGAGTCCCGCAAGATCGGCGGCCACCGCTGATGTGGTGTAGAGGTGTACCGCTCCGTCCCATCCCGACTCGATCTGAAGTCTCCCAGGTGCGGCGAGCTGACAATACGGCCCGCGCCCGCCTGCCATTCCCTCGGCGAGACCTATCGCTTGCGGCGGCCGGACCTCCGCACCGTGGCGCAGGCCGCGGTGTTCTTCGGGAAGGGGCTCGTTCACCAGCAGCCAGCTCACCACCAGGAGATCTGCGCCACTCTTCTCAATCGCGGCTCCGAGCACCTTGCGAAGCTCCGCCACGTACGCGCTCCAGGCAGTGGCTTCCGCCAGCTCTCCTCGCACGCGCTCGCTGCGGGGGCTGATGATCAGCTCTTTGCTTATTTCGCCAGCCACTTGAGTCCTCGCAGCGCTCCGTTCGGCCCGATGTCTAATCGTACGTTCCGTGTCGGGCCGAGCCCCCCGACTACGGCCGGGCAGCGAAGGCGAGTTTCCGTGGCCGCCGCTATCTTGCACCCTGGGCCAGGGATAGGAGACCGGGGCCCACATGCGTTGTTTGCATTGGTTCCATGCCTGCTCTACGCGTCAGCACCGGCAGAGGTTCTCCGCTTTGGGCGTGTTCACCCGACCGAAGAAGACGGGCTGGCGGCCAGGGTTTGTGCCGCGTCGCAGCGAGCGGGTGGCCCGGGACGGGGGGCAGGGGCATGTCCGGTGGTGGTGTGGCTAGGCTGGGGGTGCTCGGGGCGTATGGCGGAGGTGTGAGATGCCTCGGACGATCTGGAGTGGTGCGATCAGCTTCGGTCTCTCGTGACCGTTCCCATCCATGTGGTGTCCTGCTGCGCCGGGCCCGGCGGCCTGGCGGCCCAGGATCTTGTGACCGCCGCCGTCGGGGATCCGGCCGAGCTTCTTGGCGTCCCCATGGACCAGTTCGCTGGGCCGGTCGCGTTCGTAGCGGTGGATGACCTGGCCGGTGGGCCGGTCCAGGAAGGCCAGGCGGTTCTGGCCGTGGCGGGCCAGATTCCGGTGCACGGTCGAGGCGGGCAGGTCCAGGACCGGGCCGAGCCGTGCGGGACCGAGTTTGCAGGTCTGCCGCAGGCGGCGGACCCGGGACTCCACGTCCAAAGAAAGCCGTACGGGTCGTCAGTAGCGAGGAAGTTTTCGTCTGGGCGGTAGGCACGGGTCGTCCCCGAAACCATGACGGTTCCCTTGTTCGGGTTCTCCTGTGGTCTCAAGGCGAAGGTGGGAGCGCCACTTCTTCGGTTTAGGCATGCCCCGGTCTTCATCTATGACGCGGTCTGTGTGGTCGTACCACTCGAGGACCGACGTCCCGATGACAAGTCCCTTCGCAACATCAATGGAACCAACCTCGCCCGGGTCAAGGGCCCGACATCTGCTCTCCATCGCTTGCGGTTGCGGCGATGCGGGCGGCTCAGAAGGTGTCGAGCGCGCCCACGGCCGCACGGATGTGGGCCGGCCCGAGACGCGGCAGCTCTCCGGCGCACCACCAGGAGAGCTGCCCCTCCACCTCGCGCGCATGCATGCCCAGGTTGTGTTCGACGCACAGGGGCCACGCCTGCCCCAGACGCTCAGCGACGGTATCCTGCGCGGCGTCGGCGACGATCGCCAAGGCATGAGCAAGGTCTTCGGCCACCTTTGGGTACAGGTGACCGCCGTGCCACTCGCCATTGGCCAGCGCAACGTAGACATACTCCGGCTCGCCCGCCTCGTAGGAAGGCTGGGCCACCAGTTGCAGGGGCCCCTGCTCAGGAAGAGTGTAATTCCCCACCCTCCCGTCCGGGGTGCACTGCCCGTCGAGGAGGGGAGGGGGGGGCGAGTGGCCAGCGAACGTCAACAGCCCGCCGCCAGTACCGAGCTCAAGGCAGGGTGTACTCGTCCGGGAGTGATCGTGGTGATGATGTATTCCGCGACGTTGTTGACGACGAAGGGGTCCTGCGCGGTGATCTGCTCGATCGTGGAGCGGTCGACGCCGTGGGCGATGATCACGCCGCCGATCGATGTGGGGACGGTCTGGCCGGAGACCAGGAAGGTGCCGTCCTTGTGGTGTCGTTCCAGGTAGGCGACGTGGCCGGGGACGAAGGGCGCCGCAGCCTGTTCTGGGGCGGTGTAGTGCAGTGACAGCAGGTGCAGCATGATCCTCTCCGCTTCGTGCAAGGGTCGGAGAGGATCATGTCACCGCGCCGGGCGGGCCTGTCCGCGGGGCCCGGCTATCGTTTCGGGTCGGTCGGGTCGGCGGGGCCCTTGGGCCGCGCGGCGGTTTGCGATGAGGGCTGCGGCTGTGCCGACGAATGCGAGGAAGTGCTCGGCCTGAGCGGCTCAAGGCCCTTGCTGTAGTGCATGTTGGCGCCGGAGACGCCTAACGGCAGAGGCAGTCCGTTTCGGTCGGTGATCAGGTGGATTTTCGAACCCATCTTGCCCCGGTCGGTCGGATTCGGTCCGGTCAGTGGCCCCCTTTTGCCGCGCGGACGCTGACGGAGTCGATCGCGCATCGCGACCAGTCCAGGTCGCCGCGAGCACCGAGTTCATCCAGGATGACGCGGTGAAGCCGGCTCCAGACCCGGTCCCGGCTCCACTGGGCGAAACGCCGGTAGACCGTCTGCCAGCAGGGTCCGAAGACCGGCGGAAGTTGCCGCCACGTGCAGCCCGAGGTCGCCACGAAGACGCACTTGCCGGAGAGGCGAGCTCCGCTTGCCCCGCAACAGTGAGCCTTTTCCAACCTCATACCTGTGCTGCTCCTCGGCCTGCTGACGACTGCACGCACCGATCTGTAGCGAGGTCATGACCAGCAGATCCGCAG
>NZ_JBVKAI010000041.1:0-19535 GCF_055639495.1 Streptomyces sp. NPDC039424
GTCCGAGTGCGCGGCGGGCGTACCGCGCTCGTGGGGCCCGGGTCCTGGTGGGGCGGACGGCCTTGTGGTCTCCGTGTTCCCCGCCCGTGCGGCGCTGGACCCTCGGTCGATGCAACCGTGCCGGCCGCACCGCCTGTTCCCGGCGCGGCCGTTTGGCCCTCCAGGCGTCGGCGTTCAACGCGAACGAGGTACAGACGCGACCTGCATGACTCAACGCCCCGCCGGACCCGACTTCCATCCGGCACCAGCCGTGAGATTCCGACACGAAAGCAAGGCAGGCCCTCCGCGTAGATCTGCCCGACGTCGGGACCATCCGCCTCGGAGGTGTAGACGCGGGGCCGAGACCATCCCCGCGGGTGCGGGGAGCAGATGAACACCGACCAGGCCGACATACGGCACAAGGGACGGGGAGCAGATCTGTTTGGCCCCCGTCGACGCCTCCCGCCCCGCGACCGTCCCCCCGGGTGACGGGGAGTCCTTCGTGATCTTGTTGTGGCTCAAATCGGGACCATCGCAGCGTGCGCGGGGAACACGGCGCCGAACCGGACGACTGGTTGGGGCACCCCGCCCAGGCCGACCCGATGACGTGGCGGCATCATGCGAATGTCAGTCGACGTGCGAGGCGACCGACCACCACAGACGCACTTACGGTGAGCCGACGGCGGCAGCGATCTTGGCCGGGCCCCTCGAGCGGGCGTGGGCCATGCCCCGGAGCCACCCGTCCCGGGCTGGCCGTGCCCCGCTTCCGAAATCTCAGACCAGGGAGGGGAATCCTCGCATGCCTGCCACCCGCAGACCTGGGCGCCCTTGCGCCCGCGTCGCAGGGCCTGGTCAACCTGGTCGTCGGCGTAGTCGAAGAGGGCCTGGCATTCCGCCCTCGTCAACGGCCGAAGGCCTGGTCGCCTTCGTAGTCGACCAGTGCGCGAGGGTGTTCCACTCGTGGCAGATCTGCACGGGGTGCGTGCCGAACGGTCTTCGCCGACCACAACGGGGTCTGCCCGCGCACACCCGCACCGTGAGGCTGAATCCCTACCGGCCGGGCTCGAAGCGCATCCTCCGGTTCGCTGAGCGTCTGATACGGCACACGGTCATTGGTTCTGCTCGATGGGCAATACCAGACGGAGTTCGTAGCCTCCGTCGGCTGTAGGGCCGGATGTGAGAGTGCCGCAGAGGAGTTCAGCGCGTTGGGCCAGGCCGGCGAGGCCGTGGTGGGCGCTGGGTAGGGCGAGCGCGGGTTGGATGGGGGTTGTGTTGGTGATGGTCGTGTGCACGGCGCCGTCCCGGTGCTGGAGGCGGACGGTTGCTGTGGCGCCTGGGGCGTGTTTGCGGACGTTGGTCAGGGCTTCCTGGACGGTGCGGTAGACGGCGCGCTCGACGGTGGGCGGGAGGTCGTTGGGCAAGTCCGCCTCGAGCTTCGCGTCGACGCTGCTGACGTCGAGCAGTCGCTGCAGGCCGGCGAGGGAGGGCTGGGGGGTAAGTTCGGTGGGCCGGCTCCCGGAGGCGCGCAGCACGCTGACCATGTGCCGCAGTTCGTCGAGGGTCTGTACGCTCAGCTGCCGGATCGTGGCAGCGGCCTTTCTGGTCTCGGTGTCCTGGCTGCCCACCTGAAGCGCTCCGGCCTGCACGGCGATGAGGCTGACCTGGTGGGAGACCACGTCGTGCATCTCCCGGGCGAGCTGCGCGCGTTCCCGCGCCAGGACGCTCTGGGCGGTCAGCAGCCGTTCTTGCTCGCGGGCCTCGGTGATGTCGGCGAGCCGTAGGGCCAGTTCGCGGCGGGCTTGTACGAGCTGGCCCAGGAAGACTGGGGCGGCTGCGGTGGCGAGCGTATAGGTGAGGTGGAGCAGGTTGTCGGTCTGGGCTAGTTCGCCGGCCTTGAAGGACAACCACGGCCAGGGCAGGAAGTCGGTGATCGCGTAGGTGAAGGCGCAGGCGGCCAGGAGAAGGCGGTGGCGGCTGAGCGAGGAGAGTGTGTACAGCGCCGCCATAGTGGCGAACACTGCGTCGGAGACCATGGCGGAAGGGACTGTGAGCACGAAGGTCGTCAGTGGCAGGCGGCGACGCAGAAGGAGAGCGAGGGCGGCGAGCAGCGCACAGGCCGTGGCTGGCTGCTCCCCGACGTCGACGTGTACCCACGCGTCCGCCAGCGCGGCGGCGACGAGTGCCGCGTCCAGCAGCCCAGCAGGAGGTCGCCGGGGGCTCATCGGGAGGCCTCGTCCGGCGGCGGCGCGAGCAGGCCGGCGCGTTCGGCGATCAGGGCAGCCTGGACGCGGCTACTGACCCGCAGTTTGCTGAAGACGGCGCTGACGTGGCCTTTGACGGTGCCGGTGCTCAAGTGCAGCCGTTCGCCGATGTCGGTATTGGTGAGTCCCTCCGCCATCAGAGTGAGGACGGCGCGCTCGCGCTCAGTGAGGCGGGCGGCAAGGCGGACGGCGGATGGTTCGCACACGCCGCTGTCGAGATACCCGTCCACCACCGTTCGGGTGACCTTGGACGACAGCACGGTCCCACCCTCGGCCAGCGTTCGCACCAGATAGGGCAGCTGCTCAGGATCCGTGTCCTTGAGCAGGAAGCCGGCGGCGCCCGAACTCAGGGCACTCGCCACATATTCGTCAGCATCGAACGTGGTGAGCATGGCGACCACTGGTGGGTCCGGAAGGCGGCGCAAGTCGGAAAGAACGGTGAGCCCGTCCACGTCTGGCATCCGGATGTCCAGCAGGACGACGTCAGGGAGCTGCTCGCGCACGGTCCGGACAGCCTCCCCGCCGGGAACCGCCGCAACGACTTCGACGTCGTCCGCAGCGTTGAGGATATGCGTGAAGCCCGTGCGGATCAGAGCTTCGTCGTCGACCACCAAGACCCGGATCATGTCCGCTCCGCTCGTCGCATGCCCGCTGTTCGATGCCTACCACCGCCGGCCCCGTCCGTCGGCGTGCCCGAGACGTTTTCCGCCGGTTGGCGTCGTGGTTCCAGCCGGCTGGCGGGGGCGGCTTCGGCCGGTCGACGGGGTGCCTCCGGAAAGCCGCCGGGGTGGCTGGGGAGGGTGACCGGTGAACGCTGAAGGCATGTCGCGGAACGCATCGTCGGTTGTACCGGCAGACGTGACTTGCGAGCGCCTGGTGGATCGCTCTTCCGCCCCGGTCGGCACGGCTTCAACGGGGCGGCTGATCGGGATCGACTTGGCCCGTGGGCTGGCGGTCTTCGGCATGTACTCCGCACATGTCGGCCCCGATGTGGCGGTGGGCGGCCCAGTGGGGTTCTTGCTGGAGACGGCGCGGGGCCGCTCCGCTGCGCTCTTCGCACTGCTCGCGGGCTTTTCGCTGATCATCATCACTGGTCGTCCGCACCACAGGACCGGCCGTGCCGGGCGACAGGCGAGGGTCAGGATCGTGATCCGGGCCCTCATCCTGATGGTGCTCGGCTACGCCCTGACGGCCCTGGACACCGAGGTCGACGTGATCCTCAGCTTCTACGGGCTTCTCTTCCTGGCCGCCCTCCCGGTGTACCGGCTGCGGCTACGAGCGCTTGCGCTCATCGCCGCCGCGGGCGCGCTGGTCCTGCCCCAGGCCCTGTACATGATCAGGAGGTCGATCGAGGCTGGTAACTGGGCGGACAGCATTGCCGCCCACGACCCGCTTGCCTGGATCAGCGGCACGGACGGCATGATCGAACTTTTGTTCACGGGCGAATATCCGGTGTTTACGTGGATGCCGTTCGTGGTCGCGGGCATGGCGGTGGCCCGGCTCGACCTCACTCGGCCCGGTGCCCGGTCCCGGCTGGCGCGCACCGGCGCAGGACTCGCGCTGCTTGGCTACGGCGGCTCCTGGCTGGCGCTGCGCCTGGTCCCGCATGCTCTCTCCGCCGTCGCGGCCGCCACGGACGGCGGCTCGGCGTCGTCCGCCTGGTGGTCCGACACCGTCGGCGAAATCGACCACGGCACCCCGCTCGCATGGATGCTGGTAGCGGCACCACACAGCCAGACGACGCTCTCCATCATCGGCAACACCGGCGTCGCTCTCATGGTGGCGGCCGTGTGTCTCACCGTCGCTGACCGGATGCCGCGCCTCACGAACTCGGCCCGACCCGTCGCGGCGGTCGGCATGATGGCGCTGACCGCCTACGTCCTGCACATCGTTGCCCTGTGGTTCTTCACCGACGTCTGGTACGTGCCCGCGATCGAGGCCCAGAGCCTGTCGGCCTGGCCGGTGCTGCTCGGCTTCATCGCGGCAGCCACAGCCCTGGCGATCGTGTGGACTCGTCTGTTCCGGCGTGGGCCCCTGGAGCACCTGCTCCACATCGCCACTCGGCCCGCGGGGCGTATCAAGCAAGCCGGGACCGAGCCACTTATGAGTCGGCTCGCGTCCTTCAGGCTCCGCTTGCTTCTCGGGCGCAATGACAGGAGAGCCAGGTCTGTCGACTCGGGCTCGTCACTGCTGGCCCGGTTGGCGACGTCTGCGAACGACGCCGCGAGCCGAGCCCTCCCCGCAGCCTTCGCCGATGACCTGGCCGCGACTCAGCAGCTCGACGCGCGTACGGGGCGCGTGCGGATGGCCGCACCGAGCACCCGATCACGGCCGGGCGGTGGCGTCCGCGAACCAGAACTCCCGTGGGCCGAAGGCACGGGCCCGGCCGCCGGAAAATATCTGGCCCCGACCGCTGGCTGCGCCCCGACGGCGCGACGGACGGGGGCAGAGGGAGCGGCACGAACGGCGAACCGGTTGTCAGGGGTAGGCGTGGACGACGACGTGGCCCCTGCCGCGCCCGATCATCCACTTGTTCACCGGAGTGGTGATCAGGAAGGCCACAGCGAACCCGCCCAGGAGGGCTGACCAGAACAGCCCATCCGAGAGCTCGGCGTCCATCGCGCCGGGGGTGAACGCGACGACGGCGTTGTCGATCAGTTCCATTACGGCGATCGAAACGGTGTCGGCGGCCAGCGCCACCTTGATCGCGGCCTTGAGGCTCAGTCCGGCCCGGCGTACCGCGAACAGGGTGAAGGAGTAGCCGAACAAGAACGCAAGCGCGATCGCGAGGACCATGGTCGGGACATTCCCCCAGCTCAGGGCGGTACCGATGATCACGCCGAGGATCTCGCCGATGGCGCACCCGGTCAGGCAGTGCAGCGTCGCCTTCACCGCCGTGGGCCAGGAGGCTCCCGCATGCTCTTCATGAGTCATGGCGTGGGTGGCATGTCCCGAGTGGCCTTCGTGGGCGGCCTGCCCGGGCGTGGTGCTGGTGTGGTGATCGCTGTGGTCCATGGCCTTCAATCCCATTTCTGTCCAGTGTGGCCCCTTCGGGAGTCACGCTATGAATCCGGTGCCCGTGGACGTATTCGTTCGGAGTTGTTCCGCTTTTGCGGACGGCCCGAAGACCGTCCGGGGCCGGTCGATGTGCAGTCGTCGCTGGCAGGCCAGAGTGGGTCGCCGACCTGCCCGGGGCGGCCTCGGCCGCCCCTACGTGGTGGGTGCGGTTCAGTTGGCGGCCTGGAGTGAGCGCAGGCGCAGGGAGTTGCCGACGACGAAGACCGAGGAGAAGGCCATGGCCGCTCCGGCGATCACCGGGTGGAGCAGGCCGGCCGCGGCGAGTGGTAGGGCGGCCACGTTGTAGGCGAAGGCCCAGGAGAAGTTGGACCGGATGGTGCCGAGGGTCTTGCGGGTGAGGCGGATGGCATCGGCCGCGGCGCGCAGGTCGCAGGCTCAGGTCGCCGGTCTCGATCGCGGCGTCCGTGCCGGTGCCCATGGCCGGTCCCACGTCGGCTTGGGCGAGGGCGGCCGCCTCGTCAACGCCGCCGCCGACCATGGCGACCGTTTGGCCTAGCTCTGCAGCCGCTTGATGACGTCGACTTTGTCCTGCGGCAATACCTCGGCGATGACGTCCTCGGGCGCTATGGCGACCGCCCGGGCGACGGACTCGGCCACGGCCTTGTTGTCGCCCGTCAGCAGGATCGGGGCGAGGCCGAGAGCGCGCAGTCGTGTGATCGCCTCCGGGCTGGTCTCCTTGACCGCGTCGGCGACCTCAGGGATTGCCCGTGCGTCGCTGTCCCAGGCGACTGTGATGGCGGTGCGTCCGGCTGCCTCGGCTTCGGCCTTGGCCTGCCGGAGCTCTTGCGGCACTTCCATGGCCCACTCGGCGAGCAGCCGCTCGCGGCCGACGAGGGCGGCGTGGCCGTCGATGATGCCCTGCACACCGGGGCCGGGCACGTTCACGAGGTCCTCGGGCGTGGGCGGCGGCCCAGCTTCTGAAGGCCCCCCTCGGCGACGGCGCGGCGATCGGGTGCTCGGTGGAGTGCTCCAGCCCGGCCGTACGAGGAATCGGTCACCGGCCTGCAACTCCGCGACCACTGCTCGGCGCCCTTGTGCTGTACGCGGCGTTCGCCCCCGTTGAGCGCGCGAGCCGGGTCCCGCTGATGGACCTGTGCATGTTCGCCAGGCGTCCGGTGGCGGCCGGCGCGTTCCTAATGCTCGTGGCCACCGCGCTGCTCATTGGGTTCTTCTTCCTCGACTCGGTCTACCTCCAGCGACTGCGCGGCTACAGCCCGCTCGCGACCGGGCTCGTCTTCCTGCCGGTCGCCGTGGCCACGGGCATCGGCGCCCGCCTGGGATCGCAGCTGGTCGGCCGGATCGTCAGTCGGACGACCGCGGTGGCCGGCCTGGCGGTTGCGGCGGCCGGAACGCTGCCGCTGGCCTGGCTGCCGGCGGACGGCAGAACCGTCGGCCGCCCCGCCACAGCAAGCAGCAGACGACCGGCGGCCCGCACGTGCACTGAAGCAAGACCGCCGACGAAGGCGGGGGCGACCTCGGCATCGCTGTCTTCGGACAGTGGCGTTAGCCACCGGGGGAGGAGGCCGGTGCGGGCACCGGCCTCCTCCGTCCTGGGAGAGCGTCAATTCTTGCCGAGGAGCTTGCTCATCTCGGTGATTTCGGCGGTCTGCGCGGTGATGATGTCGTCGGCCATGGACGTCGCGGGCTGGTACTTGCCCTTGTTCTTCTCGGTGGAGGCCATCTCGACGGCGCCCTTGTGGTGCTCGATCATCATGGTGAGGAACACGGTGTCGAATTCGGTGCCGGATGCCTTCTCCAGCTTGTCCATGTCCTTGCTGTCCATCATTCCGGGCATGCCCGAGTGCGCCGAGTGGTCCATGCCGGGCATCGACTCCGTCGAGCTGCCGGAGGTCGGGACGTCCTCGCCCCAGGACTTCAGCCAGCCGCTCATGGTCCGGATCTCCGGGTCCTGCGCCTTCTCGATGCGCGAGGCGAGGTCCTTGACCTTGCTGGAGGATGCCCGGTCGGCGGCGAGCTTCGCCATCTCCAGGGCCTGCTCGTGGTGCGGGATCATGCCCTGGGCGAAGGAGACGTCCTGGGCGTTGTGCGCGCCTGCGGTGGCGTCAGCGCTCGCCGACGAGGACGACGCGACATCGTGGCCGCTTTCGTGGCCGCTGCTGCGGTCGCTGTCGCTGTCGTTGCCGCAGGCGGCGAGGACGAGAGCGGCAAGGGCAGCCGTGGCCACCGTTGCGGCGCGGCGGGTCAGAGTACGGGTGTTGCGCATGCTGGAACTCCTGCTGTGCGAGAAGGGATCTGAACGTGCCGAACGGCACCGCTTCGCCCGGGGCGTGGGCGCCGGTGGCGCGGGCGTTCTAGATCCGCAGGAGTTGGAGTTCCGCCAGCGAGGGTGGTGCGCGGGCGCCGTCCGGGGCCGCCGCCGCGTACGAGCACACCGCATCCGTGCTTGCGGGCACGGCGACCGGGTCGGGAACGAGGGCCGGTAGCGACGGTTGGCCGCTGACCGCGGCCGCCATGCAGGTTGGGTCCGCGTGCTGGAGGTGGCCTCCGCCACCGCCACAGTCGTCTCCGGCGCAGCCGTCATGGGCAGCAGTCACGGCGACCGTCATGTGCTGCGGGCCGGCGTGCTCATGGGCGGTGCCGCCGGGAGCCAGGGCGTGCATGGCCAGCAGCCCGGCCAGCAGTCCGAGCACGAGCAACGCCCGCCACGGCCGCAAGGGCGGTGGCGCAGGGTGCTGCTCGGAGCTCTTCATCGAGATCATCCTAGGCAGAGCACGCGATGCGTGCTCATGGGCGGTGTCCGTTGTGAGTACGGCTGTGATGGTGCTCGTGTTCACCCTGCCCCGTAGATCGGGTGAGCTGCCCATCACCCGCAGCATCGCCGGGCCGCCGGTGCGCAGGAAGCGCATGAGCAGCGCCGCGGTAGGCGATGTTGACCCAGGTCGTGGGACCGCCAGGTCATCGACCCGACAGTGGACAACTCATGTCCGATCGCGTTCGAGGACCTGCACCCTCCCCGGGGTGGCAGTGCTCACGGTGAGCATTCCCTAGGGGGTATGTTGTCTCTTTACCCAGTACGCCGATGCTTGCGACGGATGGCGAGACCGCCGACGACTCCGACCTTCACATGATGGCCGCGAGGACGAAGCCGACGACCCAGCCGGTCCACGGCGTGGCCGCCAAAACAGCCCCGCCCAGCCCCACATGCACGGCCGCGGCCACGACGACGACGGCTGCGGCCCCGGTCCAACTGCGACGCTGCCGCCACGCCGCGCGCCGCGACGGAGCCGTATGAAGCGCTGCATGAGTGTCGGTGGCTGCCTCGGACCGCTGCCAGTCCACCCGCAGCGGATCGCGTCTGCTGAATCTGGTGATGTGCGTAGTGACGAGGACCTGCAGCTGTCGCAGACTCTCCTCGTCCGGTGACTGCACATGCAATATCAACTACCGGACGAACTGGCGAGCTACTGCCTCCACGCCCTGGCTGCGGCAGCCGGGCTGTCGTCCAAGGCGGCGGTTCCCCGGCTTGTCGCGGTCACCTTGCCGGGGCTGCACCCGCCGCGCTGAATCGGCCGTCGCGGTGCGGGGCGGTAGGTCGGGCTCGGCACGCGGGGACGGACCTGGGCGGAGCCCGTGGGCCGGTCCTCAGCCGGTCCAGGCCGAGCGGCTGAGGACCGGCGACACCTCCTGCGAGCAGGCGAGGATGGCGGCTTCAGGCGGCGCATTCTGGAGGTGGGGCACGTTGCTCGCCGCAGAAGAAGGTGATCGGCATGCTGTGGTACGACGGCTGGGGCTGGGGCTGGGGCTGGGGCTGGGGCGGCTGGTTCGCCACGGCCTGATTTATGGTGCTGTTCTGGGTGCTGGTTATCGTCGGCCGTCGTCGTGCTTGTCCGCTACCTCACGGGTAACCGTCACGGCGGCCAGGACAGCACGCGCCCCTCATCCGGAGAGCCGAGGTGGGGAATTCGGTGAGCTGAGGACCTGCTCGCCGAACGGTTCGCACGCGGGGAAAACGACGACGAGTAACAACGTCGACTGACGCTGCTGCGGGAGCACCGGCGAGCAGTAAACACCGCCTGCGTGGCACGTGATCGGTCGCAGCGGACGCCCCTCCAGTACCGACGTCCGCCGGGCGAGCGGTGCGCACCGCCTGCGCACGCACTGGCAGCCGAAGCCGGCCCGGAACCGTGAGGGTCTACCAACGGCTGACGAAGATCATATCCCGGGGAGAACTCGATCGTTTCCCGCCGCCCAGCTGGGCCGCCGCGCGGGCTGATCCCTGGCCTCCCGCGGGGTGACGACGGAGCCGAGCCGGAACGTCCCAGTGGGCACCTCGCCGGGTGAGGGCAACCGTGGACAAGGGCGGCACAGTGAGATGCCAGAAGGCTCTCGCCGGTACGCCCAGAGCATGGATGAGCGCAGCCCGGACAACGGCCGCTTCGGTGATGGCCACTACGTGGCCCGTGCCGGGCGCCACGCTGCTCAGCCAGTCCGCTGTTCGGCGACAGAGCTGGCGTACGGACTCGCCTTCGTGCGGTGCGGCATCCGGGTCGGTGAGCCAGGCGGTGAACCCGTCGGGCTCGGTTGCGGCGACGTCGACATCGGTGCGACCGCACCACTTACCGATGTCGAGATCGCGCAGCGCAGGTTCTGACGCCGCCGCCAGGCCGAGGACGTCAGCGGTCTGCGAACAGCGGATCGAGGGCGCCCGGACGGCGAGCTCGTGAGGAGGGAGCACTGCTCCCGCGCAGCCTGCCATACGCAGGCTGCGCTCGCTCAGGGGAGCGTCACCAAGGAGTAGGTCCAGGGTGCCGTCACCGCCGGGCGCACACAGAAACGTCAGGCGGATCGTCATGGGACCAACCTCCCCCTGCTGGCCCGGCACGGCTGCCGTCGCGTCGTGACTCATGTGCTCCAGCGTCGGCGGAAGCCGTGCGATGCAACATCTGCCGGGTGTCCGGAACCACCCTGCCGCCCGGCTGACGCAACCCCGCCACCCGGCCGAACTCGCGTCGGCTACCCGGGTGGCGCGTATCGCCTTGGCTGATGCACGTCATGCATTGGGTGTACGGGCCAGCTGCCCGGCCGGGCCCCTACATTGACGAACTGCTACGGCTTCAAGTGATCATCCCCTCGGGCTTCGAGTGCATCTGACCCCTGACGTTCCCCAGGTGAAGAGGATGCGCGTCAGGAGCGGGTCAGCGTCATCGTCAACGACTGCCCCTCCTGGTTGGGCATGAACGGGGTCCGGAAGGTGCGGGCGTGCGGCAGGGGCATCAGCCACCAGGCCGCTGCGTCCGCGGCCATGTCGTTCTCGAAGGGGCCGATATCCCAAGGCCCCATGGTGTACTCCTCGCGTTGGTGTGCGGTGATCATCGGATCGACCACCTACAGCGGCCGTCAAGAGGAAAGCAGGACGCACTTCCGCAAGAGGGCGAAGCCAGCGCAGCCGAACACCTGACACTTGGGCATCTTGATCCGGTTGACATGACCTTCGACAACGCCTGAATTCCAGGGCAGGGTCAGGCCAGGTTCTTCGACTGCTCGGCAACACTGTGGTCGCGGGTGGGCACCAGGGTGCCGTCCATGATCAGCACAGTGTCCTTGCGGAACCGCCTGCGGGGCTGGAGCGCCAGCGACTGGCCCAGGTGATCGATGATGCGATCGGCAGCGGACTTCGAGACGCCGAACAGCGGGGCGAGCTGCCGCAGGGTCAGGTTTGTGCGCCAGTAGGCGGTGACCAGCAGGACCCGGTCCGCCAGCGGCAGGCTCCACGGCCGCCCCTTGCGCACCGGGTCCGCGCCCTCGCGCCGCAGCGCGTTGATCAGCTTGCAGAACTGACGCGGGCTCAGCCCAGTAAACGGGGCTATCCAGGAGGGCTCCGACGCCCTGATCACACCAGCCACAGTGAGATCATCTCAACTGCCGACCATTCGCGGTGGCCTCACGCGGTCGGCGTAGTTCCCTTTCCGCAGCGCGCTCGTCTGACTGCGTGAGGGGCGGTGGCCTCGGTGAGGCAAGAGCGCGGGATGAGGAAACGGCTTTGCGCCCCCCCCTGCGATCGGCGTGGATGCTGGCTCGCCGGAGGTACTGAAGATGATCAACGTTGTGTTGAAGCTGTCAGCCCGTGACTTGGTCCATGGGACCTGGCGTCGTGCGGGTGGGCAGGCTCGGACCATCACCTCGTCGGCGTCGCGAAGCAGTTGGAACGTGCCCGGATCGGTGAGGTCGACTACCTTGCGGTCTGCCCGGCAACGAACATCCCCGTAGCGAAGGGTGGCATCGACTACCAGGTCAAGGAGGGTGTCGGCACCCTGTGGCAGCTGGCGGTCCACCCCGCATTGCAATCGTGTGGGATCGGCACGTTCCTTGTCGAAGCCGCAGAACTGCGGATCAGGAACCGCGGTCTGCGGCAGGCCGAGCTGGGTGTGGAGGAAAACAACCCCCGGGCACGTGCACTACTGGGATATGTCGCGTACGACCGTCAGCCGGACGCGTGGGAGGAGCAAGCCCCTGATGGATCGCTACGCCGCTACGGAACCATGTGCACATTGATGCGGAAGGAACTCGCGTAGGCTCAGTCACCTTCACGGGACCTGCCAGCGGACACGCCGTACCAGGTCATGTAGCCATCGGTTCCGGGCGCCGCCCTCCACGGCTTCAGCCACGACGGAGGCCCCCTCAGATGAATTCCTCTACACGCGTGCCAGGTGGTCCACGACACGGATCCTAAGAGGTCGTTTTCACCCGTTGTTTTATCCCGAGATAGGCCTTTGGCTGCGTGATGTCGGGTCACGCCAGGGGATGGTGTTCTCGCCGGTGAGGCGGCGGGCCATGAGGTTGGTCATGGCGAGGTGGATCATGGCTTCGGATCGGTGCGGGTGGGTTTCGTAGTCCCGGGCCAGGCGGCGGTGGAGCATGAGCCAGCCGTAGGTCCGCTCAACCGCCCACCGCTTGGGGATAGGGGCGAATCCCCTGGTCCCGGGCCTGCGTTGAGTGATTTTAATGTCGATGCCGAGGGTTGCAGCGTGCTCGACGAGGTGCTGGCGGTAGCCGCCGTCGACCCACACCTTGCGGACGCGGGGATGTTCGGCGGCGACCCGGTCCAGGAGCTGGGTGCCGGCCACGGAATCCTGCACGCTCGCCGCGGTGACCAGCACAGCGAGGAGAAGGCCGATCGTGTCGGTGACAATGCTCCGCTTCCGCCTGACAATCTTCTTGCCGGCATCGATGCCCTGGCCGGCGGCGAGCACGTCGGTGGAGGTCTTCACGCTCTGCGCGTCGATCACGCAGGCCGACGGTTTAACCTCCCGCCCTTCCTTCTGTCGTAAGAGTTGCCTGAGCAGGCCATTGAGCTGGGCGAACACACCTTCCTGCTGCCACCTGGCGAAGTAGCCGTAGACCGTGTTCCAGTGCGGAAAGTCATGCGGGAGGTAGCGCCGCTGGACGCCGGTGCGGTCCACATACAAGATCGCGTCCATGATGTCGCGCAGGCCATGCCCGGGTGGCCGGCCGAAGTCCAGAGCTCTGCCACGGCGCTCGAAGCGCCAGGCAGAGAGCACCGGCTCGACCAACTCCCAGCGGACATCGCAGAGATCACTCGGGTAAGGACGTCGCGTCGACATGCTTCCGGCGTACCGCCGCGGACCGAGTGCGCCCAGGCGCACAGCTGCGACGACGGAAGCACGCAGCCATGACGACAGACCGGGCGTTCCTGGGATGAGACAGGAACAAGCAGCATCCCGCCCCACTCGTCACCCCACTCGGACCGCAAGCCCCGACCGCATCTTCCAAGGCAGTTAGACGGTAACCATGGCGCTGACGGTCTGGTCGGCGCCACCGGGGAGCCCGAAAGCTGGGTCGAGCGTGTGCTTCTGCCGAAAGAGGACTACGGGTGCGCCGTCGTCGACGCTGGCGTAGGCCTCGTAGTCGGGGAATGCGTTGGTCGCCCCTCTAAGGGACACTGTACGGCCGATCGGATCGATCGTGACGAAGGCATTCATGTCCACGTCGGGTGATATCGCCCCTGCCAGGGGATTGGAGGCAGCGCCGTCGTAGAGGAAGTTGACACAGAACTCGTTCGGGTTGTCAACCACTCCGCCCTCAGGGTCGGGGAAGGTGTTTCCGACGTTGAAGTGATGGAATGACATCCCATCGGTGCCGGCGGTCGCCGTGGCCAGGACGTCACCTGTCGCACAGTCCAGTTTCAGTGTTTCACCGCACTGATGGAAGTCCGTCTCCTGTGGGCTATCCGCCAGGAATCCGGACACGATAATGTCTGACCGCACACGGACCCGCTGCTCGTTGGGATCGGAACTGAAGTCCCGGCCGTCGCCGTGAAAGCAGTCATCCAGCACCTGGACAACGGGCATCGGGATGAATGCAACGAACCATATTGCGATCTTATCGAATTCCGCGGCCATCTTGTTCTCCGGTTCGTACAGCCGTCGTATAACCACTGGCTGCTATTATGCCAGGGAGAGTCGGCGGGGACGGATTGGGCGCAGCCGTGGTCACTTAGTGTGGTACCGCCCTTGAATGTCTCGTGGGTTGTCTTGGGAATGTCAGCGAATTCGCCCCGTAGGTGACACCCATCTTGTTGACTTTGATTCCCAGTTCACCGACCATGCTCCTGGACGGAACTCTCGTTCCCCGTCGATGAAAGGACCCGAAAAGGCAACTCGTGGCATCATGCCCTTGACCTACTGAGTGGGCTGCGACGCCTATCTCCTTCACCGTACAACGCCTACACTCCACAGGCACCTTGACGAACGTGGCAAAGCGTGAACCGCCTAGCTCTATCCAGTCGCCAGGCGAATGTTCGGCGCAGCCGGCGGAAACATCGGCGGCTATTTGTCCTGCACCACCCGTGCTGCCTGGGATCAGACTGTAGGGAGAGATCCTGCCGCCTGCAGCAGTGACGCAGCTGCTCTAGGGATCCGGGACTTCGACGGGCACATCCCACGCGCCGTCACATTCCATGTCCGCATCGGATGTGGCGAATCGCGGAGCGGACAGCACCACCGGACGCATGGTACGCGCCACGGACCGCTGGGAGTGGCGTTGTCGGGGTATATGTGAATGTGCACAGTGCGGTACACGGGTACCTGCTCATCCGCCGGCCGCCGACGTCATGAGCGGGCCCCGTTCCTTGACGCGCAAGGTTTTCCGTAGCGGTGGTGCGGCCGGCCCTGTCATTCTCCGATCGGTAGCCCTGCTCTTGCCGCCGCAGGTCGATGTGGCGCTCCTTCCCGACATCACCGCGTTCTACGGTGCAGGCGATGAGGCCGGCCGTCTCGTTTCCGGCGCACCATCGGGACGGTCGAGCTGGTGCGGACGCAGGAACTCCTGCGTGCGCACCTTCCGCCCTCGCCCGCGTCCGTGCTGGATGTCGGCCGCGGGCCCGGCGTGCACACTCCCTGGCTCGCTGACAGCGGTTATCGGGTTCTCGTCGTCGACCTGGTGGAGAAGCACGTGCAGCAGGCCTGCCGGCAGGGTCTGGCTGCCGTCGTCGGTGACGCGCGGCACCTCGACCAGGTGGACCTTTCGTTCGACGCTGTGCTGATGCTCGGTCCCCTCTACCACCTGCCGGACGAAACCGGTCGTGCCTGTGCCTGGGGGGAGGCTCACCGTGTCGTCAAGCCCGGTAGCCTGGTGGCTGCGGCCGCCCCCAACCGATATGCCGAGCTCATGGACCTGGACTCGCCCAGTGCATTGGACATCGCAACGACCGGGCTGCGCATCCGCAGGGACGGCCCCACCACGTACTACCACGACCCTTCGGAGCTTTGCGCCGAGGCCCGGCAGGCCGGCCTCGGTGACCTGGCGGTCTACGGCTGCACGGGCCCGCCTACGAGGACCTGAGAGCCGAAGAACGCCGGACCGGGACAAACCTTGGCGCGAAGGCGCTTGAAACCGCCCTCACTGCCGCCACTGTTCGCCGACGGCCACCCAGAGCTCGTGGTGTCCAGCCTGCACCTTCTGGCTGTTGCGCGCCGACCACGCACCCCCGTGAACCCTGCCCTTCCCTAGCCTTGTGCGGTTGCGTCGTTCGCGTGCTTCCTTCAACCGCTGATTGATGCGGTGCGCGTCGCAGTCGCACGCATCCGGTGCGCGGGATGACGACGCGAGTCGGCGTACGCGTGCATGTGCTTGGCCAGGTACGCGACTTCGTGCCCGCGTGTCACTTGGAGGTCTCTCCCGTGCCCGGCACCGTGTGTCTGGGCGGGTACGCCGCCCGGCTCGCGCGGGGCTTCCTCACCGTGTGCGGGCTCGGGCCACGCTATGCCGAGGGCCGCTCGCGGCAGGTGCGGGTGTTCGAGTTGCCCGGGCTGGGCACCGCGCGCGGGCGCGCAGCGTCGCCCGTGGTCGGGGCCTGTTGCCGTTCGTCGGGCGGGCCTCCGCACTGTGTTCTTCCTGGTCGGATGAGACGACGACGCGGCACAGGCGCTCTGAGGAAGGGCGCCGGGTGAGGGTCTCCTGGAATCCGCGCGGTCGCGGGAGGTGAAGGTCGACCGCACCGGGCGATCCTGGTCTCGGCCTGCACCGCACCATGTCTACTCGACCAGGATGAATTCACCGATGAGTGGCGTTGCGGCCTGGACTCGCACCACACCGACCCGTCCTGTTGCGTCGGGTTCGGAGGAAAGGTGGTCGACTGCCTCGATGCGGGCGCTCTCGAAGTCGTCCACGTGCAGCGAGCCGTGCCAGAATCCGGCGTCGAAGACGTCGTCGCCTTGTTGACTGTGCTGATCAACCCGGCAGATGGGAAGGAACAGCTCGTTTCCGCCCATCTGGGCGCAGGTCCCGGACAGGCGGCCGGCGAGGACGTCCCTGTCGGTGAGGTCCTCGGGGAAGGTTTCGAGTTTGACGGAGAGCACGACCGCCGTGATACCCAGGCCCAGCGCGCCACCCGACACTCCTGCGAGGCCGCCGACCTCGAATGCTTCTTTCAGCTCGACCACTGTTTTGGCGACCTCGAACAGGCCCTCCACGATCTCGAACCCGGTCTTGATCGGGTTTTCTTCCTCTTCTGGCATTTCTCCTCCTCGGGTGGACTCTCGGTGGATCGGACGGGCGCAAGCCGGCGGGTTGCTCGCCGGTTGGAGCAAGAACTTCTTGACTGCATCGGTCCTTGGCAGGAGGGGCGGTCGGTCAACCGTGGAGGAACTGGTGTCCGATCCACACGTGGATCTGTGTCAGCCCGTTCGGGTCGGGGGGCGGCTGCGTCTGGACACGGCCGGTAGGCGTGGCAGCCGGCTGTCCTGCGTCCCCGCTGCTTCGGTTCAGATCGTGGGGAGAAGGCCTGCGGCTTGCAGCAGTCGGCGCAGCTGTTCCAGTGGATCCGGCACGTCGACGGGCACGGTCCCGAGGAGGCCTGCGTTGCGCATCGCCTGTCGGAGTTGGACGAGTTCGGCCGTTGCGGCCGGGGCTTCGAGTCCGAGGGCGCGAATGGCGTCGGGCAGTCCGGCCCCGGTCCGGCCCGGGTCTCCGAGGTCCAGCGGGGTGCAGGACGAGCGGATGATCTCGAAGAGTCGCTCCACGCGGTGGGAGTTGCGGGTGCGGTATCCGTCGCGGAAGTCGGGGTGATGGGCGAGGACCAGCGCGGCCAGGCCGGTGACGTGGGGGGCGGCCATGGATGTGCCGTCCCAGGCCGCGTAGCTGCGGTCGGGCACGGCGGCGAGGACGGCCACGCCCGGGGCGCACACGTCCACTTCCGGGCCGTGGCAGGTGAATGCGGCTGAGAAGTAGCCCTGTGCGTTCGGCTTTCCCCAGACCTGCTTGGCGTGGAAGGTGCCGGATGGGTACTGGCCGAGTTTGCCGATCGCGGCGACGGTCAGTACGGACGGGAGACGGCCCGGGAACGTGACCGGTCCGGCCGCGTTGCCGGCGGCGACGATGCAGGCGATGCCGAGCTCGCGGGCCTGGTCGATCTTCTGGGAGAGAAGGGCGGAGGGCTCGTCGCCGCCCAGGCTCAGGTTGACGATGTCGATCTCGTGCTCGATGCAGTAGTCGAGCGCCTTGACGATCTCGGCGTAGCGCCCTCCGGGGAAGATTTTGCAGATGTGCAGCTCGGCTTCCACGGCGATGCCGAGTGTGCCGACTCCGTTGTCGGCTCCGGCGATCACGCTCGCGCAGTGTGTTCCGTGGCCGATCACGTCGACCGACCACAGACTGCTGTCGCCGTCCACGAAGTCGGATCCGTCCGCGATCTGGCCTGCCAGGTCCGGATGAGTCGAGGTGGCACCGGAGTCGATGATGGCGACCTTGATTCCTTGACCCCGGTAGTTGGGCGGGATCTGTTCGAGTCCCATGGCCGACAGCCCCCAGCCGACGACCGGGCGGTTGGGAAGGTCCGGGAAGGTCTCGCTCAGCGGGCGCAGTACGATGACGTTGTCCGAGTCGAGGGACAGGTCGGGGTCTTCCGTCCAGTGCTCCCAGTAGTCGCCGGCCGGTTTGACGTAGATGCCTGTGACTGCGGTGAGGTCCTGGATCGTCAGGTTCACGGTTGCCCGGCCGTCCGGACCGGTCGTCGCCTGGAAGTTCCCTTCGTGGCTGAGGACGACGACCGTGGCCCCGAGAAGGGGTCCGCTGTCGCTGCCCGACACGAGAAAGGCGACCGGTGTCTGCGGTCCGGCGGGCAACCGCACGCCCACATTGGTCAGTTGAACGCCGGCATCTGCGGCAGGGGATGCCGAGGCCACGCGAACGTGATGGTTGGGCTCGATGTGCACCCGCGGATCCCGGGCCAGTCCTGAGGCCCGGTGCGCCGGCATGTCCAGCACCGCCACGTCGGGGAAGGTCTGCTTCTGCGCCGACGCGGCAGCCACCTCGGGTGCCTTGATGCGTTGCGATGTCCGGATCTCGGGGTCCTCTCCCAGCTGAGTGAAGAGGTCGTCGGTGTCGTAGGGCTCCAACCCGGCTGGAAGGACTTCCGACGGCAGCGGCGCGACCAGATACTGCGTCGGCCTGCGGCGCAGTTCGGTGTGCATGCCGCTGTGCTCCGGATCAGGGTGGTTGGGGCGTTCGTTGTCGGGCATGTCGTCCGCTCTTCCTAACCGGCGCCTGGAGATGCTCAGCGTTCGTCGTTGTTGAAGTGCTGAATCGGCTGATCGACTTCGACGATCAGCCGATCGGGGAAGTCCCGGCGCAGTCGATCGGCTCGATCCGGCAGCATCGAAACGCCCAGGACCGAGGGGCGGTCCGGTGTTCCGCTGACGAGGCGGACCTCCACGCCTTCTTCTGCGTCGAGTTGCGCAGCCACCTGTGAGAGCAGCACCGGGTCGGTGCATCCCACCAGGAAGTGCGTGGTCCCGGGCCGGGCTGCATCGGGCCTCGGGTCACGTGGCCCGGGGCTCACCATGGGGGAAGCGCGCGGATGAAGGCCCGGGCCAGCGAGATGGCCAGCCCGACGCCGTTCAGCGACGAGCGGCACTCGGCGTACTGACCGAGCCGGTACTGCTCGACCGCCCTGGTGACGAACGGCACCAGGCCGTTCGATTCGGGCATCTGCGGTACGACACGCTCCAGCCAGGCATGGGTACGCATGAGCAGCGCCGCGCACTGCATCCGCTCGGCCTCTGCGGGAAAGGGGGCCGCACCGACGACGGGTCCGAAGAAAGGGGCCGAAGCACCACCTGTCGGGAAGCCCGCGTGTGGGTTGGTACTGACCCAGCTGCCGTGTGGGAATTCCATGGTCGGGTTCCTCACCCCTAGAACAGGCCACCCGTGTGCATCGGCGGCGTGATCGGCGTTTTCATCTGATCGAAATATGCGGGTCGGACCTGCTGCTGGCCAGCCTGTTGACGGGCGGCTGCGGCCATGATCAGCAGGGAGAGCAGTCTTCCGAGGTCGACGCCCGGTCCCTGCTGAGGAGTCTGCGACCCGGCGGCCTGCTGGGCGCCGGGAGACGCGCCGAAGAGGCCGAACCACCCAGGGATCACGGGAATCTGAGGAGCGGAGGTCCCGGGCTTCATTGCCTCGAGCAGGGACGAGAACAGGTCCGCCGGCTGCACCTGCTGCTGCTCGGTCGACTGCTGACGGCCGGCAGTGCCCGCGGCCGGCCCCTGGGGCTGAGTCTGCGGTCCGCCGGCCTGCTGCCCGCCGGGCGACGAGCCGAGGGCATTGATCCAGTCAGCGGCCCAGGGCATGTTGCCCGGGAGGAACGGGGGCGGAAGGAACGGCTGGCCACCGTGACCCCAACCCGGCTGTCCCGGGAACGGTGCGTACGGGCCGCCGGGCGGGATGAGCTCGCCGAGG
>NZ_JBVKAI010000041.1:19635-23788 GCF_055639495.1 Streptomyces sp. NPDC039424
CCCGGGGTTGGTTCCGATGCCAGGGGACGGTCACCACTCGGGCAATCGAGATTTACAGGCCGAAATGGACACTATGACCGC
This sequence comes from Streptomyces sp. NPDC039424, assembly GCF_055639495.1. Taxonomy (NCBI): domain Bacteria; kingdom Bacillati; phylum Actinomycetota; class Actinomycetes; order Kitasatosporales; family Streptomycetaceae; genus Streptomyces; species Streptomyces sp. NPDC039424. The sequence goes on from NZ_JBVKAI010000041.1 coordinate 19,717, forward strand.
CCCCAATCACCAGCAACCCGGCACAGCACGACATCCCCCGTCCGCCGTCACCGGAATGCGCACCGCCCCTGGCCCGGCAAAAAACTCGGACATGGGCCACGACCTGGGCCTTCGACAGTGGTCGGCGCCGTATTCAGCGGGTGGGACCACCCCGTCCCACCGTCGAGCCAGGTGTGGTGGTACCCGTCGCTCCATTCGGCGGTGGCCGGCCTGCTCGACCTGGACGCGGTATCACCAGGGCCGCTGCGCCACGATCACCTCAACAGGAGAGAACGACGGGCGACCAGGAACCCGCCCCGGCCCGCAGACATCACCGGAAGGCAGAAACCCACGCCGGGCCCTCGGCAGGTACAGCCCCACGGGAGATGCACGCAACCGGCCATCTGCACCACGGGAGGCGCGGCGACGGAACGTCGCGCCGGCCGGGGCAGGAGATTCGGCCCCGACCAGAGCCCCGACCACGAAGGCCCGACCAGCGTCACGATGCGATAACCCCGCCCGCAACTCCTCCGACATCACCTCTGACAATTGTCCGCTCCCGTCAGGCGCCTGACGATGTATCCGCAGGTCACCACGCCTTTAGGCGCGGTCGGGAAGCCCGACATCCCCCTTTGCACCTCCACAACCGCCCCACCCAGGAAGAAAGAGGGAAGGGAAGGGCGGGCGTGGTGGCGGAGCGTTGGGGGATCGGGCGGTCCTCAAGGGGTGTTGCGCGTCGGCGGGGCCTCCGCGCCCAGCGCCTGACGAGTCGGCGCACTCGGGTCCTGCGGAGCACCCCCGCGTCGGCGGACAGAGTTGCTGATGGCCGAGTGCGATGACCGGGCCCGGCGCCGGTCCGAACGCCGCATCCGCGCTGCGGCCTTGCCCCGGGAGAAGAGCCTGCGGGCTCAGGTGAAGCCGATGCCGGCCTGAGAAGGCATCGGCGATCGGCTTCACGTGGGCCCTGGCAGCAGAAAGAAGACGGACAGGGAAGGCGGCAGTCCAGGAGATCGGGGTGGTGTTCTGTCCCTGGGGCGTATGGGACCGGCACGACCGGACGGCCAGGACGCTGGCAGTGGCCGCCCTCAGTCAGCGGTTGTTGGGGCTCAGCAGCGCGGCGGCCGCGGCGATGAAGGCGACGGATGCTTCCTTGGCCGCATGCCGCCGGGCGTCCAGCTCGGTCCGGTCGATGGCCTTGCGCAGTGCGTAGGTGGCATCTGCGGCTTGCTGGGCGGGGCCGGCCAACTCGGGGACGAGGACCTGAAGGCGGAGGTGGGGCGCGGTGATTGCCGCTCGGGTGTCGTGGGACCTCGTCTGGGCCTCCAGCTGGTGCTCGGTGCTTGCTTCCGTCAGGGCCAGATGCTCCCGATGGAACATCGCCGAGCGGTGCGCGTCCAGGGCGGCCGCGAAGTCGGTGACGGCACCGAGCTGGTCCTGGCGGTGGCTGTCGGCGCGCTCTTCGGCGCGTGCGGTGCGTGCCGAACGGTGCTGGAGAAGCCCGGCGGTCAGGGCACCGGCGAGGGTGCCGAGTACGGCAACGATCGATGGCCATACGGACATCAGGCGTTGGGTCCTCTCAGGTAGTCGGTTTCGGTGGTGAAGTCGGCGGACAGCGAGGTACGCGGCGGCGCCTTCGGCGGCGGGGTTACGCCTGCGGCGCTCCGCACCTCCCCTTGGCAGTCAGTTTGCGGCTGGGGTCAGAGCCGGGGCCGGGGCGGTTTTGCGTCCAGCCGACCAGCACACGAGACGGCCGGAGGCAAGGACCGGCGCGCGCCCAGAACTCAGCGACATGTTTCTAGTGACCTGAGTCGGAGATTCGTCGTTGGTTGGGTATGAGTCGTCCGGGTCCGAAGATTGCGCCGTTGTTGCTGACTGATGCCCAGCGGGCCGTGTTGGAAGGCTGGGTGCGTCGTCGCACGACGGCTCAGGCGCTGGCCCTGCGGTCGCGGATCGTGCTGGAGTGCGCGGACGGGCACTCGATCATGGAGGTGTCGCGTCGGCTGCGGGTCACTGCGGACACGGTCCGCACGTGGCGGCGGCGTTTCCTCGAACGGGGCCTGGACGGCCTGTCCGACGAGCCGCGGCCCGGTGTCCCGCGGAAGATCACCGACGCGGACGTCGAGCGGGTCATCGTCAAGACGCTGGAGGAGAAGCCGAAGAACGCGACCCACTGGTCGACGAGGTCGATGGCGGCGGCCACGGGCATGTCGCAGTCGGCGGTCTCGCGGATCTGGCGGGCGTTCGCGCTGGCGCCGCACCGGACGCAGACGTTCAAGCTGTCCACGGACCCGCTGTTCATCGACAAGGTCCGCGACGTGGTGGGCCTCTACCTCGATCCGCCGGAGAAGGCTCTGGTCCTCTGTGTGGACGAGAAGTCCCAGATCCAGGCTCTCGACCGGTCCCAGCCCGTGCTGCCGATGGTTCCCGGTGTCCCCGAACGCCGCAGCCACGACTACGTCGGCGCCGGCATCACCACCCTGTTCGCAGCCCTGGAGGTCGCCACCGGGAAGGTGATCGGCTCCCTCCACCGGCGCCACCGGGCCGTCGAGTTCAAGAAGTTCTTGGTCAAGCTCGACAAGGAAGTTCCCGCTGACCTCGATGTCCATCTGATCCTGGACAACTACGTCACCCACAAGACGCCTGCGGTCAAGCAGTGGCTGCTGGCCCACCCCCGCTTCCACCTGCACTTCACGCCCACGAGTTCGTCCTGGCTGAACCTGGTGGAGCGGTGGTTCGCCGAGCTCACGCAGAAGAAGCTCAAGCGAGGCGTCCACCGCTCCGTCCAAGCCCTGGAACGGGACATCCGCAGCTGGCTCGCCGACTGGAACGACAACCCAAGGCCGTTCATCTGGACGAAGACCGCCGACGAGATCCTCGACAAGGTAGCCGCATACTGCCGACGAATCTCCGACTCAGGTCACTAGGGCCGCATCAGGCAACGTTCGCCCTGTCTTGAGTTGCCCCTTGCGCCTTGCGGTGGGGTGGGTGAGCTGGAAGGCTCCCGGTCATGCCGATCTTGGTCAGAGTTGCAGAGCGGGAGGACGTGGCCGCGCTTGTCCGCCTTCGTCTCGCGAATGCTGAAAGGCATGTCCAACTCGATCCGGCCATCTACCGCGTGCCGGACATCGAGGCCGTGCGCAGGCATTTCGAGGAGGTGCTTGCGGCCGAGTCCAAAGTGTTGATCTTGGTCGCTGAGGTGGCGGGCGAGGTGGTGGGCATGGTGGAGGTAATCCTGCTGGCGGATCCCCCGGACCATCAGATTCTGACTCCCCGCCGCGCGGCCGAGATCCACACCGTCGTCCTGGATGGGCATCGCGGCGAGGGTGTCGGGGCGGCTTTGCTGATGGCGGCGGAGAAAGCCGCCGCGGAGCGCGGTGTCCTGATCATCTATGCCGGCATCTTCGCGCCGAACACGGGAGCCGTTCGCTTCTACTCCTCGGCTGGCTTCGGACCGCGCGGAATCTTGCTCAGCAAGGAGCAAGGCGCCCCCTCTGCAGGCTGATTCGTCTCCAGTCGGAGAGCGGGTGGCCAGCAGCTGCTAGGCGTTGTCTTCCTCCTCACCCTTCAGCAGAGCCCGCCCAGGACGTTTGCGGTGCGGCACTGCCATCCCGTAGTTGAGGTAGGCGCCGTCGCCAAGCACCGTCACACCCTGGCAGTGCTCACTCAGCCCAGATGCCCGCCAGGCGTGCGCATCTGCTGTGGTGCCCGGCACCGGGCGGGCTGCCGCGATCACCAGCCGAGTGTTCGCATCGACGATGACCTGCACATTCGCGGAGAACCGATAGTTACGGCTGGAGGCGGCCACGCTCCGGTCACGGACCGGGATCAATGTGCCATCCACGATCCACACCCGGTCCGGAGCGTCGGCCGGACGGGCGACGGGCTCGAGCGCGAGCAGCGGCCCCAGCCGCTGGATGACCCGGTACACCGTGGAGGAGGAGACGCCGAACAGCGGACCCAACTGCCGCATGGTCGGGTTCGTGCGGTAGTTGTTGTTTGGCCAGTACCTGGTGTCGCGAGCGAGCGCCCGGCAGCTTGAGATGCAGGAGTCGGCCGCGCACCGTACGGAGCTGAAGAACGTGATCCTGAAGTT
>NZ_JBVKAI010000042.1:0-20260 GCF_055639495.1 Streptomyces sp. NPDC039424
TCCCGCGGCTCCGACCTGCTGAAACGGTGCACGAACCGTTCGTGCACCGCCTCCAGTTCACGCGCCCACAACCTGACATCGGCAAGGTCCCCACCAATAACCACACCAACGACCAACCTGGCCATCAGTCACAGCAAGCACCGTTGCAGTACTAGGGCCTGTCTTCAAAAACACGGCACAAGGACCCCTCGTATGCCCGAAGTCGAGACCCGCGAAGCGGCGTCCTCTGGGCGCCGGGTCCCGCCGCTCTGCTGTCAGGACTGCTGATCGGTTGGGCCGCCTGAGCGAGCCGACGGCCCGTCGGTGTCTCCGGCAGGCCGTTTCGGATGCGGCGGCGCCCCGCATAGGGACGGAAGTACAGCCGCAAGCCGGGACCCGACGGTGGATCCGCGCCATGGTGCAACCTCGACGACCCAACGTGACCTGGGCTTCACGCCCTGTCCCGCGGTTGCACCGATGCGCTGCTGAGAGACGATGAGAGCTGGGTGGCCAGCCATGTACCGCTACATCTGAGGCAGGAGGCGCACCATGCCCGCTTCTCGATCCGTCGCAACCCCAGTCCTGGAACCCTCTGCCCGGGAGCTGACGGAGGCCACGTCGCCGCATCCGCGCATCTACGAGGTCCCGCCGGAGAACGGCCGCGAGATCCTCGATGGTCTCCAGGAAGGGAAAGGGGTGGCCAAGCCGGCGGTGGACGAGGACTGGGTGACCATCGACGCCGGGCAGTACGGCAACGTCCGCACGCGTATCATCCGCCCCCGGGGAACCATGAAAACCCTCCCGGTGGTCCTGTACATCCACGGCGCCGGATGGGTGTTCGGCGACGAGAAGACGCACGACCGGCTGATCCGCGAACTGGCGGTCGGAGCGAACGCCGCGGTGGTCTTCCCCGTCTATGACAGGGCCCCCGAGGCGAAGTACCCGACTCAGATCGAGCAGAACTACGCGGTCGGGAAGTGGATCCTCCAAAACGGCGGGGAACAAAACCTCGATGCCTCACGGATAGCGGTCTGCGGCGATTCGGTGGGCGGCAACATGTCGACGGTCTTCGCGCTAATGGCCAAGGAACGCGGAGATGTGCAACTGGCTGCCCAGGTGCTGCTGTACCCCGTCACCGACGCGAACTTCGACACTCCGTCCTACCAGCAGTTCGCCGACGGCTACTACCTCACTCGCGACGGGATGATGTGGTTCTGGGACGCCTACACCTCGGACCCCAAGCAGCGCACCGAAATCTATGCCTCGCCGCTGCAGGCCGACATCGAGCAGCTCCGTGGCCTTCCCACCACACTGGTCATCACCGACGAGGCCGACGTCCTGCGTGACGAAGGCGAGGCCTACGCGGCCAAGCTCCGCGAGGCAGGGGTGGACGTCACCGCGGTCCGAGTGCTGGGAATGGTCCACGACTTCCTGATGCTCGACAGCCTCCGCGACTCCAAGGCGACCACGGTCGCGCGCACACTCGCCATCGAGGCGCTGCAACGAGCACTGCACCCCTGAAGCGTGTCGCATTACGCCGTGAGGCGGATGAGGGCCTCCTGGGGCCGACCCTAGAGGTCGCGATCCCCGCCGAAACCTGAAGGCCCTCACCCATCACAGAACTCGGCCGTGTCTTCGAAAGATCTTGAGTGATGGATCATGGTTGGGTGATACGTCGCCATGAACTGCCCGATGCGGAGTGGGAGTTCGTCCGGTCGCTGCTTGCCGGTGTCACCGCGTGGCCGGAAGCGGTTGGACGATCGAAGGGTCCTCAACGGGATCGTGTGCCGCCTGCCGCCCACCGTCGGAAACGGGTGTGCAGCGTGGCCCACGGACCGTACCGCTCGGGCACATCCCGCCAGGCGGCACCCTCATCACGCAGATCACCGACTACGCCAATCGGGCGGATCCGTACATCGCGGCGCTTGCGTGCCCTGGCGGAATCACGGACCCGGTCCGTCGCATCTGACGAATTCGGTCAGCAGTGCAGCGCGGTGCAGTGGTCAGGCTTCGGTATCGGTGCGCGCCAGGATGCCCTTGAGCAGGCCCGTGGACTGGCCGACCTCGATGAGGTAGCCATCCGGGTCGCGCATGTAGCAGCGCAGCTCGGCGCGCCGGTCGATGGGCGGGGTGAGGAACTCGGCTCCCTTGGCGCGGGCTGCCGCGTAGAAGCCGTGGATGTCCGCCACCCGTACGTTCAGGAAGCTGGAGGCGGTGTGGCGGTCCTCCGGTGGGCGCAGTATGACGTCGGGTTTGTCATCCGTGGGCCCGCCGCCGGGGTTCATGATGATCCAGCTGTTGGCGACCTTGATGATGCAGGGGTTCTCCTCCAGCACCACCTGCCCGCCCAGCACATCGGCATAGAACGCCCGCGAGCGAGGGACGTCGCCGACCGTGAGAAAGTGCGTTAGCAGCAGACCCTCGGCCGGTGCGGGAAGGTCGTCGGCTGAGGCGCCGGCGGCGATGAAATCGGACATATGGCCAGCGTAGGGCGGGAGCCCCCGCCCGGCATTCCCATCCGGCAGAGCCCGACGGGCACGGCCCGCCGACCGCCGCGGGGACCGCCGCCGCCAGCAGCACGCACGGCTGAACAGAACGCGCACCAGGGGGGTGCCTCGCCGCTCAGCCCGGCCGGGACCGCGTGGGCGCTCTGGCGGGCGTCGATCAGGTTCAAAACTTTCGGACCGGCTCCCGCACCCCGGACCCGGTTTCCGCCCCTCTCACGCGCGTGTACGCTCTCCGGGGGTGCACCCCAGGCCCGTGGACCAAGCGAACGCGGGGGAGGGCTCCGCCCAGTCTGTCGGGTCAAAAGGTCGGCCCCCGGGGGACACCCCTCTCCCGGCAGATGGCTCGACCGCCCACAAGGCCCCGGAATCCCAGCTCGAACACCCGGGGACAACCGAATGCTTCGTCCTGCGACGGGACGCGTGTGGCGGTCTCCTTGGCCCCCGGTCCGCGTCCGCCACAGCGGACATGATCGACCGGACAGCTCCTAACCGACCGGTAGCTAGGGCGAATCGGACGTGACGACGTGACTGCCATGTGCCTACCTGCGGAAACGACGCCAGCGGCCTGGGGATCCCCGGGCCGATCCAGCGGTTGCCGAGACCGGGGAATTCGCTGCCGTCGCAACGCCGCGGGTGTCAGTGGGCGGACCCGCTCGGGCCCGGGGTCGGCCTGTCGGCAACGGTCCGCTCGAGCCTCCGATCGGGGACCAGCCACATCAGCGCGACGCCGGCATAGATCGCCACCGCGATCCAGTTCCTCAGGAAGGACAGGCCGATGCCGCTCGCGTACAGCAGCGGCGAGACGTTGCCCTTCAGGTCCCTACCCACGGCGGTGGCGAGCAGGGACTCTCCACCCTGGTCTCGGATGATCGCCCTCTGCAGTGTGTAGTAGGCCAGGGAAGCGGCGAGCAGGACGATGCCGTACGCGGCCGCGGGGACGGCGGCGAAGCGGTTCTCCCCCATCCAAGCCGTGGTGAAGGGGATCAGGGAGAGCCAGAACAGTAGGTGCAGGTTCGCCCACAGGATCAGCCCGTTCACCCGATCAGTCGCCTGCAGCATGTGGTGGTGGTTGTTCCAGTAGATGCCGAGGTAGACGAAGCTGAGCACGTAGGTCAGCAGCGTCGGGAGCGCGTTGTGCAAGGCCGCCCAAGTGGTGCCGTGCGGGATGGGCAGCTCGAGCACCATGATCGTGATCAGGATGGCGATGACCCCGTCGCTGAACGCTTCCATCCGCTCGGTTGACATGAGCCGATGCTAATGGCCCGGGGATCCCAGGGCCGCAGGCGTCGTTTTCCGCAGGTCGGCACATGGCGGTCGCGCCGTCACCTCCGATTCGCCCTAGCTACCGGTCGGTTAGTTGTCCTCTGGGGGGCAGAGGTAGGAGTCCGGGGCCAGGCCGTACGACGCGGCACGGGCTACACCCTCCGCGTCACCGCCGTTCCCGCGGTTCACCGCCAACTCCTCGACCGTTGCCAGGCCCTCGACGGCGTCGGGGCGATCCCGCCCAGCGCAAGGCCCGCCGCGAGTACGAGAACCGCGTCAGCTCGCTCGCGCCGATCGGACCATGATCACCGGCTTAGCGTTAACCGCTGTACCACCCTGACGGTGCGAGACGTTGTCCGTCAGACGCTCAGGGCCAGTCGGGTCACCGACAGCGATCAGGGGGCGCGTCGCTGCACGGGGCTCCGGACTCAACGTCCCTGCATCGGACCGGTCGGGCCATTGGATCCGGCCTGCGAGCTCGCCGACATGGGAGTGACCACCCGCGTGCAAGACCATCCGCCACCGCTGGCCACGGACCGATGGATCCCTCATGGCCCGCAGTCGCCGCGTATCGGCAACGGTGTGGCTGAACGGCGGCGCGCTGCATCCAGTGGGCGCTGGCGGCCTGGGCGGGGAGGGGTTCGCCGCGCGGTCCACCCGGGACGTTGACGGACAAGGTCGGCCAGTAGGGCGGTTTCGCGGAGCCGTCCGACCTGCGGCTCGTACGCCGGGTCGTGACCGCTGTCTTCGCTGCCTGAGGTGGACGGCATCCACAGGGTGATCAGCTCGAAGGGGCAGATCGGACGATCAGCGAACCGCTTCATGCACCACCCATATAGCGTTGCATATGCCATATTGCGTAGTGATTCCGATGAAAGGCACGTCATGAAGATCGCAGTCATCGGCGGTACCGGACTGATCGGTTCGCAGGTCGTCAAGAACCTGAACGCCGCCGGACACGAGGCCGTACCGCACTCGAAGTCCACCGGAGTCGACATCATCAGCGGCCAGGGACTGCACGAGGCGGTGGCGGGAGCCGATGTCGTCGTCAATCTGACCAACTCCCCGACCTTCGACGAAGCCTCGCTCGCCTTCTTCCAGACCTCGATGGACAACCTCCTGGCCGCGGCCCAGAAGGGCGGCGTCGGCCACTTCGTCATCCTCTCGATCGTCGGCGCGGACCAAGTGCCGGAGTTGGACTACTACCGCGCCAAGGTGCTGCAGGAGAAGATCCTCGCCGCCGGGCCGATCCCCTACTCGATCGTGCGCGCCACGCAGTTCATGGACTTCATGGACGCAGTCCTGTCCTGGACCGCCGACGCCGACACCGTCCGGCTGCCCGCCACGCCCATCCAGCCCATCGCTTCCAAGGACGTGGCCGACGCGGTTGCGGAGGTCGCCGCCGGGGCTCCGCTGAACGGCATCCGCAACATCGCAGGACCCGAGGTCTTCCCCCTGGACGAACTGGGCCGGATCACCCTGTCCCACAAGGGCGACAGCCGTACCGTCGTCACCGACCCCACCGCCGGCATGTTCGCCGTCGTCAAGGGGGACGTCCTCACCGACAAGAACGCCCGCCTCGCCCCCACCCACTACGCCGACTGGCTCTCCTGACATCCCTGCCTCCTGCGTGTCCATGGAGCAGTTGAGAGCGGTAGATGATCGAGGGAGGTGGATGATCGCGGATGTCTATGAGGCGGTAACGACCCGACGGGCGGTGCGCGGATTCACCGACAGGCCCGTCCCGCGAGGGGTGCTGGAGCGGGTGCTGTCGGCTGCGGCCTGGGCGCCGTCCGGATCGAACCTCCAACCGAGTGCCACAGGCGCGGCTGCAACTGGCACCCGCGACATCGCGGCTGCCATGGGCCGATCCGGCTACTTCTGACCCGGGAGTGCGGCGGACGCCTATGGCGTCTCACCGATGCGTGCGTGGCATGCGCCGCTGCTACCTCGCAGGCTGCCGTCGTCCCTGAGACGGTCCTGGTCGCCGCGGCTGCTGCGCGCACGCCAGCACCTGCCCGCCACAGGCGTCGTTCCCGGGGCCCTGACAGCCGCACCCGAGTCCGGGAAATGCTCGACTACCTGGCCGCTGCACTGCCTTCCGACACGAGTGCCGGAGCCCGACTGATCGCTCTGCAGTGCGCACTCCGCATGAACGACGCCGCTCAAGTCAGGCTGCCTGGCGGAATGCTCCGCAGCCTCCGCCTCGAACCGGCCTCGGATGCTGTGCGTGAACTCGCCGATGCCGGATGGCTGCGCATGCTGCCGTCTGGGGAACGCCCGGCGCAGGTCCGAGTGGTGGATGCTGCCCTACTCGCGCATCACCCGGCTCGCCCGGACCGGTTGCAGGCGGCCGACTGGGCACTACGCGTCGCCTGCCGTGCCCGCCCGGCCTCACACCCTCTTCCCATGCTTGTCACGCTGTGCGTCGCCAGTCGCTGCACGCCTGGCGAGGCTCACGCAGCTACCGAAACGGAGCGACTGACGCGGGAGTGTGGGATCCCCCGCTCCACACTCCTCGCGACCCTTGATCACTTGGTACGCATGCGCCTTCTCACCTACTGGATCGCTGATCAGGCGCCTGAGGACCTGCGTTGGACACTGACGCGATCGGTCGCCGAGATCTGAGCGATCGCAGTCGTCGCCTCTTCGAGCCACCGCGTGACGAGTGATGGCATGCACGTCGGGGCCGCACGCTCCACCTCGACACCAGCAGAATGATCTTGGTGCCAACTATCCCGCTTTTGTGCCAACTAAAAAGCCCAGTCACATGCACTCGTGGCAGCCGGGTCACCGCACCTGGCCAACACGATCTTCATCGACAACATGCGCGAGAACTGCGCTGCCGCAGCACGGTTCGGCATGCGCACTCACCACTTCGACGGCGACAGTCAGGCGCTGGCGTCTCGCATCCTGCAGCGAGTTCCGGCGGGAGTCCAGGGGAGCTGACCTGGGGCATGTACTCAGCCCTCACCGCTATGCGCGCCACGTACGAGCGAGGGGTCGCCAGGTTGCTCTGGGTGCTCATCGACGGCGTCCTGACGCGAGACAACTGCCTGTAACACGGCCTCGGGACGACACCGGTGCAGCGGTGTGCTTCACGGCAACTCCCGGGCTCGTGCGGCCACCCGACAACTCTGTCGACCGCGGCGGCCCGTCGCCGGGCAATGCCGGGATTTGGCCTATAAATTCGCGCCTGGAATCCGGCCGGACGGCCAGGTGCAGTCCGCGCACCGCTGGTTCCGGTCGTGGCCGGCCGCTTCCCAGTGTGCTTCCTTCAGCGCCCAGAACGCAGCCCGGTACGCCTCCCGGGCCTGTAGGCACCGTGCTCGTTCCGCGTCGTCCAGGTGCGACCAACAGGCTCCCGGGCCGTCGTCCTCGACGAAGCCCTGCGGCCACTCGGTTGCCTGCCGTGTGCAGGCCCGGCCGTCCTGCCGGGTGCGCACGCACGTCGGCTTGTCGTAGCCCAGACGGCCGCCCCACGGTGGTGCGTGGAACCGCACCCACTCGGCCGGCAAGGTCCGCGGGGTACCGGGAGGAGGGAGCCGAGTGTCCAGGTGCAGCCTTCCCCGGACAGCGCGGCCGCCCACCGCCTGGTGGTCGACCTGGACGCCGGTCGACGCCCATGGCGCGGTCAGGCGGTCGGCGATCGCCTGCAGTGTCGCTTCGTCCCCCGCGAAGATGGGGTGCCGGTAAGAACGCTGTCACCAGCCGCAAACGGCGGGCGTCACGTGCGGCGACGTGCGGCGGGGTCGCGTTCCGCGACGTGTCGGGCGACCGCGTCGACGCCGGGGCGGGCGTACCGCTCCAGGGAGCGGACGGAGGCGTGGCGGGAGCGGGCCAGCAGCATCGGCGTGGACGTGCCGTCTTCGGCGTCGTGTGTGAGGGCACTATGGCGGAGCCGGTGGAGTGTGAAGCCGTCCAGGTCCTCGATGTCCTCGTGTGAGGCGAGCGGGTTGGCCAGGAGCCGGGTGTTCTCCTCGAAGATCTCTTCGGCCCGGCGGTAGGAGAGCCGGGCCCGGCCGGTCTCCGGGCACACGTCGAGCGTCGGTGTTCCGGCCGGGGCCTTGCGGTCGGTGAGGAACAGTGGGCCGCGGGTGCGGCGGGCGATGAGGCGGGGTAGGAGCTGGGCTGTGCCGGACTGCCAGTGGATCCACTCCGTGGCCCCGCCCTTGGCGGTGATCTTCCCGCGCTTGTCCTGCGGGTACAGGTCTTCCACGTTGAGGCACAGCACCTCGTCGGCGCGGGCCGCGGACTCGTAGAGCACCTTCCAGAACGTCTTCTCCCGCAGGGCGACGTCCAGGCGCCACAGGGCGGCGATCTGCTTCTCGGCCAAGGCCTTGGTGCGGTCCGGCGGCGCCGGCCGCCGCTCGATCCCGATCGTCGGGTCACCGATGATCCAGCCCTGGCGCTGCCACCAGCCGATCGCCTTGCGCGCGATGGACAGTTCGCGGTTGACGGTGTCGGCGTCCATCTCGTCCGCCCGCGCCGCCGCCAGCTCGGCCAGCACCTCGGGCAGCGCGGGATCGTCGATCGCGGCGACGGGGACGACGGGCGGCTTCGCGCCCCGGCGAGCGGGCCCGGTCGGCGCCGGTTCGCCGGCGAGCATCCACCCCCACGTCGTCAGCGAGATCCGGTAGATCCGCGCAGAGGACTTCGCGATGCCCGCACCGGTGAGGTACCGCTCGACCGCTGCGGTATACGACGCCGGAGCGGCGGAGAGGGGCACGACCCGGGCGCGCGGCACGTGCAACGCGCCCCCGCCCCCGAGTTCGGTCACCGGTTCGATCGCCACGCCCGCCCTGCCCTCCCGGAACTGCCGCAGTAAATGCGTACACCTCGCCTGCGGTGGCCGGAGAACCCGCCGCAGGTCGCGGTGATCACGGTAGAGGCTCTGCCGCAGTAAATCCGGCATTTACTGCGGCAGTCGTCTGGAGGCAGGGTCCCTTGCATGATCGAGGTCTGTCCGGATTCATCCACCACCGCAGGGCGCCGCTGCCCGGACAGCCGACCCGTCTTCCAGCGTTCCGTTCCGGCGCTCCGCCGGGTTTCGGTACCGTCCCAACGTCGGTGTGATCATGAGGGGGACGGGTGAAAGGTACAGGCACGGAGGCGGGGATGCCTGAGTCGAGCTGTCTGGTCGGCAGTTGGCTGGTCGGGCGCAAGAATCCGATGCAGATAGTGATGAGCGAAACTGTGGCACTCGCCGAGGACGGCTATCTGCGAGTGACGGCGTACGAAGACGGCTACGTGATACTTCCCGGCACACGGTCCGGGGCCGGGCTTCCCCCGGACCGGGCCGCCCTGCTGAACGCGATCCTTGGCAGGGAAGGTGAGCTGCGGCTCCGGCGCGAACCCGGTCCGCCGGCCTCCCTCCGCGGTACCAGGATCAGCCTCGCGCAGATCCAGGAGAGCGTTACCAAGGCTGCCCGTGAGCGCGGCTACTTGGCCCGACCGTATTACCTGCTGTTCAGCATGACGATTGCCGTACTGTCCGGTGGGTTCCTGATGTGGAGGGGGAACACTTCCACGGCTCTCCTGCTGTGCATGGCAGCGGCCTTGCTGGGCACGTGGTCACTCCGGAAGACTCATATCAGCAAGGCCGGTGCCGCCGAGCAACGACGTCTCCTCGCGCTGCAAGACAGTCTCCGACGTCCGAGCCGGCCCGCTACAGAGGCGGAAAGCTCGCTCGGCTATCGTCTGATGCCCTGGGCCACTCTTCTGCTCGACGGCGAGGATTATGGGCGTTGGTACGCCGACAACCTGTTCGACGTCGAGTTGCCCCTATGGTGGGCGCAGGACCCGGACGGCCAGGACCCGACCTTGCGGTTCGTCTCCCAGGAAGGGATGAAGGGGCTCCTGCATTCACTGCTGCACCACGTCGGCCCATAGTCAGATTTCGCATCTCGGTACCCCAACACGTTCGGTGACGGAGATCAGCCGGTCTGGAGGCAGGGTCCCTTGCATGATCGAGGTCTGTTCGGATTCATCCGGTGAGGCGGAGGGCCGTCAAAGATCTGCGGCAGTCGCGGGCGGTGTAGCGGAGGGCGGCGGCGATGTTGGTGCGACCGTCCTGACGGTGGACGCCGATGGCGAGGTTGCGCAGGCCGGCCATGATGCGCGGGAGGCGGCCGACGTGGATCTTGGAGTCGTCCTCGCGGAAAGTGCGGTCGCGAACGTGGTGCAGGAGATTTTCAATGTGCCAGTGTCCTCTGATCCAGGCCGCGAGCTGGGGGCCGGTCGCCGTGCCGGGCGGCAGGCTCGTGATCAGGTAGACGCGCTCGATGGTGAGCTTGCCGCTGGTGAAGTCCTTCCTCCAGCGCACGACTTGTAGAGCCTGGCGTGCGTCGGGGTAGTCGAGGTGGGCGAAGGCGACGGTCTTCAGCCGCCGGATTTCCAGGCGGTGGTGAGCGCGGGTGCGGTCTTGGTGGTCGAGCGTGATCTCGCGCCAGGGCAAGCGGCGGACACGGGCGAACAGGCCGGGATGGTTGGCCTTGACCTGGGCGATGTAGTGGGCGCCACGGGTGCGGAGGTAGGTGCCGTGGGCGTGCTGGGTGTGCAGGGCATCGGCGGTGATGACCGTGCCGGTCAGGTCGATGCTGTCCAGCAGGGGCTGGAAGGCGGGGATCTCGTTGCTCTTGTCGGCTACCTGCCGCTGGGCCAGGACGTGACCGGCGTGGTCCATCGCGGCGAGCAGGGTGATGTAGGGGGTGGTGGCGGTGCGCGAGCCGCGCAGGGCCTTGCCGTCGACGGCGATCGCCCGCAGTTCGGGGCCGGTCGGGGTGGTACGGGCGGCGAGGAAGGCTCCGATTGCCTGGTCCAGGGCGTCGCCGAGTGTTCATGGGACTTCGACACTCACATGATCACCGGGGCCGTGCCTGTACAACGTCCCCCTCTGCCCGAACCGGCCCAGGACCCCTATCTCGGACATCAGCCGCAAAGTAGCTATGCGTGATGTTCAGGCCCTGCCGTCCGCTGCGGCGAGGTGGGGTGGACGGTGGCGACCGAGTGGTTTCACCTTGTTTTGGCCTGTCAGGGCTGCTGTTGAGCGAGGTGGCGTTGCAGGTCGATGTGCCGGAATTGGTACACCATCCCCACCTGCCGCAGCACGCCGCGATACTCGTGCGCGTCCTGGAGAAACACCATCAAGTCCCGCGGGACTTGGCGGCGCACCGTCAGATAGGCCCTGGCTACCACGAAGTGCCCCCAAGCTGTGTCACTGAGCCCGCCCACGAGCCCGCTCACGAGCCCGCCCACGAGCCCGACCGCGAGCCCGGCCACGAGCCCGCCCGCGATGAAGGTCCGGCGATCTGAGGAGAGCAGCACGGCTGGGGCGGTGTTCGCGGTCAGGTCAGGTCTCTCAGTCTCAAGCCCGAACGCGAGCCCGGCCCCGAGCCCCGCCACGAGCCCCACCCAGAGCCCGGCCCAGAGCCCCACCCCGAGCCCGGCCCAGAGCCCCACCCCGAGCCCGCTGGGTGACAAGCGCAGCCGTGTACTCGGAGCACTTACCGGGCCGGCCCAGAGCCCGTCCACGAGCCCGGCCACGAGCCCGAACGCGAGCCCGGCCCAGAGCCCGGCCACGAGCCCGGCCGAGAGCCCGGCGGCCACACGGTAAACGTACGTGGGCAGAACCTGGGGGAGGTCCCACCAGGCCAGGTCGGGGCTGCCGCTGCGGTGGGTCTGCAGGAACCGGGCGAGGAAGGCCAAAGTGCGGTGGGCTTGTTCGGCTGTCCAGCGGGGCGGGCGGGGACTGTCGGGGCTGTAGGCGGCGGGGATGAAGGCGTTGAACAGGTGGGTGTCCACGGCGCAACGGTCGGGGAAGGCTGTGGTGTCGCACAGCTCGTCCGGATGCGGAACCGGGGGTGCGGAGGCCGCCTGCGGGCGGGGGGTGTAGATGGTGCGGGCCAGGAAGAGCCCCAGCGGGGTGCTCAGCGCGTGCCCGACCGGGGTATCGGTGCCCAGCCGCGCGGCCACCATGTCCCACCGCCTTGCAGCGGGGGCGTCCGGGCCGCCGGCGTCCCGGCGCAGGTAGACGGCCGCCTGCTCGGGGTCGAGCCGAAGCAGCGCGATGGCCGCGGCGCCGTTGAGACGCACCGCCGCAGTGGCGTCCTGCTGTGCCAAAGCCGCCCGGTAGGCGGCGGCACGGCTGGTCAGAACCAGGGGCTGTTTAGCGGGTAGCGCCCGGTTCAGGGCGTCGAGCGCCACCGGGTGCAGAGCGGGCGGCAGTTCGTCGAAGCCGTCGAGTAGGGGCAGAATAAGGCCGGCGTCCAGCAGCGCCTGGGCCAGGTGGCCGGGTCCATCCGCGCCGGTGACCGGCTCCGGGTCGGAAAGACGCAGGCCGGGGTAGGCGCGCCGTAGTTGTCCGGCCAGCCACGCCGTCAACGGCTGGCGGGGGTTCCAGGAGGCCAGGGAGAACAACACAGGCACCGGGGCGCCCTCGGCACGGCGGTCGATGAGGTCCAGGAGCAGCCGGATCAGCAGCACGCTCTTGCCCGCACCAGGCTCACCAAGGATCACCAGCCGCCGGGTGGGTACCCGGTCGAAGAACACCTCCCCGATCTCGGCGTCCTGGCCCGCCAGCCCGCCGGCATCCGACGGCCACCGCGCGGGCTCGCCGGGCGGACCGCCGGGCCAGGCCCGAGCCAGATCCGTCAGCAGTGGCCACGGCTCGGCCATGCCTTCGTCCGCAGCCCGCCAGGCCACCGGCAGGGGATAGGGGTCGTTGACCCGGCGGAAGGCCGCCTCCTGCTCCCACTGGGCCCTGACCGCCATGGCCAACCGCTCGGCGGCCACCTCCACACCGATGGCGGCAGCCTCCACCCGGTCTGCACGGAACCCCGCCCAGGCGAGAAAGGCCGTCGGCAGGCCCAGCAGTACCGCCACCGCCGTCGCGGCCGCCCCCACATCGAAGTACTGGGCCAGCGCCAGCGCCGCGGCCACGGTCAGGACGAACAGCAGCAGATACCGCATCCCCACACGCCCCGGCCCCCGGCCAGGCCCCCCACGTCTCATGTCGGACCATCCTGCCCCCTCCAGCACCGGCCGGGGCACCGTTCCGTATCGATACGAAAGCTACCCAGCGGTTAGTTGCGAGTTGACGTCTGACTCAGCAGAAGGCCACGGCCTGACGGTCACGCACAGCACCTTTGCGGCTGATGTCCGAGATAGGAGACCGGGGCCGAACCAGGACGTCCGACGCGACTCCGACCCAGCCCGACGATCCGGACGAACCCCGATCATGCAACGAACCCTGCATCTGGAGGTGTGGACGTCACGAATTGCAACGGCGGTTACCGACAGCTACTTGTCGGGTGGCGGCAGCTGTACGAGAACAAGTCCCCAGCACACATGGCGTGTTGGCGGCGGCCAGAAGGCTAGTTGCCGCAAGGCGCCAAGCGACCTCCGGATGACTGAGCTCCGGGGGGAGGGCACCGCTGGTCCCGGCGAACCTGCGCGGCTGACTATCCCGCGCACTCCGACGGTCGTTGTCAGTGCAGCCCCATAACTTGGGGCCATGATGGAAAGATCT
The DNA here is from genome assembly GCF_055639495.1 of Streptomyces sp. NPDC039424. Lineage (NCBI taxonomy): Bacteria > Bacillati > Actinomycetota > Actinomycetes > Kitasatosporales > Streptomycetaceae > Streptomyces > Streptomyces sp. NPDC039424. Next base: position 13,279 of record NZ_JBVKAI010000042.1, read on the forward strand.
GATCACGTGTCCCGGGATGTGACTGCCTCGCAGGGGCTGGCTTCTTGGCGGGCGGACTGGACGTGCGGTTCCGGGTCGGACCCTCGGCTGCTGCGCTGCTTCAAGGGTCACGACGCCCCTGTGGTCGCGGTGGCGACGGCGGTTGTCGACGGGCGTCCGGTTGTCGTCTCGGCGAGCCGCGACGCGACGATGTGTATCTGGGACCTGACGACGGGGGAACGGCTGCATACGCTGACGGCAGCTCTCTCCGACCCCATGTCGTTGTTGTCGCCCGAGTTCTTGGCCCTGGCCACGGTGGTGGTCGACGGGCAACCCCTGGTCCTCACGTGCCACGAGGACGGGACCGCAAGGCTGTGGGATCCGGAGACGGGGCGTTCTGCGGGCGAACTGGTCCTGGGTCTGGCGCGGTTGGATATGGACGGTCGGCACGTGGTGCTGGCCATCGGGGCGGACCGGACGCTGGGTGTGTGGGACCAGGCCACCGGCAGCCGACTGGGCGCGTTCCCCTGGATGGCGGGCATAGGGGAGCTGGATGGACGCAAGGTCGTCGTCACATCTCCACCGGACCATCCAGCGCAGGTGTGGGACCTGGCCACCGGCCACGAGGTCGGCGAGTGCCTGCCGGCCGAGGGACCCTGGACACTCGAAGGGCGGCACTTCGCCGTAACCGGTGAGGAGAGCCAGGCACCCCGTGTGTGGGATCTGGATCGCCACGTGCTTCTGGCAGCCGACCCGCAGGAGCTGCTGGGGGATACCGAGTGCGATGACGAATTGTCAGCCCTGACGGTCGTCGACGGGCGGGTCGTGGTCCTCAGCTTCGACTACGAGGAGGCACCGCAAGTGGTCGGAGACCTGGCTCCCATCGCTTTTCCCGACGGCCCGTCCGAGACCCTGATCCTGGAAGAGCGCAGTGTGGCGCTCGTCGTAAACGCGGACCAGACACTGCGCTTCTGGGACCTGCCGACGAGCCCCATAGGCCCTGACGGTACTCGGAGCATCCGCAGCATCCCTTTGGAAGCCGCTGAGGGGAAAGGGCTGATCAATGCCGACCCGGAAAACCGGGCTGGCCTGTGGACCCTGGTCTCCGCCCGAACGAACGGCCGGTTCGCCGTCGAGTTGCGCTGGGGAATCGGGGTAGGGGTCGCTTCCCGGAGTCTGGTGCTGGATGACCTGCCCGTCTCCCTCATCGCCGAACCGGACGGCACCATCACGGTGCGGCACGCGCGCAGCCTGTCACCTGCGGGCAGTGCGCTGACCGGTCACACCGATCGGGTGTGGGCCATCGACAGCGCTCCGGTCGGGACGCGAACTCTGGCGGTCACGACCTCCCGCGACCGCACCGTACGCGTCTGGGATCTCGCCACCGGCGAACAGGAGGGTGAGCCCCTCACCGGGCACACCGGCCAGGTGTGGGACGTCGCCACCACCGTTGTGGACGGACGTTGCGTCGCCGTCACCGCAGGGGAGGACCACACAGTGCGCACCTGGGACCTCACCGCTGCCCGAGGGGACGGTGACCGACTGCGTGCCGGACACACCGAATCAGTCCTGGCGCTCGCCACTGCGGTCGTTGACGGCGTCCCCGTGGTCGTCACCGCAGGCGCCGACCACACCGTGCGCACCTGGGACCTGACCACCGGCTCGCGGGCCTCCGACTCCCTGAGCGCAGAGGTGTCCGCCATGACGACGGCGGTGGTGGGCGGACACGCGGTCGTCGTCACGGCCACTCCCGACGCCACCCTGCACATCCTGGAGCTCGCCACCGGCCGACCGGTCCACCGCCCGTTTCCCAGCGGCCACGGGAGAGTCCTGGCCATCGCCTCGACGGCCCTGGACGGCCTGCCCGTCGCCCTCACCGCAGGCAGTGACCGCGTCGTGCGCGTCTGGGACCTCACCACCGGACAGCCCCTGGTCGCACCTCTCACCGGCCACTCCAGCCGTGTTACCACCGTCGCCACCGCCGTTCTCGACGGACGGCCCGTGATGGTGACAGGCAGCTGGGACAAGACGGTGCGACTGTGGGACCTCCCCACCGGCCGACAGCTCGGTGAACCCCTGATCGGCCACACCGACTGGGTGACCGCCGTAGCCACTGCCACCTTGGGCGGAGCTCCCATCGCGATCAGCAAGGGCCGGGACCGGACGGTACGCCTGTGGAACCTGTCCACGGGGCAGCAGATCGGCAATGCCCAGGCCGCCGAGTCAGGCTCTGACAATTCGCTGGCGGTCTCAGCGATGGCCGACGGACGGCTCGTCGCGGCCTTCGCCGATGACCACACCGTGCGGTTCCACGATCTCACCGCAGGGTGCCCGGCCGGTACCGACCACCTGCTTCCTTCCCCCGTGCACTCACTCGCCGCGGCACCGGGCGGGCGCTTCGTGGTCGGGTTCGGTTGTGAGGTCGCGGTGCTGTCGAGGACATCCTGACAAGCCAGGTCTCGCCAGGGTAGCGACGGTCCTCGCCGAGCCGCAGCTGTCGCTCCACACGGTCCGTCGGCAGGACGGACACAGAGGACGCCGCGAGGGAGCGGAACTGGCCGTCGACATAGTCCTGCATCGGACAGCGCTCGGCCACCCACCTGTGGCCGGGCGGCCCTGGAGCGGACCAGGCTCATGCGTTCTCCACGGTTGCTCGGGCAGCCTCGCTGTCCGCGCCTCGGGCTCCGGAACGGTCACCTGGGCGAGGTTGAGGCGAGTGTCCATGTCGAGGTTCACGTCACCGTACGGGCGGACGTGGGACCAGAACAGCGGGGTCAGGCCGCGCCGGTCGGCGGGGGTGAGGAGGTCCGTCCATTCCGGTTCGCCGAGGATGTCCTGGAGCATCAGGGTGTTCACGTAGACCAGGGCGGATTGCAGGATGCGCAGGCACAGGACGAACATCTCCTGCTCGTCGCGCCGGTTCGAGGCGATCTCCCCGCCCTTCCCGTAGGCGATCACGGAGTTGGCGCCGTTGGAGGGCTCCTTCACGTTCAGGCCCTCCTCGATCTCCCGCTGAAGGTCGCGCAGCCGCAGGTAGCGGGCCACGAAGATGGTCTTCTGTGCGCGGCCGACCTCCAGCATGGCCGCGTAGGTGGGGTGGGAGGCGTTGCGGGTGAAGCGGCGCAGGATCGCCTCGGTGGACGCGGTCCGCGTGCGGATCGCGGTCGCGTACTTGATCATCTGGTCATACTGCTGGGCGATGAGCTCCCAGCGGATGGGGCGGGTCAGTGCAGGCGTGAGATTGGGGTAGGCTTCCGCCTCGCTGGCCACGGGCCGGTACAGCTTGACCCTGTTGATTCGCTTGATGCGCGGCAGCAGGTCGAAGTTCAGCAGCCGGGTGATGCCGAAGCCGATTTCCGACTGGCCATGGCTGTCTGTGTAGTTGGCCTCGACGTCCATGGTGGTGCCGTGCCGCATCGCGCCCTCGACCATCGCGGCGACCTCGGAGGCGGTGCAGTTGATCAGCTGGGAGTGGATAGCCAGGGACTTCTTCTCCACGTGCCAGTAGATGAGCACCCCTCGGCCGCCGTAGCGCGAGTGCCACTCGGTGAACAGGTTCTGGTCGTAGGCCCGCACGTGGGTGGAGTCGGAGGCGACCGCGGTCGAGCCCTGGCCCCACAGCTCGGTGCTGCGGGCGGCGAAGGTGGCGTTCGCGATCTGGATGGCGATGGCGCGGGCGGCCTCGGCGGACAGGTAGCGGCGGCGCACGTAGCGCAGTTCGTCCTCGGTGTGGCCGTGGCCGCCGGAGGCAACGGCCTTGATCCCGGTGTTCGTGCCGTAGGCGTAGATCACCAGGAGCAGGCGCTCGGCCAGGACCTCCGCCCAGAGGGAGCCGCCGCCGGAGACCGAGGTGACCGCGTCCAGGCAGCCCGTGCGCAGCATGGCTTCCTTGAGCATGTCGATGAGCGGCACGATGCCCCACCGGCGCTGTACCTCGCTCTTGATCCTGCGCAGGTTGCGCGGCTCGGGCTGGGCTTCGGCCGGGGTCAGCCGGATCGCGCCGGACTTCCGCTCGGCGATGTCCAGCCAGCTCAAGCGCGGCATCCCATCGTTGAGCAGTGTCAGCTCGGTGGTCATCTGCTCGCGCAGCTCGTCGACGAAGTCGGCCGCGTCCAGCGGCTTGCGCAGCTCGCGGTAGTTCTCCTCGCGCCGCTCGGCGAAGTCCTGGGGCAGGTCCTCGTCAGGGTTGCGCCACTTGTCGGCGCCGACCACCCAGATCTCCTTGCACTTGAGCTGGTCGCGCAGGGCCTGGAAAGCGACGACCTCGTAGACCATCCGCACCACCCGGCGCCGGCCGCGTTTGTCGGTGCGGTGGACGACCTCGGCCCAGTCCCCGCCCATTGCCTTGTACACGGGCACGGTCTCGCCCAGCGGGTAGTACGTGGTGTTGCCCGCCGCCGCGTACCGGGCCACCAGCGCCAACGCCTCGATCACCGGCCGGTGGGTGTGGTTGGACGAGCGGAACTCCAGCACATCCAGCAGCTTGATCAGCCCGCGCCGGTAGTGGTTGGTGTACGACGCCTTCAGCGTCGTCTGCACTGTGCGCCGGCAGACCGGGCCACGGGTCTTGAACTCGTGCACCAGCTCCCGCAGCGTCTGCTCGCCCCCGGACACGGCCGGGTAGACGACCTCGCGGACCGTGCCCTCCGGCTCGCCGATCGACGCCTCGGCGAGCTTGAAGAGGATGTTCTCCTTGCCCGACACCTTCTTGAATGCATTGACCAGTTGCTCGGTAACCTTCTTCTCCGCCCGCGCCCCGATCCGGTGCACCGTGGAGATCAGCAGCTCCACCAGCGTGTCCGTGATCTCCCGTTCCCGCTCGTGCAGCAGCGCGGCCAGCAGCGTCACCCGCAGCGGCAGCGGGTGAGTGCGCAGGTGGGAGGGGGATTCCACCGCGGCCCGCGCCCGCCATCCGGCCACGACCTTCGGCGCGATGTCGGCGAAGAGGTCTGCCGGCAGCCCGACCGCCCTCACCGCGAGCAGCTTGTCGATCTCGGTGAGCATCGTCTCCAGGCTCACATTGCCCGGAGCCTCCTTGATCTTGGCTAGGACCGGCGGCCCGTCCTCGCCCTCACCGGCACTGGCCTCACCGGGTACGGCGTCGTCCGTCTGGTCGGCCCCGGCGACCAGGGCGATGATCCGCTCCGTGCTCTGAACCGTGATCCGGGCTGAGATCCTCGCTGTCAGCATCTCCTCGGCCACTCGCAGCGCGGCACCCATGATCCGGTCACACCGCCCCGGAGTCGGCGGCTCGATGCTCTCCGTGCGGCAGCGGGCCAGCAGTTCCACCCGTACCTGCTCCGGCCGCCGCTCCTTGCACGCGACGTATTCGGCGAGCCAGCCGGTCAGCTTGTCCGCATCCGCAACGCTGCACTCACGAAAGCCCAGGTGCCCCCGGATCTGCGCGCGGTGGTACTCCACCGTCCGGCCGCTCCACTCGTACACGTCCAGCTCGGCGGCAGGCACCTGTACCTGCCGGGCGACGAACTCCACCGCCTCGCCCGGCAACTCGAATCGGCCCCGGGGAAACCGGCCGTACTGCGTATAGAACTTCAGCAACATGGCGAAGCCCAGTCGCGTCGCACCGCGCTTACCTGACACAAGCCCATGCTCGTCCTTCAACAGCGTCCAGTGCTCGACCAGGTCGTCCAGGTCCAAAGGGGTACGGGCCACGGTCGTTGATCCTCCTCTCGGGGCCCCACCCCGCGCAGCTGTACGACCCCGGACTCACCCACACGGGTGACATCCTCGCAAGATCACCACCGTTTGCGGCTGGTGACAGTGTGCTTACCGGCACCCCAAGATCTCCACGACGGCCAGTCCCGGCTCTGACACGAGCGCGGCGTTGATGTCTCCCACGCCGTACGAGACGGGCGCTGCCGGACTGGAGTTACGTTGCAGGGCGCAGTTCACCCGGCCGTGTTGCCGAGCCCGAACGGCCCGCCAAGCGCGCCCGCGCGCCCCGGTTGCACTCGTCTACACAGAGTTGCGCCCCTTTCCTGCCGCTGCATCACGGTACGGGCCCCGGCTCCCGCCCGTTCCGTGCTCGCTGTCACCCGCCGGGACGACCAGGCCCAAGTCCGGGTCGTACGGGAGCTCCTCCAGCTGAGCCATCGGCGGCCCGCTTCCTACCTGGTCGCGTTGCCGCGTGCGGAGGTCCGCCACGCGGAAGTTGCGGGGCTTGTCCCAGCCAACCCCACGGTCTGAACACCAGCCCGCAGCTCCCCGTAGCTGCCGCGCTGACATCCACTTGATTCCGCAATCCCGTGAGGACCTGACCGTGCCCGACAGCATGCTGAAGTACAACCCCTGTAGCCCCGAGGGCCGAGCGATCAGCGCCCTGTTCCGCGACATCAAGCTGAACATCGAAGACAGCGAAGGCGGCTGGAACGGCGCCGATATCGTGGACGCGCTCAACACCTGGTTCGCCCGCCTGGGCCATCGACGTCGAAGGCAGCGTCAACCAAGTCGATCCGATCCCGCCGCACGCCATCTCACCCAGCGACGCCGCCGACACCGTAGCCGGCGCCCCCGCAACCACCGCCCGCCCCACCGTCGGCGACCGGATGACCGCCGCGCTCGCCTTAGAGGTCATTTCAGTTGGAGCCTGCGGTGGCATATGAGGGTCGCGGCGATGGCGGTGAAGGCGAGGAAGTGTTCTGGCTTCCGCTCGTATCGGCGGTGGAGGCGTCGGCAGCCGGAGAGCCAGGACACGGTCCGTTCCACGACCCAGCGGTGTCGGCCCAGTCGTTGAGACGACTCGACGCCCTTGCGGGCGAGGCGGTGCCGGATGCCACGGGCAGACAGCCAGCGCCGCAGGTGCTGGTAGTCGTACCCCTTGTCCCCGTGCAGCTTGCCGGGCCGTCGGCGTCGGGGACCGCGGCGTGAGCGAATGGGTGGGATACCGCGGACGAGCGGGATGAGGGCCTGGCTGTCGTGGAGGTTCGCGGCGGAGATGCCGATCGACAGCGGCAGTCCGCGGCGGTCGACGATGAGGTGGATT
>NZ_JBVKAI010000043.1:0-18331 GCF_055639495.1 Streptomyces sp. NPDC039424
TCCGCCCGGTCCCGGCCATAGGTCGCGATGAGCGCCTGGGCCTCGATCGGATCGCCCAGCGTCGTGCCCGTACCGTGCGCCTCCACCACGTCGACCTGGTCGGCGGGCAGTTGCGCGCTGGCCAGCGCCTGTCGGATGACGCGTTCCTGGGAGGGCCCGTTCGGCGCGGTGAGGCCGTTGGAGGCGCCGTCCTGGTTGATGGCGCTGCCCCGTACCACGGCCAGCACCGGATGCCCGTTGCGGCGGGCGTCCGACAGCCGCTCGACCAGGAGCATGCCGACACCCTCGCCCCACCCGGTGCCGTCGGTCGCGTCGGCGAAGGAGCGGCAGCGGCCGTCCCTGGCGAGCCCTCGCTGGCGGCTGAACTCGACGAACACCTCGGGCGTCGCCATGACCGCGACACCGCCCGCGAGGGCGAGGGAGCACTCGCCGGAGCGCAGGGCCTGCACGGCCAGATGCAGGGCGACCAGCGACGACGAGCAGGCCGTATCGACGCTCACCGCCGGGCCTTCCAGCCCGAGCGTGTAGGCGACCCGGCCGGAGGCGATGGATCCGGCGACGCTGCTGTACGGGTAGTCGTGGTACATGATCCCGGCGAAGACGCCGGTGCGGCTGCCCTTGAGGGACAGCGGGTCGATACCGGCGCGCTCCACGGCCTCCCAGGAAGTCTCCAGCAGCAGCCGCTGCTGCGGGTCCAGCACCGGCGCCTCGTTCGGGCTGATGCCGAAGAAGTCCGCGTCGAAGTCGGCGGCACCGTGCAGGAATCCGCCTTCGCGTACGTATGTCTTGCCGGCCCGGCCGGGCTCGGGGTCGTAGACGGCGGGGTCCCAGCCGCGGTCGGCGGGGAACTCGGACACGGCGTCGACGCCGTCGGCCACCAGCCGCCACAGGTCCTCCGGACCGGCCACGCCTCCCGGGTACCGGCACGCCATCCCCACGATCGCGATCGGCTCCCGCTGGGCGGCGGACAGCTTGCGGTTCTGTCCGCGCAGTCGCTCGGTCTCCTTGAGGGAGGCCCGAAGTGCCTCGACAAGCCGCTGGTCGGAGTTGGCCATAACGGTTTTCCCACTCCCCGTGTCAGGTCGTGAATACTGTCGTTCCAGAAATCCGGTCGCCGTGCGGAAAACCGGGCGGATATGTGATCGCCCACGTCAGGAGCAGCACGAAATGAACGGCGATGCATGGACGGTGATGTTCTGCTCACCGTAGGACAGCGGGTGCCGACCGTGACCCCTAACAAGTCCCTTAAGCGGCCCGACGAATTTCATCGGCCCGCCTCGGCCACAGCACCCTCAAGCCCCCTAAGAAAGCGCGCCGACGACGAATAGGGGGACGCGTCCGGCCTCTTCGCGACGCGGGAACGGTACAAAGAATTTCGAGTCGGCGCATGGCGCGTCGCGAGGCCACAGTGAGTGTTTCTGTCCGGCCCTTCATGCCTTTCGGCAGCTCAGCGCCTGCCCGGCCCGACCTCCCCGGCCCGCCTGGCGGGCCGCCGTCCGTCATGTCACTACAGCACAACGTCTGGAGGGCCCCATGGGCCGGGTAGAAGGCAAGGTCGTCGTCATCACCGGTGCGGCACGCGGGCAGGGACGCAGCCACGCCGTGCGTCTGGCCGAGGAAGGCGCCGACATCATCGCGATCGACCTCGGCGAGGACATCGACGTCGTCGGGTACGCGCTGGGCACCGCCGAGGAACTGGCCGAGACCGCCCGCCTGGTGGAGAAGACGGGCCGTCGCGTGGTCACCAAGCTGGCCGACATCCGCGACCGGGCCGCGCTGCGCAAGGCGATCGACGAGGGTGTCGCGGAGCTCGGCCGGCTGGACGTGGTCGTGGCCAACGCGGCCATCGGCCCGGTCGGCGCCGACCGTCCGCTGAGCGCGTTCACCGAGGCCGTCGACGTGAACCTCAGCGGCACGCTGAACACGGTCCACGCGGCGCTGCCGCACCTTCAGGAGGGCGCCTCGATCATCCTGATCGGGTCGGCCGCCGCCTACTTCGCGTCGTACGGCGGTGACCCGGGCGGCATGGGTCCCGGCGGCATCGGCTACGCCTTCACCAAGCAGATGCTCGAGCACTACACCAACTGGTTCGCGCCGTTCCTGGCCCCCCGCGGCCTGCGGATCAACGTGGTGCACCCGACCAACGTCAACACCCCGATGCTGCAGAACGAGGCCATGTACAAGGTGTTCCGGCCCGACCTGGAGCAGCCGGCCCAGCAGGACGCGGAGCCCGGCTTCGGCATGGTGCAGGCCATGCCCATCCCGTACGTCGAGCCGATCGACATCTCCCACGCCGTCACCTACCTCGCCTCCGACGAGTCGCGTTACGTCACCGGCACCCAGATGCGCGTGGACGGCGGCGCGGTCGTCAAGAACGGCAAGTGAGGGTGGGTTCGCCGGTACGTCGGCCCGCCCGGGCACGAAGGAGGTAATCGGATGACGCCCGCCGTGCATGTCGCCGCGGACCTGTCGGAGCGGTTCCGCGAGGCGATGGCCTCGTACCCCAGCGGTGTGACCATCGTGACCACCACCGACGAGCAGGGTGTGTGGCGCGGCTTCACGGCCACGTCGTTCACCTCGCTGTCCGTCGATCCGCCGTTGGCGCTGGTCTGCCTGGCGCGGACCGCCCAGTGCCATGCCGCGTTCGAGAAGGCCCGCTCGTGGGTCATCCAGGTCGTGCCGTCCCGCCGCGCGGACCTGGCCACCCGGTTCGCCACCAGGGGCGCGGACAAGTTCGGCCAGGGCGACTTCCGGGCCAACGCGGCCGGCCACCCCGTCCTCGAGGAGGCCGCCGCGGTACTGGAGTGCGAGGCCTACGTCCGCCACGACGTCGCCGACCACACGATTCTCATCGGCCGTGTCCAGGACGTCCGCCTGCACGACGCGCCCCCTGCCGTGTACTTCCGCCGCGGCTTCCACGCGCTGGCAGGCTGACCCACCCCACGAAACCACCCACCAGCCGGGGGTGGTGTGACCCTGCGAAGGGGTCACACCACCCCCGGCTGTCCATATCCACCCTTCGTCCGGCCCTGCGGCCGCCCGCCATCCCCGGAGCGCCCCGCCCCGCGCCCTGTTCATCGCAGGCCCACGTCCGCCCGGAAAGCCGAAGGGCGGGGTGCCGGACCGTCCCCACGGTCCGGCACCCCGCCCTCGCGCGGTGCGATACGGCGGCCCTGCGGGTCACCGTCCGGAGGCAACCGCCTCCGCGTTCTGGCCCTGGCCCTGCCCCTGCGCCCCGGTGGGCGCGGTGTGCGGCCGCAGCTTCGGCATGAACAGCGCGCACACACCCGACAGGGCGAACGCGGCGACCGTGACCCACAGACCGTAGGTGACGGCGTCCTTGTAGGTGCCGAAGGTCGGCTTGTCGCCTGCGGTGTTGAAGAAGACGACACCGGCGACGGCCACGCCCATCGAGTAGCCGACCTGCTGGAAGGTGGTGAACACACCCGACGCGGCACCCGCGGCGGCCGGCGGAACGCTGCGCAGCGCCTCGTCCAGGAGCGGCACGATCAGCAGGACCATGCCGGCGCCGGAGAGACCGAGGGCGGGCGCGAGGTCCCAGCCGGACAGATCCTTGCCCTGCTCGTGGATGGCCCAGATCGCCCAGACGAACGCGGCCGCCTGGATCAGTCCGCCCGCGAAGATGACGTGCTTGCCGAACTTCTTCGCCAGCGGCGCACCGGCCGGGGTGATGACCAGGGAGCCGACGGTCATGGCGAAGATCGTCAGACCGGTGGCCAGCGGAGAGAAGCCGAGGGCGATCTGCAGGTAGTAGCCGAGGGCGATCATGTAACCGCCGTTGGCCATCCAGAACAGGATCTGCACGACCAGGCCGCTGCGGAAACCGTGGTCGGAGAACAGCTTCAGCGGCAGCAGGGACGAGCCGTCGCGCCGCATCTTGGCGCGCTGCTGCAGGACGAAGACGATGATCAGGACCGGGGCGGCGGCCAGCATGCCCCAGATCCACGGTGCCCAGTCGGCCATGCGGCCGTCGATCAGCGGGAACTCGATGAGGAAGACCGCGGAGGCGGCGAGCAGGACGCCGAGGATGTCCAGCTTCACCGGGTCATCGGAGCGGCTGTTGGGGACGAAGAAGCTCGCGAGCGCCAGCAGCAGCACGCAGACGGGCACGTTGACCAGGAAGACGACCCGCCAGCCGAGGCCGAACAGGTCGGCGCCGACCATCCAGCCGCCCGCGATGAGACCGACGACGGAGCCGAGGGCGCTGATCGCGCCGATCAGGCCGTAGATCTTGCCGCGTTCGGCGGGTTCGTACATGACCTGGACGGACGACAGAACCTGAGGCACCATCACGCCCGCGAAGGCGCCCTGGACCACCCGGGCCGCCACGAGCAGCTGTCCGGTGTCGGCGGCGGAGGCCCACAGGGAGGTGGCGCCGAAGCCGGCGACACCGATGAGGAACACGGTCCGGCGGCCGTAGATGTCGCCCAGGCGGCCACCCGTGATGAGCAGGACGGCGAAGGCCAGCAGATAGCCCGCCATGATCCATTCGAGGTGGGCGTCGGTGGCGTGCAGATCGGTCTTGATCGACGGCAGTGCGACGTTGGTGATGGTGGTGTCGACCAGGTCCATGAACTGCGCGACGATCAGGGTTGTGATCGCGATGGTCCGTTTCTTCACGACGGACTCTCCTCACTCGAGAGGTCGGCGCGCGGGTCGCGAACCCGGGTGCGTCACCGACTGCTGTACGGGACACGCCGTCGCAGGCGCCCCCCGGTCGTCCGGTGTGGCGTGGCGCGAAGGCTGAGCGGTGGGGGGAGGCCGGGGCCCTGTGGTACCGGCCGGGGCCGCCGCGCTTCCGGGCGGAAGCGCCGCGCGATGCCCGACAGTGCTAGCCGGCGGCGAGCTTGGCGAGGTTCAGCACGCCGGCCGACAGGCCCGCGGTGAGCACCGGGCCCTGCGCGGCGCCGACCTGGTCGGCCGGCGGGCCGTCGAGTCGCATGGTGTGCGTGATCAGCGTGCCGCCGCCCTCCAGCGGGGCGAGGTGGCAGATGGACTGGGCGACCAGGTCACCGCCGGGACGGGTCTCCATGGTGAAGCCGGTGCCCGGCTCCACCGCGGTCAGAGTGAACGGCACCGGCGGACGGCCCTCGTTGGTCACGGTGCCCGTGGTGCCGGCGGCGAAGGGGCCGGTGCGCTCGATCGCGACCAGGTCGGGGTTCCAGCTCGGCCATGTCGCCGGGTCCTCGTAACAGCTCCACACCGCCTGCGGTGCTGCGGCGGTCTCGGCGGTTTGCGTGGTCTCCCACATGATCGTCTCCTAGACGGGCGTCTTATACATACTTACGGTTAAGACAAATGTACAGATGGCTCCCGTCGGCCGCAACCGAGTACGCCGAACAACTCGCCTGCCAGGCAAAGGAATCGACGGTGCGCACCCGCCGCAGACATGCCAAACGGCCGTCCCCACGGATCGCGGCGGACGGAGAAGAACATTCATGTGCCCAGTGATCGACGAGCTTCCTACGGCCCCTCGGGCGACCGGGGCACCACAGCCATGACGCCGCCCGGGACCGAACTCGCGCCGCCCGGGACCGACCACGACTGCTCCCTCCGTGCCGGCGACGCGTCAGTAGACGCCGCACATGCCGTCGATGGAGACCTCTTCGACCAGCAGGTCCTGCTCTATGTCCGCATCGTCGGCTGCGGGCACCTCGACAGCCTCGCTGTCACGCGCAGTCTCGGACACGGGAACTCCTCACTGGGGCGGACGGCCAGGCAGCGGCGCTGGCCTGCCCTCGACACTGCCACGCCGGACGGGACGCCAGAAGGCGCGAAGACCCCTATCTCCCCGGTCAGGGCAGAGATAGGGGTCCTCGGGCCGTGGTGCGTACGACCGTCAGGACGCCCTGCGCTGCCGCCTGATCGGCTCCCCCGCCCGGTGCAGATGCGTGAGGGCCTCGCGGTAGGACCGGATCAGCCCGGTCTCGTGATACGGAACGCCTATCTCCGCGCAGTAGGCGCGTACGACGATCTGGGCCCGCCGCAGATGAGGAGTCGGCATGCTCGGGAACAGATGGTGCTCGATCTGGTAGTTGAGCCCGCCGAGCATCACGTCGGTCAGCCAGCCACCGCGCACATTGCGGGAGGTGAGCACCTGGCGCCGCAGGTAGTCCGGCCGCTCGTCCCCCGTGAACGTGGGCATCCCCTTGTGGTTCGGAGCGAACGTGCAGCCCAGATAGACACCGAACAGGCATTGGTGCACGGCGAGGAACGCCACCGCCTTGCCGGGGGAGAGCACCAGGAACAGCGCCGACAGATACACCGCCATGTGCAGGAAGAGCAGGCCGCCCTCCAGCAGCCGGTTCTTCATCGTCGGCGAACGCAGCGCCCGCACACTCGCCACATGCAGGTTGAAGCCCTCCAGTGTCAGTAACGGGAAGAACAGCAGCGCCTGATGACCGCCGATGAGCCGGGCCAGCCCGCGGCTGTTGCGGGCCTGCTCGGTGGACCACACCAGGATGTCCGGGGCGACATCGGGGTCGAGCTCCTCATGGTTGGGGTTGGCGTGGTGACGGGTGTGCTTGTTCATCCACCAGCCGTAGCTCATACCGATACCGAGATTGGCGAAGAGGCGCCCCCAGGCCTCACTCGGACGCCGCAGCCGGAATACTTGACGGTGCGCCAGGTCATGAGCCACCAGCGCGACCTGGCCGAACATCAACGCCATGAAGGCGGCGACGGCCAGCTGCCACCAGGTGTCGCCCAGCGCGACGAATGCTCCGCATCCCGCCGCCAGCAGCCCCACCACCAAGGTGAGCCGTACCGCGTAGTAGTCGGGACGCTGCCGCAGCAGACCCGCCTCGGTGATGCGCTGGGACAGTCGGGCGAAGTCGCTGCCGGAGTCGGGACCGGACCTACGAGGACGGACGGCGGGCGTTGCTGCCGCTACCGAGGCGTCGGTGGAAATCGTCATGCAGCCGAGTCTGAGGACGGCCCGCCGACCCCCACAAGCCTGCCAGGTACCGCCCCCCAGGGGAGAAAACCCCCGCCATCTCCGGGGGGTTGGCACCACCCCTACCCATCTGACCTGCACTTTCCGCAGACGCCGCCACTCGCAGCCGCAGCATCCGATTCAGCCGCAGGCACCGGAAGATAGGGGGCGCACTCCATCGAGCACGCCCGCACACCGCACCGATCCGCCGTCGTAACGTATGCCAACATCCCCTCCCGCCCAACCACCCGGAATCTGGGGTTCATAGGGGGTGTCGAGCCCACCACCGCCCGGCTTAGCCTGACTCGATGCCGACGACGTCCGCCCACGGACCGGACGACACCGCGCCGACCGGGCGGCCGCCGAGGCCCCACCCCCCACGCGGGCCCGCGCGCCCGCAACCGACGATTGGCGAAGGTGCAGTGTACGAATTCACGGCAGACGGCCCCGTATCCGCACACCTCCAGGTCTCCGGCGGCAGCTGCGCCGTCCACACCGGCGACGGTCCCACCGTCACCGTCGACGTCGCCCCGGCCGCGTCCTGGCGCCCCGGCGACCGCAAGGCGGCCGAACGGACCGAGGTGAACTTCGACGCCGGCGTCCTCACCGTCCGCAACGGCCAGGCGGGCGCCTGGAGCGAGGGGCGCATCCGCCTCCAGGTCACCGTGCCGGCGAACTCCGCCCTCACCTATGCCTCCCACTCCGCCGACCTCGAAACACGCGGCCGGCTCGCCACGCTCGTGGCCGACACCGGCTCCGGCGGAGTGAAGGCCGACCACATCGCCGGAGACGTACGACTCGAAGCGACCTCCGGCGACATCGAACTCGGCACCGTCGGCGGCTCCCTCACCTACAGCACCCGCTCCGGCCACCTGCGCGCCGACCACACGGCCGGCCCCGTCCGTGCCACATCGGCCAGCGGCGACCTGCGCCTGGGCACCGCCGATCAGGACATCCACATCGAGACCGCCTCCGGCGACGTACGTATCGGCACCGTACGCAGCGGCACCATCCACGCCACCACCTCCTCCGGCGATGTGACCATCGGCGTCGACAAGGGCGTCGGTGTCCGCCCCACCCTGCGCACCAACAGCGGCGACCGCCACGGCGACCTGGCCCACGGCGCCCCCGCCGACGGAGCCGGAGAAATCACCGTCGACGTCACCACGACCAGCGGCGACATCACCCTGCGCCGCGCCTGACGACGTGTGGTAACACCTGTTACCATGCGTCCATGGCGAAGACACAACTAGGCGCCCGCGTCGACGACGAGGTGGCCGAACTCGCCCGAGCCCGTGCCAAAGACCGCGGCCTCAGCGTCGGCGACTACATCGCCCACCTCGTCCGGGAAGACGCCGACGGCCTGCGCACCCGAGGCCTCGACGCCGCTCGCCGCTTCCTCGACGAACACCAGACCCTCTTCGACGAGGCCGAGGAAGCCGACCGGACCCGCACCCCCGGAGCGCACGCCGTCTGATGGACCTGCACATCGACGTTCCCTGGATTTTGCAGGTCGCCGAACTGGCCGGCGCCCACGACCCCGCCCCCGAGGATTACGGCGTTCCGGTCGCCGCCGTGGCCGCCCACAAGGCGGAACTCCTCGACCACCCCGTCTATGACGGCCCCTACGCCCGCGCCGCCACCCTGGTCCACATCCTCGGCCGCTGCCGCTGGCTGGAACGCTCCAACACGGCGGTGGCCGCGGCCACCGGCGTCATGTATCTAGAGGCCTCCGGCATCCCCCTGAAACCCACCCGCGACGACGCGACAGCCCTGCGAGACCTGCTTCGCGACCCGGCCTGCACGACCGCCCGGATCGCCGCCCTGCTCAGCACCTGGCCCACCGTCGGCTGACGACTCCGCTCAGCCGCCGGGCGCGAACCCGGCCAGCGGACTGGCGTCACAGGCCCGCTCCGGCGCCCCCGCCGCCTCCGGCGGCGGCCCCCATCCGATGGCCACCGGCACCGGACGAGAACCCCGACGCGAGTGGTCGCTGCCGGGCCGCGGCACCGCCCCCGCACCGACCGAGGCGAGCGCCCCCTCGGCATGACCCTTCACACACTCGGGATCCGGCCCGTCCAACGGCAGACCGGTGAAGAACTTCGCCGCCATACAACCGCCCCGGCAAGCGTCGTACGCCGAGCACCCAGAACACGCACCGCCGCCCTGCGGAGCACGCAGCCGGGCGAACAGCTCCGACTCCCGCCACACGCCGGCGAAGCCCCCCGGCGCACGGACATTGCCGGCGAGAAAGGACTCATGGATGGCGAACGGGCAGGCGTAGACGTCGCCGACCGGATCGATCAGGCACACCACCCGCCCCGCCCCGCACAGATTCAGCCCCGGCAGCGCGCCCGAGCCGAGCCCGTTGAGATGGAAGAAGGAGTCCCCGGTCAGCACTCCCTCCCCGTGCGCGAGCAGCCACTCGTACAACGTCCGCTGCTGATCGGCGGTGGGATGCAGCTCGCCCCACACATCGGCGCCACGCCCCGAGGGCCGCAGCCGGGTGATGCGCAGCTGGGCGCCATACGTATCGGCCAGAGCCTTGAACGCGTCCAACTGCCCGACGTTGTGACGGGTCATCACCACACTGATCTTGAAGCCGCGGAACCCGGCGTCCGCGAGCCGCCGCATCGCCGTGATCGCGGTGTCGTACGAACCGGCCCCCCGTACCGCGTCGTTCACCTCCGCGGTCGCTCCGTCGAGCGAGATCTGCACATCCACATAGTCACTGGCGGCCAGCCACCGCGCCCGCTCCGGCGTGATCCGCACCCCGTTCGTGGAGAACTTCACCCCGACGTGATGTGCGGTGGCGTACTCGACCAGCTCCCAGAAGTCCGAGCGCACCGTCGGCTCGCCGCCGCCGATGTTGACGTAGAAGACCTGCATCCGCTCCAGCTCGTCGATCACCGCCCGGCACTCCGCCGTGGTCAACTCCCGCGGATCACGCCGTCCGGAGGACGACAGGCAGTGCACACACGCCAGGTTGCAGGCGTAGGTCAGTTCCCAGGTGAGGCAGATGGGGGCGTCCAGCCCGGCCTCGAAGTGCTCGACCAGCCTCACGCGACACCCTCCCAGCAGGCTTTCGCACCGGAATGCGGCTCGATCACACCGCTGTCGGCCAGGCCGCTCAGGGTCCGGAGATACGAGTCCCGTCGCGACTCGGCCACCCCCGCGGCGTCCAGTACCGAGTGCACATCCGCGAAATCACCCAACGACCGTACGATCCACACGAGTTCGGGGCTCTTCAGAAAACACAGCCGACGGGTCCCGAAGTGGTAGACAAGCGCGCCGAACGCCTCCGCACGCACCGCCACACTCGGCGAACAGCGATAGGGACGTGACGGATCGAACCCAACGGGCCCCTGGCGCACGGTCCAGCACCTCCACCGGCAGGAATCATCGTCCTGAGAGAGATGCTGTCAGACCTCCACGAAAAGACCACCCCTAGAAAATCAGGGGTACCACCCTAGTCCGGCCTCCTCTGTGACCTGCGGATCTCCGGGAGCAGGCAGCGCAGGGACCGTCCCCGGAGCGCTCCCGCCCACACCCCCGCACCGTAGGCGAGGTCGTCCAGGCGTCGCGCCAGTACGAAGCGGACGGGATCCAGGGCAGGGGCGCGCAGCCGGTAGTCCAGCGCCCCCTCGACGACCGCCGCCACGGCGACCGCCCGGCGGACGCGGGAGGAGACGAGACAGCCGGCGGCACTCAGCGGCCACCAGTGCCGCAGCAGCAGCGCCGCCGTCTGCTCCGCCGTCGCGGCGACGCCCCATCCGGTCAGGGACACCGCGATGCGCCGTGCACGGGGGCTGTCCGCGGGGACCTTGCGAGCGTAGTCGCGGGCCACGGCGGTGAGCACCGCGGCCGTCACCGGTACCGACCAGCGCCGCTGCGCCAGGAGCGCGGCCGCCAGGACCGCCGCCCAGGGTGTGAGGGTGGCCGGGGCGACCGCGGATCCGTGCCGGACGGCCAGGGTGTGTGCCCCGGAACCGTAGTAGGCCTTGCGGCTCAGCCAGTCGGTGAACCGGGTGCGGTGGTCGTGACGCACGGCCACGGAGGGGTCGTAGCGGATCCGCCGGCCCTCGGCGGCCAGCCGCCAGATCAGGTCGACGTCCTCCCCGACGCGCATGGTCTCGGTGAATCCCGGCCCGAGCGCCTCGACGCGTGCCACGAGGCAGGCGCTGGGCAGCCACGACACCCGGGAGCGGGGGTGCACGAGCGCGGGATGGGTGTGCAGGTCGAGCGAGGACCTGGCCGCCTCGTAGCGCGCGATCCAGTTGCCCCGGTCCGGTGTGTCCTTGTCGTGCAGGCCGAGGACTCGGGGCCCGACGAGGGCGAGTCGGGGGTCGTGGAAGTGGCGCAGCAGCATCGGCAGCGTGTCCGGGCCGACGACCATGTCCGAGTCGATGAAGGCGATGAAGGGCGTGCGGACCTGCCGCAACCCCGCGTTGCGGGCGGCCGCCGGTCCGCGGTTCTCCGGCAGGGCGATGAGGCGGGCTCCGTGGGCCGCGGCGGTTCGGGCCACCGCATCCGGGTCGTGGGAGGCGTCGTCCACGACGATCACAGTGGCCCGCCCCCCGATGCTGGTCAGCAGCCGGTCCAGGGCCGGTGCCCGGTCCCGGACCGGTACGACCACGGTCAGTCCGGTCAGGTCTGCCGGGGGGAGCTCGGTGGCAACGGGATGCGCCATGCCGAGCGCGACGAGCCGGTCCGCGAGCCGCACGGACGCCTGGCCGGCCAGCCGGATCCTGCCGTCCCGCAGCAGCGGCAGGGCGCGTTCACCGAGGCGTATCAGCCGCGGTGGTGAGCCTCCGACGAGGACGCGTCCGCCGTCGTAGCGCATGACCCGGCGCCCGAGTTCGACGACGGATCCGGCCGGGAGCAGGGACGTCATCCCCAAAAGCCCCCTTCCGCGCTCACCACGGGGCCGCGCGTCCCGGCCGCCGCCAGGGCGACCCGCTGTGCCCCGGTCATGCCCGCACCCCCGCCGGGAGCAGTCGGCCGCCCGTGTCCGCACGGCCGTACTCGATGCGCCCGGCGACGTCCGCCACCAGTGCCGTGAGGAGACGAGCTCCTTCGGAGGCCGTCGCGGTGGTGGGGTCGCCGAGTACTCCGGAAGGCGATACGGCGGCGATGCCACCGGCGAGGAGCGAGGGCAGCAACTCGCTGATGGGGGCGGTGTTGCCCTTCTCCGCGCGCGTCATGTCGACCCGGTCCGGGGCCAGATGCAGCATCAGCGATGTCTCGGTGTGCCCGGCGTGCGCGTCGCCGTGCTCCGGCTCGCACGGCACCCAGGCCACGTCCCGGCCCTCCTCGACCAGCTGACGCACGGCGCTGCTCAGGCACCTGAGATTGCCGCCGTGCGCGTTGACGAACACGATGCGCCCGGACCACAGGGCGACCGAACGGACCAGTTCCACCAGTACGAACCTCAGGGCCTCGGTGCCGATCGACATCGTGCCCGGAAAGGACTGGTGCTCCCCGCTCGCGGCGTAGACGATCGGGGGCGCCACCAGGACGTGCGCGCGCGGCAGCCGCCGGCGCAGCCGCGTGGCCGTGCCGTGCGCGACGGCGGAGGCGATCGCCGTGTCGGTGTCGAGCGGCAGGTGCGGACCGTGCTGCTCCAGGGATCCGAGGGGGATCAGCACCATGGGCCGCTCGGGGAGCCCCGCCCAGGGCAGGGCGGCGAGCTCCGCGGCCGGCTCGAACTCCGTCATCCCCCGTCTACCTGGCTCCGGGTGGCGGGCGCTCGGGTGAAACCGGGGGGAGCCACCACGTCGTCGGGCGTCAGTTCGTGGATCGAGGAACGGCCGAGGCCGAGCAGCGCGGAGTCGATCCCCCGGGCCATGATGTCCAGCACGTTCTCCACGCCCGCCTGACCTCCCGCTGCCAGCCCCCACAGATAGGCGCGGCCGATCATCACCGCGCGCGCGCCGAGGGCGAGCGCCTTGACGACGTCGCTGCCGCGCCGGACGCCGCCGTCGAGCAGCACTTCGACCTCGCCGCCCACCGCGTCCGCCACCGCGGGCAGCATCCGGATCGGGGCGGGGGTCGTGTCGAGGTTGTTGCCGCCGTGGTTCGACACCGAGATGGCGGTGACTCCCGCGTCCACCGCCCGCCGGGCGTCGTCGACACGTGAGATGCCCTTGAGCAGGAACGGCCCCTGCCACTCGTCCCGCAGCCAGCGGATGTCGTCCCAGCTGGGCGGCGGGGTGCCCATCCACTCCCCGTACGCGCCGAAGAAGGTCGGCGCGGTGCCGTCGGGGCGGGCCAGGTTGGGGGCCTTCAGGTCGGGGAGCCTGCGGGCGCGGGCGTAGTCCAGCAGCCAGGCCGGACGGGAGAGCGCCTGCGGCGCCAGTTTGGCCATCGCCTTGAGGTCGAGCTGTTCCGGAATCCAGGGGCTGCCCCAGTCGCGGCCGTGGGAGAAGGACCAGTCGAGGGTGACGATCAGCCCGACCGCTCCGGCGGCCCGGGCCCGGTCCATGGCCCGGATCATGGAGTCCTTCGACCCCATCCAGTACATCTGGAAGAAGGTCCGCGGGTTGGCCGCCACCACCTCCTCGACCGCCTTGCTCGCAAAGGAACTCAGGCCCATGGCGACGCCGCGCGCGGCGGCGGCGCGGGCGACGGCCACCTCGCCGTCGGGATGGACCGCCTGAACGCCCGTCGGGGAGATGACCACCGGCAAGGTGACGTCCTGGCCCAGCACCGTGGTCGCGGTGTGCCGCTCGCCCGGCAGGTCGGCCACATGCGGGGCGAAGCCCAGTTCCCGGAACGCCGTGGTGTTGTCGCGATACGACACCCCGGCCTCCGAACCGGCCAGCAGGGCACCGTAGACCGACTTCGGCAGCCTCCTCCTGGCTCGGCGCTGGGCGTGTGCGACGGTCTCGAACCAGCTGTTGCCCATGACGCACCTCATTCATCCCTCACTCATCAAGGACCTGGTCGGTGCAGCTACCGCGGGGCGCGAGGGATGTCGTGCGCAACGTGGCAGGGCCAGGACGCACCGCCGAATCATCACGGAAGCCCGGGGCACCGGAAACCGACTCGCGTGCAACTAGAGCACCGCCCCCGACACCGGTGAGCGCGCGGTGAGCGCCCGGTGAGCACCGCTCGCCAGGGTGGTGTCCGCACCGGCCCACGAGGGAGCCGGGCGGACACGGACGGGAGCGGGACCATGGGTGAGCTCAACGGGAGGACCGCACTGGTGACCGGCGCGTCGCGGGGCATCGGCCGGGCTGTCGCACTGCGGCTGGCCGCCGAGGGCGCGTGCGTCGCCGTGCACTACGGCAGTGACGAGCGGGCCGCCGCCCGGACGGTGGAGCGCATCGAGAAGGAGGGCGGGCGGGCGTTCGCGGTGCGGGCCCGGTTCGGCGAACCGGATGCGGTGGACCAGCTGTTCGAGCAGCTGCCGGCGGGGCTGGCCGGACGCGGGCTGGACATCCTCGTCAACAACGCGGGCATCGGCTCCGGTCACCCGATCGCCCACGTCACCCCCGAGGAACTCCGGCAGCTGTTCGAGATCAACGTCAGCGCCCCCTTCTTCGTCACCCAGCGCGCCCTGCCGCTGCTCAACGACGGCGGCCGGATCGTCAACATGGGCTCGACGGCCAGCCGGTTCGCCGTCTCCATCCAGATCGGCTACACCCTCTCCAAGGCGGCCCTCGAAGCCCTCGCCCCGACGCTCGCCAACGAGCTCGGCCGCCGCGGCATCACCGTCAACACCGTCGCCCCCGGCGCCATCCGCACCGACCTGACCGCCGGGTACACCGCCATCCCCGAAGTCGTCGCCGAACTGGAGGCGATCACGGCGCTCGGCCGGCTCGGGGAGCCGGATGACGTCGCCGACGTCGTCGGCTTCCTCGCCGGCCCCCGGGGCCGCTATGTCACCGGCCAGACCATCGACGTCTCCGGCGGCACCTACCTCGGCCCGATCATGCCCGCCTGACCGCCGAGGAGGCATGCCGGTGAATAATCACCGGCATGCGGTTCTCCATCCTCGGCGAGACCCGGGCCCGGCACGCCGACGGCACCGAACTCCCGCTGGGCGGACCGGCGCGCCGCGCCCTGCTCGCCCTGCTGCTGGTCCGGCCGGGCGAGGTGGTGTCGGCCGACCGTCTGGCCGAGGAGACCAACCCGGCCGCCCCGCTCTCCGCACACGCGCTGCAGTCCCAGATGTCCCGGCTGCGCGCGGTCCTCGGCACGGCCGCGCCCATCGAACGGTCCGGCCCGGGCTACCGGATCGTCGTGCCGTACGACGCCGTGGACGCGGGCCGGTTCGAACGGCTGGCCCGGGAGGGCCGCGACGCGCTGGGCGCGGGCGACCCGGCGCGCGCCGCCGCCCTGCTGCGCGAGGCACTCGGGCTGTGGCAGGGCCCGGCGCTGGACGACCTCACCGGCTCCGACACCGCGCGGGCCGCCGCCGAGCGCCTGGAGGAACTGCGGCTCGCCGCGCTCGAGGACCGCATCGAGGCCGACCTGCGGCTCGGTGAACACCGCGCCGCGGTGGCCGAGTTACGGGAACTGGCCAGACGCCACCCGTTGCGCGAACGCCCGGCCGCGCTGCTGATGCGGGCGCTGTCCGCCGACGGCGGCCAGGCCGCGGCGCTGGCCGTGTACGAGGAGACCCGGCAGCACCTGGCCGAGGAACTGGGCGCCGACCCCTCACCCGAACTGGCCTCGCTGCACCAGGAGTTGCTGCGCGGCACCGCGGCACCCCGGCTTGCCCGGCCGCCCGCCCAGCTGACCGCGCTCATCGGCCGCGACACCGAACTCGCCGCACTGCGGGCCCTGCTGCACCGCGCCCGCCTGGTCACGCTGACCGGCCCGGGCGGCGTCGGCAAGACCCGGCTGGCCGTCGAGGCCGCCGGCACCGGGCCCGGGGACGAGGTGTGCTTCGTCCAACTGGCCCCGCTGCGCGACGACACGGCCGTACCGCAGGCCCTGCTCGACGCGCTCGGCCTGCCCGGCACCGGCCTCCACCTCGGCGCGGACGGTCCCGCACCGGCCGACCGCCTGGTCACCGCGCTGGCCGACCGGCCGCTGCTGCTGGTCCTGGACAACTGCGAGCACCTCCTCGACGCCACCGCCGCACTGACCGCCCGGCTGCTGGCGGCCTGCCCACGGCTGCGCGTCCTGGCCACCGGCCGGGAGCCGCTCGGCATCATCGGCGAACACCTGCACCCCGTAAGGCCGTTGGACGCCGACGCGGCCGTCCGCCTCTTCACCGACCGGGCCGCGGCCGTCCGCCCCGGCTTCACCGCCGACCCGGAGGCCGTGCACCGCGTCTGCGCCGCCCTGGACAACCTGCCGCTGGCCGTCGAACTGGCGGCGGCCCGTCTGCGCACCCTGGACCTCGACGACCTCGCACACCGGCTCGACGACCGGCTCGGGATGGCCGCGCGCGGCGGCCGTACCGGCGACGGACGGCACCGGACCCTGCGCTCGGTGGTCGCCTGGAGCTGGGAGCTGCTGCCCGAGCCGGAACGCCGGGCGGCCCGGCGCTTCGCGGTCTTCGCCTCCGGCACCACCACGTCCACCGCGCTGCGGGTGTGCGGCACCGACCCGGACACCCTGGAAGCCCTGGCCGACAAGTCCCTCCTGGAGACCGCCGACGGCCGCTACCGCATGCTGGAGACCGTCCGCGCCTACGCCGCCGAACAGCTCGACGCCGCCGACGAGGCGGACACCGTGCGCCGCGCCCACGCCGACCACCTGCTGGACCTGGCCCGCACCGCCGACCCGCGACTGCGCGGCGCCGGCCAGCTCGAATGGCTGGGGCGGCTCACCGCCGCACACGACGACCTCCTCGCCGCCCTGCGCTGGACGGTCGCGGCACCCGAACCGCGCACGGCCCTCGCCCTGCTCGCCGCCGCCGCGCACGCCCTGTGGATCCGCGGCACCGCCGTCGGCGCCGCCCCGTACGCGGCCCGTCTCCTCGACCTCCTCGACGGCGAACCCCCCGTCGGACACGACGAGGAGTTCGCGGTCTGCGTCCTGCTGGCCGCGTCCGGCCCGGACGGCCGCGCCCTGTGGCACCGGCACCGGGCCCGCGCCGAGACCGCGCTGGACACCGTCTGGTCGGGCACCGGGCAGGGCCGCCACCCGGCCGCGCTGCTGCTGTGGATGCTGCGCAACGCCACCGACGGCGACCCGCACCGCGCCCACGCGCTCGTCTCGTCCCGCCGCGACTGCCCCGACCCGTGGGTGCGGGCCGTCGCCGACTACGTCACCGCCTTCGGCGCCCTGGGCGAGGACGACCCCGCACGCGCCGAACACACCCTGCGCCGCGCCGTCGGCACCTTCCGCGAGCTCGGCGACCGCTGGGGCACGGCCCTCACCCTGGACGCCCTGGCCGCCCTCGCCGCGGTCCGCGACGACCACCCGGCAGCGGCCGATCTCACCGGCCAGGCCCTCGCCCTCACCGAACAGCTGGACGCCCCGGCCGACACCGCCGACCTCCTGGTCACCCGGGGCGACCACCTGGCCGCCGACCCGGCCGCGGCCCGGGCCGACTACACCCGCGCCGCCGGCCTGGCCCGCCGCACCGGCAGCCCCGCCTCCCTGGCGGCGGCCCTGCGCGGACTCGGCGACCTCGCGCTGCGGGCCGCCGACCCGGACACCGCGCAGCACCTGTACGACGAGGCCCTCGAACTGCTGGACGCCCGCTGGGTCAGAAGCCTCGGCACCCGGGTCCGTACGCTCACCGGACTCGCCCGCGTGGCCGAGGCCCGCGGCGACCGGGACACGGCCCGGCTGCGCCACCGGCAGGCCGCGGAGGCGGCGTCCGTGCCCGGTACGGCCGCCCCGGTCGTGGTGCGGCTGATGACACAAGCGCCCCTCTAACGGCCCCGGTTAGTCTCCGGCCAGGTGTGTATGACCCACCCGGCACCGCCAAGGGCTGCTGGCCGGACTGACAGGAGCCGATACACGTATGTCTGTGGAAACCACCGCGCCGCCCCGCCCCGGAACGGCGACGCCGCCCGTCAAGGAGCTCCGCCGTCTGGACCGGGTCGTCATCCGGTTCGCGGGGGACTCGGGTGACGGTATGCAGCTCACGGGTGACCGGTTCACGTCGGAGACGGCCTCCTTCGGCAATGACCTGTCGACGCTGCCGAACTTCCCCGCCGAGATCCGCGCTCCCGCAGGCACTCTGCCGGGTGTGTCGTCCTTCCAGCTGCATTTCGCCGATCATGACATCCTCACTCCCGGTGACGCGCCGAACGTGCTGGTGGCGATGAACCCGGCGGCGTTGAAGGCGAACATCGGTGACCTGCCGCGCGGCGCGGAGGTCATCGTCAACACCGACGAGTTCACCAAGCGGGCGATGCAGAAGGTCGGCTATGCCGTCAGCCCGCTGGAGGACGGCTCGCTGGA
>NZ_JBVKAI010000044.1:0-12643 GCF_055639495.1 Streptomyces sp. NPDC039424
ACCCAAAAGTCCGCACACCGGCCTGACTCTCTACCAGGTCCTCGACGTCCTTCAGGACCTGCTGAGGTGCTGGACCGGTACCTGCACCACCTGCGAACGCCCCCTGCCCCGCCCTCGGAGCAGCCGCAGACAGCCCACAACCTAACGAAGCACTACTAGGCACCCTGCGGCCGATGACCCGACACCTTCTCGCGGTGCTCTTCTGCGCCGCGGCATTTCTTGGCGGGCGCCGCGGGCCGGGTGGGTCCGGCGACCGTGCCCAGACCTGGGAAGGCCCCGACCGGTGTTCGGTCGGGGCCTTCCCACAAAGAACGGGCTGCCCGCCCACATGCGCCGGCGCGGCAGCCGGACAGACGCGGGTCCCCATCCCAGCTCGGGGTATCCCAGGACAGAGACCCGCATCTCCATCATCGCCCCGCCGGTGACGTCCGGCTATGCACTGTGCCGGGGCTTGCGCGCCGCCGTCTTCTTCGCGGCCGTCTTGCGGGCGCCGGTCTTCTTCGCCGTGGGCTTCTTGGCGGGCGCTTTCCTCTCCGGTAGTTCGTGCACCTCCGCCGGACGCCGGCCGCGGGAAGCCTCGGCTTTGGCGACGCTCTCTTCAGGGCTGACATCAAGTCGAGTACGGCGCCCGGCTGCGCCTCCTGCTGGGGTGTCTCGGGCAGCGGCTGCTCCGCCCGCTTCGCCTCGATGATCTTCTCCAGGGCCTCGGTGTACTCGTCACGGAACTCAGGTCCCTCGAGATCGTCGCGGAACATCGTGTCCATCAGCGCCGGCGCGCCCTCGATCTCCCCCGCGGCCACGTCGACGGCCGGCGGGTACAGCTGTGAGGGATCACGGATCTCGTCCGGCCAGCGCATCGCATGCAGCACCAGCACTTGCTCGCGGACCTGCAGCAGGCCCAGCCGCTCCCGGCCCGA
The DNA here is from genome assembly GCF_055639495.1 of Streptomyces sp. NPDC039424. Classification (NCBI taxonomy): domain Bacteria; kingdom Bacillati; phylum Actinomycetota; class Actinomycetes; order Kitasatosporales; family Streptomycetaceae; genus Streptomyces; species Streptomyces sp. NPDC039424. The sequence continues at coordinate 918 of NZ_JBVKAI010000044.1, forward strand.
CCAGGCGTACTTCACCAGCGAGAACACCATCTCCTGGCGTGACCCGACACCATCGGTCAAACGGCAGATTTCGGGATGAAACACCGGGAGAAAACGACCTTTAAGTGGACGTTAAGTCCGATCTTCCTCGGTTCGTGATCGCTCGATCGAGGTACTGATCGTCGCGCAGGCCATCTGCTGGGCATGTGCATGCTGAGATGCGGGCATGGAGCGAGAGCCGTACCCCAGCGACTTATCGGACGAGCAGTGGGCGTTGATCGAGCCGATGATCACGGCCTGGAAGCAGGAGAGGGTGGCGCGGTCAGCGACCGAAGATCCCGGGTCCTGCGATCTGCGGGAGGTCGTGAACGCGATCTTCTACCAGAACCGGACGGGCTGCCAGTGGCGCTACCTCCCGCATGATCTGCCGTCCTGGTCGGCGGTCTTCTACTACTTCAGCCTGTGGCGCCAGGACGGGCTCGACCAGCAGATATCCGAACTCCTGCGCCGCCAGGTACGGGAGAGAGCCCGGCGATTAGAGGACCCGTCCCTGGTGATCATCGACACCCAGTCCGTCCGCGCGGCCGCAGGTGTCCCGAAGACCACGACGGGACTGGACGCCAACAAGAAGGTGTCGGGGCGCAAGCGGGGACTGGCCGTCGACGTTCTGGGGCTGATCATCGGCGTCGTGGTGCTGGCCGCCTCCGCCCATGACAACGCAGCCGGCACTGCCCTGCTCGATCAGGCGGCCGAGCGGTGCGGGATGCGTCTGGAGAAGGCCCTGGTGGACCAGGGCTTCAAGGACGAGGTTCTCATCCACGGCGCCCTGCTGGACATCGACGTCGAGGTCGTCCGCCGCAACCCCGCAGACCGGGGCAAAGGCTTCGTCCCGCAACCGAAGAGGTGGATCGTGGAGCAGGTCAACGGCACGTTGATGCTGCACCGCCGCCTGGCCCGCGAGTACGACCACCGCCCCGACACCTCCGCCTCGCGCGTCTACTGGGCTTCCATCGCCAACATGGCCCGCCGCCTCACCACACCCGCCCCCACCTGGCGCGACACCCTCGGGCTGGCCGCGTGAACATCAGCGAGCTCCTGGCAGACCTCCAGGACCAGCACGACAAAACCACGGCCCGGGCCGACGAACTACGCGACCGGATCGACCACTTGACCGCGGCTCCGGCCGAGACCGAAGCGCGACTCGCAGACCTGGCCACCACCCGGAAGATCATCGTCGAACGCGTCCCGCCCGGGACCGAGCCCGATCCGCTCGAGACGAACACCGCCTACCAGGCCATCGTGGACGCCTTCAACCAGCACCCCGGCCGGGCATTCCGAGCCCGCGAGCTGCACGAACTCCTCGGCATGCCCACCGACGAGGCGACCGTCAACGTCACCCGCAGCCGCCTGGGACGCCTTGTCCGACAAGGCTTCCTCACCCAGCCCGGACGAGGTCGCCACCAGAAACGGACTTAACGTCCACTAAGAGGTCGGCCCCGCGCGGTGTGTGGCCAGCGCGGTACGCATGAGGCGGCGAGCGCGGGGCGCAGCGTTTTCATCGCCGAGAAGTTGGATCTCCTGGTTGGCGGCCATGGCGAGGCCCGTCAGGGTGGATAGGAGGTCCTCTGGGTCGAGGTCGGGGGCGAGGTCGCCAGCGGCCCGCGCGATGGTGATGTGCTCGGCCAGGAAGCGCCGCCAGCGGGTCACCGCGTCGTACAGGCGGACGCGCAGCTCGCCTGGCTGCCCGTCGAGTTCGCACGAGGCCGCGGTGACGAAGCAGCCGTTGGGGAACGGGCTGTCGGCCAGGTAGGCGCACCAGGCGTCGATCACGGCGTGCAGGCACGGCAGGCCCGGCTCCACAGCGCGGCCAGGCGCCACCACTGCCTCCATGAACATATCCACCGCCCGGTCCAGGGCGGCGAGTTGCAGGTCGGCCCGGGAGCCGAACGGGCCGACGACGCCGGCCTTGCTCATGTCGAGCGCTTCCGCCAGCGCACCGATGGTCAATCCGGACAAACCCAGGCCGGACGCCTGGGTCACCGCGACTCCGATGATGCGGTCCCGGGTGTGCCGGGCCTCTTCAGCCGATTTCCTCACGCCCTTGATCTTAGCGATCGACCGTCTGCTATTTTAGCGAACGACCGTACGGTAAATGATCCAAGGGGAGGATGTTCGCATGCGTATCCGTTGGCTGGGATGGGCCGGAGTGGAACTCGAAGCACAGGGCGAGAGCCTGGTCATCGACCTGCTCGGGCGACCCGAAGGCGTCCTGGAGGGAACAACGCTTGCAGGAGTGCCGCTGCCGAAGGTCGCGCCACCCCACGCGGAAGGACACGTGCTCGCCGGACTGTGCACCCACCTCCACCGCGACCACACCGACGCCGGCGCCCTGGCCCGCGCCCTGCACTCCGGCGGAACGGTCCTCCACCCCGAGTCCTACGGCGGCGACGACCACGAGAACCTCTGGACGCTCAAGGCCGAGGCCGAACTCGCCGCCTGTGACCTCCGCCGGCAGCCTATGGGCCTGTGGGAGACCACGACCATCGGCCCTTTCACCATCGCGGCCGTCCCCGCCGTGGACGCCCTCGGCGACCCCCAGGTCTCCTGGGCCGTCGAGGCCGACGGCACCCGCGTGATCCACCTGGGCGACACGATGTACCACGGCTACTGGTGGCGCGCTGCCCACCGCTACGGACCCTTCGACGCCGTCCTCACACCCATCAACGGACCGACCGTCTGCTTCCCGCACTGCCAGCCTCCGAGCCCCTACCCGTCCACGCTCGACGCCCGGCAAGCCGCCATCGGCGCCCGCCTCCTCCAGGCGAGGACCGCGATACCCATCCACTACGACGGCTTCCACGCCGACGGCTTCTACACCACCCAGCCCGCCGAGCTCGCCCGCTTCCTCGACGCGGCCACCGGCGAGCCCTACGAAGTCCTCACCCCTGGCTTGGGCGAAGAGCTGCCCCTCTGAACCGCCACCCCGCTGACCACCCGGCAGCTCGCCGGACGGTCCGGCCGCATCGACCGGGCCGTCCGCGAGCTCGGCCAACCACCTCATCCTCTCCGCAGCGCACGGCCCGGGGCACCGCGCGCTGCGCACCCACTTCCCCGACGAGACCGTCCAGCGCGACTTCACCGCCGACGCCGGCGAGCAGTACGCGGCCAAGCTCGACCGCGGCTGCCCGCATTGGAGAACCCCGAGGCGAGGGCGGCATCAACCTCGGTGGCAGCGCTGTGCCGGCCCCGAGATCGCCGCCATCCTCGTCGCCGCACTCATCCCGCACAGCTGGGATGCGGTCCTCAGCACCCGCCGGGATTGCACCGTCCCTGAGGATTCCGACGCCTACCTGAAGCAGGTGGTCACGCAATACGCCGAGATGTACCGGCATTACGAGGGCTTCGCCGCCTCGGTCACCGTCCCGGCCGAGGCGCTTCCTTCACCCGTGCTCTCGACCTCAGCGGGCAGCAAGCCTGGGGGGGCTTTCCGACCACCGGAGCATTGCCTGCCTGCACAACGTGGCCCCACTCAACAACTGCCGCCCGATACCGGAGTACCTCCAGGATCATCGGACTTCATGTCATCTCCGACAGGCCTTTGATCAGCACGGAGAAGCCACCGGCCAGCGCCAAGGAGAAGATGAGCCGCCGCACCCCCCGCTCCTGGACCCTCGGGGCAAGGGCCCTGCCGATGAGGGCGCCCGCCGCCATGGCCGCCACGGCCACCCACCAGGCCGACGCACTCAGCCGTGGTACACCGTTGACGGCCACTGAGAAGACGTTCACCGCGATTCCGTAGAACTGTGCATTCGGCACGAATTCGCGGATCGACCATCCCGCATTCAAGGCGTACAGCGAGTACGGTGGCCCGCCGACACCGGCGGCGGAGTTCATGAACCCACCGACGGCACCCGCGGTCACGGCACCCCTCGTTCCGGTCAGAGCTGGTATGCGCACGCCTCCCATCACGAGAGCCACGGCAAGCATCACAAGAGCCCCGATGCCGGCCAGCAGTACCGGCTCGGAAAGCCGGGCGGCTGCCCACGAGCCCGCAGGCACTGCGCACGCGGCAGAGATGACCAAGGGAACCATCGCCCCGATACGTACCCGTCGCCATCCCGCGACGAGTCCGACGATGCTGATGACTCCAGCCGCGCAATTCGCGAGCACCACCCCCTCCGCCGGCCCGAGCAACAGAACGAGAACAGGGACCGCGATGAGCGCAAAGCCCATGCCTGTAAGCCACTGCACCGAAGCAGCCAACACGACTATGCCGCCAAGCAGTAGCTCGGCCGCTCCTGCGTCAGCCACAGCAATCTCCTACCGTCACCCGGATGATCGCGGCATCTTCAACAGAGGATGGCCTCGAACGCAATGGCCTGGCCGATATGAAGTGCCGCTGATCTGCCACTGAGCGACGCCGCCTGCTGCCACCGCCACCGCACCGTCGGCTGATCCGGACGCCCGTCCGGCCTGGTGACACGACATCGCGGTGCTGCACCTGCGGGCCCACGGTCGGCACCCGTCGTGTACGTAGGGTGTACACCGTTCCCCTCCAATCGAGCAGGTGCGGCTTGCTCACGTGCAACGTCCTTGCGCTGCGAGGGTCGTGCGAATACTGCGCTACGAGCGGGCGCGGGCGAGGAACGCGGCGAGGTCACCGGCTGCTTCGGGGTCTGCGGTGGCGAGTCATGCCGCGAATGCCGGCTGGTCGACACCGGCGTTCGGGGCAAGGTGGGCAAGTTCGGTGAGCAGCGCGGCGTGGGCGAGCAGATGGGGCGGCAGCAGGTTGGCGGCGGCTTCCCGGGCGGCCGGGTCGCCGTAGTGCCCAAGGTGCGCGGCCAGGGCGTGGCGAGCCACGCGTCGACGTCGTTCTGCACATACCAGCCCGCGCGGCGGGTGAGTTCGTTCCGTACGGCTTCGTCGCCCTCGGGGGGCTCGGTCCGCTCCAGCGTGCCCAGCTCGCGCAGCGCTTGGAGCTCATCGGCGCGGGCGGCGATTCGGGCGGCTTCGCGCAGCTCGGCTTCCTGGGCGGCGGCGGCCGCGGCTTCGGCTGCGAGTTACTCCTGGACGACGTTGTCGGTGTCCGGGTCTTAGACCGTGCTGGGGGCCGCGGCGGCGAGCAGCTGGTCGATGCGCTCCCACTCCGCGAGCTCCGCCCGGCCGCGTTCGCCGTCGGCGAGGTGCTCATGGCGGGAGTCCTGGCGCGCGTCGAAGCGGGCGTCAGCCCATCGAGCCGAGTCCGAGGCTGGACCCGGAGCAGAGAGCGCCGCAGCCATTACCGCCGCCGTGGCAGTCGGCGCCACATCCGCTACCGCCGCCGCAGTCGGCGCCGGCTCCGAGAGCCGACTGCCCGAGTTGTCATCACTCGCGCAGGCACCATCGGGGCTGCGAGCTGGAGTCACTGAGCATTGAGCTCGCCTCCTTGCTCGGGTACGTGGCCGCGCGGGACCGCGTCCGAGCAATGGATGACGGCGAGGACTGGCTCCCGCCCCGTCCGGTTCCCGGCGGAGTACGTGGGTGGCTGCACCGACTGCTTCGGCGTTGACTCCGGGGCCGTCGCACCGGCATCCGGGGCACAGCCAGGCGTGCGCTCCGGCGGCGGTGCAGGCCGGGGCACCCAGGGCGTGCCCGGCCCGACCCCAGAACTTTTCACAACTCTCGACATCGGCAGGGGTTCGGTGCGGTGTAGCCAGGGGGCGACTGGAACGGTCATACAACCCCGGATCGCCTTCGGCTCGCCAGCGCCGGACCCATTTGTGGGCTGTGGTGCGGGAGATACTCATTTCGTCGGCGACGTGGGCGATGGGCCTGCCAGCGCGGACCCGGTCGACGAGGAGCCGTCTGCCGTGGATGGTCAGCCGGGCATGGGGGTGGGGCACGGGAAACCTCTGGGATGGTGCGGAATCTGATGCGGAGCCTGGGTTCGTGCCCGAGTCCGCCGATCTGGTGATCGACGTCCTCGGGCGACAGAGGATGAGCCTTTATGGGCGGTGAGTCAGGCCGGGGCTGTCTGCGCGCCCCACTGGATCTATTCGGCCCAGGCATGCTCCAGCTGGGTGCGGAAGGTGGCGGGCTTTCGCCCGATCAGCTCGGCCAGCGTCGAGGCGACGGCGGTGAACTCGCCATTCCGCGCCGCTGCGAAGATGCTTAGCATCAGGTCGGCGATCGGGGCCGGGGCGCCGTGCGCCAGGACCTGCTCGCGGAAGGCGTCGTCGGGGACGACGGTGCGGGTGAAGGGCCGTCCGGTGACTCGGGTCGCGATCTCTGCGACGTTGCCGAAGTCAAGTGCCGCCGAGGCGGTGAGCGGCGGGGTGGGCCCCTCGAAGCGGCCCTCCTCGGTGAGGATCGCCGCGGTGGCCTCGGCGAGGTCGTCGTGGCCGGTCCAGGCGACGGGACCGTCGGCGGGGAGGGCGATGTCGCCGGTGTGGCGGGCGGACTCCAGAAACTGCAAGGCGCTGGAAGCGTAGAAGCCGTTGCGCAGCGCGGTCCAGGGCAGGCCGGTGGCGCGCATCAGGTCCTCGGTCTGGGCGTGGTCGCGGCATGCCTGGAAGCGGGAGTCGTGGGCGGCGCCCATCTGGCTGGTGTAGAGGATGCGGCCGACGCCGGCCTTCACGGCGGCCTCGATGGCGGTGCGGTGGCCGGTGACGCACTCCTCGCCCGTGCGGTCGAGGGAGACGAGGAGCAGTTGCTCGGCCCCCTCGAAGGCATGCACGAGCGAGGCGGGATCGTCGAAGCTGCCCTGCCGGACGCGGACGCCGCGGTCGGCGAGGTCCTGTGCCTTGCGGGGGTCGCGGACGCTGACGCCGACACGGTCGGCGGGGACGCGCTCCAGGAGGCATTTGACGGTGCGGCGGCCGAGCTTTCCGGTGGCTCCGGACACGATGATCATTGGGTCCCCCCAGCGATGTTTCCAGTGGAATCGCTTCAATAGTAACACTGGAAATTCCGATGGAACCAAATCTTCGATACCATCGGTTCATGGTTAGACGCGACTCCACCGACAGCCCTCGTCGCCGCATCGTCGAGGCGGCCGTCGAGCTGCTGGAGAAGGGCGGCCCTGACGCGGTGAGCACCCGCGCGGTCGCCGCCGCCGCCGGAATGCAGCCGCCGGCGATCTACCGCCTGTTCGGCGACAAGGAGGGGCTGCTGGAGGCGGTCGCTGAGCACGGTTATGGGCAGTTCCTGGAGAGCAAGCGCGCGCAGCTCGACCTCGCCCCTGAGGACCCGATGGAGGAGCTGCGCCGCGGTTGGGACTTGGTCGTGGAGTTCGGGGTCTCGCGCCCCGAGCTGTTCGCGGTGATGAACAGGGCCACCGGTCGGGGCGCGGACATGGCACACCGTGCGGGCCTGGAGATCCTCTACGGCCGGGTACGCCGACTGGCGGCCGGGGGGTGGCTGCGGGTCGACGAGGAACTGGCCGCCCAGATCATCCAGGCCACCGGGCAAGGCGCGGTCACCACCTGGCACTCCACTCCCGCAGACCGCCGCAATCCAGAGCTGCTGGCCATCCTCCGCGAGTCCATGGTCGCCGCCATCACCCGCGTCGAACCGACGGTCCCCACCGCGGAGACCGGCCCTGCCGCGGCGGCCCGCGCACTGCGCGCAGCTCTCCCCGACGACACCGATGTCCTGAGCGACGCCGAGCAGCACCTGCTGCGCGAGTGGCTCACACGCCTGGCATCGGACGGCGGCGCTCCGCATACCTGATCGCGCATCAGGAGCCCTCGCGCAGGTTAGACCTCCTGAGGAGATCGTTTGATGAAACGGCGTCCACGAGATGAGACAGTGGGCGGCCACACGGCTCCGGCTGGCTTTCCCTCGCCCATAACGCGCCGCCAACCTTGACCGCGGCTCCACCACCCACTGTTAACAACGCTCGTGGTCAATACACCTAGATGATCAATTCCAAGGGATGCCTGCGGAGGGTGTGGGGTGGGCGGCGGCCGAAGCCACCGCGAGACGGTCAGGCGGCGGGCTGCCGGCCCTGGTTGTCGAGGTGGCAGCGAGCGGTCAGGCGTCAGGGTCGACTTCGGGGTGCGTGAACCGCACGGGCTTGCCCAGCGACCGGGCGTAGGCGATTTCGGCTCGGGTGCTGTCTCCGATGTAGTCGCCGACTACGAGCACTTCATCCGCGATCCGGATCTTCGCCCGGTGCAGATCGTCGAGTCGAACCTTCAGCGCCTCGGCCTCGACAGGATCGGACCAAAGTTCGTGCGGCGACTTCATGTCACAGCCCGGTTTGACGACAATCTTTCCGGCTTTGGTCTCCCGCAGATCGGCCTCGTTCATCTCGGTCATGAAGCGGGTGGAGCCGCAGATCACGACGATACGCGGGAGGCTCAACAGCTTCTTCGCGTCGGCGAGCTTCTCCTCGGGGGTGAGCAGTCGCGGGTGTGACACTGGTTCCTCCTGGTGGTGTGGTCCAAGGGGTGCCTGCGGAGACGAGAACGAGGGTGTCCAAGATCGTTTTGTGACGAACGACGTGGACACCCTCGCGACAGGTGAACGCTCGCGGGCGACGCGGAGCATGCCGGGTGAGAGGTCCACGCCGATCACGCCGCCATCTCCGACCGTCACCGCGGCGGCCTCCCGCGCGGCCAGCCCTGTCCCGGTGGCCACGTCGAGAACCCATGAGTGCGGGCGTGGTGCGGCCAAGCGAACGGGCTTTTGTGCCTGCACCCGGTACATGGCACTGGCGTCGTAGGTCGCAGCCCGCCCGGTCGAACTCCGCGCTGATCCGCCCTCGCTCTCGTCGCACCCCTTACCCGTACCACACTGGCGTCGACAGCCGGTTCTCCCACTTGTGGGCAAGCGCAGTCACTTAGAGGTGGCGCAGATAGGCGCGGTGGCGCAGATGCAGCGAGGCGAGTACGGAGTTCCGGCGATCATGGTTGTGACACTCCGTGATTATGGATGTGAGTGCCTTTCTTGAGTGCACCGCCTCACTCGACGGCTACCGTCGCCTTCCATGCGCCGGGGCGCATGCCTGTCGCCTTGTAGAAGAACACCGAGAAGTTGGATGCGTCGGGGAAGCCGAGCGTGGCGGCGCAGCGGGCTGCGGTGAGGCGGTCGTGCGCGAGGAGCCGTTTGGCTTCCAGGATGATCCGGTCGACGATGTATGCCTTCGCGGTGCGGCCTGTGGCCTGCTGCACCGCTCGTGAGAGGGTGCGGGGCGCGTATCCCAGAGCACGGGCGTAGTAGCTGGCGTCGTGGTGGTTACGGAAGTGCGTCTCGACGCTGGAGCGGAACAACCGGAACACCGGATGTGTGAACCGTGCTTCGGCGTGCGGGGGTCCCAGCCGGGCGATGAGCGCGGAAAGCAGGATTTCGGGCAGCTCCGTGGAGAAGTCCTCGGGTGGGGCGGATGCTTCGAGGAGGAGATGGTTGCGCGCGGTGTCGACGAACAGCCAGTCGGCGTCGGGGATGCTCCAGTGCGCGGCCAGGTCCGGGGAGGCGACAAGCTGCCGGGTGGCGTGGGTGACCGGCGCTGTCGGCACGAACAATACGAGGTGCCCCGCCATATCGCCGATGCCGTCCCACCGGTGCACCGCTCCGGGTGGAATCCACACCGCGGACCGCTCTGTGAGCGGGTGGTGGAGGAAGTCCACCGTGACCGAGCCGTGTCCGGCGTCGATGACGGCGAGGACGTGGAAGTCGGCGCGCTGGGTGCCGCCGTCGTTCAGCTCGCGAAGGCGGTCGAACGTCATGGTCTCGACCGCGGCGGCGCGGCGCCCTGCGGGCTGGTAGGTCATCTGCCGAATCACGGTCACGTGTCCAGTTTTCACCATGGGGCGACCAGTCACGCCGATGCCCCGTTCCGGGTGCAGAAGTTTCAATGAACTCACAGGACAATCGCTCAGAACACTGATTGGAAGAAGAGCCACCATGAGCATGACGCAGCAGACGCTTCTGCCCGTTTACGACCACCGGCCGGGGACCGGACCGACCCTGGTGTTCCTGCACTACTGGGGTGGTTCCGCCCGTACCTGGGACCTCGTCGTCGACCGCCTCGCGGGCCGTGACGTGCTCACGGTCGACTTCCGCGGGTGGAGCCGGTCGAGCGCTCTGCCCGGCCCCTACACGCTCGGTCAGCTCGCCGACGACACGCTCGCCGTGCTCGCCGACGCGGGGGTCACCGACTACGTCCTGGTGGGGCATTCGATGGGGGGCAAGGTCGCACAGCTGGTCGCGGCCACCCGGCCCGCCGGCCTGCGTGGCATCGTCCTCGTCGGCTCCGGCCCGGCGAAGCCCGCCGCACAGATCACCCCCGAGTACCAGGAAGCCCTGTCGCACGCTTACGACTCCGCCGATTCCGTAACCGGGGCACGGGACCACATCCTCACCGCCACCGAGCTGCCCGCATCGGTCAAGGCGCAGATCGTGACCGATTCGCGGACCGTCACCGACGCCGCCCGCACCGAGTGGCCGCTGCGCGGCATCGCGCAGGACATCACCGAGCACACGCGCATGGTCAGCGCTCCCGCCCTCGTGGTCGCCGGAGAGAACGATCAGGTCGAACCCGTCGACGTGCTCCGCGACAACCTGGTGCCCTACCTCTCCCAGGCCGACTTCGTGGTGGTCCCGCACACCGGTCACCTGATCCCACTGGAGGCCCCGGCCGACCTTGTCGAGGCCATCACGGCCTTCACACCAGCAGCCTGACCACGACATCGCCGGTGCTTCCGCCCTGGACATGCTTCAGGCCATGGCCCGCGGCGAGCGCGACCCCGAGGTGCTGACCGGTCTGGACGGTGAAGCCTTCAGCGCAACTGCAGGACATGGAAGGTCTCAGCGCCCTGGGGCTCAGTGGCCCTTACTGCACGGCGCGTAAGGGCGATGCTTAGTTCAGAGAAGTCACGAGACCGAAACTGATCGCGCCATTCCAGATGGTCCGGGGCATCGCACACCTCCGCCATACACCCCGAACACCCCAGCCTAGCCACACCAGCACCGGACACCCCAGCCCCATCCCGGGCCGCCTGCTCGCTGCGACGCCGCGGAAGTCTGGCCGTCAGGCCGACAGTCGCGTCCAGCGTGTCAGATACGCTTGATCGCTGGAATGGCGACGCCGACACCCACCAGACCTATGAGGACCCCGGCGACCAAAGCCGCGGTACTGGTGGACTCGGCCACCAGCATTACCGAGAAGTAGAACAAGCCGGGGGTGAAGATGACAGCCATGAAGGCGAAGGCCACCCAGTCGACGGCCGGGAGCAGTGCGGCCGCCGCTATCAGCGTCCCGAGCCCCGCGAGCAGAGCCGTCCAGAACTCGGACCACCGCGACGGAGTCGGGGGCACCTGGTCGGTCTTGCCGGCTGCGCTGATCTTCACGATCTTGTCTTTCCAGATGGCCAGGCTCACGTCTGACCCCAGACGTACGGCATCGTAGAGATCGTCGGCCACACTCCTGGTCTCCGCCTTGCCCGACGGTCTTTGGATGGTCAGGTGGTCCCCTTCGTCCTGGTCCGACGTCCCGCCCACGACGCGCCCGGTCTCCTGGCCCACGCAGTCCTGCTGTGCCGTCAGGTGAACGCTCAAGGCGCAGGACGGTGCGTGCTGATAGGCGAACGTCTGCGCGCGCGCATGTGGATCGTCTGGTCCACGCCCGTAACCAGTGCCAGGACGCCAACCGCCAGGACCACGGCCCTAAGAGGTCATTTCAGTTGGAGCCTGCGGTGGCATATGAGGGTCGCGGCGATGGCGGTGAAGGCGAGGAAGTGTTCTGGCTTCCGCTCGTATCGGCG
>NZ_JBVKAI010000045.1:0-7305 GCF_055639495.1 Streptomyces sp. NPDC039424
CACGGCGACGACCTCTACGCCGAAGTCGAACTCCCCACCGACACCTGGGACGACGCCACCCACTACGGCCTCCACCCCGCCCTCCTCGACTCGGCCATGCACGTGGCTCTGGTCGACGACAGCGGTGAGCGGGACGGCGCGCCCGTGCTGCCGTTCGTGTGGAACCAGGTCCGGCTGAACGCCACCGGCGCCACCCGCCTGCGCGTCCACATCGCCCCGGCGGGCGAGAACAGCGTCAGTGTGCGGGTGACCGACGGGGCGGGCGAGTTGGTCCTGTCGGTGGGGTCGGTGGTGGGCCGGCCGGTGTCCGTGGAGCAGCTGGAGGCCGCGAGCGGAGGCGGCCTGGAGCGGGTGCTGTGGCGGATCGACTGGATCCCCGCGACCGTCGAGAACACCGGCGCCGGCGCGCTGCCCGCCTGGGACGACCTGCCCGCCGAGACCGAAGCGCCTCCGACCGTGGTCTGGGAAGTCCCGGCCGGGGACGGCGACGTACCGACGCGGTCGCGTGCTCTCGCGGTCGTGGTGCTGGAGCGGGTGCGGCAGTGGCTCGAGGACCCGCGTTTCGCCTCCAGCCGTCTGGTCGTGGTCACCCGTGGTGCGGTCGCGCTGTCCGCCGACACCGGTGTGGATGTGGCCGCTGCCGGTGTGTGGGGTGTTCTGCGGGCCGCGCAGGCCGAGAACCCGGGCCGTTTCACCCTCCTCGACCTCGAATCCGGCGCCGACCCGGCCCTCGCCTCCGGGGCGATCGCCGCGGGCGAGGCCGAGATCGCCGTACGCGACGGGCAGGTCTTCCTCCCCCGCCTGGCCCGTGTCATCGGCACCGGCGATTCCGCCCCCGTCGAGGCCGCATGGCCGGCCGGGACGGTGCTGGTCACCGGTGGTACCGGTGGTCTGGGTGCCCTGGTCGCCCGCCATCTGGTCGACCGGCACGGGGTCACCGACCTGCTGCTCACCAGCCGACGCGGCCTGGACGCGACGGGAGCGCCCGAGCTGGTCGCCGAGCTGGAGGCAGCCGGTGCCCGGGTCAAGGTGGCGGCCTGCGACGTCGCCGACCGCGACGCGCTCGCCGAACTCCTCGCAGGCGTCGACTCACTCACCGGCGTGGTGCACGCGGCCGGAGTGATGGACAACGCCCTCGTCCAGGACATCGACTCCGACCGTCTGGCCCGCGTCTGGGCGCCGAAGGCCGACGCGGCCTGGCACCTGCACGAACTCACCGCGGATCTCGACCTGTCGGCGTTCGTGCTGTTCTCCTCCGCAGGCGGACTCGTCCTGGCCGCAGGACAGGCCAACTACGCCGCCGCCAACACCTTCCTCGACGCCCTCGCCGCCCACCGCCGCAGCCAGGGACTGCCCGCCACCTCCCTCGCCTGGGGCCTGTGGGCCACGGCGACCGGCATGAATCAGGCCCAGGCGGATGCGGAGACCCGTATGGCCCGCCTGGGCCTGCCCGCCCTGCCCGTCGACGAGGCGCTCGACCTGTTCGACGCCGCGCTGGCCCGGCCCGAGCACCCGGTGCAGATCCCGCTGCGCATCGACACCACCGCGCTGCGGGGGCAGACGTCGGTTCCCGCGCTGCTGCAGGGGCTGGTTCCGCCGGTGCGGCGCAAGGCCGGCGGGGCTCCGCAGGCGGCTTCGCTGCGGGGGCGGCTGGCGGAGCTGGACGACGCCGGGCAGACGCGGCTGCTGACGGAAGCGATCCTGACGTATGCCGCCTCGCTGCTGGGGCATGCCGACGTGGACGCGGTGGATCCCGAACGGGACTTCCTGGAGGCGGGTTTCGACTCGCTCAGCGCGATGGAGTTGCGCAACACGCTCAACGCGGCCACCGGGCTGCGGCTGTCGGCGATGGTCGTCTTCGACAACAAGAACCCGGCGGCGCTCGCCCGTTTCGTGCAGGGCGAGTTCCGTGCCGCCGCGGCGGCCGGGACGGTCGGCGAGGCGGCCGGCGACACGGGCCGGGCGGCGGCGGACGGTGACGAGGCGGCGGACACGCTGAGCGCTCTGTTCCGTCGGGCCGTTCGCAACGGGCCCATGGCGAAGGCGTTCGACCTGCTGGCCGCGGTGGCCAACACGCGGCCCGGCTTCGCGTCGGTGCGCGAGCTGGATCAGGCGCCGCCGCCGGTGAAGCTGGCCGACGGTCCCGGCACACCCCGGCTGATCTGTGTGAGCACGCCGATGGCCACCGGGGGTGTCTACCAGCAGGCCCGCCTCGCCTCGCACTTCCGCGGCGTACGGCAGGTGTCGGCGGTCCCCGTGTCGGGCTTCGGCTCGGCGGAGCTGCTGCCGACGACCCCTCAGGCGGCCGTCGAGGCGCTGGGTGCTAGCACCCTGGCGGCGGCGGAGGGGCAGCCATTCGTCCTCGTCGGCTACTCCGCGGGCGGTCTGCTCGCCCATGTCACCGCGCAGTACCTGGAGAAGGAGGCGGGGGTGTCGCCGGCGGCCGTGGTGCTGCTCGACAGCTACCGGGCCGACACCGGCGGCAACGACCTGGACGAGGGCCTGGTGCTGCACATGCTGGACAAGGAGGCGACCCTCGGCCGGTTCGACAGCGACCGGCTCTCCACGATGGGACGCTACGTGGAACTCGTACCGAAGCTGGTGACCGAACCGATCCAGGCCCCGGTGCTGTTCATCCAGTGCACCGAGTCGTTCTCGCCGGACGGCGCCCCCGTGGACGCCGCAGCGCACGGGGAGGACTGGCAGGCCAAGCCGTGGGACGCGTCGCACGCCGTGCGAACGGTGCGGGCGAACCACTTCAGCATTCTGGAGGGGGCGGCCGAGGACACCGCGCGGATCATCGAGGAGTGGATCAGCACGCTGGGCTGACGGGCCGAGCGGGAGAGTCGGTGCGTGGGTGCCGGTCCGGCGAGCAGATCGCCGGGCCGGCACCGTCGTAGGGAACGGCCGCGGTGAACGCAGCGCACGGATGAGCGCCCCTGCCCGGTGGGGCAGGGGCGCTCCGGTCGTCTTCGCGTCCGCGTCCTCGCGTCAGCGGGGGGCACCGTCCTCGACGAAGATCGCCGAGACGGGGCAGGTGAGGACCGCGTGGTCCACCGACGCCCGGTGCTCGGCGCCGGGGGTGTCGTCGGTGAGCAGGACGCGGCCGTCATCGTCGTCCTGGGTGAAGACGGCGGGCAGTGTGAGAACGCACGTGCCCGAGCCGATGCAGCGCTCACGGTCGACATGGATTCGCACCGGTGGTTCCCTTCCTCGTGGCCCGGTTGTCCGGGGTCGCCGCCGCAGGTCACCAAGTGACGGGAAGCGCGTCCAGTCCCTGGATGAGCGTGTACTTCTTGAACGGCAGTTCCTCCACCGGCACCGCGAGGCGCAGCGTGGGGATGCGGGCGAAGAGGGTGTTGTAGACGATCTCCAGTTCGACCCGGACGAGGCTGGCGCCGGGGCACTGGTGGATGCCGTGGCCGAAGGCCGAGTGCAGGCCGACCTCGCGGAAGATGTCGAGGGTGTCGGGGTTGTCGAAGACCCGCTCGTCGCGGTTGGCGGAGCCGTTGAGGGCGATGATGCCCTCGCCCTTGCGGATGAGGACGCCCTCGATCTCGATGTCCGCCGTGGCGGTGCGGGAGGTCGCGGAGTCGGCGATGCTCAGGTAGCGCAGGAGCTCCTCGATGGCGTTCTTGGTCAGCGACGGGTCCTGCTTGATCCGCTCCAGCTGGTCGGGGTGCTCGAGGAGCACCCCGACGCCGAGGACGATCATGTTGGTGAGGGTGTCGAAGCCGCCGGATATGAGCATCCGGGCGAGGGCGACGACCTCCCGGTGGGTGAGGGTGCCCTCCTCGCGGTTCTTCGCCACGACCCGGCCGAGCAGGTCGTCGGTCGGCTCGGCCTCCTTCGCCGTCACCAGCCTGTCGAGATAGGCGTCCATCTCCGCCATCGCCGCACCGATTTCCTGCGGGGTGACGTCGCTGCGGACGGTCCGGTCCGCGAAGTCGCGGAAGTGGGGGACGTCCTCCAGCGGCACCCCGAGGAGCTCGCACAGGATGAGCGAGGGCACCGGGATGGCCAGCGCGGTCAGCAGGTCGACCGGGCCGCCCTGCTCCAGCATGGCCGTGATGTGCTCGTCCACGACCTCCTGGATGCGCGGGCGCAGCGCCTGGACGCGCTTGACCGTGAGCTCGGGGATGATGAGCCGGCGGTGCTGGGCGTGCTGCGGCGGGTCCATCGCCACGAGCGGGGTCTGCATCGCGGCGAGGGCCTCCGGGGGCACCGGAACCTGCAGCGGATAACCGGGGTTGACGAAGCTGGAGCTCATCTCCGACTCGG
This sequence comes from Streptomyces sp. NPDC039424, assembly GCF_055639495.1. Lineage (NCBI taxonomy): Bacteria > Bacillati > Actinomycetota > Actinomycetes > Kitasatosporales > Streptomycetaceae > Streptomyces > Streptomyces sp. NPDC039424. The sequence goes on from NZ_JBVKAI010000045.1 coordinate 4,282, forward strand.
TCAGTACCCGCCGGACGTGCTCCTGCCGGGAGACGACCCAGACTTCCTTTCCGGAGACCGCGAGCCTCACCTTGAACACGGGCTTTTCGGCCCGCAATTCGGCGTACTCGGCAGGCGGCTGGAACGGACATCTGCGTTCCATCGGAAAGAGCGGGGGTTCGGCCTCGACATCCACTCCTCGCGCGCCCTCACTCGTCACGGTCATGATGGGTTTCCTCTCACTGTTCGAATCCACCTCTGCGCAGTATGTGGTTTCGGACAGTGGCCGAACATCCCCTATTGACCCCTATCGGTTGCTCACTTGAATATCTCGAGTTCGCTGTCCAGGATGTCGAAGAGTTCATCGGCGGACGCGGCCGCGAGATCGGCGTCCACGGTGGGCGCGTCGGTCTCGAAGAGCAGTTCGCACAGGTGGGCGGCGAGGTCGGCGGCGGAGGGGTGGTCGAAGATCAGCATGGGCGGCAGGTTGCGGCCGGCCAGGGTGACCATCCGGTTGCGCAACTCCAGCGCGCTGAGCGAGTCGAACCCGATGTCCAAAAAGCCCCGGTCGGGGTCGATGGCCTCGAGGTCGCTGTGTCCGAGCACCTCGGCGGCCGCGGCGCGCACCAACTCCAGCATGCGGCGGTCGCGTTCGGCGGTCGGCAGCCCGGACAGCAGGTCGACGGCCGTCCCGGGCGCCGAGCCCGCGGCTTCGTTGCGGGCGGCCCTGCGGGCCGGGGTGCGCACGAGGCCGCGCAGCAGCGCCGGTGTCTCGCCGTCGCGGACGCGCAGCGCCGCGGTGTCGACGCGCATCGGTACGACGACGGTCTCGCCGGTCGCCATGGCGGCGTCGTACAGCGCGAGTCCCTCCTCGGCGGTGAACGCCGGCAGTCCCTGGCGGCGCATCCGTTCGAGGTCGGCCTCACTGAGTTCGCGGCTCATACCGGTGTCGATGCCCCAGGCCCCCCAGGCCAGCGAGGTGACGGGCAGCCCCGCGGCACGGCGGTGGACGGCGAGGGCGTCGAGGAAGACGTTGGCGGCGGCGTAGCCGGCCTGGCCCTGCGCGAGGACGAGGCCACCGGCGGAGGAGTACAGCACGAACATCGACAGGTCGCTGTCCCGGGTGAGTTCGTGCAGATGCCAGGCGGCGTCGGCCTTCGGGCCGAAGCCCTCGTCGAGCCACTCCACGGGCCAGGTGGCGACCAGGCCGTTGTGCACGACACCGGCCACATGGACCACCCCGGTCAGCGGGTGCTCGGCCGGGATGCCGGCCAGCAGTTCCCGCAGCGCCGTGCGGTCCGACACGTCGCAGGCGGCGACGGTGGCCTGTGCGCCGAGGCCGGCCAGCTCGGCGACGAGGGCGTCGGCGCCGGGGGCGCCGGGGCCGCGACGGCTGGTCAGCAGCAGGTGGCGTACGCCGTGTTCGGTGACGAGGTGGCGGGCCAGCAGGGCGCCGAGGCCGCCGGTGCCGCCGGTGATCAGGACGGTGCCGTCGGGGTTCGGCTCCCGGGTCTCCTGCGCTCGCTCCTGCGGCGCGGTGCCCGCCGTGATCCTCGCCAGGCGCGGTACGACGACGTCGCCCGCCCGGATCGCCGCCTCGGTCTCCCCCGACGCGGCCACGCCGGCCAGCGCCGTGCGGGACTCGGGGGCGGCGTCGACGTCGACGAGGACGAACCGGCCGGGGTGTTCGGCCTGGGCCGCCCGCACCAGGCCCCACACGGGGGCCGTGGCGAGCTCGGCGACCTCGCCCGCGCCGGCGGCGACGGCGCCCTGGGTGACGATCACGAGCCGGGAGTCGGCGAAGCGCTCGTCGGACAGCCAGTTCTGCACCTGCCCCAGCACGTCCCGGGTGGTGGCGCGAATGGCGTCGAGGACGTCTCCGTCGGCCGCGGGGCACGCGTACAGCACGGCTTCCGGCACGGTCTCGGCGTCGAGCGCGTCGGCCAAGGACGGCAGGGCCGCCTCGGTCTCCGGCACGGCCAGGGCGGTCCACTCGATGCGGAACAGCGACTGGTCGCCGGCCTGCGCGGACGAGCGGAGCTGTTCGGCCGATACGGGCCGGAAGGCCAGGGACCGTACCGAGGCCACAGGTGCGCCCGTGGTGTCGGCCAGTTCCATGCGGACGTTGCCGGGGGTGTCCCGCAGCAGGGCGACGCGCAGCGCGGTGGCGCCGACCGCATGGAGGGTCACTCCGCCCCAGGAGAACGGCAGCAGGGTCTGCTCGTCACCGCTGTCGCCGAGGCTCAGCGCGTGCATCGCCGAGTCGAGGAGCGCGGGGTGCAGACCGAAGCGGGCCGCCTCGGTGTGCTCGTGCTCGGGCAGGGCGATCTCGGCGAACACGTCGTCGCCGCGCCGCCAGGCCGCCTTCAGCCCCTGGAACGCCGGGCCGTAGGCGTAACCCTGACGGAACAGCAGGTCGTACATGCCGGTCACGTCGACGGACGTGGCACCGGCCGGCGGCCAGTGGCTGAGGTCGGCGGAGGGCTCGGCGGTTTCCTCGGCGAGGGCGCCCACGCCGTGCAGCGTCCAGGGCGTGCCGGTCTCCGCGCCCGGGTCGCGCGAGTAGATGTGCAGGGTCCGCCGGCCCTCCTCGTCCGGGCCGACGGACACCTGGACGTCCAGTCCGCCCCGGTCGGGCAGGATCAGCGGCGCCTGAAGGACCAGTTCCTCGACCGCGCCGTAGCCCACCTGCTCGGCGGCCCTGACCGCCAGTTCCACGAAGCCGGTGCCGGGCAGCAGCAGGCTGCCGAGGACGTCGTGGTCGGCGATCCAGCGTTGGGTGTCGAGGGCGAGCCGACCGGTCAGAACGACCCCGTCCGTCTCGGCCAGCCCGACCGTGGCCCCGAGCACGGGGTGTTCCACGCCCTGCTGACCGACTGTGGACAGGCCGGTGTCGAGACCGGCCTGGTCGTCGGCCCAGTAGCGCTTGCGCTGGAAGGCGTAGGTGGGGAGGTCGACGCGGGAGGCGTTGCGGCCGGTGAAGAAGCCGTCCCAGTCGACCGGAGCGCCGGAGGCGAAGAGGTCGGCGAGGGCGGTGACGGTGGT
>NZ_JBVKAI010000046.1:0-3924 GCF_055639495.1 Streptomyces sp. NPDC039424
GTCGGGTGCCTGGCCCTGAGTGCGGGCGGTGTAGGCGCGGGCGAGGTCGGAGGCGAGCGGGCCCAGCGACCAGCCGTCACCCGCGATGTGATGCACGACCAGCAGCAGCACGTACTCCTGGGCCGACAGTTCGAACAGGTCGGCACGCAGCGGCGGTTCGACGGCCAGGTCGAAGGCGTGACGCGCCGCTGACGTCAGCACGTCCTGCAACTCGAACTCGGTCGTCGGCCTGACGGCCAGGCGCGGCACGGCGGCCTCGGGGGCCAGCACCTGCTGGCATGGAACCCCCTCGGCCTCCGGGAACACCGTCCGCAGGCTCTCGTGCCGGGCCACCAGATCACCGAGCGCCGCACGCAGCGCGTCCCGGTCCAGATCACCCGACAGCCGCAGCGCCAGCGGAATGTTGTAGGTGGCGCTCGGCCCCTCCATCTTGTGGATGAACCACAGGCGGCGCTGGGCGAAGGACAACGGCATGACCTCCGGCCTCGGCCGTACCGTCAGGGCCAGGCGTCCCGGTCCGGCGGTATCCAGGAGGGCCGCCACCGCGGCCGGGGTCGGGCCTTCGAACAGTGAGCGCAGTTCCAGCTCGACGCCGAAGGAAGACCGGATCTGGGCGATCAGCCGAGTGGCCAGCAGGGAGTGCCCGCCCAGGTCGAAGAAGTCGTCGTCGACGCCGACCCGAGGCAGGCCCAGGACCTGCGCGAACAGGTCGCACACGATCTGCTCCTGCGGAGTGCGCGGCTCCCGTCCGCCCCCGGCCGACGTGAACTCCGGCGCCGGCAGCGCGGCACGGTCCAGCTTGCCGTTGGCGGTCAGCGGGAGCCGGTCGAGGGGGACGACCGCCGTCGGGACCATGTAGTCGGGGAGATGGTGACGGCTGTGTTCCCGGAGCGCGGCGACGAGGGCACCGGTCCCGCGGCGGCTGGCGGGGTTGGTCGTCCAGGTCGACAGGGGTGTGGCGGAGGTGCTGGTACCGGCGGTGGCGTAGGTGCCGATCGGCGCGCTGCCGGCCAGCCGCCTCCGGGCGACGAAGACGACGTCGACGGTGTCGTGGTCATGGGTGTTCCAGGTGACGCCGGTCCAGTAGCCGTATGCGTCGCCCAGCTCGTGGAAGACATCGAGGCCGAGGTGCGGGTCGGCTGGGCGGGCGGACGGCGGCACGTCGTCGTCGAGGGCGCGCTGGGCGGCGAGCTCATGAGCCAGGCGGGGATTGGGGACCCCGGTGATCCGGAGCTCGGCGGGCCGCTCGGTTTCCAGCCGGTGCCTGAGGTCGGCGAGGCCGGCGTCGGGATCCGTGTACGGAGCCCAGGGCAGGGTGGGGGCGTCGTCGAGGGCGTGGGCGGTGACGCCGGACTTGTAGAGAGTGGCGTCGTAGCGGTAGCGGGTGAGTTCGTTGTGGGCGGTGCCGCGTTTGATCTGGATGTCGGCGCCGGCGAGGTCCGGGACGTGGTGCGCCAGGGCGGTGAAGTACTCAGGGTCGACGAGGAGTTCCTTCTCCAGGACCAGGCTGTGCTCCACCGCGCGGCGGACTGCCGTCCGGTCGGCCGGGTCGTCGGCGCGCGCGGTGTGGACGGCCGCGGCGAAGGTGCGCAGGAGCCGCGGATTGCGGATGTCGCCGATGAAGAGGGCCCCGCCGGGAGTGAGGGCGCGCAGGGCGTGGTGGACGACCTGTTCCAGGTAACCGGCGTTCGGGAAGTACTGGACGACCGAGTTGAGCACAATGGTGTCGAAGCGGCCGTGCGGAAGACCGTCGAAGTCGTGCGCGGGCTGCGTCCGCAGGTGGACCCGGGAGGCGAGGACGGGATCCTCGTCGACGTGGCGCTGAAGGTCCTCGATGACGGTGGGGGAGAAGTCCGTGCCCCAGTACTCGTCGCACTCGGGCGCCAGCTTGGCGAGGAGCAGACCGGTGCCCACGCCGATTTCGAGGATGCGGCGGGGGCGCAGGGACCGGATGCGGTCGACGCCGGTGTCGCGCCACTCCCGCATCTCGGGCAACGGGATGGGCTTGCCGTCGTAACTGCTGTTCCAGCTCGCGAAGTTCTCGCCGAACGCCGCCTCGGGCGCGCTGGTGTAGACGGAGTCGTACAGGTCCTGCCACTCGCTCAGCTGGGCCCGCTCGACATCCTCGTCGTGCGATCGCGCCGAGGTGTCGGGCACGACATAGGCGATGAGGCGGGAGTCGCCGGGCTGGTCCTCGCGGACGACGACGGCCGCCTGCGCGATGTCGGGGTGGTCGGTGAGGACGTTCTCGATCTCGCCGGGTTCGATGCGGAAGCCGCGGATCTTGACCTGGTGGTCGACTCGGCCGACGAACTCCAGCTCGCCGTCCGCGTTCCAGCGCACCAGGTCGCCGGTGCGGTACATACGGGCGCCGGGTTCGGTGGCGTACGGATCGGCGACGAAGCGTTCCGCCGTCAGACCCGGTCGGCCCAGATAGCCCCGGGCGACACCCGCGCCCGCGATGTACAGCTCACCCACCACACCGGGCGCGACCAACCGCAGGCCGCCGTCCAGGACGTACACGCGGGTATTGGCGATCGGACGGCCGATCGGCGGCGCACCCGCCCCGTCGGCCAAATCCGCGGCGGTCGACCAGATGGTGGTCTCGGTCGGGCCGTACAGGTTGATCAGATCCCGTGTCAGCGTGCGCATGGACTCGGCGAGCGGAGTGGGCAGCGCCTCGCCGCCGACCAGCATGCGCAGGTCCCGCAGGGCCTCCGGATCGTGGGCGACCAGAAGCTGCCACAGCGACGGCGTCCCCTGAAGGACCGTGACGCCGTGCCGGGCGATCAGGTCGAGCACGGCGGACGGCTGGGGGACGGCCTCCTTGGGCGCCAGGACGACCGCGGCGCCCGAGAGCAGCGGGTGGTACAGCTCCAACGCGGCGATGTCGAAGGCCACCGTGGTGACCGCGAGCAGCCGCTCCTCCGCCCTGAGCGGGACCTTCTGCCGCATGGCCTCCAGGAAGTTGAGCAGCGCCGCGTGCGGCACGACGACGCCCTTGGGGCGGCCCGTCGATCCTGACGTGTAGATCACGTACGCGGCATCGGCGGCCCGCAGCGGCGCGGCACGGTCGGCGTCGTCCGGGTCGGTGTCGGGGCAGTCGGCCAGCAGCGCCTGTACGTCCGTGGAGTCCAGCACCAGCCGCCGCGACGAGCCGCCGTCCGGAATCCGGGGGTCCGTCGCCATGGTGGTGAGCAGCAGGGCGGGCCCGGCGTCCTCCAGCACGTACTCGATGCGGCCGGCCGGGTGGTCCGGGTCGAGCGGCAGGTACGCGGCGCCCGCCTTCAGTACCGCCAGCAGCGCGACCACCAGGTCGGCCGAGCGCGGCAGGGCGAGGGCGACCACCCGGTCCGGCCCGGCGCCCCGGCGCAGCAGGGCGTGAGCCAGCCGGTTGGCGCGGCTGTTCAGTTCCGCGTACGTCAGGGTCGTGTCCCCGGCGATCAGTGCCACGGCGTCCGGCGTGGCCCGCGCCTGCTCGGCGAAGCGGACCGGCAGCAGTTCGTCGCCTACCTCGGCCTCGGTGTCCAGCCAGGTGTCGAGCACCCGCTGGTGTTCCTCGGGGGTGAGCAGGTCGATGTGGTCGAGGGGCTGGTCGGGATGGGTGGTGGCGGCGTCGAGCAGGCGTACCCAGCGGTCGAAGAGGGTTTGGACGGTGGGGGCGTCGTAGAGGTCGCTGGAGTATTCGATGGCGCCGGTGATGCCGTGGGGTTGGCCGTGGGGGCCGCGCTGTTCGGCGAGGCTGATGAAGAGGTCGAATTTGGCGGTGTGGGTGTGTCCGGGGGTGATGTCGATGTGGAGGCCGGGGAGTTGGAAGGTTGCTTCGGGGGCGTTTTGGAGGGCGAGCATGATTTGGAAGAGGGGGTGGTGGGCGAGGGTGCGGGTGGGGTTGAGGTGTTCGACGAGGTATTCGAAGGGGACGTC
>NZ_JBVKAI010000047.1:1955-3704 GCF_055639495.1 Streptomyces sp. NPDC039424
GACGGGTGGCTGGTCGTTGTTTGAGAACTGCACAGTGGACGCGAGCATCTGTGGCCAAGTTTTTAAGGGCGCACGGTGGATGCCTTGGCACCAGGAACCGATGAAGGACGTGGGAGGCCACGATAGTCCCCGGGGAGTCGTCAACCAGGCTTTGATCCGGGGGTTTCCGAATGGGGAAACCCGGCAGTCGTCATGGGCTGTCACCCGCTGCTGAACACATAGGCAGTGTGGAGGGAACGCGGGGAAGTGAAACATCTCAGTACCCGCAGGAAGAGAAAACAACCGTGATTCCGGGAGTAGTGGCGAGCGAAACCGGATGAGGCCAAACCGTATACGTGTGAGACCCGGCAGGGGTTGCGTATGCGGGGTTGTGGGATCTCTCTTCTACGGTCTGCCGGCCGTGGGACGAGTCAGAAACCGTTGATGTAGGCGAAGGACATGCGAAAGGTCCGGCGTAGAGGGTAAGACCCCCGTAGTCGAAACATCAGCGGCTCGTTTGAGAGACACCCAAGTAGCACGGGGCCCGAGAAATCCCGTGTGAATCTGGCGGGACCACCCGCTAAGCCTAAATATTCCCTGGTGACCGATAGCGGATAGTACCGTGAGGGAATGGTGAAAAGTACCGCGGGAGCGGAGTGAAATAGTACCTGAAACCGTGTGCCTACAAGCCGTGGGAGCGTCGGAATGGAGCTTGCTCCATTCTCGTGACTGCGTGCCTTTTGAAGAATGAGCCTGCGAGTTTGCGGTGTGTTGCGAGGTTAACCCGGGTGGGGAAGCCGTAGCGAAAGCGAGTCCGAATAGGGCGTTTCAGTAGCACGCTCAAGACCCGAAGCGGAGTGATCTAGCCATGGGCAGGTTGAAGCGGAGGTAAGACTTCGTGGAGGACCGAACCCACCAGGGTTGAAAACCTGGGGGATGACCTGTGGTTAGGGGTGAAAGGCCAATCAAACTCCGTGATAGCTGGTTCTCCCCGAAATGCATTTAGGTGCAGCGTCGTGTGTTTCTTGCCGGAGGTAGAGCACTGGATAGGCGATGGGCCCTACCGGGTTACTGACCTTAGCCAAACTCCGAATGCCGGTAAGTGAGAGCGCGGCAGTGAGACTGTGGGGGATAAGCTCCATGGTCGAGAGGGAAACAGCCCAGAGCATCGACTAAGGCCCCTAAGCGTACGCTAAGTGGGAAAGGATGTGGAGTCGCACAGACAACCAGGAGGTTGGCTTAGAAGCAGCCACCCTTGAAAGAGTGCGTAATAGCTCACTGGTCTAGTGATTCCGCGCCGACAATGTAGCGGGGCTCAAGCGTACCGCCGAAGTCGTGTCATTCGTACATATAGGGCCAACGCCTGTACGGATGGGTAGGGGAGCGTCGTCTGCCGGGTGAAGCAGCACCGGAAGGTAGTTGTGGACGGTTGACGAGTGAGAATGCAGGCATGAGTAGCGATACAAACGTGAGAAACGTTTGCGCCGATTGACTAAGGGTTCCTGGGTCAAGCTGATCTGCCCAGGGTAAGTCGGGACCTAAGGCGAGGCCGACAGGCGTAGTCGATGGATAACCGGTTGATATTCCGGTACCCGCTGTGAAGCGTCAAACATCGAGCATCGTGATGCTAAGGCCGTGAAGCCGTTCCGGACCCTTCGGGGAAAGGAAAGTGGTGGAGCCGCCGAACCAAGCGGTTAGTAGGTGAGTGATGGGGTGACGCAGGAAGGTAGTCCATCCCGGGCGGTGGTTGTCCCGGGGTAAGGGTGTAGG
>NZ_JBVKAI010000048.1:0-3477 GCF_055639495.1 Streptomyces sp. NPDC039424
TTGAGTTCCCGGTATGTGAGGGTGGTGTCGCCGCTGACCACGGCGACCGTGTCGGGCGTCTCGTCGGCCCGCGCCTCGAACAACCCCGGCAGGGTCGTCCCGCCGGTCGCCGCGTGTGTGTCATTGCGGGCGGAGAGCAGGTCCCGCCGCTCCTCGTCGGTGAGCAGGTCGATCCGGGCGATCGGCCGTTCGGCGTCGGTGACTACCAGGTCGAGGACCCGGATCAGCCGGTCGAGGAACGCGGCGGCCGTGGCCCGGTCGAAGAGATCGTCGCGGTAGTCCAGGCGCAGGTAGAGGCGGCGCCCAGGGGCGGCGATCAGGGTCAGCGGATAGTGCGTCGCGTCCCGCCCGCGGCCGAGGTCCGGGGCGATCCGCAGCCCGCTCTCCGGCAGCTCGGCGGGGTCGTCCCAGGGATAGTTCTCGAACACCAGGCAGGTGTCGAAGAGGTCCCCGAGCCCGGCCAGTTGCTGGATACGGGCCAGGCCCAGATGGTGATGCGCGGTCAGCCGCGACTGCTCGTCCTGCAGCCCCACGACGGCCGACAGCAGCGACTGCGCCGGGTCCAGCGTGACCCGGACGGGCACCATGTTGATGAGCAGGCCCACCATCGCCTCGACGCCCGGCAGCTGCGGGTCGCGTCCCGCCACGACGGCCCCGAACACCACGTCGTCCTGTCCCGTGCGCCGGCTCAGCACCAGAGCCCAGGCGGCCTGCAGCACGGTGTTCAGGGTGACGCCCTGCCGACGCGCCCAGTCGGCGAGTGCCGCCGTGCGGTCCTCGTCCAGTTCGACCGTGATCCGCTCCGGCAGCAGCGCCGGGCGCGTCGGATCCACCGGTGTGAGCAGGGCCGGCTGCTCCAGTCCGGCGAGAGCCTCGCGCCAGGCGGCCTCCGCCGCCGGCCGGTCCTGTTGCGCCAGCCAGCCGAGGTACTGCCGGTAGGGGGTCACCCGAGGAAGCACGGCGGTGTCACCGTGGCTGCCGTACAGAGTGATCAGCTCGCGGACCAGGATGGGGGTCGACCAGCCGTCGAGGAGGATGTGATGGGTCGTCATGATCAGCCGGTGGTGCTCCCCGGCCAGCCGCACCAGGGAGAAGCGCAGCAGCGGCGGCTCGGCCAGATCGAACCGGCGGCCGTGCTCCTTGGCGGCCAGCCGGGCCAGCTCCGCCTCCGCCTCCGCGCCGGGCAGCGCCGAGAGGTCGAAGTCCTCCCAGGGCACCTCGAACTGCCGGTGGATCAGTTGCACGGTCTGTCCCGAGTCCACCTGACGGAAACCGGCGCGCAGGTTCGGATGCCGTTGGACGAGGGCGCGGACCGCGGCCCGTAGGCGCGCCCCGTCCAGGGTGCCCTGGATGTCGAAGACGTGCTGCACCGCGTAGACGTCCGCGCCGTCCGGCTCGTAGCGGGAGTGGAACAGCAGTCCCTCCTGCATCGGGGAAAGGGGCAGGATGTCTTCCAGGCCCGACGACGTCATTTCTGAATCCTCCACGCGGCTTCGAGCTGCTCGATGTCGTGCTGGCTGAGTTCGGTGAGGGGAAAATCGGAGGGCGTGTGACCACCGGCGCCCGACCGGTCGCCGTGCCGGACCAGGCCGCGGATCGCCCGGAACCACTGATCGCCGAGGAGCCGGACGTGCCGCTCGGCCCACAGGTCCGGCGCCCACGTCCAGACGGCCTCCAGCCACGGCCCGTCAGGGGCGTCGCGGACCATGGAGTTGACCTCCACTCCATGCGCCAGTGCGGTGGCCGGATCGGCGCCGCTCAGCAGACCCCCCTCCGGCGCCACGGTCCAGGCCGCGTTGCCGGGGATCACCGGGCTGCCCGCGGACGGGAACCGGCCGAGGTAGTTGAACCCGACCTGGGGCACGGCGAGCCCCGCCAGCTCCCGCCCGGTCTCGGGATTCAGGTGCCGCAGCAGCCCGAAGCCCAGCCCCTGGTCCGGCAGCGACCGCAACTGCTCCTTGACCCGCTTCAGCGCCGGTCCGAGCGCCGGCCCGCCGGAGACGACCTCCTCCCACACGAGTGGACCCGGATCGATACGGACGGGGTACAGCGAGGTGAACCAGCCCACGGTGCGCGACAGCTCCGTACCCTCGACGATCTCCTCACGCCCGTGGCCCTCCACGTCGACCAGCAGCGCCGTGTGCCGCCCGCGCGCATGGTCGCGACGCCACTGGGCGACCGCCAGGGCGAGGGCGGTCAGCAGGACGTCGTTCACCCCGGCGTGGAAGGCCGCGGGCACGGTGGTCAGGAGCGGGCCGGTTACCTCGGGCGGGAGGGAGAGCGTGAACTCGCGGGCCTGCCCGACGGTGTCCCGTACGGGATCCAGCCGGCCGGCGGTCAGCGGAGGGTCGGCCGCGCCGAGCAGATCGGCCCAGAGTGTCACCTCCGCGGCACGCACCGGCCGACAGGCCTCCGCCGCCAGCAGCCGCGACCAGCGGCGCAGTGAGGTGCCGACCGGATCCAGCCGGGGCGCGCGGTCGAGTGCGACCGCCTCACAGGCGGCGACCAGGTCCGGAAGCAGGATCCGCCAGGACACCCCGTCCACGACGAGATGGTTGACGAGAAACAGCAGCCTGCCACGGCGAGCCCGTCCGGCGTCGAACCAGACCACCTGGAGCAACAGCCCCCGCTCCGCCGACAGACGGCCCGCCGCCGCCTCCACCTGCTCGTGGACCAGCGCCCCGTCGACGCCGCCGCCACCGAGGTCGACCCGGTGCACCAGCTCCGCGGCCGACACACTGCCCACCGGCAGAACCTCCAGCGAAGCCGACCCGCCCCCGACGCCCGCAGGCGTCCGGACCAGCCGCAGCGCGTCATGGTGGTCCACGAGCGCCTGGACGGCCGCGGTGAGGCGGTCCTCACCGAGATCGGCGGGCACCTCCAGCAACATGGCCTGGTAGAACCCGTCCACCTCACCACCGCGCGCGTCGAACCACCGCATGATCGGAGTGGGTTCCACCACCCCGATGCCCGATCCGTCGTCCTTGGGGGCCGACAGCTCCAGTTCCTCGGAGACCTCGGCCAGCCGGGCCACCGTCCGCTGCTCGAAGACGTCCCGGACCGCGAATCCGACCCCCGCCGCCCGCGCCAGGCTGACCAGTCGGATCGAGACGATGCTGTCCCCGCCCAGCGCGAAGAAGTCGTCCTCGGGCCCCACCCGGTCCACCCCGAGCGCCTGCGCGAACAGCTCACCGAGCAGCCGCTCGCGCGCGGTGCGCGGCCCACGGCTCGGTACTCGCGCCGCAAGAGCGGCGCCGGGGGCGGGCAGCGCGGTCCGGTCGAGCTTGCCGTTGGCCGTCAACGGCAAGCGGTCGAGCTGGACGAACTCGGACGGCAGCATGTAGTCCGGCAGCCGCCGGCGCGCGAACTCACGCAGGTCCTCCGCCGGTGTGGTGGTGTCGGCGACGACGTAGGCGATGAGTCGGGTGTTGCCGGGTTGGTCCTGGTGGACGGTGACGGCTGCTTGGGCGATGTCGG
>NZ_JBVKAI010000049.1:0-1980 GCF_055639495.1 Streptomyces sp. NPDC039424
TGAGCCTTTTCCAACCTCATACCTGTGCTGCTCCTCGGCCTGCTGACGACTGCACGCACCGATCTGTAGCGAGGTCATGACCAGCAGATCCGCAGTCGGTCCCGGCGGCCCAGACACTTCGCCGAGCATGGTCAGCGGCGCTGACATCCGGGTTAGAAAGGGCTCAGCGCTCCGGCAGCTCCCATGAAGCGAACCAGTGGGGGAACGGCCCGGCGGAGGGCGGGAACGCGAACGGCGAGGTGCGGTCGGTGAGCAGTCGCAGCACGAATTCGCCGGTTCCGCAGTCGAAGCGCTGCCACTCACCGTCCAGGTACTGCACCAGAACCGGCCAGTCGTCGGGATCGGCCGGTCCGGTCAGCCAGTGGAAGGTCAGCTCCTGCTCGGAGGTCCCCCATATGAGCACGCCGCCAGGCGCGGGGTGGACCGGGTATGGCCGGTACAGGTCGGCGTACCGTGCCATGCCCTGGCCCCAGGAGACCAAATCCGTGCCCAGCGCACCCGGCACCAGCAGGTCCAGGTACTCGTCGAAACTGCCCGCGCCGAAGGCGTCGACGATGTCCTTGTAGTCACCGGGCAGCGCGGTGCACAGCGCTGCCTCCGTCGCGGCCCAGTCGACGCCGCACCGATCGGGCTCCGTCCACCCGGTGGCCTCCCGCAGCAACGCCACCCACCCGACACCGGGCGGGCGGGTGAACACGCGCCGGGCAAGGATCACGGCGCGGCGCGGGCCATCGGGGGTGGCCGTCACGCCGTATCCGAACCAGTGCCCGGCCAGCACCCACCCGCGCAACTCCAGCAGCCCGCCCTCCCCGCCGATGGGAAGACCACCCTCCCCGCCCACCGGCGGACCGTCGGGCGCCCCTGCCGCCGTACCCCCCACGACCCACGCACGTACGGGCAGACTCGCCCCGCCAATCACGTCCGCAGCGACGCGTTCCAGCTCGGCCAGATCCTCCGCGTCACTGGACACACAGACATGCCCTGCCCCATGAGTGGGCAGCGGGCAGTGCAATTCGGGCGCGCGCCAGGCGTCGTTCAGACGGGCGTGCAGAGCGGAGGCGTCCACGCGGCCAAGTGAACAGCACGGCACTGACATTGAGCCTCTTCAACCTGCATCAGCAGTAAGCCGTTGGGCTGACAACAGGGTGAAGCCCCTGGTAGATGGGTTTTCGACCAAGATCACCAGTCTGCCAGGAGCTTACGCGTGCTTGTCTACCCATCCGGTAGCGATCTGTCCAGCCGCACTCTGAAGCACCTATCCGGTCTCCTCGCAGGCCACCGTCGTCGGATCGGTTCCCGGTGGCGGCGCCTGACCTGTGGTCGGCAGGCCGTGCTCGTCCTGGCCCACCCGCGCTGCGGCGACACCTACGCCCGCCTCGCAGCAGGTTTCCGCGTCGGGATCGCGACGGTCCACCGGTACATACGCGAGGCCGTCGACCTCCTGGCCGCTCTCGCGCCCACGCTGGAACAGGCCATGACGACGGTGCGGAAGAAGGCGTACGTGATCCTCGACGGCACATTGCTGCCAATCGACCGCATCGCCGCCGACAGGCCGTACTACTCGGGGAAGAATAAGCACCACGGGATGAACGTGCAGGTCCTCACGGATCCAGCCGGCCGTCTGATCTGGGCCTCGGACGTGCTACCCGGAGCGAGCCGTGCACGATCTGACCGCGGCCCGGACCCACGGCATTCCCGCCGCTCTCGCCGTTGATGACGTCAAGTGCTGGGCTGACAAGGCGTATCAGGGCGCAGGCCCTGCTGTCCGCGTCCCGCTCCGGGGCAAGAACTCGCGCGGCTGGCGTCGTCGTCACAACCGCGATCACGCCAAAATCCGCAGTCTCGGCGAACGCGCCATGGCCACCCTCAAATGCTGGCGCCTCCTGAGGAAACTCCGCTGCAGCACCACCCGGATCACCGCCGTCGTCCGTGCCGTCGTCGCACTCGAACTCGCCACCTGATCGAGATGGAAAAGGCTCA
>NZ_JBVKAI010000050.1:0-1660 GCF_055639495.1 Streptomyces sp. NPDC039424
CGGGGCATGACGGGGAAGTGGAAGGCCATGTGGCACTCGTCGCCGCCGCTGCCGTAGTCGCCGAAGTAGTCGACCACGTCCTCCGGCCACTGGTTGGCCTCCGCCAGCAACACGGTGTCCGGGTACATCGCGTCGATCTCGCGGCGCACCCGTCTGAGGAACTCGTGGGTCGCGGGCAGGTTCTCGCAGTTCGTCTCCTCGGCCGCGTAGAGGTAGGGCACCGCGTCCAGCCGGAATCCGTCGATGCCCAGGTCCAGCCAGAAGCGGAGGGCGGCCAGGATCTCCTCCTGCACGGCGGGGTTCTCGTAGTTGAGGTCCGGCTGGTGGGAGAAGAAGCGGTGGAAGTAGTACTGGCCGCGCACCGGGTCATGGGTCCAGTTGGAGGTCTCGGTGTCGACGAAGATGATCCGGGCGTCCGGGTACTGCTTGTCGTCGTCGGCCCACATGTAGAAATCCCCGTACGGCCCGTCGGGGTTCTTGCGCGACTCCTGGAACCACGGGTGCTGGTCGCTGGTGTGGTTCATGACGAAGTCGATGATCACGCGCATGCCGCGCTGGTGGGCGGCGTCGACGAACTCCACGAAGTCGGCGAGGTCACCGAAGTCGGGCAGCACGGCGGTGTAGTCGGCTACGTCGTAACCGCCGTCCCTGAGCGGTGACTTGAAGAAGGGCGGCAGCCACAGGCAGTCGACACCGAGCCACTGGAGGTAGTCGAGTTTGGCGGTGAGGCCCTTGAGGTCGCCGATGCCGTCGCCGTCGCTGTCCTGGAAGGAGCGGACGAGGACCTCGTAGAAGACGGCGCGCTTGAACCAGTCCGGGTCCCGGTCCTTGGCGGGTGTGTCCTCGAAGGTGTCCGGGACGGGGTCGTTGACAGTCATGACGCTCGGGGCCCTCCGATCCGGGGCGGGACGGACGATGGCCGGACATGGAGCACATGTGCCGGAGCCCGGCCGGGATCGAGACGCACATAGCTGGTCCGGCCCCAGTGGTAGGTCTCACCCGTCAGTTCGTCGTGCACGGACACGGTCGCCTGCGGGTCCAGGCCCAGTCGCGGCATGTCCAACGAGACCGTCGCCTCCTGGACGTGGTGAGGGTCGAGGTTGACGACCACCACGACCGTGTCCGAGCCGGCGCGCTTGCTGTAGGCGATCACGGCGTCGTTGTCGGTCGGGTGGAAGTGGAGGTTGCGCAGGCGCCGCAGGGCGGGGTGCCTGCGCCGGATGGCGTTGAGGGTGGAGATGAGGGGGGCGATGCTGCGGCCCTCGCGTTCGGCGGCGGCCCAGTCGCGGGGTTTGAGCTGGTACTTCTCGGAGTCGAGGTACTCCTCGCCGCCCGCCCGCTGGGGGGTGTTCTCGCACAGTTCGTATCCGCTGTAGATGCCCCAGGTGGGGGAGAGGGTCGCGGCGAGCACCGCGCGGATCTCGAAAGCGGGGCGTCCGCCGTGCTGGAGGTAGGCGTGCAGGATGTCGGGGGTGTTGGCGAAGAAGTTCGGCCGCATGTAGGCCGCCGCCTCCCCGCTGAGCTCCGTGAGGTACTCGGTGAGTTCCTGCTTGGTGTTGCGCCAAGTGAAGTACGTGTACGACTGCTGGAAGCCGATCTGGGCGAGGGTGTGCATCATCGCCGGCCGGGTGAACGCCTCCGCCAGGAAGATCACGTCCGG
>NZ_JBVKAI010000051.1:0-1333 GCF_055639495.1 Streptomyces sp. NPDC039424
GCGGGCGGCGAGGAGTACCTCGACTCCGAGAAGTACCAGCTCAAACCCCGCGACTGGGCCGCCGCCGAACGCGAGGGCCGCAGCATCGCCCCCCTGATCACCCGGCTCAACACCGTCCGGCGCGACAACCCGGCCCTGCGGCAGCTGCGCGACCTCCACTTCCACCACGCCGACAAGGAAGAGGTGATCGCGTACAGCAAGCGGAGCGGATCGAACACGGTTCTGGTCGTCGTCAACCTCGACCCCCACCACACCCAGGAGGCGACGGTCTCGTTGGACATGCCGCAACTCGGCCTGGACTGGCACGAGTCGGTGCCGGTGCGCGACGAGCTCACCGGCGAGACCTATCACTGGGGCAGGGCCAACTATGTGCGACTCGAACCGGGCCACAGGCCCGCGCACATCCTCACCGTCCTGCGACCGTCCACCCCGCAGACCGGAGGGTCACCCACAACATGATCGTCAACGAGCCTGTTCCGGACACCTTCGAAGACACACCCGCCAAGGACCGCCACCCGGACTGGTTCAAGCGCGCCGTCTTCTACGAGGTCCTCGTCCGCTCCTTCCAGGACAGCAACGGCGACGGCATCGGCGACCTCAAGGGCATCACCGCCAAACTCGACTACCTGCAATGGCTCGGTGTCGACTGCCTGTGGCTGCCGCCCTTCTTCAAGTCACCGCTCAGGGACGGCGGTTACGACGTCTCCGACTACACCGCGGTGCTGCCCGAGTTCGGTGACCTCGCCGACTTCGTGGAGTTCGTCGACGCCGCCCACCAGCGCGGCATGCGCGTGATCATCGACTTCGTCATGAACCACACCAGCGACCAGCACCCGTGGTTCCAGGAGTCCAGAAGGGACCCCGACGGCCCCTACGGCGACTACTACGTCTGGGCCGACGACGACAAGCAGTACCAGGACGCGCGGATCATCTTCGTCGACACCGAGGTCTCCAACTGGACCTATGACCCGGTCCGCAAGCAGTACTACTGGCACCGCTTCTTCTCCCACCAGCCGGACCTCAACTACGAGAACCCGGCCGTGCAGGAGGAGATGATCTCCGCGCTGAAGTTCTGGCTGGACCTGGGCATCGACGGGTTCCGGCTGGACGCGGTGCCGTACCTGTACCAGCAGGAGGGCACCAACTGCGAGAACCTGCCCGCGACCCACGAGTTCCTCAGGCGGGTGCGCAAGGAGATCGACGACCAGTATCCCGACAAGGTGCTGCTGGCGGAGGCGAACCAGTGGCCGGAGGACGTGGTCGACTACTTCGGCGACTACGGCAGCGGCGGCGACGAGTGCCACATGGCCTTCCACTTCCCCGTCATGCCCCG
>NZ_JBVKAI010000052.1:0-1258 GCF_055639495.1 Streptomyces sp. NPDC039424
TGAGGCGGACATCCTCATCGACACCCTGACGTTCACCATCTGTACCGGTCAGGAGGAGTCCCGCAAGGACGGCATCGCGACGATCGAGGCGATCCGGGAGCTGAAGCGCCGCCACCCGGCCGTGCAGACGACTCTGGGCCTGTCGAACATCTCCTTCGGCCTGAACCCGGCCGCGCGGATCCTGCTGAACTCGGTCTTCTTGGACGAGTGTGTGAAGGCGGGGCTGGATTCGGCGATCGTGCACGCGTCGAAGATCCTGCCGATCGCCCGCTTCGACGAGGAGCAGGTGACCACGGCCCTGGACCTCATCTACGACCGCCGCAGCGAGGGTTATGACCCGCTGCAGAAGCTGATGCAGCTGTTCGAGGGCGCCACCGCGAAGTCGTTGAAGGCGGGGAAGGCGGAGGAGCTGGCGGCGCTGCCGCTGGAGGAGCGGCTGAAGCGGCGGATCATCGACGGTGAGCGCAACGGCCTGGAGGCCGACCTGGACGCGGCGCTCGAGGCGCGGCCTGCTCTGGACATCGTCAATGAGACGTTGCTGGACGGTATGAAGGTGGTCGGGGAGCTGTTCGGTTCCGGTCAGATGCAGTTGCCGTTCGTGTTGCAGTCCGCCGAGGTGATGAAGGCGGCGGTGGCTCATCTGGAGCCGCACATGGAGAAGTCGGATGCCGAGGGCAAGGGCACGATCGTGCTGGCCACGGTGCGCGGGGACGTGCATGACATCGGTAAGAACCTGGTGGACATCATCTTGTCCAACAACGGCTACAACGTGGTCAATCTGGGGATCAAGCAGCCGGTCTCGGCGATTTTGGAGGCGGCGCAGGAGCACCGGGCCGATGTGATCGGTATGTCGGGGCTGCTGGTGAAGTCCACGGTGATCATGAAGGAGAACCTGGAGGAGCTCAACCAGCGTGGCCTGGCCGCCACCTACCCGGTCATCCTCGGCGGCGCCGCCCTCACCCGCGCCTACGTCGAGCAGGACCTCCACGGGCTCTACCAGGGCGAAGTCCGCTACGCCCGGGACGCGTTCGAGGGCCTGCACCTGATGGACGCGTTGATCGGGGTGAAGCGGGGGGTTCCGGGGGCGAAGCTGCCGGAGCTGAGGCAGCGCCGGGTGCGGGCGGCGGCCCCGGTGGAGGTGGAGGAACGGCCGGAGGAGGGGCATGTGCGCTCCGACGTGGCCGTCGACAACCCCGTGCCCGCCCCGCCGTTCTGGGACACCCGCGTCATCAAGGGCATCCAGCTCAAGGAGTACGCC
>NZ_JBVKAI010000053.1:0-1044 GCF_055639495.1 Streptomyces sp. NPDC039424
GCGGCGGAGACGGCTTCGCCGCCGGTCCATATCTGGTGGACGTGGGTGAGGCTTTGGGGTGCGTGTTCGGCGACGACGTTGAAGAGGGAGCTGGTGAGCCACAGTGCGGTGATGCGTTGATCGACGATCACTCGCTGGAGGGTGTGCAGGTCGAGGTCGCCGGAGGGTGCGACGACCACGGTTCCGCCGTTGAGGAGGGGGACCCATAGTTCGTAGGTGGAGGCGTCGAAGGCGGCGGGGGAGTGGAGGAGCACGCGCCGGTGTGCTTGTGGGTCGAAGCGGGGGTCGAGGGCGAGTGCGGTGACGTTGCGGTGGGTGACGATCACGCCCTTGGGGGTGCCGGTGGATCCGGAGGTGTACATCACGTACGCCGCGTCCTCGGGATCAACGGCCACGCGGGGTGCCTCATCGCACCCGTTGTCCGACCCGGCATGCTCGATGACGAGCAAGTCCACCTCGCAGGCGGCGAGTTCACTCTGGGATTCCTCGTCGACCAGGATGAGCGAGGCGTCGGTCTCGGTGAGGACGAGGCGGATGCGTTCGGCGGGGTAGCGGGTGTCGAGGGGGATGTGGACGGCGCCGGCCTTCATCAGCGCGAGTACGGCGATGACGGAGTGTGCGGATCGCTGGAGGAGGACGGCGACGGCGTCGCCGGGGCGGATGCCGCGGGCGATCAGTTGGTGGGCGAGGTGGTTGGCTCGGGCGTCGAGTTGCGCATACGTGAGGGTCGTCTCGTCCGTGACGACGGCGGGGGCGTCCGGTGTCTTCGTGGCTTGCTGGGTGAAGAGTTCGGCGAGTGAGGCGTCCGGCAGTGGCAGGGCGGTGTCGTTGAAGTCGACGACGGTCCGCTGGTGTTCCTCGGTGGAGAGGATGTCGAGCTGGCTGAGGGGCCGGTCGGGATCCGACGTCGCGGCCTCCAACAGGCGTACCCAGCGGTCGAACAGGACGCGGACGGTGGGGGCGTCGTAGAGGTCGCTGGAGTATTCGATGGCGCCGGTGATGCCGTGGGGTTGGCCGTGGGGGCCGCGCTGTTCGGCGAGGCTG